>JBEBSD010000034.1:0-62370 GCA_040394475.1 Telluribacter humicola | reverse complement strand
GTCTTCACATCACCGTGGTCTGTGTCTTCACATCACCGTGGTCTGTGTCTTCACATCACCGTGGTCTGTGTCTTCACAGACCACATTTACCACCCCCTCAGGATTTCCGATTCTCCAAACGCCGGAAGAGTTGCTGAAGTGCTGCTTCAATAACGTGATATTCCAACTTTTCTTTTGCAAGATATAAAAAAGCGAGGTATGCAGGACGTTTCTGAGGTGATAAGTGCGTAAAATCAGGCTTATTCCGACGGTACGCTTCCTTGCAGCGACGACGGATCAGGTTCCGGCCGGCTGCATGTTTGAAATTTCGCTTGGAAACCGAGAAAAGTACCTGCGGAAGGGGGGAAGTAAAGGCTTCATCGGTCAGATAAAGCACACGAAATGGAAAGAGGTAGAACGTTTTGGCCTCCGTACTACCTCTCGTAAAAAGTTTGTCCATCACCCGGCGGCTGCAAAGCCGTTCGGATTTGTCGAAAGTTTGCTTCAATCTTACTGCTTATGACGCTTTTCGTCGGATACAGTCAACTTCCACCGCCCTTTCTTGCGACGTGAGGCCAATACTCTGCGGCCATTTGCAGTTTCCATCCGCTCACGAAAGCCATGCTTGTTTCTTCTTTTGCGGTTCGAAGGTTGATACGTACGTTTCATCTCATTATCAAAATTATATCCTTAAAAGCCTTAATGCATTTTCAATTTGGGCTTGCAAAGGTATAAAATGCTTTTAATAAACCCAAGAAGGGTTTGATTTTTTAAGAAGAATTCGTAAAAACCGTCCCGTCAGTGAGCATCGCACCCGTCGGGCGCCGCCGTCACTTAAATTCGTCCCGGGGATCGTAAACTAAAACGACCGATTTTGGGTTTACCTTAAGATAGGGTACTGAACCCGTTTACAACCGATACCATTACATGATAGCACAACCGGAGCTCCAATCAAAGAAACCTTCCTTTGATGACCTGGATCCCAAGCAATTCATCCTCATTAAAGGAGCCAGGGTCAATAATCTCAAGAACATCAATGTTGCCATTCCCAGGAATAAACTGATTGTCGTAACAGGGCTGTCCGGTTCAGGAAAATCTTCCCTGGCCTTCGATACGCTGTTTGCGGAAGGGCAGCGCATGTATGTGGAAAGCCTGAGCAGTTATGCACGACAGTTCCTGGGACGCATGGAAAAACCGGAAGTGGAATACATCCGGGGTATTTCACCGGCAATTGCCATCGAACAGAAGGTCAACACCCGGAACCCCCGGTCCACTGTGGGCACCTCCACTGAGATCTATGATTACCTCAAGCTCCTGTTCTCCCGTATCGGTATTACCTATTCTCCGGTTTCGGGGCAGGAAGTCCGGAAAGATACGGTTACGGACGTTGTGGATTACGTTCTTTCCCAACCCGAAGGAACGCGTATCCTGTTACTGGCGCCGCTCCTGGTAACCGAAGGGCGTAGCATCAAAGAAGAACTCGGCATCCTGCTTGCCAAAGGGTATAACCGGGTGATCCTCTCCGGTGAACTGAAAGAGATAGAAACACTCCTGGAAGAAGAAATCCGCCCGGATGCGGAAGCACGTATTGTCATCGATCGCCTGGTGGTGAAGCACGACGATGAAGCAACGCAATACCGGCTGTCGGATTCGGTTCAAACTGCTTTTTTTGAAGGCGACGGCCTGTGTTACGTCGAAATTTACGGAGGAGAACGCCGCCCTTTTTCCGACCGGTTTGAGCTGGATGGCATCCAGTTCGAAGAACCGGGAGTCAACCTCTTCAGCTTTAACAATCCCTACGGCGCCTGCAAGCGTTGCGAAGGTTTTGGCAAAGTGCTGGGGATTGACCCCGACCTGGTCGTTCCCGACAAAAACCTGTCGGTCTTCGAAGGCGCCATTGCACCATGGCGGACCGACAAAATGAACGAATGGCTCAAGCCTTTGCTAAGTAACGGCATCCGGTTTGACTTCCCTATCCATCGTCCGTACAAAGACCTTTCGGAAAGAGAAACGGAGATCTTGTGGACGGGCAACAAGTACTTTTCCGGTCTGAATGACTTTTTCGACGACCTGGAGAAGCAAACCTACAAAATCCAGTACCGGGTAATGCTTTCGCGGTACCGGGGCCGGACGGTCTGTCCGGATTGCCGCGGCTCCCGGCTGCGCAAGGATGCTTCCTATGTAAAAATAAACGGGCATTCCATTACGGACCTGGTATTGATGCCCGTCACCGAAACCTCCCGTTTCTTCCGGGAGCTTGAATTGCCTCCTTACCAACTGCAGGTAGGCAAACGGATTCTGACGGAAATACAGAAACGCCTGCAGTATATGGAACAGGTAGGCCTGGGATACCTCACGCTTAACCGTCTTACCAATTCCCTCTCAGGAGGGGAATTTCAACGGATTAAGCTGGCCACCTCCCTGGGGAGTGCACTGGTAGGCTCCATGTATATCCTGGACGAACCCAGTATCGGTCTGCATCCGCGGGATACCCGGCAGCTTATCGGCGTGCTGGAATCGCTGCGGGACCTGGGCAACACGGTTATCGTCGTCGAGCATGAGGAAGAAGTCATGCGGGCTGCCGATCAGATCATCGATATTGGTCCCGAAGCCGGAACAGCCGGCGGGCATCTCGTATTTCAGGGAAACTGGGAAACCATCAAAGCGTGGGAAGCTTCCGGGAGTGTTCCGCTTCAGACCGCAGCGACTACGAGTCATACGCTCAACTACCTGCTTGGAAAAGACGAAATTGAACTACCCGGATTCCGGCGGGCGCCCCGGCATTTTATCGAACTGAAGGGGGTCCGGGAAAACAACCTGAAAGCCGTGGATGTGCGCTTCCCGCTTAACGTGCTGACAGTCGTGACGGGAGTAAGCGGTTCGGGAAAATCGACCCTGATCCGGAAGGTATTGTACCCTGCCCTGATGCGGGCGAAAGGAGAATACAGCGATGATATCGGTAAATTTTCGGAACTAGGGGGAGGTCTTAACCAGGTGGAAGCCATTGAAATGGTCGACCAGAACCCGATCGGTAAATCATCCCGGTCGAACCCGGTTACGTATATCAAAGCATACGATTACCTGCGGCAGGTGATGTCCGAGCAGGCCCTTTCAAAGTCCAGGGGCTACAAACCCAGCCATTTCTCGTTCAATGTCGAAGGCGGCCGGTGCGAAGTATGCCAGGGAGAAGGACAGGTAAAAATAGAAATGCAGTTTATGGCAGATATTTACCTGACCTGTGAAGGCTGCGGAGGCAAACGGTTTAAACAGGAAATCCTCGATGTAAAATACCACGACCGGGACATTACCCAGATCCTGGACATGACCGTCGACGATGCCATTGCTTATTTCAGGTCTGCCGACAAAAAACTCGCGGATAAATTAACCCCCCTCCAGGATGTCGGATTAGGGTATATCCGTCTCGGGCAATCGTCAAACACCCTTTCCGGCGGGGAGGCCCAGCGTGTCAAATTAGCTTCTTTCCTTGGAAAAGGGAATTCCCACCGGGGAAAAACCCTTTTTATATTTGACGAACCCACCACCGGCTTGCATTTCCACGATATCCGGAAGCTTCTTCAGTCTATTAATGCGCTGGTAGATCAGGGCGATTCGGTAATTATCATTGAACACAACCTGGATGTCATTAAATGTGCCGACTGGATCATTGATCTCGGGCCTGAGGGAGGGGATAGCGGCGGCTATATTACGTTTGAAGGCACTCCTGAAGACATGGTAACCCGGAAGGATAACTATACGGCAAGTTTCCTGAAAATGAAACTATAACCGCCTGAGAGGCTCCGGACCGCACCTCCGGAAACCATAATCTTCGCGTAACGTTGCGGTAATATTGCTCCCCTACTTTTGGTGTCAGAAAAGAATATCGTTTCTGACACCAAAAGATCATGATGACCCAATTATTTACCACGCTCTTCCTTCTGGGCAGCCTGACCACACTCGCAAACCCAGGCACCATCCGCGGATCCGTCAAAGATGCCGCAACCAAAGAGGCCCTCATCGGGGCCACCATCTTAATTGAGGGCACCCAGTTAGGGGCTTCGGCGGACATTGACGGACAATTTCAGCTTAACAACGTTCCTGCAGGCAGCCACAAGCTCATCATTTCGATGGTATCGTACCGTACCAAAGAAATTTCCGAGGTCAGGGTAGAATCCGGGAATACGACGGTAATTGAGACCGAACTGGACGATGAGAAGACCGCTCTCCAGGAAGTCGTGATCCGCGGCGCCCGGGCAACCAATACCGAAATAGCCGTTATCAGCGAAACCCGCCAGCTCAAGCCGATCGCCGTAGGGATTTCTTCCCAGCAAATCCAGAAATCCCAGGATCGCGATGCCGCCGCCGCCATCCGCAGGGTTCCCGGTGTCAGCCTGATCGACAACCGGTTTGTGATGATCCGGGGCCTGGGTTCCCGCTACAACGCCGTGCTGATCAATGACGTTATCACTCCCTCCACAGAGGTCGACACCCGCTCCTTTTCCTTCGATCTGGTTCCGAGTAATATCGTAGACCGGATGATTGTCTATAAGTCCGGCTCGGCCGAAGCCCCGGGCGACTTTGCGGGCGGGGTCATCAAGATTTATACCAAGCGCAGGCCCGATCAGAATTTCACGGAAGCTTCTGCGACCCTGGGCTACCGGGCGCATACCACTTTTCAAAACACCCGGACCCACAGCCGTCCCGGGGCCAACTGGTTGGGACTCTGGTCGAAAGATCAGCTGCTGCCGGAAAGCTTCCCTGCCCGTTCCGCCACCTTTAACCAGCTCGGCAACGCCGAAAGGGCCGGCTATGCCCGTTTGCTGCCGAATACCTGGGGATTGACCAATCTTTCCGTATCCCCCGATCTGCGTTTTTCACTGAACATCGGCCGCCGGTTCGATGTGCGCGGTGCAGCCATCAGCAACCTGACCAATATCAGTTACTCCCTTACCCATCAATATGCCGACATTGACTTCACCCTCTATCAAAACGGGTTGAAGGCCAATGACACTTTTGAGAAATACCGGGACGCCAGTTACGCGCGCAATTCACGTATCGGCATCCTGCATAACTGGACTGCCCGGCTGTCTCCGGCCTTTACCCTGGAATGGAAGACGCTTTTCAACCAACTCGGAAATACCGAAACCGTTGCCAGGGAAGGGCAGCGTGTAATCGACGGGTATGATGTGCGCAGCTACTCCCAGCGGTTCGAAAACCGGAGTATTCTCACCACGCAGGTATCGGGAGACCACCGTCTGGGCGAACTGACCAAAGTGAGCTGGATCACCGGCTTCAATTACACCGGTCGCTGGGAACCCGACTGGAAGCGGATCCGTTTCCAGCGGGTGAGCGGGAACAGTGAGTCCAACCCTTTCCAGGTAGCTGCCCCCACTGACCCCAACCCGGTCGACCTGGGCCGGTTTTATTCCAAACTCGGGGAAACCGGCTTCACCCTTGCCGCCAATGGCGAGCATACGTTCGGAAACCCGGAAGACAGGGAACCGGACCGGATACGGTTCGGCCTCTACGGAGAACGGAAAGATCGCGACTATTCCGCACGTTTTTACGGCTACCACAACATTGGCAACGCCTCTGCCATTCTTCAAAAAAACATCGGGGATATCTTTACAACGGAAAATGTGACCGGTCAGCAGGGGGGCCTCACGATGAAGGACGGTACCCGCGACCTGGATTCTTACCAGGGGATCAACAATTACCTGGCGGCGTATGTGAGCGGCGATGTGCACCTCGGCAAACGCTCCGTACTGACCCTCGGGTTCCGGGGCGAATACAACAATCAGATTCTCAACTCGATGGTGGTCAATGTCAAAAAGGAACTCGTCAACAACATCCTTTTTATTCCGTTGCCCTCGCTCAATTTCACCTACAAGCTCAACGAACGCCAGAACCTGCGCCTGGCCTATTCTTCTACGCTCAATCGTGCGGAATTCCGGGAAATGGCTCCTTTCAGCTATTTCGACTTCAATTTACTGGCGGATATCCGGGGAAACACCTCCCTGAACACTGCCAAAATCCAGAATATGGATGCGAAATGGGAACTATACCCCACCGCGTCCGAACTCATCTCGGTTACGGCATTTTACAAGTACTTCAATAACCCGATCGAGTCCTTTCTGCTGCCTACCGGGAACGGCCTGGCCTACACCTTTGTAAACGCGCGGTCTGCCACCAGCTACGGGGTAGAACTGGAACTCCGGAAAGGTTTCACCGAATCCCTGAACCCGTTTCTCCGCAACCTTACCCTGATCGGAAACGCGTCTCTGATCAAAAGCACGATCAAGCTCGGACAAACCGTGACCGGCCCCGACCTCAGCGGCGCCATCCAGCACTATGACCTGACCGGAATTACCGACAGCCAACGCCCCATGGCCAACCAGTCTCCTTTTCTGGTCAACGCCGGCGTGTACTATGCCGGTTCTTCAGGATGGCAATGGAATGTCCTGTACAATGTCTTCGGCCAGCGGATTTTTGCGGTAGGGAACATGGACAACCCCACCGTGTACGAAATGCCCCGGCATGTTATTGACCTGACGATCGGCCGGCCCGTCGGGAAATCCTTCGAAATAAGGGCCGGCATCCAGGATCTTCTGAACCAGCCTGTGCGCTTTGCGCAGGATTTTAACGGCGACGGCAGGATAGGCCGTGACGTCACGTCTCAAACCGCTACTGCCGATCAGGATATCCGGACATTTAAAAGAGGCAGCTATTACACCCTTTCCGTGGTGTTCCGCCCGGGGAGAAAGACTATAATTCCATGATCGCCATCTGATCACTCTTTATTCAATCACCAAATCTCAATTAATATGCTTGTTAACAACCAAAGCCGGTTTATTTTCTTTTCCTTATTAGGATTATGGCTTGCCGTGGCTTCCTGTAAAAACAATGAGGAGCCCACGCCCGTTCTTTCGATTACATCTTTTGCACCCAGCGCAGCTCCCGTAGGAGCGGAGGTTACGATTACCGGGACTGAATTCGACGCTACGCCTTCCAATAACACTGTCCAGTTTAACGGGGTACCTGCCGAAGTCAAAAGTGCCGCCCCTTCTCAATTGGTGGTTGTAGTGCCTGCAGGAGCTACCAACGGGCCTATCTCGGTATCAACAGGAGGTGTTACCGTACAAAGCTCCGGCAGTTTCAGCCTGAGCAACCGCCCGGTAACGGAAGTCCAGGGCGAAATCACCAGCAATACCCGCTGGACCAGCGACAATATCTATTTACTGAAAGGATTTGTTTACGTAACCAGCGGAGCCACCCTGACCATCGATCCCGGAACCATTATCAAAGGAGCTACTCCTGACCAGGATCCTACCGGCCAGTCGCAGGGAGGAAGCCTGATCATTGAGGCCGGCGCCAGGATCGAAGCCGCCGGTACCGTAACCGAACCGATTGTTTTCACCTCCTCCAAGCCGGCCGGCCAACGTTCGTACGGCGACTGGGGCGGTGTGGTCCTGATTGGCAAGGCGCCTCATAACCGCCCGGCTTCCTTTGGCCCGGAAGGAGGTATCCGCGGAACCCTCGGCACCCATGCCGATGCAGCGGATAACTCCGGCACCCTGAAGTACGTCCGGATTGAATTCCCGGGAATTGCACTGAGCAGTACGTCCAATAGTGAAATCAACGGCCTTACCCTCTACGGGGTCGGCAGCGGCACGACCATTGAGCATGTGCAGGTATCTTACTCCGGAGACGATTCTTTCGAATGGTTCGGCGGAACCGTCAATGCCAAATACCTGGTAGCGCTTCGCGGGTTTGACGACGACTGGGATGCCGATTGGGGCTTTACCGGAAAAGTACAGTATGCCCTTTCCCTGCGCGACCCGGAATATGCCGATCAATCGGGATCCAACGGTTTTGAGTCGGATAATTTCTCCCCTGGTGAACCCGCCACCGGCCCCAATGACGGCTTTCCGTTAACAGAGCCTGTATTTGCCAACGTGAGTAACTTTGTTGTCGGAAGCGGCGTCCCCAGCAGTGTGACCAAAGAAGGGAGCGGCCCGTATCAATCGGCCATGCATCTCCGCCGGAATACCGCAATCAGCATCTATAATTCGTTGTTTGTAGGCTATCCGGAAGGACTTCGCCTGGACGGAACGCCCACGGGCACCTGGAAAAATGCCGAAGACGGCAGACTGGATCTCAGGGGGATCGTACTGGCCAATATGACTACCCCCGTGCGGGGAGCGGCCGAAATCACCAACGAGCAGGCCGTTGCCTTTTTTAACGACGCCAGCCGGAAAAACGAAATTCTGGCAGATATCTCCAGCCTTTTACTGAACAGCGCCAACTTTAACCTGACCACACCGGGCTTCCTGCCGCAGGCTGCTTCCCCCTTGCTGAATAATGCCGTTTGGGAAGGGAAGGCTGCAGATGCCTTCTTTACGAAAGAAAGCTTCCGCGGAGCATTCGGGACAACCGACTGGACAGCAGGCTGGACCAACTTTGATCCGCAAAATACGGACTACGACAAGTAATTTGGAATACTGATAATTGGTGTCAGCGTTTAAAAGGCCGGGGGCAATGCTCCCGGTTTTTTTGTAGGCTTACAGGCAAGTACGATTCGCTTCGGCAACAGCCGGACCGGCAAGTAGGGACTACCGGCTGCAGCCTTTTTTGACAGTCCATCGTTTTGATCCGTTGTTGGAAACAGTCCCCCGGCGCGGCCGGCCGCAAGCAGTCTGCACATTTTCCCCAATTGTTAATGACTTTCCGTAACTTTGTCCGGCAAATTTGCGTTATTCGGTTTTCGGGAGGTTCCCAGGCCGTCCAAACGGAGGCTTCCGGTGGATCCGGAAGTACTGGTAAAATGAAAAAGAGACTTAAAAGCATTCGATGGAAATTTTGATTATGGCCGGACAACTCATCCTGGGGTTGTCTATTTTGGTTGGATTACATGAACTGGGACATTTACTGGCTGCCAAAATGTTTGGGATGCGGGTGGAAAAATACTTTATCGGATTCCCTCCGAAAATATGGAGTATCAAAAGAGGAGAGACGGAATACGGCGTCGGGGCAATCCCATTGGGCGGGTTTGTGAAAATCTCGGGCATGATCGATGAATCCATGGACACGGAGCAGATGAAAAAAGCCCCCGAACCCTGGGAATTCCGTTCCAAACCGGCCTGGCAGCGCCTTGTCGTTATGCTGGGCGGGATTATCGTCAACATTGCCGTCGGTATCATCATCTTTATCGCGATCTCCTACAATAATGGTAAAGAATACATCAGCCGGGAGGAAGTCAATAAATACGGCATTGTCGCCAGTCCGCTGGCTGAAGAAATCGGTTTTAAAACCGGTGACAAGATCATTAAGATTAACGGAAAGGAATACCACAGCTTTGAGGAAACCTATACCTCTTCCGAAATTTTCCTGGGAAGCGACAGCTATTATACCGTACTGCGCGACGGAGAAGAGCTGGACATCCATGTTCCCAACAATTTTATAGAACGACTTTCAGAACCCGGAACCCGGACCAGCTTCATCCAGCCGGGCGTCCCTTTTATCGTTGACGCGTTGTCTCCGGGACAGCCTGCCGAAAAGGCCGGACTCCTGGTAGGCGATAAAATCCTGGCGGTAGACGGGGAACCGACCCCCTATTTCCAGACATTCCAGCAAAAACTGGATGCTTCCAAAGGCAAATCGGTGGAGCTTTCCGTCATGCGGAACAATGATACCATTCCCCTGCAGACCAGCGTAACCGCTGAAGGAACCCTCGGGTTTACGGCACGATTTTTACTGCAGTATACCCGAATCGAATACACACTGCCACAGGCGATTGGTGTGGGAACTAAAACGGCCTTTAATGTCGTCTTTGACCAGTTCAAAGCGTTCCGGAAGATTTTCAGGGGCGAAGTTTCTGCCTCCAAGTCCCTCAGCGGTCCGATCGGGATTGCGCGGATGTTTGGCGGCGTATGGGACTGGGGCCGTTTCTGGTTCCTGACGGGGCTGCTATCCATGATCCTCGCGTTCATGAACGCGCTGCCGATTCCTGCCCTGGACGGCGGACATTCGGTGATTTTACTCTATGAGATGGTCTCCGGCCGCAAGCCGTCGGACAAGTTCCTGGAAAAGGCGCAAACCGTCGGCATGGTCATGTTGCTGGGGCTCATGGCATTTGCGATATTTAACGACGTCTGGAAGGCTATTTTCTAACCTGCATGAAGCGAGCGAATGAAGAGTCTCCTGAAAGCACTGGGAATTTCTGTTGTGTGCGGGCTGTTCCTGACGGGCAGCACCTTTCATGAGTATTATGTCAGCCTCACCCGTATCGAATACAACGCAGAACAGCGCAGCTGGGAAATGAGTCTGAAGGTATTTACGGACGACCTGGAACGGGCGCTGTCGGAAAAAAACGGAAAACAGCTGGTGATCCGGGAGGGCGACGGCAACGACCGGTATGTGGCACAGTACCTGGCCACCCATTTCCGGTGGGAAAACGGTCCCCCGCAAACATTGCACTATGTCGGAAAGGAACAGGAAGCGGATGCCACCTGGATCTACTGCGAAATCACGCAGAGCACACCTGTTTTTACGGGGGTCACGCTTACCCACGATGTGTTGATGGAAATCTTTGATACCCAGGTAAATATGGTCACGATCATAGCAGGCGATCAAAAAAAAACTTATCTTTTCCGAAAAAACAAAAGGAAACAAACCCTTTAATACCGACAGGTTGGCATATGCACGGGCTGGCACAGGTATTTACTCTATAATATATTCCAACATATCTAATAACAGGAGACCAATCCTGTCTTTTTGGCAGAGCGCCTATGAAATTTGAAAATTCTGAGTTATACAGCCGCATTCTGGCTTCCGAAGGTGATTTAGACAGTCTTGAAATCATTCCCATCGGCGGACCGGAGGGAACCGATCAACCCATCGACTTGCCGGCTGAACTATCTATATTACCCATCCGCCAGACGGTTTTATTTCCGGGAATGGTGATCCCCGTCACAGTGGTCCGTCAGAAAGCCATCCGGCTTGTTAAAAAAATATACCGTAATTCGGATTTTAACCAGCGGATCCTGGGTGCGGTGACGCAAGCCAAGCCCCAAAAGGAAGATCCGAGCCCGGAAGATCTCTACCAGGTCGGCACTGTTGCCCACATCCTTAAGATGATTACACTTCCGGATGGCAACGTCACCATTATCGTACAGGGCCGGCAACGGTTCCGGATCCAGGAGATTGTCCGCGAGGACCCCCATATTACGGCCAAGGTCACGGGGATTGACGATCATTATGCTGCCGGCAACCGGAAGGAATCCAAGGCGCTGCTGCAATCCCTCCGGGACAGTGCGCATCGCATTTTCCGCCTCAACCCGGAAATACCGCAGGAAGCCCGTATCGCGCTGGACAACATCGAAAGCCCGGTATTCCTGATCCATTTCCTCTCGTCCAATCTCAATGTAGACGTAGTAGACAAGCAGCGGCTGCTGGAGGAAGAAAATGCTTCCAAACAGGCCAACCTTCTCCTGCAATTGTTGTTGCGGGAAGTAGAAATGCTTGAGCTGAAACGGGAAATCCAGAGTAAGGCCAGCCTGGACATCGATGCCCAGCAGCGGGATTATTTCCTCCGTCAGCAGATCAAGGTACTGCATGACGAATTGGGGATCGACAGCCCCGAAAGGGAAATGGATGAGCTCCGCGTCAAAGGAAGCAAGAAGCACTGGCCTGAACGGGTCAAAACGCATTTTGACAAAGAACTGACCAAACTCCAGCGCATTAATCCGATGGCTCCGGAGTATCCGGTAACCCTCAATTACCTGGAAATGATGGTCGATTTGCCCTGGAATGAATGGTCCAAGGACAATTTCGACCTGGTCCGCGCTCAAAAAATCCTGGATGCCGATCATTTCGGCCTCGAAAAAGTAAAGGAACGGATCATCGAATACCTGGCAGTATTGAAGCTGAAAAACAACATGAAGGCCCCCATCCTGTGCCTTTACGGGCCTCCGGGCGTGGGGAAAACTTCCCTGGGTAAATCGATTGCAAAAGCGCTGAACCGGCAATACATCCGTGTAGCCCTCGGAGGCCTCCATGACGAGGCTGAAATAAGGGGACACCGGAAAACATATATCGGGGCAATGCCCGGGAAAATCATCTCGAATATCAAAAAAGCCGGCTCTTCCAACCCGGTATTTATCCTGGACGAAATTGATAAGGTGACTTCCGATTTCAGGGGAGATCCTTCTTCTGCCTTGCTGGAAGTCCTGGATCCGGAACAGAATTCGTCCTTTACCGACAACTACCTGGAAGTAGAGTACGACCTGTCAAAAGTACTGTTTATCGCCACCGCCAACTCGCTCGATACGATCAATTACGCGCTTCGTGACCGGATGGAAATCATCGAAATCACAGGCTATACCGTCGAGGAGAAGTTACAGATCGCCAAAAAATACCTCCTTCCCAAGCAACGGAAAGAACACGGACTGAAGCCCGCAGACATCAAAATCAGCGACAGCGGGCTCCTCCGGATCATCGAGGGGTATACCCGTGAATCCGGAGTCCGCGGCCTGGAACAGAAGATAGGAGCTATTGTTCGTAAGGTGGCAAAGTCTGTGGCAATGGAAGAGGCCTACGAAAAATCGTTGAAAGATACGCATATCGAAAAATTACTGGGCTCCGAACTGTTCGATAAGGATTTATACCAGGACAACGATTACGCAGGAGTGGTTACAGGCCTCGCCTGGACGTCGGTAGGCGGGGAGATCCTTTTCATTGAAAGCAGCCTCAGCAAAGGCAAAGGCGTCCTGACCTTGTCCGGACAATTGGGTGACGTCATGAAGGAATCGGCTTTAGCGGCCCTGTCCTACCTGAAGGCCCATGCGGAAGAGCTGGAAATCGATTACCGGATTTTCAGCCATTACGATCTTCATATCCATGTGCCGGCGGGAGCAGTCCCCAAGGACGGTCCCTCGGCAGGAATTACCATGCTGACCTCCATTGCTTCCATCTTCACACAGCGGAAAGTAAAGCCTTATGTAGCAATGACCGGTGAAATCACCTTACGTGGGAAAGTGTTACCCGTTGGAGGAATTAAGGAGAAAATACTGGCGGCCCGCCGGGCGGGGGTCAGGGAAATTATTCTGTGCCGGAAAAACCGCAAGGATGTGGAAGAGGTAACCGCCAGCTACATCAAAGACCTGACATTCCATTATGTGGATACGGTGAACGAAGTGCTTGACCTGGCCTTGTTGCCTGAGAAAGTAACCCGTCCGATTCATTTTGTATTCCCGGAAACCAAATCCGAAAAAGAGGCGGTGGCGTTATAGTGATGCAACAATTGCAGAGAAGTTGCATGAACTTCTCTGCAATTGTTGCCCCCATTCCGTCAGGGGACGGTCAGGGTGTATTCATTCGTCGTATTCCCCGTTTTTATACTGGTACCGGTTCTGATCAGCACCAGTTTTTTGTCTTCAATCGAACGAATCGTATACTCGATCGTCCCGCCCGTACCGGTTGGTTCTTCGGGGCCAAGGTTCCGGAGGATCAGCTTGCTGTCTCCCTGCAACTCCCAGGTACCTGTAAAGGTTTTGGAATCGAATTCTACAAGCCTGGCCGTTTTGTCAGTGTTAAGGGTCAAACTAAACCCGGTGTATCCGGGAAAGGTATTGTTGGCTCCTCCTTTGACATACACTTCCGTATTGTCATGTTTAACCGCCTCGGCAGCCCAGGACTTTGCAATCCGTTCCGAAACAGGCGCAACCTTCTTCTTACATCCGGAGGCTACCGCAACCAGAACCAGCACGCACCAAAAGAAACCCTGCCACTTATTTTTCATATCAAAAATCGTATTTCTTTAAATTCAACCTCAAAAAAACGAAATATTTACAACTAATAACATCCATTTACAAAGTTTCTTTGAAATCCCCTTAATTTGGGAGGTTTAATCAACCCAACAACCATCAAATGCTTCCAGAATATACCATACGACAGCTCGCCCTCCGGAACGGCAACGACCGGGAAGAGATCTGGTGCGCTTTCAAGGGAGTCATCTACGACGTCGGAAGTTCGCGCCTGTGGCGGGATGGAAAACACTATGAACACTGGGCCGGACAAGACCTCACCCCGGAACTCGCGGACGCCCCTCATACGGAACGTGTATTCGAACGATTCCCCATAGTAGGAAAACTCATTCTTTGAAACAACCTGACCATCCCTTATGCATCCCATCCTGATCGCCGACAGCGGTTCTTCCAAAACAGACTGGATTCTTATTTCGTCCCGCGGCGCAGTCCTGGCGGCATTTGAGTCACAGGGACTGAATCCGTTCTTTCAAACCTCCGAACTGATTGCATCCATTCTCCATCGGGAAGTTTTCCCGAGAATTCCTGATACTCCTGCGAACATTTACTTCTACGGCGCCGGCTGTACCGATGACCAGGCCGCAAAGCCTGTAAGGGAATGCCTTGAAAAGGCCTACAGCAGCGCCGCCGTTACCGTTGCCAGCGACTTGCTTGGTGCCGCGCGCAGTATTTGTCAGCATCAGCCCGGAATTGCCTGTATTCTCGGTACGGGTTCCAACAATTGCCTGTACGACGGGCGCACCATTACCGGGAATATCGGTTCACTGGGTTTTTGGATGGGAGACGAAGGCAGCGGCGGGCATCTGGGAAAACAACTGGTTGTCAACTATTTGCACAATGATCTCCCGGCCGATCTGCAGGCGCTGTTTTCCCGTCAATTCCCCGGAACGGATCGTCTGCACGTACTCGACAAAGCCTATAAACAGCCTTTTCCCAACCGTTATTTTGCCACTTTCACGCGGTTTATCGGAGAGCATCAGTCGCATCCGTACCTGCAGGAGCTGCTCCGCAGTTCTTTTGACCTGTTCCTCACCAAATATGTGCTGAAATTCCCGGACGCGCGCCAGTACCCGGTAGGCTTTACCGGATCGGTGGCCTGGCACTTCCGCGGGTTGCTGACAGACGTACTGGAAGCAAACCGGTTACAGCCGGGTAGCATCACCCAACGTCCCCTGCCCCGCCTGGTTGCCTATCATCTCAATGCCCCGTGAGCTCCAGCAGGTATTTTTCCACAAGGTCCGGGCGATCGTACAGGATACTGTGCCCCAGCCCTTCCAATGGCACCAGTTTCAGGGAAGCCGCATTGATCAGGCGTTCCCGGGCATATTCCGCATTCGAATAATAAATCAATCCATCGGATTTGCCGTGCAGCAGAATCACTTTCGAACGGATATTTTCCCAGCCGTCCTGAATTTCCTGAAGGGCTTTTTTATGGCTCAGCTTTTCGTCGTTCGCGACCCGCAGGATAGGAGGAAAAAACCAGCGCGACCACTTGGAATCCAGCAGGTAGCTCACAACCGGGATGGTATATTCTTCCCCGGGGGCAAAAGAAGACGATATAAACAGGATACCGGCAATCTTCTCCGGATTGTTCATCGCCAGTTTGGCGACCACCGGCCCTCCGTACGAGGAAGCCGCCAGGATCACCTTGCGATTACCGGTAGTATAACGGTCGATCATAGGCTGCAGCAACCGGGCTTGTTTCCGGATGGAAGTAACCGCTATTCCAAAATCGGAATAGCCATAGCCAGGCCGATCGACCCCTACGAACATCATTTTCTTCAGCAGGGTGGTATCTTTATAAAACCGGCGGAAAAAACTCAGTGAGCTTGGTGCGCCGTGCACCATGATGATCACCGGCAGGCTGTCTGATCCAAATTCCGCAAACCGTATCGTACGGTCTTCCAGGGTATACCGGTGCACTCTCGGAGCCACTTTCAAATCTGCGAAAACCGCCTGCAGTTCTTCATCACTGTTGCGGAATTCCACACGATGGGCGAGCCACCAGCCGCCTGCCAGCAGCAGACAAAGGATCAGTACGCCGATACGCAGTATCCAACTCTTTCTTATAGGTACTAACATGACTAATGCAATTGAATCAGCCTAATTTACCGAAAAAAAGCCTGGAATGAAAGGAGAAAGGATGAAATCCGGCGGGATGCTACATCCGTTTACGGGATCAAAACCCCGTCAAGGATATGGATAACCCCGTTTTTAGTCAGGATATCAGAGCGCGAAATGGTTGGTAAAGTACCCGAATTTCCATTTCCTGCCACCGTAATGACTCCTCCGACGTTAATTAGTACCGGCGCTCCCATGATCGAGCCGATCTGACCTGTTTTCAGCTCGGTTGAGAAATAGGCGCCATTGAAGATATGGTTGGCCAGGATCGCCGCGAGGATCTCTGCATTTGCCTCCTGGATACTTTGCAGCGTCGGAAAGCCCGCGTCGGCAAATGCCTGGTTGGTAGGGGCAAACAACGTAAAAGAAGCCGAGTCCGCCATCAGCTGGGCCGTCAGAGCCGGATTATACGATGCCGCTTTGGTGGCAGCCGCTGAAAGGAATGTAAACGAAGGATTCGTACTCAGCCATTGCACGAGGTTAAGTTTCGAACTGGAAGGAACGTGGTCAATCTCGTGAATAATCCCATTGGTAGCCGCAATATCAGTGGCCTTCACGGTGGCCATATTTACCTTGAAACCATCCGCATTTTTGGTAATAAACAGATTGCTCCCGTCCAGCGCCTGGATTTTTTGCTTGACGCCTTCCGGAAAATCCTCCGCCCGCTGTGCTCCTTCCAGGACCAGGTACTGCACAATGCCCATGAGAGAGTCTGTGCTCATCCCCGAAACCTGTCCCGGGTCGGAAATACTCATTTTCTTAAACGCCTCGTCATTCGGTGCAAATACAGTTAATACGTTGGTCCGGAGCGCATCCGACATCCCACTTTGCTTCAATACCGCCCTGAAAACCGAAAAACGGGAATCTTCAATGATCACATCGGAGATCGTTCTGGGTTTGAAGGTCTCTTCCTCCTGACATGCCCAGAAGGCTCCTGCCGACAGCACTATTCCCAGGATAAAACATAAGGGGTATCTCCTCATTCTTTTCAATAATAAATAACTATATGGCTATTCGATATTTTGTAAAAGTAGCCTTTTAATTTGTTTCTGTAAAATACAGGTCCCGAAATCTCCCGCGAAAAATCAATACACTTCAGGAACCGGGTCGGACTGGCTGACCACCCGTACAAAAATATCGTGCATGGTGGGCAGATTTTCACCGAATGCATGTACCTCCACCTGATTGATCAGCTGCTGAAGCAGCTGATTGGACGTTACGGTTGCGGGCAGAAAAATTTCCGCCCGGTCTACCCGGTCCGGCAGGTTCCGTATCGTTCCGATCCGGTACAATTCGTTCAGCGGGCTGATATCCCCCCGGTATTCCACGAAAAACGTATGCGTTTTAAACCTCTCTTTAATTTCACGCTTGGGCCCGTCCAGCACCTTCCGCGACCTGTCAATAAGGGCAATATGATCGCACAGCTCCTCGACAGAATCCATGCGGTGCGTGGAGAATATAATCGTACATCCCTTTTGTCTCAGTTCCAGGATTTCGTCCCGGATCAGGTTCGCGTTGATCGGATCAAACCCTGAAAACGGCTCATCCAGGATCACCAGCTCCGGCTCGTGCAGGACGGTAGATACAAACTGGATTTTCTGCTGCATGCCTTTGGAAAGATCGGCAATGGTCTTTTCCCACCAGGGCTTGATATCAAATTTCGTAAACCAGACCCGAAGCTTGTCCATCGCCTGCCGTTCCGATAACCCTTTCAGCTGCGCCAGGTACAGCAGCTGGTCGCCCACTTTCATTTTTTTGTAAAGCCCCCGCTCTTCCGGAAGGTAGCCGATTTGACGGATATGCTTCTCCTGAAGCGCTTCCCCGTTAAATAAAACCTTCCCCTGATCCGGAGCAGTAATCTGATTGATGATCCGGATCAGGGACGTCTTGCCCGCCCCGTTAGGTCCGAGCAGGCCAAAAACCGATCCTTTGGAGATGGACAGGCTGACATCGTCCAAAGCCCGGTGGCCGGCATAGTCCTTTACAATATTCTGAGTTTCGAGCAGATACATACAATTGATTTCAAGCCACAATACTAACAAAAGTACATATTGAGCGTTAGAAATGAAATGCCGCCGGTTCCGGAGACAAAGAAGCAGGGCGGACACCGATTAGGACTCCACCTCCCTTTTCCAATTATTATATGGCATTTTTGCAAATATACAGTATTAAATTACACAAAAACCTCTTTTTGTCGTTGTAAGTGCGATATAATAAGGGATAAATTCCCAAAGAGTAGGAATAATTACTTATGTTTACCTGCCGTTTACGACCAACATTTTCTTTGCGAAATACATGAAGAATAAAATTTTCCTCTCTACCTGGGTCCTGTTTACACTCACTGCCATCACCGCTGTATTTGAACATTACGGCTGGATCTCCTTCCCGGAACCCTTCCTGTTCGGACTCCGCTGGCTTTGTATCCTGGGGTTTGTGATCTATGCCTGCATGCGCCGCAACCTGACCACTTCGATACTCGTATCCATGGTCGTAGGAATCGGGATCGGTCACGACTTCCCCGAGCTGGCCACCAATCTGGCGTTTCTCCGGAAGATATTCCTTCAGATGATTAAAACCATTATTGCTCCCCTGCTGTTTGCCACCCTGGTTGCCGGTATCGCCGGACATTCGGATTTAAAGCAGGTAGGACGCATGGGATGGAAATCGTTGCTGTACTTCGAAGTCGTCACCACATTCGCACTGGCGATCGGGCTGATCTTTGCCAACTGGTTTGAGCCGGGCGCCGGTCTCATTCCCCCGGCTGCGTTTCATGAGAGCCTCCCGGCAGTGACGCAGCAAACCTGGCAGGAGGTGATTGCGCACTCCTTCCCGGAAAACATCGCTAAGTCCATTTATGAGGGTCAGGTGCTGCAGATCGTGGTTTTCAGTGTCCTTTTCGGCGTGGCATTGGCCATGCTGCCTTCGGAGAAGAAGAAAAAATTCGTTGGCGGGGTAGAGCTGCTCGCAGAAGTGATGTTCAAATTCACCGGGATTGTCATGCTGTTTGCACCGATCGGAGTAGGGGCTGCCATTGCCGAAACGGTCGGACATATGGGTATCGAAGTCCTCAAGAACCTGGGAATGCTGCTGATCACCCTTTACTGCGCCCTGATCGTCTTTCTTTTAGGAGTGCTCGTTCCCATCGCGCTCTATTGCCGCATTCCCATTATAAAGTTTATCAAAACTATCGCCGAACCCGTCTCCATTGCCTTTGCCACGACCAGCTCCGAATCCGCCCTTCCCAAAGCGATGGAGAAAATGGAAAAATTCGGCGTACCCCGCCAGATTGTTTCTTTCGTGATGCCTACCGGTTATAGTTTTAACCTCGACGGCTCTACGCTGTACCTGTCGCTGGCCACTATTTTCGTTGCGCAGGCGTCGGGGCATCATTTCCCTATTTCCCAGCAGATTGTCATGGTTTTTCTCCTGATGCTGACCAGTAAAGGGGTTGCCGGGATTCCCCGTGCCACCATGGTGATTCTCCTCGGCGCTGTTGCTAACTTCGGGATGCCGGAATGGCCGGTACTCCTCATTATGGGTATCGACGAACTGATGGATATGGCCCGTACTTCGGTCAATGTTATCGGGAATTGCCTGGCTACTGCCGTGATAGGACGTTGGGAGGGAGAACTCGATGATGCAAAAATGCACGCATCCGGAATGGCGACCGAAACCGTCTGATCAACCCGAAACCTGCTGTTTTCATTTCCGAAGCAGTTTCGAGGCACACGTACTTATTATAATTTCTCACTAAAAACCTGCCACTTTGTGAAGTATTTAAATTATATTTTGCACCTGATTGAATAATACCTGCTGCATTCAACATGTTCCGGAATGCTATCACTCTATAAAACACCCCGATATTCTCATGAAAAATTCATCCCGCCGTTCGTTTCTCCGCTGGTCGGTGCTGTCACTGCCGGGCATCTCAGCATTAACGTGTACTCCTCCTACAGTCAGAAAGCCTCTTGTTATTTCGACCTGGGACAGCGGCGCCATTGCCAACGCTGCCGCCTGGCCCGTTCTGGAACAGGGAGGAACGGCGCTGGATGCAGTGGAGCAAGCCGGAATCGCGATTGAAAACAATATCAATTGTTGTGTCGGATTGGGCGGCAATCCTGACCGCGACGGCTTCGTAACCCTCGATGCCTGTATCATGGACCACCTGGCGAACATCGGTTCGGTGGCATTCCTGGAACGGATCAAACATCCTGTATCGGTGGCCCGCAAGGTAATGGAAACGACCCCCCACGTATTGCTGGTAGGAAGCGGGGCGCAGCAGTTTGCACTTGCCAACGGATTCACCCTGGAACCGGCGGAATTATCGCCGGGCGCTGAAGAAAGCTACCGGAAATGGCTGGAAAAAGCCGAATACAGGCCGGTTATTAATATTGAAAACCTGAAAGAGCGCGCCGAAAAAGCGAACGGTCCCTTCGCTCCCAACCGCCTGGAAAACGGCGCCCCCAATCACGACACCATGGGCACCCTGGCCCTGGATACGAACCAGAACCTTTCCGGGATGTGCACCACCAGCGGTATGGGGTTCAAAATGCGGGGGCGCGTCGGGGATTCCCCGATCATCGGGGCCGGCCTGTTTGTGGACAACGAAGTGGGAGCGGTCACCTGCTCCGGACAGGGGGAAGAAGTAATCCGTGTAGCAGGTTCCCACCTGGTCGTCGAATTTATGCGGCAGGGAGCCAGCCCGGAAGAGGCCTGTAAGAAAGCCGTTGAACGGATCGTCAAAAGGGATCCGGAACGGGCCAGGGAATTTCAGGTTGGTTTTATCGCACTGAACAAATACGGGCAGATCGGCGCTTTTGCCGTCCAGCCGGATTTTAGCTATACGCTTACACAGGAAGACCAGTCTGCCGTGGTTTTGCAGTCCGGGAGTTATTTTTCGTAGGCGGATTACAATCGTTCCACGCTGTTAAACAATTCGAACAGCCGGTCCTTTTTCCCCCTGGAAACCGAGATCAGCGCCCCGTCCTCCATCAGGATGTAACCGCCGTCGTTCCGGATGAATTTTTTGATGTACTGCACGTTGATCAGGTGGGAATGGTGCACTCGCAGAAATCCATTCCCTCCCAGAACGCCTTCCACTTCCTTCAACGTCCGGCAGATGAGGTGCCGGGTTTGGTTCACGCAATGGATCTGGGTATAGTTACTGTCGCTTTCGCAGCGGATGATGGCCTTTATTTCGATAAACTCCAGTCCTTCCTGCGTGGGTAAGGCAAGCCGCGTCTTCAGCTTACCGGCCTGCCGGAGCAGTTCGTTCATCATGGTAAGCTGACCCATACTCAGCGTACGGTCCTTTTTATCCTTCCATCGCAGCACTGCTCGTTCCAGCTCTTCCTCGTCAACGGGTTTGAGCAGGTAACTGATCGCGCTGTAATTAAAGGCCTTGATGGCATACTGATCATAAGCCGTCACAAAAACCACATCGAAATGCAGGTGCCCTACCCGGCTCAGGAGCTCAAACCCGCTCATCTCCGGCATCTCGATATCCAGGAAAACCAGGTCCGGCGGATGGTTGATCAGGTATTCAAGTGCGTGACCGGCCTGATTAAACTTACCGGTCACCTTTAAAAAAGGATGCATCTTATGCAGCAGCAATTCCAGGCTTTCTGTACAGTGCACCTCATCATCAATTAAAACCACCGAATTTTCCATTCTATTATTCAGGTTACAGATCTATTACCTAATTCATCCGCCGCGCGGCGGTGTCTGATGATTACCCGGGTCCCCAGCGCCTGTCCATCAGGCGCTTCCAGGTCCTCGAAAATCACTTTTAACCGATCCTCCGAATCCGCATTAAACAACGCAATACGCTCGTTGTTGATTTTAAGCCCCAGGCTCTCCTGCCGGTGAGCGGGGATGACAGCACCGGCCGCCTTTCTGCCGATCCCGTTATCTTCTATTTCATACTGGTACCCGAAGCCGGTTCCCCGTATCCGTACCGACAACCGCCTGGGTCTGCGCGCACTTCGTACCAGTCCATGCTTAAGGGCATTCTCCACATACGGCTGCAACAGCATCGACGGAATACACACGATGCCGGTGTCCAGCGCTCCGGCTACCGACACCTCATATTCAAAATCCTTCCCGAACCGCAGCTGCTCCAGCTCCAGGTACAATCGGATCAAGTCTATTTCTTCCGAAAGGGTAATCACAGGCTCACGCGAATTATTGAGAATCTGTCGGAGCATCCTTGCAAAACGGGTCAGATACCTGGAAGCCTGTTCATATTCCCCTTTCAGAATCTGGTACCGGATAGAATTCAGGCTATTGAAAATAAAATGAGGGTTCATTTGACTGCGCAGCGCCTGCATCTCCATTTCTGCAAGCTTTTTCTGGAAATCCAGTTCCCGCTGCTGCTGCTGCTGCTGGTCGAGCTGCCGGTTTTTCTCAATAACTTCGGCAGTCCTTCCGGCCACCATGCTTTCCAGCCGTTCATTTTCCGTAGCCACCAGTTGCCGGTTCAGCTGCAACTGCCCCACATAAGCCCTGACGGCATTCTCTTTTTCGGATGCCGTCAGTCGTATTTTGTATCCCAATGCCAGGGCAAAACACAGACTTTCGGCAAGGATCCCACTTTTAAAAGCGATGACCGGATTCAGATATGTACTCCCGAAAAAGAGATGTCTGCTCTTTGGATCTACCAGGAAGGCCAGCAGCCCCCCCAGCAGAAAGGCGGCGCTTCCCACTACAAAAAACCACTTAACCGGGCTTTTCACTTCCCAGGCCACCCACAGAACCAGGCCTACGGCAGCAGGGAGAATAATCACCCTCGTCAGCACAAATGCCTTTTCCTGAAAGGCGTAATTAAAATCCACCAAGTTAGCGATCAACAGCAGCGACCCTGCTGCCAGCAAGCCCCTTATCAACATCGTCAGCGCCCGGTTCAACACCCGGTACCGCGCATCGATATCGAGTAAATATTTTCCGAAGGCGGCATACGCTGCAAAAAAAAGATACTGAACCGGCTCTCCCAGTTGATAGGTTAAGGGAAGGCTGAGGTAGGCGACCTTTGACAACTCCGAATAGGGGATCGACTTGACGATAAGTGAATAGCCGGCCACTCCGGTCAGGTAAAACGCATAATATAACAAGGCTTTCTCTCTGGCACGGAAATACAGGAACAAGAAGAAAAGCATCATGGCCACTACCGCTCCGAGAAAAAAACCATTAAACTCGGTGCGCACGTTATACGTCCGGTAACCACTGACGACTTCTTCCAGGGTGATCGGCCGGGGTTGCAGATAAATCTGCTGCATGCCGAAAGGACGGCCGGGTATACTGGAAATCCGCAGCATTATGCGGCTGTATGTTCCCGGCGGACAGGAAACATACAGCAATTCCGGGTATTCCGGAAAAACCCATTCCCGGACGTTTACAAAGGGGCCTGTCAACTGGGAAATGGTATAGGGCCCGCCGGCAGTTCCGGCCCACAGGTAAGCGGAATCGGCCTGCGTTGCAACGATATCCACATAGGCAGAATCTGGCAAGTCATTGTATACCCAAAAACGCATCCAGCAGGCGGAACCCTTCCGGGGTTCCGACAGTTGGTTCAGCAAAGCCCACGCTCCCTGTGCTTCAGCCACCTCCGGATCCCGGGTATTGTGGATCAGATAGGCGCCGACAGCTGCCTGAGACAGCCGGATCTCTCCTTTCAAAGCCGAAAGCCGGAGCGTATCCTGCGCCGTCAGCGTAGTCGACAAGACGCAGCATACAAGACACCACCATACACGCGCAGTTACCATTTTACTGTTTATAAAGCCTCTTCAAATGTAGCGGCATCTTCTCACGTTTCCGACGGGCACTGAGCAGCCTTCCACCTTCACTTAGCATTTGCCGCTTCCAAAGCACCGCCACACGTCAGTTACTAGGCTATCAGGGTTAATTACTCAGTCCTTATTTTCTGACGGAGCAAATCATGGGATTTTTGAATTCTCATTCAACGGAGATCAACTTTCACTCCTATGCAAAAAGCTCTTTATCTGTGCATATTACTCGTAGCAGGAACCGGCGCACTTCGTGCGCAAATCCTGGATCCTAACGAAACGGTCAAAAGGAAAGCAACCAACCGGGCCAACAGCAGAATCGACCAGGGAGTAGACAAGGGACTGGATAAGGTTGAAGAAGGGATCGGGAGCTTGTTCAGGAAAAAAGACAAAAAAAACGGCGCTGCCGATGCTGCTCAGCAGCCGGAGGAAACCGGTGCTTCCGGTGAAGAAACCACCCGCCAGGAGCAACCGGCCGCAGCTGCGGAAACCGGATTTGCCGCCTATTCCAAATTTGATTTCGTCCCCGGTGAGAACGTACTCTTTTCAGAGGACTTCGGCCAGGATGCGATCGGAGATTTTCCGGCACATTGGAATACCAATGCTTCCGGAGAAGTCGTCACCCTGAGCAATACCGGCGCCGCCAAATGGTTGATGATCACACAGAACGGTTTGTTCTATCCTGAATACGACAGCCCTCTCCCCGAACATTTTACCCTTGAAATGGATCTGGCGGTTACCGGGGATATTTCCGCTAATGACAATGGCAATTCCTTCTATTTTGTGCAGCCGACCGCCAATCCGTTTGAGCTTTCCGATCCCAACCGTGTTGAACTCTTTATGCATCCCGGAAACACTGCACATTCGGGCATCCGGACCTATGACGCAGCCGGCGGCCAGTTGATTGAAAATAATTTCAAACAACCCTGGAGCGTCGCCGTCCCGAATGCACATCTGTCGGTCTGGCGCCAAAAAACCCGTTTGCGGGTCTATGTGAATGAAATTAAGGTCCTGGACCTCCCCAGGGCATTTGCATCAGGCGTCCCCTACCGCCTGCTGATGGCCCGGAATTACTGGGGAGAAGGCGCTTTTTATGTATCCGCCTTACGACTCGCCGAAGGGACGCCCGATGCACGGAGCAAACTTATTTCGGAAGGACGGTTTTCAACCACCGGAATCCTGTTCGACAGCAACTCGGATCAGATCAAATCCAGCTCCTATGCCGTCCTCAAGGATATCGCTGCAACACTGACAGAAAATCCTGCCATCACCATCAGGATAATCGGCCACACAGACAGCGACGGGACGGCATCCGGCAATCTGGTCTTATCACAGGCCCGTGCCCGGGCCGTCAAAAATGCCCTTGTCACAGCATTCGGGATTGCCGCTTCCCGCATGGAAACCGATGGGAAAGGAGCGTCCGAGTCGCTGTATGATAACAGTACCTCCCAGGGAAAGGCGAATAACCGCCGGGTCGAATTTGTAAAACTTTAACCGTATATCCGTGAACAGCCCCATTTGTATTGCCCTGCTTCTCAGCACGATTTGCCTACTCGGCTGCAACTCCTCTACGTCGGATTCTACCATTAAGGACGCCCTTAGTGATGCCGCCGGTAAAAAGACCGCCAATTCTTGCCTGCTCGACTATACCGAAAAGCTGGATGCCTTATTAACGCCTGAAATAGCGGCCGCCACCGCCGGGCGGGATACTGCCGGGACCACTTACAAGTATTCAAAGGTGCTGAAGAACCCGGTTTATCATTCCGTCGGCTATTCCTGGGAAACCGACAGGACCGTTGAAAAAAACGTCGTCGGCTTTACCATACAAGTACCTGTCTCGGACGAAGTAACCTTATACGGGATTCAGGCCGTATCACTGGCCGCTTTTAAAGAAAGCCGCCGCAACCGCACCGATGAGGAACTGGAAATGGCAGCAAAGGCGATGGAAAACGCCTTAAGCGGACAAACGGATAACCCGGAGATCAAGAAAAGGCTCAAGCAGCTGGAAGAGATGGGAGTTGATCCTGAAACCGTTGTCGGAACGGGAAAATCGCTTTCCGGTATTGCGGGGGAAATCAGCCAGGCGTACACCTTTATCCCCGGGCTGGCCGATGCCGCCAGCTGGAATGCAATAGAGCAGCGGCTCTATGTCAACCACCAGGGGGCCGAATTTTCGGTGTCGGTCATTCTGGGGAATGACAAAGAAGCCAACAAACAAAAAACCATCCGCCTGGCGCATCGTCTGCTGGATAGCTGTAAGTAACCACACCATTAAGGCCTGATTGTCCTGCAAACCGTTTAAAAAAATGGTACTGCAGGACATTCTCTTTTACGCAGCAACTGCCGCGGCGTTTTATACCTTTTTTCAACGGGAAGCCCCTCCTTTTCCGGAATTAGTGGCATACTAAACAAAAAACAACAAGAGGCTTCACCGTCTAAAGCACGCCTTTACGGCCATTCTCATGCAATAGGATTGCGGAAGCGGCTCATCAAGGGTTGCCGGCAGGAACAGGGCAACTTCAAGATAGTCATAACTTTTCCTATTTTTGTCTTATAAACCCTTATCTTTATTGCACCGTTTCTCTACACAGATCAGTAATTAGTACGCCGATGAAAAGCATTGATCCGTCAGCTGGTTATCAAGGGAACTCCGATGAGCCGATGGTTTTATTCGAGACTTATTATCGCGAGTTCCATCAGGCTGTGTATGCGAATATCCTGAAAATAGTCATTCGACCGGAAGTAGCCGAAGATGTGCTTCAGGAGGTATTTATTGCTTTGTGGGAAAACTGGAGCCGGCTGGAGCCGGACCGGGTCGCCAACTGGCTTTTTGTGGTAAGCTACAATAAATCGCTATCTTACCTGAAAAAGAAACAGAAGCGGAGTTTCATCGAGTTTGCCGACGGGCATGAACTGGAGGTTTTTGCGGAGGTACCGGAAATCGATGAAGAAGTATTTGAACAAAAACTGCAACTGGTGCAGGAGGCCATCGCGCAGCTGCCTGATCGGAAAAGAATAATTTTCAGGAAATACCGGATGGAGGGGAAAAGCCTGGAAGAAATCGCCGCCGAAATGGAGTTATCCGTACATACCGTAAAGGATCACCTCAAAATTGCCAACAAACTCATCAAGCACTACTTAGTCGACAAGTCGGTCCATTTTTCGGGTATCGAATTGTGGCTGGCACTTACACTACTGGCTTTTTAACAGAAAAAAGCGGCTGCCGACCCATCCTTTTTCCCCGTTTGGAGTATTTAGAACAAATGGGAGAAATGTTGTACATAAAAGAATTGCTGCAAAAGTTTTCGGACAAGACCCTGACTGCCGGGGAAGAGCAATACTTATTGGAATGGCTCCGGGATAACCACGACGATTGGAGCCTCTCGTTATATGAGGAATACCGGATCCTGCTGGACCGCAAGCCGCAGCTGCTTTCCGAAGTGAAATCGGCAGCGATATTCAAGATGCTGCAGACCCGGCTGTCGGATACGGATTCTGCTGTTGAACGGCCTGGAAGTACTGATTCAAAAAAAGGCGCGCACATCAGGTTACCTGGACGCCGGGTTGTCCGGATGCGGTATGCGGCGGTTGCAGCGGCGGTTGTACTGTTGATCGTGGCCGGCCAGTGGCGCTACTTTACTTCCGGCAAAGCCGACGTACTGCCGGCCCCGGCCCTGACCGAAAAAATTAATCCGGGCACAACGATAGTACCCGTCGCCTTGCCGGACGGCAGCACGGTATTGCTGCATCCTCATAGCCGTATCGTTTACAGTTCCTCCTTTCAGAAAGGAGACCGGGAAATACACCTTTCGGGCAAGGCCTTTTTTGAGGTGGTCAGCAATCCCGGCCGGCCGTTCCTGGTACATTCCAAAGAAATGGTCACCCAGGTGGTCGGCACGAGCTTCATGATCGATGCCTTCGATGAGCGCGACCATTTTTCGGTGGTCGTTAAAACGGGCCACGTAGCCGTTTGGACATCCGGCAGGAACACGGGAGCCGCCGAATTACCCGTTAAAGTTGACCTGAAAGAAAATGAAGCAGTGTCTTTTGACCGGAATTCACAGGCATTTATCGCCTCCGGCCTCCCGGGGGCAACGGCCGTTAAAGAAACCGTCCCCCGGACGCTTCCGGTTTACCGGTTCCGGGATACCCCCATCACCGAAATTCTGGCCACATTGAGCGACGACTATGGAATACCCATTAGGGTGAACGAGACCATGTTGGCCGGCTGTTCGCTTACCACCACCTTAAAAGACAAACCGCTGTTTGAGAAACTCAGGATTGTTTGTGAAGGCGTTGGGCCCGGAACCTCCTTCGCCATAGAAGGGGAAGAGGTAATCATTACCACATTAGGCTGTAACAATTAACCGAACCTAAAACCGACTCCTTATGATCCCGACCATACGTCTCACATAATGCAAAAAAAGGCTGATAGTGTTCGTACCACTACCAGCCCGGTTTCCCCTGTCAATTGCGGATCTCCCTACAATGGAGACAGGAGATCTTTTGTTTTTCATTTACAAAAAACGATTAAATCTATGAAGAAAAAGGATAAAATCACAACCTTTTGGTTGAGAGCTATGCGAATAACAGGTGCACAGATTTTGATGGTCATCTTGCTGACGAGCGTGGCAATGGCGCGGGGATCGGCACAGGAAATGCTGCAGAAACGGATATCCATTACCTTTGACAATGCCAGTCTGCCGGCTGCCCTCGAGCAGCTCAGTGAAAAGGCGGGGGTGGATATTACCTTCAACTCAAAGGTCCTGCCGAAGTCGGGCCGGGTGTTCGACACCTTTCAGAACGAAACCTTCGGAAACATTCTCACCCGGCTGCTGTCGCCCTATAACGTGTCCTATACGGTCGTGGAAGATCAGGTGATCCTGCGGAGTGTTCAAAAGGAGCGGAAAAAGCTGCTCTCACCGCTTCCCTTTCCCGCCGAAGTGAAATTCCCCGGTGAAAGACGTATAACCGGAAAGGTTAGTGATGAAAACGGGGAAGGCCTGCCGGGGGTGAGTATCCTGGTAAAAGGAACACAACAGGGAACCAGCTCGGACGGGGATGGAGAATTTGCCCTGGAGGTATCGGACGATAATGTGGTGCTGGTCCTTTCGTTTGTAGGATACGATTCCCGGGAAATCGCCGTAGGAAACCGCAGCAGGCTGACAATAGCGCTGCAGGTCGCTGAAAAGGCGCTGGAAGAAGTAGTAGTCGTCGGGTACGGGGTCCAGAAGAAAAGCGACCTCACGGGATCCGTGTCTTCTATTGCTGCCCATGAGCTGGAACACTTACCCGTGAGTTCTTTCGACAGGGCGCTGCAAGGACGGGCTGCCGGCGTACAGGTAACCCAGACATCCGGTCAGCCGGGTGCAGCGATCAGCGTCCGTATCCGCGGCGGAAATTCCATTTCGGGCGGCAACGAGCCGCTATACGTAATCGATGGGTTTCCGGTCTACAATAACAGCAGCGATATTTCTTCGGGAGTTGTCAGCGGCCCCAGTATCAATGCACTGGCCAGTGTGAGCGCCAACGATATCGAGTCCATCCATATTTTAAAGGACGCTTCGGCTACGGCTATCTATGGCTCCAGAGGGGCCAACGGGGTGGTCATTATCACGACAAAGAAGGGAAAAGCCGGCAAAAACAGCATCGCCTACGAAAGCTATTACGGCTTGCAAAAAGTCGTCGGGACCGTCCCGGTACTGACCAGCTCGCGCGAGTTTGCATTCCTTAAAAATGAGGCGCGCGTCAATGCCGGGAAAGCCCCTGCTTTTACGCCGGATCAACTGGCAAACATGACAGGCGGGACGGATTGGCAGAAAGCGGCTTTTCGTACGGCGCCGATAAAAAACCACCAGTTATCCATATCCGGCGGAGACGATAAAACCCGTTATGCCCTGTCCGGCAACTACTTCAAACAGGATGGCATCCTGCTTAACACGGATTTTGAACGGTTTTCCGGGCGCTTCAATTTTGATCGTAATTTTTCTTCAAAATTTAAAGTCGGGGTGAACCTGAACATGAGTAAATTCTCTTCGCAAATAGCGAATAACGATGTAGTTCGTGGTGTTTTGCTAATGCCTCCCATTGTACCCATCTGGGATGAAAATGGTGTATACATCTATCAAAGCGCCTTTGAAACGCCGCTGGGCAACCCGATTGCCACACTGGTACAGGAAACCAATCATACCACTACCTACCGTCTTTTAGGCAACATTTACGGAGAATATACGCTGAGTCCGGGACTCACTGCCAAAGTTTCGTTCGGTACGGATGTTATGAACAACAAGCAAAACCGTTACGTACCCTCTACTGTCTACCAGGGAGTGAACGCCAGTACCAACGGAACAGCAAGAGTGGGAGGAAAATTTGTCACCACGTGGCTGAATGAAAATACCCTGACGTATGCAAAAACAATAGATGAGCGGCATTCTTTTGACCTCCTGGCCGGATTTACGCAGCAAGCCTATCAAAATGAAACAGTAACTGCAGGTTCCCAGCAATTTATTAATGATTTGCTTACCTACAACAACCTGGGCAGCGGCTCTATCTATACAGCCCCCTCGTCAGGCGCTGTTGACTGGTCGTTAAAATCTTATCTGGGAAGGCTCAATTACGCTTTTTCACAAAAATATTACCTGACCGTCAGTTTCAGAGCCGATGGCTCCTCCCGTTTTGGGAAAGGGAATAAGTGGGGATATTTTCCATCTGCCGCCTTTGCCTGGAATGTCAGCCATGAAGACTTCCTGACATTACCCGATTTTATCAGCAACGTTAAAATGAGAGCCAGTGCCGGCGTTACGGGAAACCAGGAAATCGGTCAGTACCTGTCCCTTGCCACACTTTCCAATAGTACCTATTTCTTTGGCGATCAGATCGTCACCGGATTTTCTCCGAATCGTATCAGCAACCCCTATCTGGGATGGGAAACCACCGCCCAGTACGACGGCGGAATGGATCTCTCCCTGTTCCGGAACCGGATCGATATCGTACTGGACTACTATTACAAAAAAACCACGAATCTTTTATTAAACATCCCCATTCCCTATACAACCGGGCAGTCAACCTCTGTACAAAACTACGGATCCCTGGAAAACAAAGGGGTGGAAGTCGGCATTAATTTCCGGACGATCAACAGTACTTTCAATTGGACTTCCGGTCTGGTTTTTTCCCTGAACAGCAATAAAATCCTGAGCCTCGGAGACGATGCCGACTACATTATTTCAGATGCCAGTATCGCAAAAGTAGGGGAACCTTTAGGATCCTTCTACGGATACAGAACCAACGGCATCTTCCAGTCGCAGGATGAGATCACTAATAATCCTACTATTGATCCCCTGAAAACCAAGCCGGGCGATCAGCGTTACCAGGATATCGGCGGCCCTGACGGCATTCCGGACGGGAAAATCAGCCAGACCTATGACAGGGTCGTAATCGGTAACGCGCAGCCCAAGTTCCAGGGCGGCTTTACCAATAGTTTCTCCTACAAGAATTTCGATCTTACTATTTTCTTTCAGGGTTCTTACGGCAATCAATTGTTTAACGAAAACAAACAACAGCTGGAATCACTGAGCGGTCAGCAAAATGCGTCCGTGTCCGTACTCGACCGGTGGACGCCCGAAAACCCCGGCAACGTGATCCCCAGAGCTTTTGAAGACCCGTCGGTAACAAATTCAGACCGTTTTGTGGAGGACGGATCTTTTCTCAGACTGAAGAACCTCACCCTGGGGTATACCTTACCTTCGGCTGTGGCTTCCAGGGTTCGTCTGACCCATATAAAATTCTATATCGCGGCTCAAAACATTTTTACATGGACCAACTATTCCGGCTATGATCCGGAAGTCAGCCGAAACGGGCAAAATACGTTGACGCAAGGGATCGACTATTCGGTGTACCCGAATAACAAATCGTGTCAGGCGGGCATCGCCATTACGTTTTAATCACTTTTCTGTTTCATAAATTTCTGATTATGAAAAAAATAGCACTATTATTCAGCGGATTACTCCTTATCACGTCCTGTGTCGACCTGGAGGAAAACCCGAAAGCCATTCTCACCACGGCTATCTTCTATAAAACCCCTGATGATGCCATCGCAGCGGTGAACAGCATTTATAATGTACTGAACAACGGGAACGGAACGATGTACAACCGCCTTTTTCACATGGGGATGGAAATCATGTCGGATGATGCCATCGCAGGCGAACGTCTGACCAATGCCGATGTCAGGGAATTGGCCGCCCTCACGCATTCGACGAACAATATCCGTTTTGAAACACTGTGGCGGGAGCATTATACAGGAATCAACAGAGCCAATATCGCGATTGATCGTATCAGGGACATCGATATGGAGCCGACCTTACAAACCCGTCTGATATTGGAAGCAAAATTTCTCCGCGGCCTGCTGTATTTTAATCTGGTACGGTTGTGGGGCGATGTGCCGTTGATTTTACACGAAACGGACAAGCTTGACAAAGAGTCGGTACAGGTTTCCCGTACGGCGGCGGAACTTGTGTACCAGCAAATCATTGAGGACCTGACAGCAGCTGAAAAACTACCCGCTTCCTACGACAGCAAAGACGCCGGACGCGCTACCGGGGGAGGAGCCAAAGGACTCCTTGCGAAAGTATATTTAACCCGGCAGGAATGGGACAAAGCGGTTTCCAAATGCCAGGATGTATTCAATGGCCCCTATTCGTACGAGCTGTTCGAAAACTTCCGGGATGCTTTTGACGTCGCTACCAAAAACGGGAAAGAGCACCTTTTTTCGGTGCAGTGCAAATCATTTGTAAATGCGCAGGGAAACCGCCTCGCTTCTTCCGCAACCCCCGTAGGGATTCCCGGGATCTCCGCGGCAGGAACCGACGAACCACATCCTGATGCCTACCTGCTCTACGATCCCGCCGACAAACGCCGTGACGTTACCTTTTTCACCTCTATTACCAGTCCTTCCAATGGCAATGAATACACCTTCAAACCTCATTTTTTCAAATACTTCGATCCGGCCATGATTACGAATCCTACGGAATCTGCCCGTAATCTGCCTGTCATGCGGTTTGCCGAGGTATTATTGATGCATGCCGAAGCCCTTAATGAACAGTCGGGACCGGTCACCGAAGCCTATGCTTCCCTCAATCGCGTACGCAACAGGGCAGGGCTGTCCGATCTGACACCCGGACTTAACCAGGAACAGTTCCGGGATTCCGTCTACCTCGAACGCCGTCTCGAATTAATGTTTGAGTACCAGCGATGGTTTGATCTCATCCGGACCCGCCGGATGCTGGACGTTTTACATGGTATCGGGAAAATGAATGCGCAGGAGAAACATTATTTACTTCCCCTTCCCCAAAGAGAAGTAGACGTCAACCCCAGGCTCCTCCCGAATAACCCGGGCTGGTAATTTAGAGCACTAAAAACGAACAGGATGTATCTGAAAAACTATAATTGGCGGGCCGGCGTCATCATACTGACCGGTATACTGCTCTCCGTGCAGCTGAAAGCACAACCGGAAAAACCTAACATTATCCTGATCATGGCCGATGATCTCGGCTATGAAACACTGGAATGCAATGGCGGAACTTCTTATCAAACACCCCGGCTCAACGCAATGGCGCAATCCGGAATGCGTTTTGAGCATTGTTACGCCAATCCGCTATGCACTCCGAGCCGGGTACAATTGATGACCGGAAAGTATAACTTCCGGAATTATATCGGCTTCGGTTTGCTTGACCCCGCAAACCGCACGTTTGCCCACCTTCTTAAAGAAGCCGGCTATGTAACAGGCATCACCGGGAAATGGCAGCTGCTGGGACTCGAAAGCGAGCAGAAAGAAGCGGGCAACCGGCGAGGCACCTACCCCGTGGAGGCAGGCTTCGACGAATATTGTCTCTGGCAGGTCGATCAGCGGCTCTCACGGTACCAGGATCCGATCATTCGCCGTACAGGCCAGGAATCAAAAGAATACCCGGGCCAGTATGGTCCCGACATCTTTTCCGGTTTTGCCAACGATTTCGTGACCCGACACCGAGACACTACCTTTTTCTTATATTACCCCATGGTCCTGGTCCATGACCCGTTTCATCCGGTTCCGGGAAGCAAGGATTATCCCGACAAGGCTATCGGAACAACTAACGATACGACCTATTTCGCCGGCATGGTCCATTATATGGATAAGATCGCCGGTGACCTCCTGGACAACGTGAAAGCGCTGGGAATCAGCCGTAAAACACTGATTATTTTTGTAGGCGACAACGGAACGAACCAGCGGGTATTTTCCACCGCTAACGGTACGACCGTACAGGGAGGTAAAAGTACCTTTACCCGGTACGGCACCCATGTTCCGATGATCGCCTATTGGGACGGCGTGATTGCCCCCGGGCAAGTAAACAGCAACCTTGTGGATTTCACCGATTTCCTACCGACTTTCAATGAGATAGCGGGCCTGAAATTACCTCCTGACTTTCATTCAGACGGACTCAGTTTCTATAGTCAGCTCTCCAATGCCCCCCAGGCTAAAACCCGGGAGTGGGTATTTTGTTCCTATAACCCTAAACGGGGAAAGCGAAAAGCCGCTACCTGGATCCATACCAGGGAATGGAAACTTTACCAGACCGGTGAATTCTACGATTTCGCAAAAGACCCGAAAGAGAGCCATCCGCTCTCTGACACCGAACTGAACCCGGCTGCCCGCGCCATAAAAAATCAGCTGTCCGAGGCGATGTCAGCGATACTCAACCAATAAACAGACTAATGGCTGATCCGGCTAAAAATTTACAGGAACCTACTTTCGCTATGCGTCGTATTCTCCCATTCTTCCACCGCCTGAAAAGGCTCTCTTTCTTTATGCTGACGGCAGGATGCCTTTGCTCCGGCCATTCCGCTCCTGCACAGGAAAAAACAAATTTCAATGTTTTGCTGATCGCCCTGGACGACCTGAATGACTGGATAGGGGCGCTTGACGGGATCCCCGGCGTAAAGACGCCGCACCTGGACCGGCTGGCAAAACAAGGGATCCTCTTCAGGAAAGCCTATTGCTCTGCTCCCGCCTGCAACCCGTCCCGCGCCAGTCTCCTGACAGGCATCAGCCCTTCCACATCCGGCGTCTACTACAACAACCAGCCCTGGCGGCCTGCAATGCCGGATGCGGTAACACTACCTCAGCATTTTACGGCTAACGGGTATGAGGTTACGGGTATCGGCAAAATATTCCATATCCCCTATGATGATAAAGCCTCGTGGCCGGGACTGCGGTTCCCTGTGCCCAAATCACCCGAACCAGCGAACAGACCGCTCAACGGTAAGCCCAAAGACAGCTTTGACTGGGGCGTTTTAGCGGGTGATGAACGTGAAATGGCAGACTATAAAATCGTACAAAGCGCCATTCAATACCTGGAGAAGCCCCACGACAAGCCCTTTTTTATGGCCGTCGGCCTCACCAAACCGCATTTGCCCTGGTTCGTTCCACAGCGTTATTTCGATCAGCATCCGTTATCCCGGATCGTTCTCCCTTCCGTCCTTGAAAATGATCTGGATGATCTGCCTGAAGCAGGCATCCGGATGGCAAAGACCCGTGGCGATCATGAATTTATCCTAAAAAGCAACCAATGGGAAAACGCGGTCCAGGGGTACCTGGCCAGTATCTCCTTTGCCGACGCACAGGTAGGGCGCCTGCTGGATGCGTTAGAAAACAGTTCCTACAAAGAAAACACCATTATTATCTTCTTTAGTGACCACGGCTGGCACTTAGGCGAAAAGCAACACTGGCGGAAATTTACACTGTGGGAGGAATCCGCCCGTGTTCCCCTGGTGATGGTGGTTCCCGGTATGACGAAACCGGATCAGGTTTGTGAGAGAACGGTTAGTCTGCTGGATCTTTATCCGACGTTGGTAGACTTGTGCAAGCTTTCCCCAAGAAAAGAATTAGAGGGGATCAGTTTAACCCCGCTTTTAAAAGCCCCCGCCGCGGACTGGAACCACCCCGCCATCACGACGCAAGGGATGGGCAACCATGCGGTACGAACAGAGCGCTGGCGTTACATTCAGTATAGTGATGGTACAGAAGAACTCTACGATCACCTGACCGATCCGGCGGAATGGCATAACCTGGCAGATAAACCGGAATCAATTGCTGTTAAAAAGGAACTGGCAGCATGGCTGCCTAAGGTAAACGCTGCGAATGCACTTATGGAAAAAAAGTGAAGAGAAGGGAATTTTTATCAAAAACTTCTGCCGGCCTGACCGCTATCCTGTCAGCACCCGGACTATGGTCGTGCTACAGGAATCTGCCTGATCGATCTGGCAGAACGGAGTATCCGTACTATTTATACGACCACGGCCTGGGGATTCCAATTAGGGACCAATTCTCAATGGGGAGATCATGAAAATCAGTATATTTATACCAAATAATATTATTGATCAGCTGCCGGTTTGTGTGCGAATTAATAGTGTAATCAAACCGTTCAAGATCCTATGTTCAAAAAGAGTATCTTTATTGGCTTTGCCGGCCTGACGGTCGGCTGCCTTTTCCTGATGACAAGAGCAGCAGATACGTCTGCCCCGAAACCGAATGTCCTCTTCATCTGTATAGACGACCTGCGTCCGGATTTAAAAGCGTATGGCAATCCGCTCGTGCATTCCCCAAATCTGGACCGGCTGGCAAGCCAGGGGGCGCTGTTTACCAACCAGTTTGTCACCCAGCCGACCTGCGGGGCGTCCCGCTACAGCCTGCTGACAGGCAGGTTGCCCAGAGATCCTGTTGAAATACAGAATTCAGCCATCGAAAAGCAACTGTCCGGGAAACCCAGAACGGACGTACCGGAAACCTTTATCGATAACCTGCGACGGAACGGGTACTACACGGTAGGAATCGGCAAAATCAGTCATTCCGCCGACGGTTATGTCTACGGGTATACCGAGCCCAGAAGCGACCGGCTGGAGCTCCCGTACAGCTGGGACGAGATGCTGTTTGACCCGGGGAAATGGAAAACGGGCTGGAATGCCTTCTTCGGATATGCCGACGGCTCGAACCGCCAGGATAAAAAAGCCGCCGTTAAACCTTACGAGAACGCTGAGGTCGGCGACAACAGCTATCCGGATGGCCTTACCGCACAGCTTGCCGTTAAAAAACTACAGGAACTGGCGGGCAGCGACCAGCCTTTTTTCCTGGGGGTCGGCTTTTTCAAGCCCCATCTCCCCTTTACTGCCCCCAAAAAATACTGGGACCTGTACGACGAATCTGAAATCACGCTGACTCCCTCCCCGGACATCCCGGAAAATGTCGATCCGGCCAGCCTGCACGCCAGCAAGGAATTCAATCATTACCAGCTGGGCGAAGAAAAAGCCTCCCTCGACAAACCCGTTTCAGATGCCTATGCCCGTAAGCTCAGGCATGCCTATTATGCTGCGATCAGCTACACCGACGCCCAGGTGGGGAAGGTATTAGATCAATTGGATGCCCTGGGACTTGCCGAAAATACCATCGTTGTCGTGTGGGGAGATCACGGCTGGCACCTCGGGGATTACCGTGTTTGGGGAAAACATACTATTTTTGACCAATCATTGCGAAGCGTCTTCCTAACAAAGGCGCCCGGCATGAAGGGCGGAAAGGTCATCAGCCAGGTCATAAGCTCGGTTGACATCTATCCTACGCTCATGGAACTGTGCGGGATCCGGTCATATCCGGCAGGAGACGGCAAAAGTTTCGCCGGCCTTTTAGCGGATACCAACGAAACGCCATGGGACAATGCAGCCTATAGTTACTATAACCGGGGTATCACAGTACGGACAGACCGTTACCGTTATACCCGGTATTTCAGGGAAAGCGGACCGGTCACCGAATTATACGATCACCTTTCCGACCCGAACGAAAACCACAATATCGCCGCCGATCATCCGGACATAACCCGGCAACTTGAAAAAACCTGGAAAAAAGGCGATACCGGGCTGTTTAGGTAGGAGGTTTGGGGTTTTAGGTGTTAGGTGTTAGGTGTTAGCTATCGGAGATCAGCTATCAGCCTGCTGACTATAATCCGCACATCGATTAGCGAATTCATAACTCATAATTCATAACTCATAACTCATCCACAACCCCATACAAATGAAACTATCATGTTTACTACTCGCCCTCGGGGGCGGCGTTTTTTGGGGAGGAGTGGCATCCGGCCAGAAAGCGGGAGCGTTGCGCCCTAATATTGTTTTGATCCTGGCAGATGACCTGGGGTATGGCGATGTGGGTTTCAATGGTCAGCGACACATCAAAACGCCCCATATTGACCGCCTGGCGGCAGAGGGTATGCAATTCAGCCAGTTTTATGCCGGAACAACCGTTTGCGCCCCCTCGCGCTCGTCGCTGATGAGCGGCTATCATACAGGGCATACTTTTATCCGCTCCAACAAAAGTGTTAAACCGGAAGGCCAGCAGCCGATTGCAGATTCTGTGGTGACCCTCGCCGAAGTCCTGAAAACGGCCGGGTACGCAACGGGTGCTTTCGGAAAATGGGGGCTGGGGCCGGTAGGTTCGGAGGGAGATCCGAACCGCCAGGGATTCGACCGTTTTTTCGGTTATAACTGCCAGGGCCTTGCACACCGCTATTACCCCGCTCACCTTTGGGACAACCAGCAGCAAATAGTTCTGGAAGGAAACAAAAACCTGCTGGAGAATAAAGAATATGCACCTGACCTCATTCAGCAACAGGCCCTGGAATTTATCGACAGCCGTACAGACGGGGAGCCCTTCTTTTTGTTCCTCCCCTACATCCTGCCGCATGCCGAACTGCTTGTTCCGGACGATAGCATTTTCCACTATTACAAAGGAAAATTTGAAGAAAAGCCCCACAAGGGCAACGACTATGGCCCGGATGCCTTGCCGGGGGGTTACACGTCACAAGAATATCCCCGTGCAACTTTTGCGGCAATGGTTGCGCGGCTTGACCTGTACGTGGGCCAGGTCATGGAGCAACTGAAGGCAAAAGGGTTGGATCAAAATACACTGATCATTTTCACCAGCGATAACGGGCCGCATGTGGAAGGAGGAGCCGATCCTGACTTTTTTCATAGCGGCGGCGGCTTCAGGGGCGTCAAAAGAGACCTCTATGAAGGCGGCATCCGGGAACCCTTTGCCGCCAGGTGGCCCGGCGTGATCAAACCGGGTACTACCAGTTCCTACATGGGGGCTTTCTGGGACCTGTTGCCCACGTTTGCAGAACTGGCGGGAGCAGAAGCGCCGGCAGGCCTTGACGGAATTTCCTTTACAGCTGCCCTGATCGGGAAAGGAAAACAAAAGCAACATGCTTACCTGTACTGGGAATTTCATGAACAAGGCGGAAAGCAGGCGGTGCGTCAGGATAACTGGAAAGGGGTACTGCTCAACGCCCGGAAAAACCCGGAAGGCCCGTTTGAGCTCTATGACGTAGTAGCAGATCCCGGCGAAACCTCAAACCTGGCCGGCAAATACCCCAAAAAAGTCCGGCAGTTCCGGAAACTCATGCGCGAAGCACACCGGCCCTCCGCCATTTTCCCTTTTGACAGCCAGTAAGCCCGTTACGATCCTTTGTCGAACGATGGTCTATTGAAACTTCTTAAACACCACACTCGAATTGTGCCCGCCAAAGCCAAAGGCATTGCTCATCGCGGTGTCGGTAGTCCTTTCTATTGCAGCAGCTACTACGATCTGAATCCCCTCCGGGATAGCCGGATCCAACCTTTCGATGTTGATCGTGGGCGGGATGATATTTTCGGTAATAGATTTAACGGCCAGGATCGCTTCAATCGCACCCGCTGCTCCCAGCAAATGCCCGGTCATGGATTTAGTGGAGCTCACCCGCAGGTTTGCCGATCCTTTAAACACCTTTTGAACCGCATTCAGCTCACTGATATCGCCGATTGGCGTAGAAGTTGCATGGAGATTCAGGTAGTCCAGCCGGGAACTCTCTACCCGGGCTTCTGTTAACGCCAACTGCATGGCCCTGGCGGCGCCCACTCCTTCAGGATGCGGTGACGTCATATGATAAGCATCCGCTGTCATCGAAGCGCCTGCCAGCTCTGCATAAATTTTTGCCCCTCTTTTCCTGGCGTGTTCATATTCTTCCAGTACCAACGCTCCGGCCCCCTCCCCCATCACAAAGCCATCACGATCCTGGTCAAACGGCCGGCTTGCCGTAAGCGGATCCTGATTTCTGGCCGACATGGCTTTCATCGATGAAAAACCACCCAGACAGGCCGGAGTGACGGGAGCTTCCGATCCGCCGGTAACCACAACGCTGGCCTTGCCGAGCCGGATGTAATTAAAAGCATCCATAATCGCGGTATTGGAACTGGCGCACGCCGAAACCGTCGTATAGTTAATTCCCTGTAATCCGAATTTCATCGAAATCATCCCGGAAGCCATGTTGACGATTAGTCTCGGAATAAAGAACGGGCTGAAACGGGGTTGGAAATTTCCTTTCACATAATCCGTCACTTCAGCTTCAAATGTTTCCATACCGCCCTGGCCGACTCCCCAGACAACGCCCATTTCAAAAGGGTCTGTCCGGGAGGTATCCAATCCTGAATCTTCCAGCGCCTGCGACGCGCTGTACAGGGCATACTGTGTAAACAAATCACTCCGCTTGATTTCGTTACGATTCAGGTATTTTCCCGGATCAAAGTCTTTTACCTCGCAGGCAATCTGCGTCCTGAACAGTGATGCGTCAAACCGCGTAATGATCCCCGCACTGCTTTTGGCATGGATCGCATTGTTCCAAAATGTTGCTACGTCGTTCCCTAACGGGTTAACGGTTCCCAATCCTGTTATGACTACTCTTTTCATTTTTGTTGATGCTTAACAGCTGTTTTAACGAAACCGGCGTAGCTTTTTGCTATCCACCGGCATTCCGAACGGAGACCATAGACTTGTTACTTTTAACGACAAGCAACCGGACCAACCGCTCCACCAAAGGCGAAATTACCAAAATAGCCGGAATAACGATCACATAAGCCGCTTTTGAACGCCCTCCTTACGCTTGTTCACCGATGATTTTCCGGCGATGCTGCTTCCCCCAACTTTCCAGCGCATTCAATGCTTCCTTTAATGTTTCGCTGTAGGGTGTAACTGCATATTCGACCGTTATCGGTTTGGTGTCGCAGACAGTCCGGCTCACCAGGCCGTTCATTTCCAGCTCCTGCAACTCCTTCGATAAAATACGAGGTGTAATGCCGGCTTCCCTCGACAGCTCCCTGAACCTTTTTTTGCCATCCATCAAGATCATCAGCAGGACCAGTTTCCATTTGCCGCCTACCACATCCAGTGTATCCTGGATGGCAAGTTTCGCTTTTTTACATGTTTCTATTGAATGCATGGTATCCTTTTTGTAATCGGTATCCTTTTTGTAACAGATTACAAATATATACCATTCCGCTATACCTTTGCAAAATCATTTACGAAAATTATACTATTGTTATGTCAAAGAAAGTAATTACAAGAACAGGTTGGATACTCACCGCAGTATTGGCCCTTTTATTAGCCATGAGTGCCTTTCTGAAACTCACCCAGAATGAAACAGCAATTGCACAGGCAGCTTCAGTCGGACTGGATGCCGGCACGTATCGTCTGATAGGCGTTATTGAAATCATTTCGCTTATTCTCTTCATCGTGCCTCGCACGGGTGTTGTGGGGGCGCTCCTGCTGATCGCCTACATGGGCGGCGCTATCGTTACCCATCTGCAGCATCAGCAGCCCATCGTGATGGCCGTTGGCATCCAGGCGCTGATCTGGATCACTGCGGTGATCCGGTTTCCGGAATTGCGCCAGCGGCTGTTACCACAGCGGCAGCTACCACAAACGCAAAAAAGTTAAGGACCCGATTGGTCTTCTCATTCAAACTACTTTTAAAATGATACAGCGAAAAATAGCACGCATCAGCAGCAGCCCGCTGCACCAGGGTTTTCTGGGTCAGGGACATTTGGCTGCAGCAATTATCGACGGCAGCAATTTTAAGCAAACCGACCCGTTCCTTCTGCTTATGGACGACAACCTGGATTTACCGGGCGGCCCGCCGGCAGGCGGACCACACCCTCACGCGGGGTTTGAAACCGTTACCCTGGTGCTGCAGGGAGATGAAACGACCTTTAAGACCGGTAGTCTTGAGGTCATGACAGCCGGAAAAGGGATTGTACATACCGAAGAAATCACTGCGCGGACACAAATGCGCATTTTGCAGCTCTGGCTGGTACTGCCTCCTGAAAAAAGATGGGCTGCTCCCTTTTTCCAGCAAATTCTGCTGGAAGATGTGCCCACCCGCAAAACCGTGAACAGTGAAATAAGGGTTTACAGCGGGAACAGCCAGGGACTCACCTCACCCCTGCAGAACAACACCCGCTTTACCCTGGTGGATTTCACATTAGGTAAAGAGGCAGCAGCCGGACAAGAGATTCCGGCGTCTTATAATGGTTTTATCTACGTGCTGGAAGGTTCGGTAAAGGCAGGTGAAACCAACGTGGCAAAAGGACAAACCGCATGGTTTGATCAACCGGCATCATCCGGAGAAAGCGTCCTCTCCTTCAAAGCCGGAGAGGACGGCGTTCGCTTTGTCCTGTATGCGGGTGAACCTCAACATGCACCGGTTGTCAGTCATGGTCCTTTTATAGGGGATACGCAGGACGATATTATCCGCCTATACCGGGAATACCGGCAAGGACAAATGCCGCATTTGAATGACTTGCCGGAGAGCAGTAAAGTTACTTATAGTGTGAAGTAGCGGTCGGAAATCGGCTGTCAGCTATCAGCTATCGGAAAATACGATGGGTGAGCTGAGTCGAACCCAGGAAGCTGAGCCCACAGCTATCAGCACTCGGCTGTCAGCTATCGGCAATGACAAATACGATGGGTGAGCAGAGTCGAACCCAGGAAGCTGAGCCCACGGTTATCAGCACTCGGCTATCGGCTATCAGCAAATACGATGGGTGGTTGGGTGAGCGAAGTCGAACCCAGAAGTCGAACCCAGGAGTCGAACCCAGGAAGCTGAGCTCACAGCTATCAGCGTGGGGGCAGCGGCGATGGGCTTGTGCAGGGCGGTAACGTAAGGAGGCTTCGCCCTCTGGGAGCGAATGTGGGTTCTCATTGTAGGGAACGATGACGGGTATCTGCCCCGGAAGGCGGGTACATTTGGAAAAGGCATTATCTTTGCTGACACAACGTCATTCTAAAAACAAATACAATGAATCCACTCGCTTACTTACTGGTCCGCCTTGCCATAGGCACCACTATTTTCGGTCATGGTTTGGTACGCCTTCCAAAATTGGAAGCCTTTGCCCGGGGTACCGTGGAGAGCTTCGAACAGTCGGTTCTCCCGGCAGCTGTTGTGCTGCCGTTTGGGTATTTCATTGTGTTTGCCGAATTTGTTACCGGTTTGCTGCTGCTCATCGGGCTCTTTACCCGACAGGCTGCTTTTGCCGCCGGCTTACTGATGGTTTTGCTCATTGCCGGTACCAGCCTGATCGAAAACTGGGGAGCAATCCCCTCCCAGCTACTCCATACTGCCTTTTTGGTAGTTGTACTGCACTGGTATCCTTCCAATACCTTTGCGGTTGACAAGTTACTGCGCAAGTAAAATCCGTACCGATATAATCACTACTTCTATGCAACTGGGCGCATTTTCGGTAAGTCTTAGTGTCAGGGACATTAACGCTTCCAAACAATTCTACGAAAACCTGGGCTTTTCCGTATTTGCCGGCGACCTGTCGAGGAACTATCTCATTATGAAAAATGAGGGTACCCTGATCGGTCTGTTCCAGGGAATGTTTGAGCATACCATGCTCACCTTTAACCCCGGATGGGACCAGGATGCCGGCAATACCGAAAGCTTCGACGATATCAGAGCCATCCAGCGTCAGCTCAAAAACAAGGGCATCGTGCCGGAGCACGAACTAGACGAACAGACATCCGGCCCCGGAAGTATCATGCTAACGGATCCCGACGGCAATGTGATCCTGATTGATCAACATCGCTGAAAACAGGCTGTACGTAGACCATGGAAACCAGAAAATTTACGCAGTTCGGCACGTTTTCCGTGCTTATTATGCTTCCTTTATTGCTCCTGTTCGCCGGAATGTTCGTCTGGTCGGTGCTGACCCGGGACGGAGAGGTCTACATTCACCTGTTTTTCACCCTCTTAACTCTGGTTTGCTTTTTAACCTTCTACCAGCTGACCATTACCGTCGACGCCACAAGTCTCTCGTTTCAGCTTGGGATCGGCCTGTTTAAGCGAAAATACGAACTCTCTGCGATCAAGGCATGCAACCCGGTTTCCAATTCAATCCTGAGCGGAATCGGGATTCGTCTGTTGCCTAACGGATGGCTTTACAATGTAAGCGGGCTCAAAGCCATCGAGCTTCAATTTCATCACAAGGCGTCCATCGTCCGGATCGGGACGGACCAGCCGGAAGAAATCAGCCGGCTGGTTCAATCGCTGCTTGTCAGAAATCCCGCATGGACGGCTCCTGCCAAAAATCCGACGAACCGATGGATCTACGTGTTGTGGGCTGCGATCCTTCTTTTGGTTATTTCGGTAGTAGTGGTTCCGAATTACCGGGACGTCCGGGTACAACCGGACGCAAGCGGTTTTACCATAAAGGGTGTTTACGGAATGACCATCCCCTATCCGGAGTTGGAACAGGTGGATACGGTTGCAGTACTTCCTGCAATTTCACTCCGGACCAACGGCTATGCATTCGGCAAAACCTTAACAGGGAATTTCAAGCTTGCAGATGGAAGCCGCGCAAAACTTTTTGTCAAAAAGGGCTCCCCTCCTTTCATCCGGATACAATCCCGGGACCGGGTTCCGGTTTACATCAATTTTGAAGACAAAGATCAAACCCTCGCTTTGTTTAACCGGCTGAGAGCCAGCAAATAGCCTCATCCCCGATGAGATCCCGGCGCCCGGCGCCGTCTATTCGCCGTCCGCCCCTTAAGAATTACCCTATTTACAGTATATTGCAACCGTAACAGCCTCTGATTGTTCTATGCGATTCTTTACGAAAGCAATCCTGCTTGTTTCCGGTACTGTTTTTCCCCTCCTGGGAGCTGCGCAGATCTCTCCTCCGACACTTATCGGGCATCGCGGCATGTTGAAAAATGCGCCGGAGAACACCCTCGCCGCTTTCGACTTCTGCGTGCAGCGGGGCATTGGGATCGAGATCGATGTCAGGACATCCCGGGACGGCGAACTGGTCATTATTCATGATTCCACATTTAGCCGGACGACCAACGGTCCCCCGGCCGGTATTCATGAGCTTACCTTGGCGGAAATCAAAAAACTGGATGCAGGCTCCTGGTTCAACCCTTCTTTTTCCCGGGAGAAGGTGCCGACCCTCGAGGAAACCTTCCGGCTGGTGCGCAGGAAACAAAAAAAACGGGTGCCGGTTGCCATCAATATCAAAGCCATTACGGAAGAAGGCGAGCAGCAACTGGTAGCGCTTCTCGAAAAATACAAATTATGGAACCAGGCATTTTGCTTCGACCAAACGCAGGAATGCAGCGAGCGGCTAAAAGCGCTGGATAGCCGGGTCCGTATCGGCAGTAACGTACGCGACAGCCAGTTTCAGCAACGGCTCGCGGAGAATTTTCTGGATGTGTTCCTCTTGTTGTTTATTCCCAACTCCGAGCAGCTGGACCAGCTCCGGGTAGCCGGTAAAAAGGGGATCTACAACTTCGGGGGCCCTGGTACGGACCGCGATAATCCCAGAGCATGGGACCACCTGCGGGACGCCGGCATGGACGGCATCCTGCTGGATCATTCGCTCGAGTTTTACAATTACTGGTCGCCGTCATCTTCACCAAATACCCCCTGAATCATGCCTGTCAACCGTCGCATCTTCCTGAAACAATCGCTGTTCGGCGCCCTGCAGCTGGGCGTGCTGGCCGAGCTCTACGCGCAGCCCACTCCTGCAAAAGGAGGCTTTCCCCGAAGCACTCCCGAAGCACAGGGTATCCGCTCCCGGGCAATCCTGGACTTCGTGAATGCCGTGGACGACACCGGTCTCCACAGCCTTATGATTGTCCGGAACGGATCTGTAGTCGCCGAGGGTTGGTGGGCGCCTTATGCGCCCGAACTCAGGCATACCTTGTACTCGCTCAGCAAAAGCTTCACAGCCACCGGGATCGGTCTGGCGGCAGCGGAAGGCCGGCTGACGGTAGCCGATAAGGTGGTTTCCTTTTTTCCCGACAAGCTGCCGGCGACCGTCAGCGAACACCTGGCCAACATGCGGATAAAGGACCTGCTGACCATGAGTACCGGGCATGCCAGTGATGTCGTCGGGCAATTCAGGGCGGCGGGAAACGACGACTGGATCCGGGCGTTTCTTGCCCAGCCGGTGACCTACCCGCCCGGCACTCATTTTGTTTACAACAGCGGTGCAACCTATATGCTCTCGGCAATCCTCCAGCAGCTTACCGGCGAAACCCTGATCGCTTACCTGACTCCCCGCCTGTTTGGCCCGCTGGGAATCACCGGGATGGACTGGGAAACGGATCCCAACGGGATCTGCACCGGGGGCTGGGGCCTGCGGGTGACGACCGAAGACATCGCCAGGTTCGGGCAACTTTACCTGCAGGAGGGGAATTGGAACGGAAAACAACTCCTCCCGGCCGACTGGGTCAAGGAAGCGTCGGCGGCACATATTATGCAGCCCGGCGATGAGCAGGCAAGGCCTGCCAGCGACTGGCTGCAGGGCTATGGCTACCAGTTCTGGCGTTGCCGGAACAATGCCTACCGCGGCGACGGCGCCTATGGCCAATATTGCATCGTGCTGCCGGAACACCAGCTCGTAATTGCCATTACCAGTGAAACCCCCGACATGCAGGGTGTGCTTAACCAGGTATGGAAATTCCTCCTGCCGGAAGGTGCAGCTAAACTACCCGGCGAAAAAAACGCGGCGAAACCGCTCACCCAACGACTGAAAACCCTCTCCCTGCCGATTCCTCGGGCCCTGGCGACCAGCCCGCTGGCCGCCGGAATCACCGGCCGGCAATACGGAATGACAGCCAACGACCTCGGCATCCAAACAATTGCGCTGCAGCTCTCGGGAAAACAGGCGGTCTTTTCCGTTACAGACGCCGCGGGAGCGCACCCGATCCGTACCGGTATCAACGAATGGGTATCCGGAGATACGGACCTGGCGATTGAATGGCTCAAGCTATTCCCCTCGCCCATTCCGGGAAATCCCCGGCTGCAGACAAGGGCTACAGGAGCCTGGAAGGATCACCAGACGTTCGAAATGACCATCCGCTTTGTTGATACAGCCCATTACATGCGCGTCACCTGTCGGTTCGAAGGAGAAACCATCCGCGTGGGATTATTGCGTAGTATTGCCATCATCAGCAAGGAAGCATCCGCGGAAAAAATACTGGAAGGCAAACGGGTTTCCTGAATGTTTTTTTCAGAGGAGCGGAAAAGCATCCATCCCCCTCATCAGGTTGGTAAACAGGCAGGTATGTCCTGTGAAAACGCGACCATGGTGACACCTTTCAGGAGCCGGAAAAGGCCGTCCAGGGCGGCATTCTGGCAGGAAGCAGCCACGGGCACCTGGTAGAAGGGCCGGCATTTTGACAGCCGCAGGAGGCCTTTCGCCAATCTGCTTCCCCCTACCTTCTTCTATGTCTTACTCCCTACAACTTCCAGGTTGCCTTGTTCGCGCCAGGCCGGTAATCTAACCGGAATAACGGCTGCACCCGCACACTCCTGCGCCAACACAAATTGAACAATTCCAATTTGCGGGCCGGAAGGAACCGATACCCTGCCTCCCGTTGCCACCGCGTATAATGACGGAAATTTTGCACAAACGAACGCTAACTTTATATTATTTTAAGGTTAACACACAATTTTTCAAACGTTTGCATTGGCATATTCCCTGTAAAACGATCACAACCGGCCCAAAAGCTCCGGTTTGAATGGTTAATTATGGCACAGAATCATTAATATTGTTAAAACGATTACTATTATTTATGGACATTTTAATATTTTTCAATTAAGCTCAATTTAAACAGTATGAAAAAACTATGATGAAATTAAAACGTATCAAGTAGTCAGTTCTCAACCAATCTAAACAATTTCGTATGAATTTTATTAATTTACTTTTCAAAAGAAAGGAAAGCAGGATAGGCTATATCTTGTTGTTACTCATGGGATCCGCCGCTATACCGGTGTATGCGGATCGTGACGTTACCGGGACCATAACGGATGAAAACGGCGATCTGCTGCCGGGCGTCAATGTTTTGGTAAAAGGAACCCAGCGCGGTACCTTATCGGCCAATGACGGAACGTATACGATCAATGTTCCTGATAATGCCACCCTGGTATTTTCCTTTGTAGGCTTTGTCAGCCAGGAGGTCAACGTAGGCAACCGTACCCAGTTAAACGTTCAGCTCGTATCCGATAGCAAAGCCCTGGAGGAACTGGTTGTCATCGGGTACGGAACTTCCCGGAAATCGGATCTGACCGGCGCCGTGGGTTCTGTCAAGGAGGACCAGCTCAGGGAGCGGCCCGCCCCTTCACTGAACCAGGCCCTGCAAGGAAAGATTTCCGGGGTACAGGTCAATGTCAATTCCGGCCGTCCGGGTGGAAGAGCAAACGTACGTATCCGCGGGTTCAGTTCGATCAACTCCTCCAACAACCCGCTCTATGTGGTAGACGGTGTGATGCTTCCGCAAGGGAATCAAAACCAGCAAAGTCAGGCCATCGACTTTATCAACCCGAACGATATTGTCTCGGTTGAAGTTCTGAAAGACGCCTCCTCTACCGCCATTTACGGGGCCAGGGGCGCCAACGGTGTAATTTTGATCACCACCAAAAGGGGGAAATCCGGGGAAGGTATTATCACGTACAATCTCGATTTAAGTGTACCCACGGCAGGCCCTAAAAGGGCGAAGGTTCTGAACGCGAAAGAATACCTGGAGGTGGAGGACATTTCCTATAGGAATATGGAAAAATTTGATCCTATAGGATGGGCCGCCGGCTCCTACAAATCGCACGACCCCCAGGTTCGGCGTGCCGGTTTGCAGGCGAAATATCCGGAAATCTTTACCGTGCAACCTGATGGCAGCTATTCTCCTAATTACGATACTGACTGGTTCAAAGAATCCACGCAGCATTTAGTATCTCAGAACCATCAATTAGGGTTCAGCGGCGGCAACAATAAAACGACCTATGCATTGTCACTCAATTACCGGAATGATGAAGGCTTGCTCAAAACGTCCTATCTCAAACGCTACGCTACCCGTTTCAGCATTGAAGATCAGGTGAAAAACTGGCTCAAAATCGGGGCTACTCTGAGTTACAATCACCAAAGTGAAAACCTGGTAGACATCAGTGATGCCGTTCCCCGTCAAATGGTCGAGGATTTCCCGTTCCTTCCTGTAAAATACAAGGACGGCACCTTCGCCAACAACCGGGATTATCCGGGTGCGGAGGGCGCCTTCAGCTCCGTCCACCGTCTTATGGGACGTCAGTATATCCAAAACACACAAACGACTCTCGGGAGCCTGTACTCCAATATTATCCTCGCACCGGGTTTGATATTCCGGTCGGTTTTAGGAGTGAACGTCATGAATCAGGAGATCAACCAGTCGGAAACAAGGACCTTACGGATCGGTGAATCCGGTACAGCCAGTAAGAACAACCGGAAAGAAATGTTTTGGTCCTTCGAAAACTTCCTGACTTACGACAAGACGTTAAATGACCAACATGCGATCAATGCCCTCTTGGGTATTTCATGGCAGGAGACCAATGTTGCCACTACCGGCGCCGGTGTCCGTAACTTTGCAACCGACTTCTTCGGCTTTGAAAACCTGGGAGCCGGAGCAACCTCCCCCACTGTCAGTTCAGGTGCCTCACGATTCGCCTTCAATTCGTACTTCGGACGCGTAAACTACACCCTCCTGGATAAATACCTGTTTACTGTAACCGGCCGGATTGATGGTTCTTCCAAATTTGGGGAAAACCATAAGTTTGCATTCTTCCCCTCTGCTGCACTGGCCTGGAAGGTATCAGATGAAGACTTTTTGAAAGGGAATCCTTTTATCTCTAACCTGAAACTGAGGACCAGCTACGGTTTGACCGGCAACTCCGAAATTCCAGCTTATTCCTCACTGGCCCTATTAAGCTCTACTTATGCCACCATTTACGGCGACGCACGGGTAAATGGTACCGGGACAAACCGGCTTCCAAACAAAGACCTCCGATGGGAAAAAACGGCCCAGACAGACATAGGATTTGAAATCGGACTCCTCCAGGGACGCATTTCGATAGAAGCCGACTACTATTACAGAAAAACTACCGACATGCTATTGGATGCACCCGTGCCGCGCACCAGCGGTTACGCTGTGATCCGGAAAAATATCGGATCAATGGAGAATAAAGGGTTCGAATTTGCTCTGAATACTGTCAATATCGAACGAAACAACTTCAGCTGGAGCACCGCTTTCAACATCTCCCTTAACAAGAATAAGGTGCTTTCTCTGGCAACTCCTGCCGACATTTTCGGCGTGGGCGGCCCTGGCATTACCAACCAGACCAGTATTATCCGGGTGGGTGAGCCTGTAGGCGCTTTCTGGGGCCTTACCCGTTTGGGAACATGGAGCGAAGAAGAAAGAGAAGAGGCTGCCAAATTCAGGACCTACCGGGGAAGCTTTACCATGCTGCCCGGAGACATCAAATACCTGGACGTAAACAACGATGGTGTGATCTCCGATGCCGATCGGATGATTATTGGGAACGGCAGTCCCAAAGGATGGGGATCACTTACTAACACGCTACGATACGGCAACTTCGACCTCATGCTGGATCTGCAGTATACGTACGGCAACGATTTGATGGATATGAACCTGCACGCCAGCGAAGACCGTGTTTCCCTGGCCAACAGCTATACAACGGTACTGGATGCCTGGACTCCTACCCACCAGAACACGCCCATTGCCCAGCTTCGTGACACCAAAGCAGGTTATGTAACCAACGTGGACACCCGCTGGATCTTTGACGGATCTTTCCTTCGCGGTCGCAACCTGATCGTGGGTTACAATTTCCCGTCTGAGATGGTCAATAAAATCAAAATGAGCAAACTGAGACTTTACCTTTCAGCGCAGAACTTCTTCCTGGTGAGCAAATATCCGCACGGCGATCCTGAACAGACTCCCATTCGTGGTGGCGACAGCGATAATGTATTCTCACAAGGAATGATCTGGCATAGCTACCCCAAACCAACCACTTACGTGGCCGGGCTGCAAATTGCGTTTTAAGGAAACGGTTAAGTTATTCACTCAAAAAGCTGATTATTATGAAATTATACAGTTTAAAAACTATAGGAACGGCATTTCTCTACGGGGCCGTCTTATTGGGGCCAACCGGCTGCTCCGACTTTCTGGACGAACAGGATCCTTCAAACCTGACGCCGGAAAGTTTTTATACCATACCGGATCACGCCGAAGCCGCAATTGCTGCCACCTACTCTCTTTTGAGGTTCTACGGCGACGGAGCTGGTATTTTCTCGGCCAACTGGCAGCTCCTGGAAGCTGTCACCGGTACCGCTACCACACAGACAGGTCAGAATTCAAACCTGAACAACCTGTATTCGCTGACTTATGACGGCAACACCGAACACGTCTATAACTGGTGGAATGGCTTGTACCGGATTATTGCCAACGCCAACCTTGCGCTTGATAAGATACCCGGTATCAACTTCCTGCCGCCGGCTACCGAAGCGCAAAAAACCAAGTTGATTGGCGAGGCAAAGTTTTTGAGAGCATGGGCCTATTTCAACGTCGTGCGGCTATGGGGGGATGCGCCGCTAATTACGCAGCCTCAAACTTCCGCTTCCGAAGACTTTTTGCCGTCCAGAGCGCCTCAGGAACAAATCTACGACCTGATCGTGGAAGACCTTAAGGAGGCCGAAGCAGCCGGTCTGCCGGTTTTTGAAACGAGTGGGCGCGCTACCCAAATAGCGGTGAAGGCATTGTTATCGAAAGTTTATTTAACAATGGCCGGATTTCCATTGAGCAAAGGGGCTTCCCATTATACGCTGGCGGCAGCCAAGGCGAAAGAAGTTATTGACTACTCCAAAGCCAATCCTTCAACAGTAAACCTCTTCGCCACGTATAAGGAAATCCACAACGAAGCGTTAAAGAACACACTGGAGCATTTGTTTCAGATCCAGTATAACACGGTCGTTGCGGGCTTCCCCCTGAACGACTATTTCCCCAATTTCAAACCTGTAACGTATGCGGGTTCCGGGGGAACGGGCAGCACAGTTCCCACATTGTCTTTCTACAATTCCTTTGAACAGGGGGATCTTCGTACGAAGGACCAGGAGGGATGGTTTTATACCACTTATTATGAAAACGGCACCGGTGTGCAATTTGACCTCGGGGCACCGTATGTATTCAAGCACTTCAACATCACGGCATTGGGCGGACCGGGCATTACGCCTACCAAGCTGAATAACCTGAATGTCAACCTGATCCGCTATGCGGAGGTGCTCCTGATCTATGCAGAAGCGCAGAATGAGCTCGGGGCGCCTACTCAGGAAGCGTACGAAGCCTATAAGAGAATCCGTGACCGGGCGCAGCTCACTACGCCTGCATTGGGCACATTTACGCAGGCTTCCTTCCGCGAAGCGGTTTGGCGGGAGCGCTGGTATGAATTTTGCTACGAAGGCATTACCTGGTTCGATATGGTGCGCTTACGGAAGGTCTTTAATGAAACCACAAAAGGTTTCGACGATTTCGTGGGGCATCGTAATCTGAACATCCCCGGCGGTGTTTCCCTGGAGGCCAAGCACTTGCTGTTCCCGCTAGGGGTGCAGGAAATGTTGAACAATCCCAATCTAACGCCTCAGAATCCAGACTATCTGGATTGACGAGTCGGCTCGTTTGATTTTTGAAAACTTAAAAAGCTGCCTTTGGGCAGCTTTTTAAGTTTTCAAAAATCAGGTGGACCCAGGCCAGCTATCTCAAAACCTTTTCACCTTTAAAAACCGCTTCCGGGGAGCTTTTTCGGGGTACAATTCCCGGATGGCCTCCGCTACTTCAATGGGATAATCGGATTCCAGCACGGTCGCGCCATCCTTGATAATTGCCTGGTACTTTGCTTTCCGCTCCTCTTTTGTCGGCAGCTTATCATAAGTAGAGGCTGCCGAAATCATCGCCATTGCCCCCCGACCGTTAATCAGCCGGTATAATTCCTGATTTTCCGGCTTCACATGCGGCCCGATGTAAACGATCATCTGAGGGAACGGGATGCCGGCTTTTGCATACTCCTCAAACTGTTCCCGGGTCTTGATATGCGCTGAGAAAAGCTGCCGGGGATTGCGCTCCAGGTAGAACCGGGCATGTTCGGCGCTGTGTGTGGTGATCATCACATACGGTTCTGCACGGTGTTTTTGGATCAGATCGGCAATCATCGTATAAGGGACCCCCTTCTGGTCCAGGTTAACGATCGTTTTTCCTCTCGCCCATTCCACGACTGCGGCCAGTGTCGGAATTTTATAAGGCGTCGGATTTCCGTTCGCATCTTTCAGGTAAAAGGCCTGTAATTCGGCATACGTATAATCGGCAACCTTCCCCTTGCCCGTCGTGGTGCGATCCAGCGTGGCATCGTGCAGGAGCACAATCACGCTATCGCTGGTCAGGCGGGGATCGATTTCGAAAATAGCCGGCGTATAGCGCAGGGTATGCTCCATCCCTTCAATCGAATTCTCCGGATAACCGCTTTCCACCGTTCCCCGGTGGCCGGCAATCACCGGGATGTCGTTAGGAGAAAACTTCAGAAAGGCATGACTGTCGCTGACCTTTTTCAGCCGGAGCACATGAAGGTCCGATTGCGCCCGGAGCGTCCCCGCCAACAACAGGCTGCCTATTACTACTATTGGTGAAATTATCTTCATGTGAATCAAAGGTTATCAGCTTTCGGCAGTCAGCTATCAGCGGGGCCACCCAGGCGGGGCCGCCCAGGCGCTTATTCATGGATGACGGGCGGCGTACCGCTTTGTATGCAATCCTTTTTCTGAAGGCTTATGGCTATTTCATCATTATAAAAACTGTTTTCTGTTATTCATTCCCCGGGTTCGGCTCCTGGGTTCGACTTTGCTCACCCATCATATCCGGTGTCCGCTGCCACAGACATGCTGAAAACTGATAGCCGATAGCCGGGTTCTACTCCTGGGTTCGACTCCGCTCACCCATCATATCCGGTGTCCGCTGCCACAGACATGCTGAAAGCTGATAGCCGATAGCCGATAGCCGGCTTCGACTCCTGGGTTCGACTCCGCTCACCCACCTAATACCTAATACCTCAAACCTAACACCTATTTTCACCTGCAATTAAGCTGATGCAGCGCGATTTCCCCCTGGTCGTCGAGCGTAAATCGCGTAATACTGGAGTTTTCCTGAACAATCCGCCGGTAATTCCGGAGCGGCATCCCCAGTTTATGGCACAGGTAAAGTCGGTTAACGGTATTGTGGGCTACCACCAGAATGGTTCCCTGCGGATATAATTGCCCCATTTCATTAAAAAAATGGTCAACGCGCGCTACTACCTCCAGGGCCGTCTCGCCGGTACGGCCTGCCCGCGTCATTCCGGGATCGGCCTGCCATTCCTCCCACGAAGCCGGATCTGCACGGATAAATTCCGCCCGTGTTTTCCCTTCCCACTCCCCGAAGGCAGCTTCCATGATCCGTTTGTCACGGACGACGTCCTTACCGCCTGAAGCAATACTTGCCGTAAGGAATGCCCGCTGCAAGGTAGAACTGCAGATAGCATCAAAAGGAATCCCTGCCAGGAGTTTCCGGGCGTTCTCAGCCTGCAGCAATCCTTTCTCCGTAAGTTCCACATCGGTCGCACCGCAATAGCGGTTCCCGTCGGCATTCCAGACTGTTTCGCCATGGCGAAGTAAATAAATGGTTAGCATACGCTTGCGCTATCGGTTGATACTCCTCCTTTTCAGGTCAAATATCCCCTCATTTTTAATTCATTTACAAATTTTTGATACTGGACCTCATACTGTTTTACCTTCTCTGCTTCCGGCTCCACTGTTTCCGTCACGGTGGTCATGGCCGTGGCCGCTTCCTGCAGGGATTGATAATATACCCGGGAGGCCGCCATGATCGCCGCTCCCATTGCCCCGGAGGTAGCTGCCGGCCTGCAGACCCGCCTGTTCAAAACATTCGCCCGGATTTTCAGCCAGGCAGCGCTGTTACTTCCCCCTCCGGCCGTATAGATGGTGTTCACCGCTTCCCCCGACAACTCCTCAATCAGCTCATACGCCAGCCGTTCGATACAGGCAACGCCTTCCATACCCGCAGCAAACAGTTCCTCCGGTGTCGTGATACCGGGATCCGAAAAACCACGGGCGTGTTTACTGATAAAAGGGAACCGTTCTCCCTGCTGTTGAAGCGGATACACCAGGAAACCGGTTGGAACCATCGTTGCTGCGGCAGCATTAAGGGCCGACAGGTCAGCGCCGAAGGTCCCCGCTATCCAGTCGGCTCCCGTGTTGCTGGCCCCGCCGGGCATCCAGTAGCCCTGCGGATGCCGGTGGCAGTAGATTCTTCCCAACGGGTCTTTCACTTCCCGGTGTGTTACTCCCTTTATCACCAGCGTCGTTCCGATCGTCGTGTTCCAGTCGCCCGGGTTAACAGCACCGGAAGCAACCTGGGAGGCACAGCCGTCCGTCATTCCTGCGACAACCTGCGTGGAGGGGAGCCCCCATAAGGCCGCCAGTTCGGGGATCAATGTGCCGATAGGAGTTCCTGAGGGTACCACCTTTTGCAGCCATTCCTTCCGGATCGGAAGCTGTTCGGTCATAAAGGCGGGCCATTCACTACGGCTACAGTCATATCCTGACTTCAGGGCGTTGGTATAATCCGTCATCCCGTAGTTGCCCGACAGTTTTCCGATTATAAAATCGGCTGCGTGGATCCAGGTACTGATCCGGGCCGCCAGTTCCGGATGACGCTCCGCATACCATACCATTTTAGACAATCCGCTGGTCGTGTTAAAGGCCGTATACCCCCCGGGATTAGAAACCAATGCTATTTCCCGGCACCGGCGCCCCTCGTTTTCCTGCCGGGGGTCGCTGTACATAATCGCCGCGTGAAGCGGGTTGTTCCCAGCATCCAGCGGTATCACCGTACCAGAAGTGCCCGTCACCGAAATCGCCCGGACGGACGCGGGCCGTTTCTGCAGCAAAGCACCCAGGCACCGTCGACAGGCCTGCCACCATTCTTCCGGCACCTGTTCGATTCGGCTTTCTTCAGTCAGCGGCCATTTCTCCTCCTCACTTCCCATGACAACTCCGTTCTGATCCACCAGTATTACCCGTACACCTTGTGTCCCGATGTCAATTCCTATAAAATTTGCCATTTTCAGAATCGTTTAAAACTTTCCCGGTTCCGGTGCCAGGCAGCATACCAACCAGTGGTGTCCCAATCAGGGGATGGGAAAATGCTCGTAAAGGGTACCTCTTTCGCTTCCTGTGTCTCACCGAAAGCCTGGTTACAGATGTAAGCCCCTCCCGAGACCGTAGCCTGGCTGTAGTTAGGCCGGATCCGGATCTCTTTATCCAGCAAATTGGCCAGGAATTGCCGCAATACCGCACTTTGCATCCCGCCTCCGCACACCCAAACATACGATTCTGTGTGCGGGGCGACTTCGTGCAGGCTTTTATAATTTTCATAGATACTGCAAGCGATATCCCATAATACGGCCATTACAAAGTGGCCGCGGGTAAGTGCGTGCGTCACCGGCGTGGCGATCACAAACCCTCCTTTCAGCAACGGTCGTTTTTCATCCGCCATCAATGAACCCAGCGCAGCGTAACACTGCGGAGCATTTGCACAAACGGCCAGTACTTCCTGTTCCATTGTCCCGTAACTTTCATTCGGATAAAAAATGGTCTTCAAGCGCTGGTAGTTAAGTCCGGTTACCCCCGCATTGGTTTCCAGGATAAAGGCTTCCGGATCTGTATGGCTGTTGGTCCAGGTACGCTGCTTTTCATCTGTGATGTAATAGGCGGCAGTTTTAATCACCGGTGTAGTAGTACCCGAAATGATCACGACATCTTCGAGAGAAGGAAGCGTGCTCAGCACTGCCAGCTGCGTATCGGCCCCTCCCACTACTGCGCTTACTTCCGGCCGCAGCCCCAGCCGTGCCGCTACTTCTTCTTTAATAGCTCCCAGCACTGTTCCGGAAGACACCAAGTCGGGAAGCAGCTCCATCGGCAGCCCAAAATACCCGCACAACTCTTCCGACCAGCATTTCCGGGCGACATCGTACAACAAGGTCTCCGACGCCTGAGAGTGCTCATACCCTTTGACCCCGCAAGCCTGGTACATCGCCCAGTCGCTGATGCTCAGCATGCCGGATACCCGGTTGCCCACATCCGGGCGTTTTTTCTGAAGCCCTACTACTTTATAGGCAGAGAACAACGAGGTCGGATACCTTCCGGTCAATTGATACACGCGGTCCTTGTCCGTCAGTATTCCGTCAAACTCCCTTCCCCGGTGATCGATATTGGGCATTCCGATAAGTGATTTCCCTTCCTTATCCAGCACCACGATTCCTTCCCGCTGGCTGGTTGTAGTAAGCGCTAGGACCAAGGGCCTGTCTGCCCTGGCCAACACGGTCTCAGAGAGCACAAGCAGCTGTTCCCACAGTACGTCCGGTTCGAAAAAGACAGCATCCGGATAAGCCTCATCCAGGTGATACTGCATGGTATCACTGGCCACTTCCAGGACTTCCCCGTGCGCATCGGTCAACGCCACGCGTACATTTCCGGTACCGATATCCATTACCAGGTAGCTCATAAGGCAGGTTTTATCAGATCAGGAACAACAACACCCTTGTTAACCCACTGTTTCACCGTGGTTACTCCCTCCAGAAACACCTGTTTCAGGGCTTTGTTGAGAATAGCGGCATGATGGTCTTCCACTTCAAAAGTAGCCCCGGCAATATGCGGGGTTGCCAGCACGCGCGGGTGGTGAATCAGCCTGTAATCGGTTTCATCCGGCGGCTCATGGTCAAATACATCCAATATGGCGCCGCGGATCCGTTTTTTTTCGATAGCTTCCAGTAAGGCCGCCCGTTGTACAACCGCTGCCCGCGCCGTATTGACGAAGATCGCGTGGGGCTGCATGCGTGCAATCAGTTCTGCGCCGATCATCCCCTGAGTATCGGGCGTCACCGGCAAATGAACCGACACCACGTCACTCTCTGCGAATACCCTTTCCAGGGACACTTTTTCGAAGGCATCACCGGCTACCGTCGTATAGGGATCGTAATACTTGATTGTTGCAGGGAAGTGCCTGAGCAAATGGGCGATCGTTTGACCGGTAGCCCCAAAGCCCACCATTCCAATGGTCTTTCCCGCAATTTCATTCCCTTTAAACTGCAGATAGGCAGTATGGGCCCCTGCTTCCCATTGTTCCCCTTCCAACCATGCAATTCCTTCCAGCGTATTCCGCATGAAGGTAATCAGGTTCGCAATAAACATTTCAGCGACCGCCTGCGCATTACGCGCCGGCGTATTGAAAACCGGGATTCCCAGTTCCGTCGCGACGTCCACTGCCACATTGGAAGGCGTTCCCCGGCACACGCCTATGAATTTCAATCCGGGATGGGCACGGATAACGGCCGCGGTTACTTCATCGTGTTCAGTAATCAAAGCCGTTGCGCCGGTAGTACGGAGCAACGCATTCAGCTCTTCCGGAGCATACCCCTGTCCGTGTGCTTTCCAGGGTTTATAGATCACTTCCCCAAACAGGTTTTTCAGTTCTTCCAGCGCCGCTTCATAGTACGGGGCCGTTATTAAAATACGTGTCATGATGCTTGTATGAATTAACAAATAAAACCAATCAGGCGGCAACCGGCTCCTTCAGCGGAGCGTCTTCCGGTAACGTGATGTACCGGGTCAGGATCGCACTAACCACATACAATCCCGACAAAACCCAAACCACCCCCTCACTTCCGATCCAGCCGATGCACAACCCTACAATGGCCGGACCTATAAACACCGGCAGTCCCGCTCCCAGGTTCAGGATCGCAATGGCGGCGCCTTTTTCCTCTTTCACCAACGAAGGCACCAGCGCCGACAAGGGCACGTAACCGGCGAGCAGCCCTCCCCAGAGAACGCCGCTGAGCATCACCATCCAGTAATTGCCATCAAACCAAACCGGCGAATAATAAAACAACAAGGTCGTAACCGCGCAGCCGACACCGCCAAACCACATGACCGTATTCCGCCAGCCCAACCGGTCGCCCACAAAACCGAACAGGAGATTAAACAGGATGTTGCTGGTAAAAATAGTCCCCCAGATCTGCAGCCATTCTTTCGTTGAAAAGCCATGAGAGGCCATGTACATGGGAAGAAAAACCGGGAATGCAAATTGCGCAGTGGTGTTGATGACCCTGACAATTCCACCGATCCCTACCTTAGGCTCCTTCTTGACAATCGTAATTCCTTTTATCAATTCCGCAATTTTATTGGAGGTATTCCCCGTCGCCTGCTTTCCCGTCCGGAACCTGTCCTGATTCAGCACCAGCGCGAAAACGCCGCCGATACCCACCCAGAAAATGGAACTCCAAAGGGTATTCTGATAGCCTATCGCCCCAATGGCCCAGCTCGAATAATAGGCCCCCAGAACATTTAGTCCGCCGGTAAAGACAAACCAGAACCATCCCACCGCGCGCCCCAGCTCGTGTTTCTCCGTACGGTACGTAATCCAGACCAGGAAGGAATAGGCAAATAACGGATAGCCAAACCCGCGGATCGCATAGGTAAGCAGCATCACCGGGTAATGGAGCTGCTCCATCCCGATCCCGACAAAACCAATCGTTCCTATGACATACAGCAGCAATCCGAGCGCCATGGTCATTTTCGGATTGTACGTTTCGGCCAGGACCCCTGAAAACCAGGAAGAAATCGCAATGGTGATGCCATAAACGGTAAACAGGGAGGCAGACTGCTGGATGGTCATACCGTTTTCAAGCAGGTAAGGACTGAGCCAGCCCTGCTCGACGCCATCGCCCATCATAAAGATGAGAATCCCGAGATACCCCCAGGCAAGATGCCGGGGAATTCCGATTTTATCCGTTTGTATCATGATTCAGGTTAAGGGGTTAGGGGTTGCTGATAAGCCGGGAATGCATTATTCAGCTAAAAAAAAGCATTAAATCCGCAAATACAGGACAAATGAAAAGATTCCTCAAACAATATCCAAACAAAAATGAAATAAAATTTAATATTATTAAACTATTTTTAACACCTCCGGAAGTCCGAAAATTGCTCATTACTGCGGCATTTTGTCGGATGGACTTTCATTATTCCTTCGATACTCTTATAATTGCTTAAAATTTGTTTCATTCCTTCTATGACCATCACCGAAAGGCATCAGTACATTTTGCAGGAATTACAGCGCAAGGGACGGGTTAGTATCCAGGAACTGTCGGACGTGATGCTGGTTTCCGGGGTGACGATTCGCAAAGACCTCAAAATGCTGGAGGATAAAAAACTGCTGTTTCGTACGCACGGGGGCGGGTCGCTTCATAACCCCTATGCCATGGAGCGGCCCATTAATGAAAAGCAGTTTATCAACGCGCCGGAAAAGGAGCAAATCGGGAAAGCAGCCCTTGAGCTGGTCGGCACGAATGATTCGATCATGATCGGGTCAGGAACGACGGTATTCGAGCTGGCGCGGCAATTGCACCCGAAACGCCCGCTCACCGTCATTACACCTGCTCTGAAAGTTGCCCTTGAATTATCCGACCGCTCTAAAGTAGAAGTGCTGCAACTCGGAGGGTTGCTGCGCGAGAATTCGTCTTCGGTCGCCGGCACATTTGCCGAATATGCATTAAGTCTCCTCTCCTGCGGTGTTTTGTTTCTGGGCGTCGACGGCATCGATATGGAATTCGGATTCTCCATCAGCAACCTGACAGAAGCCGGACTGAATCAAAAAATGATCCGGACGGCACAATCTGTAGCCATTCTGGCAGATCATACCAAATTCGGGAAACGGGGAATTGCCAAAATCTGCAGTTTCGAAGAGGTTCAATACGTAGTTACAGACGCTCAGGCTCCGAAAGAGGCGATTGCAGAGCTGGAAGACCTGGGAATCCAGGTACTGATCGGGTAAATGACGCGGAGGGTTTGAGAATGGCCCGGTCCACTGCCTCTTAAAGAGCAGACCGGGCCCATCGCTACGTTACCCTAAAATCCCTGCATTATCAAGCCGGGTAACTTCCTCCGCTGAAAGCTTCAGGGAAACAGCCTGGACCAGGTCGTTCAATTGGGCTTCATTAGTGGCGCTGGCAATCGGCGCAGCAATTGACGGTTTATGCAGCAGCCAGGCAATCGCTATCCGGGAGAGGGGGACCTCGTGCGCCGCAGCGACTTCATCCATCACCGCCAACAGCCTCTTTCCGCGTGCATCCAGGTATTTCCTGATGCCCTCTCCCCGGGGACTTTTGCTTAGGTCGGCCTCACTGCGGTACTTGCCTGAAAGAAAACCACTGGCCAGGGCATAGTAGGGAAGCACTGCCAAGGGCTCTTCCAGGGCGAGTCCTGCATATTCTGTTTCGAATTTCTCCCGGTCGTAAAGGTTATATAACGGCTGTAATGTGCGATAAGGCGCGAGGTTATTTTCCCTTGCAAACCGGTTGGACGACCGGATCCGTTCCGCACTCAGGTTGGAGGCACCGATGTGTCGTACCTTTCCCTCCCGGACAAGGTCGTTAAAAGCAGTCATTGTTTCGGAAACCGCAGTTTCAGGATCGTCGTAGTGCGACTGGTACAAGTCAATATAATCGGTCTGCAACCGGGTTAAGGAGGCTTCGACGGCCCGCTTCATGTAACCGGCACTCAGGTCTTTCTTCCCGCTGCCCATGTCGCCCCCCAGTTTGGTGGCGATCACCACTTCCTTCCTTTTTCCGGTTTTCTTCAGCCATTTGCCGATAATCGTTTCCGATTCTCCGCCGGTATTGCCCGGGACCCATTTTGAATAGGTATCGGCCGTATCAATAAAGTTGAAACCCGCTGCTGTCAGTGCATCCAGCATTCGGAAGGAGGCAGCTTCATCAAGCGTCCAGCCAAATACATTGCCTCCAAATGCCAGTGGTGTCACCTCCAGATCTGTTGTTCCCAGTTGAATTGTATTGCTCATAGTACGTACTTATTTGGTATTTCAGGTAAATAATTATCGGCAACCCATTGTTGCCTGCGGGGATATTGTATCCCGTTTGTTATTGTTTATGCAATTTGTCGTTATTCCAGTTTCCAGGATTATTGACAATATACCGGGAAATGCGTTGGTAGGATTGTTCATCACGAACGATGTGTTCATAATAATTGCGTTGCCATAATTTGCCGTTGAATGATTGCCAACCCAATTGTTTAACCCCACGAATATATTCATTCGTCGACATCGTTTTAAACCATTGTACCACCCCCCGTAGGGGCGAACCTACGTGTTCGCCCAATATCTGGTTGGTCGGTTCGCCCAATATCTGGTTGGTCGGTTCCACGGGTATTTGGTTGGCCGATTCGCCGGATTCACCCGGACCCCTATGTTCACCAGGTTCACCCAATATTTGATTGGTCGGTTCCACGGATTCACCCGGACCCCTATGTTCACCAGGTTCACCCAATATTTGATTGGTCGG
>JBEBSD010000033.1:0-62465 GCA_040394475.1 Telluribacter humicola | reverse complement strand
ATGCCTGATAAACAGAGGACAATTATCAGGGCTGCCAGCCGCCCGGGGCTTTTCATAACGGATTGCGCTTTCATCGGTCGCGGGTAAATGTTTTTCAGCGCCAAGGTACGCACTTACGTTACCCAATCCCTGATCACCAGTATGGACAAAAACGTGGACAAAATGATAAACCGGGCTTATTGATCCGCCGGGCGGATTTTACCGCCGTTTAATTTTGCGTCGTACTGCTGTGTGAAAGGACGCAGGTTTGTACAACAGTGATAGAAAAGCGAAGATATACAAGTAGAAGAAATTAGGGCATTGATTTTGTCAGATTGGGTCACTTATCTTACAAATGGCCCTCTATCGGTCTTTTCTCAAACCAGTAAGCTTGAAAGACAAACAGGAACATGCTTACTTTTGTAGCTGTAAATTGTTACATATGAATTAATCCGTAGTAACTTTAATACGACTATTGCTATTAACCTGATAGAATAAATTTTGAAAAATTTAAGCGCTCTGTTATTAGTCAAGCTGTTTGCGAGTGTTGTTATTGGCGCCAGTGCACAAGCATTCCGCCATTTTTCCAGTTCGGAAGGGGCCCCGATTAACAACAGTGTGAAGTCAATCACACAAGATCAGGATGGGTTCATGTGGTTTGCCACCTCCAACGGTCTCTATCGCTACGATTCCAGAAATTTTAAAATATACACTCACGATGAGACTAACGTGCGGTCCCTTTCCTCGAATCACCTCGCAGAGGTTTATTTCGATTCCAGGAGAAGGCTATGGGTCTCTTCTTCAAACGGGTTGAACCTTTTTGACCGGGAACACGACGACTTTGTCCATTTCTTTCACGATCCCGACGATGCACATTCCCTGAGTAATAACCGCGTGTTCAAAGCCAGGGAAGACAGCCAGGGGATTTTATGGGTAGGTACCGCGAACGGTCTGAATGCGGCAATACCTGAAGGAAACAACCTTTCGTTTACGCGATACCTGGAAGACAGCACCGGACAGCCGCTGCAGGTGTATGACATCATCGAGGAAGAAACGGATGTATATTGGTTGGGAACGTCGCAGGGGTTAATGCGCTTTTCCAGAAAAGGGGGGCAGGTCGAAACCCGGAAGTACTACATCGATTCCAAAGCCGTTCGTTACCCCAAATTCAATACCATTACTACGCTATACGACGACCGTAGGGGAAATCTTTGGGTGGGGAATTTAGGGGGCGGCCTTTTCAGGTTCAATAAAAATGACGAAAGCTTTTACGACACTCCTGAATTGCAGAGTAAGGACGGTGAAGCGCCCGTCGTGTCGGGCATTGTGTCCGACGGGAAGAATGGGTTGTGGCTTTCCGCAGCGCCCGGATTGGCTCACTTTGATTGTCACACACGTCGTGTGACATGGCATTTACATGATCCGGGGGAGAACATGGCGCCAATCAACGATAACCTGGGCACCGTATACAAGGATTCGCAGGGAGGGGTGTGGACAGGGGGGTATTACAAGGGCATCATTTACAGGAATACTCAAAAAACGGCTTTTGAAAAAGTGGGTCTGTGGGCAGGAGCCCCTCAACTCGAGCAGCCGAGAGTGGCGCAGATCGGGCAAAACGCGGAAGGGCAGCTATGGTTCGGTCTTGGTAATAAAACCAGGCTTGTTTATTATGATAAGCGGTCGGGCCGTTTCAGCGAACATATCATTCCGCTTGCTGTCGAATATAATCTGAACACCAGGTGTATGGATCGCCAGGATATCATCTGGCTGGGCGGTCGCTCAATGTTGATACGTTACGACAAAAAAACGGGCCGGACGAAGGAGTTCCAGCTTCTGAAAGCAGGTACGGGCGAGATTAGTGAGCAGGATTTATCCCAATTGATGGAGGACAGCCAAGGCAGGCTCTGGGTCTGCACGAACGAAGGGGTGTCGTTGTTCGACCGGACAGGGGAAGTGTGGGTGAGCAATTTTCCGCAACACGACAAACGGGAAGGCAATGTCACGGTCGTGTTTGAAGACTCCCGGAAAAATATCTGGTTCGGCGGTTCGGAAGGTTTCTTCAGACTTACCTATGGCGCGCACAAGATAGAGGCCGTACCCAGCGATAAAAATCCGGCATACCTGCGTCCGATAAGCATACATGAAGATGTGAACGGGAGATTGTGGTTTGGAAGCGTGGAAAATATGCTGCAGGAATACGATCCCGTGCAGAACCGGATTGTTTCGCATATTCCTGAAGATACGCAAGAGAACTTCGTCGGTCGTATCGCGAACATCCGGAGCGACAAAAGCGGGTACCTCTGGATGAGTGATGACATTGGGTTGATCCGGTACCATCCGGGAAAAAAGACAATGCAGCGATTCGATACGGTGGACGGCCTGCCCGGCAATCCGATTATGCGGAACACCGCCTTTCTGGACACCGAAGGGTTGATGTATTTCAGCACCTTTAACGGTGTGTTCCGTTTCCGGCCCGACAGCATTCAGACAAACGATAAAACTGCGCCTGTTGTATTTACGGACCTTCGCCTGTTCAACAAACCGGTGCCCGTCGCCAGGGATTCAGACCTGCTCCCTAAAAACCTGAATGCCATAAAGGAGGTTGTCTTCAGTCATACCCAGAACATTTTCACCATTGAATTCGCCTTGCTCAACTTCATCAGGTCGGACAAAAACCAGTATGCCTACAAGCTGGAAGGGCTGGAAAGCGACTGGAATTTTGTAAAAACCCCCACGGCGACCTATACCAACCTGTCGCCCGGCAACTATACTTTGCTGGTGAAAGGGGCCAACAACGATGGCTACTGGAACGAAGTGCCGGCCCGCCTCGCTATTGTCGTACTGCCGCCCTGGTGGAAAACCTGGTACGCTTATTTGCTGTACTGCGTGGTGGTTTTACTCGTCATTTTGGGTAGTGTCCGTTACCTTTGGATACGGAATTCGCTCCGGAAGGAAAGTGAGCTTCACCAGGCGAAGCTCGACTTTTTTACGAATATTTCGCATGAAATCCGGACCCACCTGACACTGATCGGCGGGCCGCTTCAGAAAACCTATGAGTCGTCGTCCCTGGATACAAAAACCAAAAAGCTGTTAGCGCATGCAAAAGGCAATTTCGACTCATTGATGGAACTGGTAGACGACTTGCTGGTATTCAGGAAAATAGAAAACGGACAGTGGACGCTGCGGGTAAATCAGCATCCTGTTGGAAATGTGGTTAAGGTCGCCGTGGCTGCCTTTGAGCTTTTTTCCAGGGAGAAGGGAATCCATACAAAAACCGAATTGCCCGGTCAGGAGCTGATCGCCTGGTTTGACGCGTCGCAGATGCAGAAGGTGCTTTATAACCTCCTGAGCAATGCGTATAAATTTACGCCCCGGGGAGGAACCGTGTCCATTTCGGTGGAAGAAGACAGCCGGAGCATATGGATAAAGATCAAGGATAATGGAGCGGGAATAGATCCGGAATACCTGCCCGCCATTTTTGCGAATTTCTTCCAGGTGTCCGATGCAGAGAACGGGAAAAACACCGGTTACGGAATTGGTCTCGCATTGGCTAAACAAATTGTGGAAGGACATAAAGGACATTTAACGGTAACAAGCAGAAGGCCGGACGCAGATCTGGCAGGGGAGACATGCTTTACCGTTCAGATTCTAAAAGGAAAGGAACATTTCGATGCCGCACAGCTTTCAGAAGATGCCGCCGCCGCGTCTGTCTATGCCGGAGACTATAGACCAAAGTTGTCTGAACCGGATAGCCACCGGTCAAAGAGCAAAAAATATAGCGTGCTGCTCATCGAAGACAACGATGAGCTGAGAGCTTTCGGAAAGGAAGTGCTTCAGGAAGAATACCGGATCCTGGAGGCAGACAATGGCAGGGCGGGTATTGAAATTGCACGGGAACACCTTCCCGATCTCATTGTTTCGGATATCATGATGCCGGAATTAAACGGGCTGGACCTTTGCGCAGCCTTGAAATCCGATATCCGGACGAATCATATCCCCGTCATACTTCTGACCGCCAGAGGAGCTTCCTACCAGATGATGCAGGGATTAAAGGCAGGAGCCGATGCGTATGTTATAAAACCGTTTGATATAAGGGTCCTGGAACTGAAGATCAAAAACCTTATTCATACGCGCGAAGTTTTACAGCATCGAAATAACCCCTTTATCACGGTTGAACCCGATGGTTCGGTTTTAAGTGATATGGACAGGCAGTTTATGGGCAGGATCCAGGAAATAGTAGAGAAAAACATGTCAGACCCCGGATTCGGTACAAGCGGAATAGCAGCGGGTATCGGAATGAGCGTCTCGGTACTCTACCGGAAAATACGCGCGCTTACGGGTATGACCGTCAATGATTATGTGAAGTCGGCCAAGATGAAACATGCCGCGACCCTTTTGTCGTTAAAAACCTATCATGTAAACGAAGTAGCTTACAGGGTAGGTTTCGAAAGCAGGAAGCATTTCAGCAGGGAGTTTAAAAAGCTCTATGGGGAAACACCCAGTAAGTACACAGGAGAACCATCAGGGACACTTATAATTGGAGAGAAAGAACCGACCCTCGCACGGAGTCCGGATTAAGACACCTGTTTTCATTCGCACTATCAGCTTCGGCGCATCGTTTGCTCCTGCAGTCGGGGTATTACTCCCGCACCGCTGCTAATTTTACTCCCATACAGAGTCGACTAATTTTTGCCATTGTATACCCGACATTCCCCTCGCGGCGGCTGTGCCCACGAAGGTATTTCTAACAATATCTGACAGGTTCCCGGTCAATGCAGTATTGGCTTTTAAGTTTCTGTCGTAGACCGTGCAGGTGACGTTCTTGTTTTCCCGGCACAGCACAAAGGTACCTGACGATCCTGCCGAAAAAAAATGAGCGGTCTGTGCGTCCTCTTTTGACGGATTTTCCGTGGGTTTCACTCTGAATGCCAGATAATCCAGCTCCGCTGTACTCCCTTCTTCCAGGTCGTCGATGATGACCCAGTCATAACCGTCACCTGTTGAAGTGCCTGGTCCGGGTATATCCACCCGAATAAGAAGCCCTTTTTCGGCGATCCCCTCTACTGGCTCGTTATTTTGATTCATCAGTTGAAAAACGGCCGTGATCCCGTCGATGTACCGGGACCAGTGATTGACATCCAGCAAGCGTTGCCGGGCTTTGAGATAGGCCATTTTTGCCGTATCGGAATCCTGGAATTCCTGAGAACTTCGTGCTTCCAAAGCGGTGCCCTCGTGTTGGGGCGGGATCATTTCCGGTTCGAAATCAACCCATTTTTCATCGTGATTGCTCATGTTACTGGTGGTTATAACGATTCTGCTGAAGAGAAAACACTAACTGATTTTATTGGCAGGCGGAACTGCCCGGAGAGGTGGGAGCGAAATTCAATCCGTCAGATCTTTATCAGAATCAGACGAATTGAACGACTTGGTCAGTACCTGAGTATGCTTCAACCCCACATTGTCGTAATCGAGTCAGTCCTGCAAAATTCGCGCCGGCGATTCCCGGTGCAGCCGGCATTTCTCTCAGAGCATGATCCTGTGCATGGCGATTGCCGGATCATCGGTACTTACGGAACGGGAATTACGATTCGACTTTACGTCGTTTCAGATCGGGAAAAAAAGATGCCATGGTGTTAGTTGTGGGACTCCGGCAAAGCATATGGTATTTATTCCGCACAAATCAACACACTGGTTTCCGGCAAAGCGAGCAGAGGTTATATCGGGTTCAGACTGAAATTACCTGGCGAAACTTCTGTCTGCGGGTGTTTTTTGGGACATTTTACAACTGACTGCGTCAGTCAGTTTTCGTGGGAATACTTCTTTTAACGCAACGCTTCAAACAGTATGATTTTCTTTATTGCGTTCGCCCGCGGATACCACCAGGCGCCACCCGACCACCGGGACGCCGTGATGGCCTGGAAATCATCTTTCCGTTTCGTTTTAGCCGGTATTGCAAGCGCAGGCTACCGCTATCCTGATAACCCGGTACCTGCTTTTTATCGCAGGCAGGTAACCTTCCTGAAGGCATTTGGCCCGAGTTCGAGCGTTTCTCCGTAAGGCAATACAAGGCGCTGGCGCCGGTCACTGTGATTCCAGACGAGGCCGGTGCCGTCTTCAAAAAAAAGCCCGTCGGCAAGGAGCGGCTTGCCGGACGAAGAGGCAAGTACGCGGGAAGGGTAGCTGGTATGGTATAATGCCAGCGCATCGTATATGGGATAAGGCGTAAGGTCCGCCGCCAGGATGCCCAGCTTCCCGGTACCTTGAAAATAGGTTGCCGAATCAGCACCGCCCTCGGTCAGGTACTTGATGCTTCCCAGCGTCCAGACGGCCCCGAATGCCGTAAATTGCCGTTCATCGACTTGTTTTGTTTCAGCGACAACCCGCTGCGCAGAATCTGTTGCATACGGATTAAACCTCTTTTTTAAGGTTACGGGAGAAACGCGCGCCCCGCAGCCGTACACCTGCTTAAGCGTCCTGACCGTATCTGCCTGGGCTGCCAGGTTCTCTGTCAGGGAAAGATTGTCGAAGGCATGCTCCTGGGGATGAATGCCAAAGCTTACAAAATCCGGAACCTCCGAATCGATCCGATTCCTGTTGATTTCGGCAAAATTATAGTCAGTTCCGATGCCAAAGACAACCTCCGGATAACGTTTCCGCCATTTTCCAAGCAGGATGCCGGCCTGGTTAATTCCTGTTTCCGGATCCTCCGGAAATAGCGCGACAGCGTCAACCGGAAGTCCCGCTGCCAGGAGATCGCCTATTATAGCCGCCGCATCGTCTTCAAAGCCATTGCGAAGGTGCAGCACCAGCTCAAGCCCCGCAGATTGCCCGCTTAGCAAACGGGAAGCTTTTTCAAGCACCGCCGGCCAATCGTTTCGTTCCGGCCTTATATCCACTCTGTAATGACAGAAACCTAATTGGTTGAGCAGGGGCATGGCGGCCTCTTCTGCCGGCAGAAAGGTGCCGATACGCAACCGTTCTCTGGGAGGACCGGTAACGGCTAATACAATGCTGTCTTCTCTTACGCCGACCGGGTGCTGTGGTTTTTCAGGCCTGAATGTAACCTTCTGCCGGATTTCCCGGCCTTTCTCCAACGCTACAGGAAAAGGCTTCTCCAGGGGTGTACAAAATGTTTTAAACGAGGCGTCGGTCCAGTTACGCTGATCTTCGGTTTCAAACAGGTCTCCTGTAAAGTCAAGCGAATACCAGTTCCCCTTGCACCGCCACTTCATGGCCGTCAGGTTTTTAAACGGATTGTCCGGGGCTATATGCTCCGGGAATGCAGCAGCGGATTTTGACGAATCAGCCCTCGTGATCTCCACAGGCTCCCCGGCGGTTTCCCGGATGGGGTGGTGGATGCAAAACCCGGCCCTGTTTTTCAGAACCGCCTCCAAAGCGACGCCTTGCAGCTCAAAAGACAGCTCACCGGTTTCCGAACCTCTGATCTCCGCGTCCCACTGAAACACGCTCCGCCCTTCCGACAGGTGAAAAGATCGGTAGCGAATCGAGAATTCTTTTTCCCCCGCGGCTATGGTTTCTTCGGTTACCACGTTGTCCAGCGTTCCCCAGTTTTCGTCCCGGAAGGCGAAGTAAATCATGCGCAGAATCTCCGTATCGCCATAGGAAAGATAGCGAAGAAAGCCGTTTTCGTACGTGACATGGAAAGGACCGGCGCAGAGCTTCATGGTTCAGGGGAGGAATAAGTCGACATTTTCTTTCGTGATCCTGATCAGGCCGGTATTCATTTTTTCGGGAATACTGGTAATACCTGCTCCTTCGTCATTCCCCGAGAGGCGGTTGGTGCCGTGCACCATATCGTGCAGGAACTGGGCGCCATACCAGGTAAACAATTCTCTTTTCTGTCCTGCCAGCATATGGATCACCCCCTGTTTGACCAGCGACAAATGCTCCGGTTCCCAATCCACCGTCGTAATTTTCACTCTTCCTTCTTTTCCCAGCTCCCTTACGGCCAGGGCCATTCCCGGTCCGGAATTCGAGTCGAAACCGCATAGCCCGGCCAGGTCAGGGTGAGCGGCGAGGATATCGGAAGTGATTCTTGCGGCTTCTTCCACGCTGGCCTTATCGTCATACTTCCCTACGACCTGTATGCCGGGATAACCAGCGAATACATCCAGGAGCCCCCGGAACCCCTCTTCCATATTGCTCAACCCCAGAATGCCCATATAAGCGATCTTTCCTTTTCCGCCGGTCAGTTTCACCATTTCTTCGCCCTGCATTTTCCCTATCTCGTACCAATCCGTCCCCAGAAAGGCATGGTGCCTGGCGCCCGGGATATCCGAGTCGTAGACGACCGTAGGGATTCCGGCCGCTACCGCCTTGTTGATGGCCTGGGCGAGTGCCGGATCGGTCCCGTTGATCAGGATCCCGGTAGGTCTTGTACCGATCACTTCTTCGAGCGTATTGATCTGTGCCGGCACATCCCAGTCGGCAGGACCAAGGATGGCTACTTTTACACCCATTTTTTCACCCCATTTTTTGAAAGCAGCCTGGTCGTGGTTGACATACATAGGCATCGTAACGGCAGTTGTAACCAGCACATATTCTTCGTTTGGCCCTACCGGGCGGACTTGCCGGGGCCGCTCAGTAACCTGCCCGTCGTCAGTCCTTCGCGGCAATTCGCAAGACATGCCCGCCAGCAGAAGAGCGCCGGAGATACAGGTTATCTTCCATTTGAAAGCAACCTTCGACCAACTTCGATGCAGAAAACAATCGTTCATTTGTAGCAAATTTAACTCGTTGATATTCATAAGGGTCAACCTCCTGCGAAAATGCGCCCCGGTGGCTGTCAAAATGCCGGCCCTACAGGCCTTTTACCGGATGTCGGATGCCCTTTCCTACCAAAATATCGCCCTTCCGGGGCTTTGTCGCGGACAGAACCCACATTTGCCTGATCCGATAGCCGATAGCCGATAGCCGATAGCCGACTTCCGATAGCTGATCTCCGATAGCCGATAGCTGATCTCCGAACTCACCCGTTATACCGCTTCTGCAGCGACTGATCGGCCCACAAGGTAAGGATAAGGATCACCCCGACAATAATATCCTGCCAGTACCCCCCGACACCCTTGCGATCACCATGATATTGGCCACGATCCCCATGAACAGCGCACCCAGCAAGGCCCCCGGAATCTTACCCACGCCGCCGCTAAGACTGGCGCCGCCGAGTATCACCGCCGTAATTACCCTCAGCTCCAGCCCTCTTCCCATCGTCGGGAGTGCGGTTCCCAGCCGGGAAGTGAGCAATATCCCTGCTATCCCGGCCAGCACAGCCGAGAAGACAAAAGCGATCATTTTCATTCTTTTCACCCGGATCCCCGAAAGTGCGGCAGCGGTTTCATTGCTTCCTATATAGTAATACCGCCTGAAAAAAATGGTTTTCGACAGCAGGAAGGTAAACAGGCTCACGATCAGGAGCATATACCAGACCGGCATCTGGATGCCCAGCAGTTTCGACTGACCGATCGCGCCGAACCAGTAGGGCAGGTTCTGTATCGCGGCTCCGCTTACCATAAGCGCCAGCCCGCGGGCTATCCCCATCATCGCAAGCGTCTGGATCATGGCATTGATCCCTTTGTACGCGATCAGGTAACCGTTGATACCGCCTAACAACCCCGACATTCCGATCCCTGCCGCTACTGCCCAGAAAACAGGTAATTCATAGAAAAACAGCAGATGAGCTGTGAAGCATCCTGAAAATGCCAGGACAGACCCGACCGACAGGTCGAAAACACCGGCAATCAGCAGGAGCATCATTCCCACCGCTACGATCGTATCGATGGAGAGATTCAGCAGCAGCTGCCTGAAATTGTCTATCGTAAAAAAGGTGTCAGGGTAGGTTAGCCCCGCTCCCGCTATTACTACGACCAGTAGTATGGAGAGAGAATAAATCCGGTCTTCCAGTATTTTTCGCATAGATGCTTTTTTTCAGTTCGAACCCATTGCCAGCTCCAGGATACGGGTCTCAGACGCTTCGCTGCGGGAAAGACATCCCGCTATCTTTTTATCCCGGATCACCAGGATCCGGTCGCATAAGGTCAGCAGCTCCGGAAGCTCGCTTGAAATCACGATAATTCCCTTTCCTTCCGCAGCAAGCCGTTTTAATAAATGATACACATCATGTTTGGCGCCTATATCGATACCGTGCGTAGGCTCGTCGACAATCAGCACTTCCGGCTGCCGCATCAGCCATTTGGCCAGGAATACCTTCTGCTGGTTTCCCCCGCTCAACTGGGCTACCTTCTTCCGGATATCGGGCGTTGCAATCCGGAGCGCTTTCACAAAGATGCCGGCGCGCTCTTTAAACAGGCTCCTGTTACCGGCGCTTCCGCTACCGGTCAGGTTTGCGGAAAACAGCGTCTCTTCAATGGACATATGCGGAAAAAGGCTCTGCGCCTTCCGGTCTTCAGGAAGGTATACAATACCGTTACGGATAGCCGCTGCCGGGTGGGTCACCTGAACCGGTTTCCCGTTCAGCAACAGTTCTCCGTGCTCCGGCGGATCCGCGCCGAATAACATCCTGGCAATCCCGGTACGTCCTGCGCCGACCAGCCCGGCCATTCCGAGAATTTCACCCCTGAAAAGCGCCAGGTTCAATTCCGGAACATGCCTGTTTGACAACTTGCGCGCCTCAAGAAGCACCTCTTCCCTGCGGTGACTGCCATGCGCCTGACTTTCCAGATCACGGCCTACCATCAGCCGGATAAGGTCTTCGCGTACCAGATCCCGGGCCGGGAAGGAGCCCTGGAACTTCCCGTCTTTTAACACCGTGATGGTATCGGCTATCTCAAATACTTCTTTCAGCCGGTGGGAAATATAGATGATGGCGACGCCCTCCTGCCTGAGCCGCCTGATAATTTTGAACAGCACCGATACTTCTTTGTCGGTAACGGAAGCGGTAGGCTCATCCAGGATCAGCAATCCCGGCTCCCTGGCCAATGCCTTGGCTATCTCCACCATCTGCTTTTGGGCGGCAGACAAAGCGCTGACCTTACCCTTCGGATCCAGGTCTATCTGAAGGCGGGTCAGCAATGCAGACGATTCCCGGTACAGCCGGCCGAAATCGATGGCGCCCCACCTGCCGGTGGGCTGGCGGTTGGCAAAGATATTCTCTGCGACGCTCAGCGCATCGGTCAGGCTAAGGTGCTGGTGCACAATCGAGATTCCTTCACGAAAGGCCGCAAGCGGGTCTCTGAGCCTAAGCGCCCGCCCGTCGAAAATCAGCTGCCCGGCATCAGGCTGCAGGTTACCGGAGAGTATGTTCATGAGCGTGCTTTTGCCTGCTCCGTTCTCACCGCAAAGGGCGTGAACTTCCCCTGCCTGTACGGTCATGGAGACATCATCCAGCGCTTTTACACCCGGGAAGTGTTTCGAAAGACCTCGTATTTCCAGCAGCGCCATGCGTTCTATCGTTTAAATGTTCTAAGATCTACCGTCGAATGGCTGCGTGCCGATGCATAGGCGGCGTGGACCAGCCGGACCGTTTCGAAATTATCCTTTCCGGTTGTTTCCGCTGTCCCGGTACCTTGAAGGGCGCCCAGGATATTCCGGTTGCAATCGGCAATACCGGCGTGTACCAGCGCATAGTCGGGGTCGGCCCAGGAATAGCGCTTCGGCGCTGCTTTGATTACTGTCGTACCCTTTCGCGTTGTCAGCCGGATCTCGTAGTCCCGGCCCAAAGACAGCGATCCTTCGCTGCCTTCTACCTGGATAAACGTCTGGGGAAACGGCTCTTTTTCGGGAACCGACGCATACGACATTTCCGCGAAACAGGAGATCCCGTTTTCCATTCTCATCAGCACATTCGCTACATCTTCCCCCCGGATACCTTTGTTTACAGTGGCGGTATGACAGGTAAGGTATCTTGCTTCACCAAACAAAAAACGGCAGGTGTCCAGGATATGCGAGCCGATATCCGTCACGATGAATTCATCATGCGCTGCCAGGAAGGGTTGGTTTTCAAATACCGGAAAGCCGGAGCAAAATGATACTTTTGCCTTAAACACTTCCCCGATGAGCTGCTGCTGCAGCAGCTCCCCGAGTCGTCGTACCGGAGCCTGCCAGCGCCAGTTCTCATGGACATAGAAACCTACTCCTGCGTGCCGGCAGACAGCCAGCATTTCGCTTGCCGTCTCCAGGGCCGGCGCCATGGGCTTCTGGCAGATGACAGCAACACCGCGGCGGGCCGCTATTTCCGTAAACCTGGCATGCGTATCCACGTCGGTGATAATGTCGACAAAATCCGGCTTCTCCGCTTCAATCATTTCCGATACATCGGTGTATACACGCGGGATACCAAACTTCTGCGCTGCCTCTTCCGCTTTCGCCAGGGTGCGATTGCAGGCGGCAACCAGCTCAACCCCCTCCAGTTCCTGCCAGGCCGGGATCTGGTAGTTTGCCCAGAAGCCCGTTCCGATGATAGCTCCTTTCAGCTTTGTCATAAAACTCCGGGTGCGTTAAAATTCGTATTCTTTATTTCCCGCTCAGCGTGTAATATCCTTCACCTGCTCCCTGATATCGGACATGGTGAAAATTTTTTCCCATCCTTCACGAAAGAGCAAAGGACGTGCCCGTTTACTGATTTTATAGGCTGCATCGGAAAAAGTCCCGTTTACTTCGCCGAACAGCACCGCAATCTGGATCCTCAGATGTCCCAGCACAAAATCTCTTGCTGCTGCTTCCGGAACTCCCAGCCTGGTAATCTCATCATACCCTTCCTTTACCACTTCCATACAGGTCTGGGCGAGTGTCTCTACCATCGCGGGCTCGAGGATCGCCATCTGCTCCAGCGTAATCCTGTGAACGTTGTCGATCGGTTGGTACATATCCCGGGCTACCTGTTCTCCCAGGCGGTAATGCTCCTCTGTTCCAAACATCAGCGCCGTTACAATCGACTGTTTAGCGGAAATCCCCCCGTAAAAATCACGGAAAGCGGCTTCACTTTCCTCCCAGTTGAAAACGGACGGATGGCAGGGATGCGCGATGAGATAGCCGAGGTCATCGCGGTGATGGATCACGCCGTCCAGCGGCGCAGCGGGATCCAGCGTCATCACCAGGGCGGCGGGCTTCATCAACGGGACCAGCAGCTGCGATACCGGTCCGACAACGGTGTCGGGCACACTCAGAATGACCACATCTGAGTCAGGCACTACGGCCTCCGCGGGGGCGACCGGAAGACCTCTTGCCTGCAGGTTTTCAATTCCTTTTGCTCCCGTTTCCACGTAGCGGACTTCGTAGTCCGGGATTTTGACGAAATTATCGGCCAGCCGACATCCCATTTTGCCTCCGGCGCCGATCAATGTAATTTTCATAGTCTTATGATTATGTTCTTCTGTTTAATTCCTTGTTTTTCCGGGCGCCTGACGGCGCGCGCTATTCAGAGAGCTGCAATCCTCCTATAGAAAGTAAGGCAGTGTCTTTAAACGCGCTATACCTTCCTCCGCCCAGGCTGCTTCCCTGGAGACAGAGGCCTCCGGACTTGCTTCCGGCGGTACCCATTGCTCCAGGATCGCGCTTTTGCATTTTCCATAGCTGCTCAGCTTATCCATCAGGAAACCGAGATCAAGGAGGCCTTCTCCAAACGGAGCGCCGGCTACGATAAAACCCATCTTATGCCAGAGTCTTGTCACTTTAAAATCCTTGATATGCAGGTTTACCGTATGCGGAGCCAGGGCCCCTGCGACCTGCTCCAGTCCCTCGCCCGCCCCGATAGAATTCGCGCAGTCCAGGCATATCCCGATATGATCGCTGCCGGCCTTGTCGATAAGGTGAGCGAGCTCCCGGCTTCTGAACCGGTCATGATTTTCAATCCCGAGTACGACCTGGTGCTTTTTCAGAACCGGCTCCATATCTTTAAGTATTCCTGATACGGTAGCTGCTCCGGGAGTATAGCCTTCGCCATCAATCACAAACCGGAGCAGCGGGGCGGAGAAATAGGCGCATAAACCGATGTATCGCTCCAGGTGCGCCGGGGTCATGCCTCTAGCGCCCAATTCGAGCCGGATATCATTTTCCTTTGCCGTCTTTCTCAACTGTTCTCTCCGTTCCTGGTCCAAAAGATGTACGGGAACGTTATCCCCCAGTTGCAGGCAACGCAACCCCATTTGCACAGTCCTGTCCAGCAAGTCCCTCTCATCCAGTGGAAAAGGGGACCGGAAAGCCTCTGATCCTACGCCCCATCCATATGTAAAACTGCTCACACCCAGTATCATATTATTTTTGTTCAAAATTAGCCTGTTATTTTACTAGTTACTTCCATCATCTGATCGATTATCTATGCTATATTTGCAGATAGATTAAGAAATGGCGATTAAAACGCGCATATAGTGCATACTTCCTATCGTGTCCCGCAGAAACCCCACCTGTTGAAGGTGATTCCTCCGATCCGGCAATCGATCGTCGTGAAGGGAGATGAAATAGTCTGGAATAACCCCTGGCATTTTCATCCCGAAGTGGAGCTTATTTATTGTATTAAAGGCAGGGGTACGAATTTTATCGGCAACAGCATCAGCGCGATCGAAGAGGGTGAACTATTGCTGATCGGCAAAAACCTGCCTCACACCAGGCAGCGGGACAGCGATTTCTACCAACGCAACCCGGGAGAGGTTCCTGAGTCGATTGTCTTGCAATTCCGTGAAGAGTTTCTTGGAAAAGACTTTTTCAGCATCGATGAATTCCGTCCGGTTGCTGCATTGCTGGCAAGAGCCTTGCGGGGCCTGAAGTTCAACGGTTCCGCACATCCGAAAGTCCTGGAAAAGCTTTTTGCGCTGCGAAGCTGCGAGCCTGCAGACGCTGTTATCGAGCTTCTCAGTCTCCTCAACATCCTGTCCCGCTCGCAGGATTTTGTGTACCTCAACCCGTTGCCGTACGCCACAGAAGTCAGCGAAGAGGTTACCCATAAAATCAATCAGGTGTACCGGTATACCATCGACAACTTCAGGGAGCAGATCAGCCTGAAGGATGTGACGGCGCTGACCCACCACTCTGTTTCCGCCTTTTGCAGGTATTTTAAGACCCACACGAGGAAAAGCTATTTTCACTATTTATCCGAAGTGAGAATAGCCTATGCCTGCAAGCTGCTCATGGAGGGAAATCTCGACATTTCCGAAGTCTGCTATGCCAGCGGATTCAACAATTTTTCAAATTTCCACAAACAATTCAGAAAGATCGTACAGCTATCTCCGGGCGAATACCGTAAGCAGGGGAAGAACAAAATTCCGGGCGGGGGAAAACGTCATTGACCCGGGCGTGTGCCCGGGGTTTACGTGTAAAATTAGTAGGAGTAATTCAGCATGCATGTATAGGTTTGTAGAAAAACTTTGAAATAAAAGCACCACTAAACAAAGTTTGGAGTATTTTTACGAACCCTGACCTAACCAGGCAATGGGTGGGCATTACGAAACGGATTGGAAGCTTCGGCTGGAAAAGGCAAGACGGCAAACTTACCGCTCATCTGATGGTTCAACTATTCAATCGCATTGGTTATTGCCTGTTTTTCATCTCTATGCCGTATTCGTACTCTTTTTTTTCCGGCTTTGCACGTTTTTTCCGGCAGGTTCCGGAAGCCCGAACGCTGCTTAAACGGAACAGGAAGCAGGCCTGGGTGGTTATAGGCATTTTCTGCCTCTGTCTGCCTATCCGGACAGCCCGGGGACAGCAGCCGGCTAAATTGGATGTGTTGGTTGAAGAGCTGGCCGGCCTCCATTCAAAAGACCGCGTGAGTCGTGCGTCTAAGCATTTAGATAAGTTACTGAAGGACGGTACCCCCCTCGCCGCCGTTAAACAGCGCATCGATGAAATCCAGGAAATAGCCCGTTTGTGGAACGACAGCGAACTGGTGGAATACCTTACCTTCTACGACCGCGCCAAGCGGGGATTCCTTCCGCTGGACAGCCATGAAGTACTTGCGGCGTTCGACTCCACCTTGCACTATTTCGAAAAGCGGGGCAATGAGCGGTATATCGGTGTGTGTCATTATTTTATCGGCCAGCACCATTATGAGCAGGGGCATTACGGCGAGGCATTTTATCACCACGCCAAGGCGCAGGAATTGTTCAACAAAGTGGGCATGCAGCACATCACCGATATCGGCAAGTACCTGCACGTGATGGCGCTCAACCATTATTATTTTCGTGATTACGACCGGGTGATCCAACTGATGCGGGCCTCCATTGAACAACCTCCTTTCAGTGAGAACCTCGACAAACAGCGCTATAATACACTGGGGCTTGCCTATATGCAGCTCAACCGGCTGGACAGTGCGGCTTATTATTTCAACCGCACCCTGGAAGTGGCCGAGTCGTATCATGATACGACCTGGATAAACCTGGCCGGTGGAAACCTCGGCGGCATATGGGTCAGGCAGGGCCAGTACCGGAAAGCCCTGCCGTTGCTCATGCGGGATTACCGGCACAACCGGCGCCACCATCCCGTACTGGCCCGTAATGCTGCGGTGGAACTTGCGTCCATCTGGCAGAAAATCGGAGAGAAGGACAGTGTGCTGCATTATCTGCGGGAAAGCGAACGGCTGCATGGCCTGGTGACAGGGGGGGAGCCGATGTGGAAGCAACAGCGTGACGAACAATACTTCCTCAGTTATTATCAGGTATTCCATGAATATTTCAGCGCCGGAGGCAATACAACCATGGCCTACCGGTATCTGGATAGTCTGACCCGCCTCAGCAGTGAAACCAACCTGCGCTACAACAATATGACGGCGAAGGTCGCCGAAGACCGGCTCAAATTGCAACAGTACCTGGCCGACATGGCCGTTCAGCAGGCAGACAAGCGCAGTATCCGTGCAAGGATGCAGCTCGTCATCGGTATCGTCGGTTCGCTGGCCCTCATGATGGCCTTACTGTATTACCTTCTGCGTCTCCGGCAAGCCAAAGAACGCCTGCAGGTCGAAAAAGACAGGGCTATCCGGCAGGCGATACAGGAAAAAACAGAGGCACAGCTAGTCAAAGCTAATCTTGAATTGCAGGAATACATGCTACGCCTGCAGGAAAAGAATGAAGTGGTGAAGGGATTCCATACTCAGATTGAACAGCTGCGCTCCGGCGCCACGCAGCAGATGCCCCAACTGGATGAACTGACCAACCGCCTGGCCGAAACGAAGCTCCTGACCCCGGACGACTGGAACAACTTCAGGCAACGGTTTAACCGGGCCTTTGGCGGCGAGCTGGATCAGCTCAAAATGAAATACTGCGACCTTACCAACGCCGAAGAGCGTATCTATGCCCTGGAGAAAATGAACGTGTCCACCAGTCAGATAGCCTGGATGCTGGGGATATCATCCGAATCCGTACGGAAAACCCGGTACCGTCTTCGTAAAAAAATTAACAACAGGGCTCCCTAAGGCCGTTTTTTTATTTTGTCTACGGTTTTGTCCACGTCCGTTTCTTGGCGCCTGGCACGATAATCCTGATATTGTAGCCGGTTAAAAACTTCGACGCCAATGACCCAACGATCTACTTCGAAAAATCCCGTACGGCCCCTCGCCCTGCTGCTCTCCTTTTATTTGCTGAGCGTTGCCGGCGTGGCGCAGATCACTCCCGGCGCCGGAAATATCCTCTACGTGGACATCGCAAAAAAGGATGTACCCAGCCATAGCCCCACGGGCGATAGCTGGGACAATGCCATTCCCGAACTTGCGGATGCCCTGAAATGGGCCGGGGAGGAGTGGGGGACTGATGGCGCAGGCGCTTCCTGGGACGCCGGCAACCCGCTGAAAATATACGTCGCCAAAGGCACGTACCTGCCGCTCTATAAAGCAGCCGAAATAAATCGCAATAACGAAGAAACCACTGACCGGGACAAAGCCTTCGTGCTCGTGCCCGAGACGCAGCTTTATGGCGGCTTCGATCCCGAAAACAATGTCGTCAGTCCGGAGGATGAACGTATCCTTCCCGGTGGAGCTATCGAAGCCGTACGCGTTGAGGCCGGCGGACAGGAGGAAATACAGCTGTACCCTAACCCGGCCCTGAAAAAAGCAACCGTCGTACTACCGGGTAACCGGACGGGCTACGTGCAGGTCAGCAACCTGTTGGGAAGGGGCTTGACAACGGCGGTCGTTACCGGCAGCGCGGCGCTCGACGTCAGTGCGTGGCTCCCGGGCGTCTACATGGTACAGGTCCTCGAGGAGGGAAAAGTAACGGTAAAGAAGCTTGTGGTTGAATAGGCGTATTTCAGCGAAGATACCTCTGACAGGTGGTACAGACTGCTGAAAGGGCTTCTGTCAGGAAAACGGGAACTGTTTCTGCCGTAGCTATTTTACTTCAAAATCCACATTATGCCCGGTCATGGGAATCCGGACTGCTTCTTCGCCCTTTAAAGCCTCGATAAACCCGTCCATTTTGGTAAAGTAGCGGCCCACCGGCAGCGGTGAGTTAGCCTCCGGTTGTATGTTGCAGGAAGGCGTAGCGGTCAGTGACGGATCGGCAACCCACGGAATATCGTAGCGGAGACGCTGTTTGGGCTCGATAACAACACCACTCTGAAAGGAACAGGTAGCCAGATTATGAGCACTTCCGACAAGGCTGTCTGCACCATTGCTCAGCTTCCTGTATAGTTTGGTAAATCCCGAAGTAACAATACTCCCATGGCTAACGAGCCAGCGCTGTTCGGAAGCGTTGAAGAGCTCAAGACTGAAAATGAAATTGCCTCCGCTGCTGACAACATCAGTCGGGTCCCGGGAAACGGTCACGATCTTCAGGGAAACCTCAATGGGGTTTCGGTCGGAGAGGGTACTGTCACGCTTACAGCCAAAGGGCAGCGTGAAAAAGCAGGCAGCGATTACAATAAATTTCAGCTTCTCCATAAGCAGCTGTATGGTTTTGGGTGAAACTTGTTTTCTTTCAGGACCAATGGTGTGACCGGTAAAACCAACAGTTTACATTAAATAGCCGATTTTGGCCCCTATAAACGCAGGGAGCGGCCGCCGTTGCGGTTCTTACGCGCAAACCGGCTAGCGGCTCCCTGTATGCAATGATTCCGTTGAGGTTTGTTTAGTTGTAACAGCCGGATCCTGCACGATCTGATTCTGCTAAAAATGATTCCTGGAACAAATAGTATAAGCTCCGGCAGACAGTAAAAACAACTTGATAACTCTTTTCCCGATCTTGCTTTACAGACTGATTTATTATTAGAATACAAAATCTATATGTTTAGTATATTAATATTTTGTAGCTTTGCCCCCTGACTATAAAGAAGTCTGAACTAGTAACTGAAATCGTTGACCGGAGCGTTTTAATGATCCTTATGTAAGCTGTTGGGGTATGCCAGATGAAAGCTATAGCAACAAGTCGGACCAGGAATTGGTGCAATTGCTAAAAAATGACGATGAAAAGGCCTTTGAGCTCATTTATGAACGATACTGGAAGAAGCTTTACACGCTGGCTTTTAACCTGCTTCGTGATCCGGCCGTTTGTCAGGATTTAATTCAGGACGTTTTTTACCAGCTGTGGGTGAAAAGGAGGGTGCATTCCATTGCGTCACTTCCGCCATACCTGTTTACTTCAGTCCGCCATGCCGTTTACAAGGCGGTTAAAATGCGCAAGGCCGTTATCGATGCAGCCTCCCTTGCCGAAAGCCTTTCTACGGAATCTCCGGCCCTGAATTCACTTCACGAAAAGGACATCCTCGGGATTTTGTCAGAAACTGTCGCCGCCCTCCCCAAAAAATGCCGGCAGATTTTTCTGCTGAGCCGCGAACAGTACCTTTCTAACCATGAAATTGCCGAACAGCTCAATATCTCTCCAAAGACCGTTGAAAATCAACTCACGATTGCCTTGAGACGGCTGAGAACCTCACTGGAAGTATTTTTCTCGATGTTAATCCTATTGCTTTAGCCGTGTCCTTTTCAGGGGGGCGGCGCCGGCCGCTGAGGCCTGTGAAAAGCAGCAAGTAAAAAAAATAATTTCTTTTTTGGGGGTGCGCCCCGTTTTTGTACTCTTATTCCGTATAAACTTAATCACCAGCCGCTTGAAATTCCTTCCTCCCAAATACCGTCGCCGACTGCGGCGAGCAGACCGGAAAATTCTCGACTGGTATTTCAACCTGATGGAGAAAGAATGGCAGCAGCAGGAGGACCAATCTCCTGAAGGAGAAAACCTTCTGCAGCAGCACAGGTTTGACCAGTTAATGGACCACATTCAACGTGACCGTTTAAAGAAGCTGTCGCAGCCAGGGATAACGGTTTCCTGGAAAATAGCCGCATCCGTTGCTGTCATTTTTGCATTTGGGTTCCTGGCTTTCCGGTACCTGCAGCACCGTGAAGACAGCACTATCCGGCTTTCATGGAGGTATGTAAATGCCGGAAACAATGCCAACCGGAAAGTAACCTTGCCGGACGGGTCGGACATCTGGCTTAATTCGGGAAGTATTTTGCGGTTCCCTGAAGAATTCCGGGATACCATAAGAGAGGTTTTCCTGACCGGCGAGGCCTATTTTGAAGTAGCGCACCGGGATAAGCATCCGTTTATTATCCGGAGCAACGGGGTTTCAACAAAAGTGCTTGGAACCAAATTCAATGTGAAGGCCTATCCTTCTTTTGAAAACGTAGTGGTATCGGTGCTGAGCGGGAAAGTAGGGGTTTCCCGGAAAAATTCAGCCGGCCTTTCCCCCGTCGTTTTGCTTGAGGCCAGCCAGCAGGTCGTTTACAGCAGAAAAACGGATCAAATGGAAACTTTTTTCCTTCCGGATGTTACGGAACAGCTGGCATGGCGGAATGGAAAGTTGATTTTTCGCAATACACCGCTGCCGGAGGTGCTCTCACTGCTGCAAAACAAGTATGGCATTACGATCCGGGCGGGAAAGCAGTTTGAAAGTTGTCAGGTCTACTTTGAATTCGGTGACGAGCCGGTTGACGATGTGCTGCTCATTATCGAAAAACTTGTCCAGGGAAAAATAAAAAAAGACGCCAATGGTTACCAGCTAACGGGCCCGGGATGCCGCTAACCGAAAATACCCGAAGCGCGGGCAGGGCCGCCGCTTACCGACCAACACTTATAGTCACTTATCAAAGATCAACCTGTATTGATCGTCCGAATGCTTTTATTTATACGTCCGTCCAATTATGAAAAAAAAATCTAATTTCACCATTCCAGGAATATACAAGCGCTCGTGGTTTTTTACGGTATTGCTTGCATTGCTGTATTCGTCTGTGTTTTCACAACCCGCTCTCCATCAGAAAATTGACCTGACGTTCACGAAAGTTCCTTTGGGAACGGTCCTGGTTAAGCTCAGCGAGGCGTCCGGAATTAAAATCGGCTTCTCGCAGAACCTGGTGGCGCACTCAGAAAACGTATCGTTGAAAACCAACGGGTTGCCGCTTAACCAGGTACTTGAAACCGTATTGAAGCCGCGCGGGCTTTCCTTTTCAGTCGTGGGCCAGAGTATCATCGTCGAACCTGCAAACAAAGGGAGCCTGCCGGTCAATTCGTCCCCGAATAATACGGGTAAGTCGGATGCCGGTGAGTTACGTATAAAGGGGAGAGTCACCGATGAAAAGGGGGAAGGATTGCCCGGTGTCAACGTGGTTGTCAAAGGGACGCAATCCGGGACTTCGAGTGATGCAGAAGGGAATTATGAAATCAGCCTTCCGGCAAAAAACGCGGTTATCGTATTTTCGTTTGTCGGGTACCTTTCCCAGGAAATTTCACCTGAAAACCGCATTCAGCTGGATGTGATTCTTAAAAGCGACACCCGAAATCTCGATGAACTAGTGGTTGTAGGTTATGGCGTTCAGAAAAAGAGTGATCTTACCGGCGCTATTTCCGTTGTGAAAGCGGAACGGCTTCTTGATAAACCGGTGGTTAATATCGGCCAGGCGCTGAGTGCAAAAGCAGCCGGTGTGGAAGTTTTCGAAAACGGCGGCACTCCGGACGGTAGGGTGCGGATCCGGATCCGGGGAGATAACTCTATTAATTCATCCAACGATCCGCTTTATGTCATCGACGGCGTTATCGGAGTGGCTGATATCAACCTGGTCAATCCCAACGAGATCGCCTCGCTGGAAATTCTGAAAGACGCCTCGGCCACTGCCATCTACGGCGCCCGCGGTGCAAACGGGGTAATACTGATTACAACCAAAAGAGGCATCAATACCGATAAGGCTATTATCACGTACGACGGGTACGTGTCGACCGGACGACTTGCCAAAAAACTTGATCTGTTAAACAGTTCCGAATGGTGGCAGGTTTATAACACAACGTTAGACAATGCTGCTAAATATGACCCGGACGGATTTGCCGCAGGAAAATACGAAAAGGTGCCCACGGCGAGCCTGCCCAAACTGTTTGATGCTGCCGGGCAGCCGTTATACGACACCGACTGGCAGGAGGAGACTTACCGGACTGCCCTTACTCAGAACCACCAGATAGGCATCAGGGGAGGAAATGAAAAAACCACCTACAGCGCCTACCTGGGTTATCTTCACCGGGACGCGCTGATCAGGAAAAGTTATCTCAACCGTTACACCGGAAGATTCAATGCCGATACGCAATTAAGAAGCTGGCTCAGCGCCGGCGCCAATATTTCCTTTAATTACAACAAAGGGAATGACCATTATACCCATTATCAGATTAAACGGCTTACCCAGGAAGCTCTCCCCATCATTCCTGTAAAATATCCCGACGGCACCTGGGGAAGCAACCGGGACTTCCCCGGGGCGGTGCAGGACACTCCGGCGAGATACCTGGAAGAAATGGTGAATCAAACCAGCAACACGCAGGTGGTAGCGGATATTTATGCCAATTTTCACCTGACCAAAGACCTGGAATTCAAATCTACCTTCGCTGTCGACAGCCGTGATCAGAAAAACAACTACTATTCCGGAAAAAACCTGATCCAATACAGCAAAAACCAGGGTGGAATTGCGAGAATCAGTACAGAGAACCAGCTTTACTGGCAAAATGAGAACTATTTCAACTGGAATAAAAACTTCAATCCAAACCACCATCTCAACCTGATGCTCGGAGCGAGCTGGCAACAGCGTTCTGCGGAGCTGTTGTCGGCAACCCACCAGAACTTTACCGATGATTTCTACCAATGGCATAACCTGGGAGCCGGTACCGTCGTTTTACCTGCTTCTTCCGGCGACTGGAGATGGTCTCTCAATTCTTATTTTGCCCGTGCGAACTACAACCTTGCGGATAAGTATCTTTTTACCGCCACGGGCCGTTATGATGGCTCTTCCAAATTCGGGAAAAATAACCGGTACGCATTCTTCCCTTCTTTTGCATTTGCCTGGCGGGTCTCTGACGAGGATTTTCTCAAAAACAGCCGGGTGGTAAGCAACCTGAAGCTCCGGTCAAGTGTAGGCCAGACCGGGAACCAGGAAATAGCCAATTACGCCTATTCGCAGAATCTGGGTTTGTCCAATGTGATTTTCAATGACCAGTTTTATTCCGCTCTCTACCGGAGCTCTTTTGGGAATCCCGATCTGAAATGGGAGAAAACCACGCAGTTTGATGTGGGTGTGGATATCGGACTGCTCCATCAACGCATCGATGTATCACTCGATTACTACCACAAAACCACCAGTGATCTGTTGCTGAATGCTCCGATCCCCTATACTTCAGGCCTGAACACGGTGATGAAAAACATAGGATCCGTGCGGAACCATGGTTTTGAACTGTCTGTCAACACGCGTACAATCCAAACCGCCAATTTCAGCTGGGAAACGTCGGTCGTTTTTGCTAGAAACCGTAACAGAATCCTCAGACTGGGTACCAACGACGAGGATATCTTCCCCGGTCCTACCCACGCACAAGGGGAACTGGTGATTCTGAGGGTAGGACAACCCGTAGGCACGCTATGGGGTAAAACACGCCTGGGAACCTGGGGCTCGGCCGAAGCCGAAGAAGCCGCTGAATACGGGAGGCTGCCGGGTGACCTGAAATATGCTGATCTTAATCAGGACGGGAAGATCAACAATGACGACAACAGCATTATAGGCCGTACATCACCCGATTGGACGATGGGGTTTTCCAACAGACTGGCTTACAGGAATCTCGAATTTGCAATTGACCTGCGTTTTGTGCAGGGGAATGACGTCGTCAATGCGGCGCTGCACAACAGGGAGGACCGGTCAGGGGTAGCCAATGGCGCGCGCAGTCAACTGAACGCATGGACGCCGGAGAATCAGCAGACCATGGTTGCCCAGCGACGTCCGATGACCACCTATTATGACTCGTACCCTGACACGCACTGGATGCAGGACGGTTCTTTCATCCGGTGCCAGAATATTCAGCTAGGGTATAATTTCCCGGACAAGTTCCTGCAGAAAACAGGCCTGGGGAAATTAAAGGTGTACGTAAGCGCCCAGAACCTTTTCCTGATCTCGGGCTATAATGGGTATGATCCCGAAGTAAGTACGGCCTATACCAGCGCTTTCGGTCAGGGAATAGATGATTTCGGTGATCCCAGACCGAGGACCTACACCCTGGGATTAAATGTAAACTTTTAATTAAGCCTGTTATCATGAAGACTTCTTTCAGACTTCTGCTCCTAATTTCAATAGTGTCGGTTACTTCCTGCAATGATTTCCTCGACGAGGCCCCTTCGGGAGTAATGACCAGCGACGCCGTTTTATCCAGCCAGGAATCAGCCCTGGCCTTTACCAACAGCGCCTACGATAACACGACCGTCTTTAACATGTCTACCGCCGGGTGGGGAACCAACACCGCCCTGTTACTGGAATACATGACCGATAAGGCGACTTCGGAAAACTCTCAGAGTAATTTCAAGGAATTCCAGGAACTAACGGTCAGCGCCAGTTCACCCTACATCCAGGAATGGTGGCAGCAAGGATATGCAGGGATTGCCAAATGTAACCTGGCCCTGCAGAAGCTTCCGGAATTCAGCCAGCTCGACCCCGCCCTTATTGCGCGTTACCAGGGAGAAGTCCTTTTTATGCGCGCCCTGTATTATTTTTACCTGGTACGGATATTCGGGGATCTTCCCAAAATTACGCTTCCGCAGACAGCACTCGCCGAACTGGAGGTCAGCAGGTCGCCGGTGAAGGAAATCTATGACGAGATCATCATCCCGGATTTACTTGCGGCCGAACAGACACCGCTGCCGCTGAGGGATGAGACCGGTAGGGCCTCACTCAATGCGGTTAAAACCTTACTGGCCGAAGTATATCTGACCTATGCCGGTTACCCGGTTCAGGCCGGCAAACACTACTACGCAGAATCAGCCCGGCGATCCCTGGAGGTGATTAACTCCGGAAGTTACACCCTGTTTGCCGACTACAATGACCTGAGGAATCCTGCCGGCAATAACAAGGGCGAGTTTATTTTCCAGACCCAGTTTTCCCTTAACAAACGTACCAACGAAATGGTGAATGTTGTGCTTCCTTCCAGGTCCGGGATGTCAGCATTTAACCTGGAATACGGCAGCCTCATCCCCACCAGGAAATTCGTAGAAAGTTACGCCCCCGGCGACAGGAGAGCACTGGAAAAGCAGTTTTTCTTTAGTATCTACAAAGGCCATCCCAGCAAGTTTTCTCCGGGCGCCCCGCAGCTCGCATTTATGGATTTTAACGGGTATTACGTTCACAAATTTTTTGACCAGAACGCGATCGATTTCGCCGGGCAATCGGGCCTGAACTGGTCGGTTTACCGGTATGCCGAGGTATTGCTCCTTTATGCCGAGGCGCAATCGCAGGCAGACGGGGCCCCCAATGAGCAGGCGCTGGCGTCTCTGAACGCTATCCGGAGCCGGGCCGGGCTCCCGGCATTTACCGGATCTTCACAGGAGGCGTTTCTGAAGGCCGTATGGGACGAGCGTTATTTTGAATTGTGTTTTGAAAATAAAACCTGGTTTGATATGCTCAGAACCCGGCAGATAAGAGCGGATAATTCCGGTAATTATGTCAACTTTGCAGGATATACGAGTAACGCCGGTAAAACCTATACGGAAACGCAACTGCTGTTTCCCGTTCCGTTAAGAGAGATGCAGGCGAATCCAAAGCTGGAGCAAACCAAAGGCTATTAATAAAATACTATGAACGTCCCTGATACTAAATCCCTGCTTTTTGCTGTAATTCTGGTCTTGTTGTCCGCTGTATCGAAGGCACAGACCGGGCCGTCCCGTCAGCCCAACATCGTCATCATACTGGCGGATGATATGGGTTATGGGGACGTTTCCGGTTTGAACCCCGAAGCGGTTACACGAACGCCCCATATCGATGAGCTGGCAAAAAACGGGATCAGCTTTTCAAACGCCCATGCGGGAGCGTCGGTATGTACACCGTCCCGGTATGGGATTTTGACGGGGAGATACGCGTTCAGATCGGAATCCAAGGGGCGTGTGGGAACGGGTTTTGGAATACCGGTAATAGAAAAGGATAGAACCACACTGGCTACCTTCCTTAAAAAAGCAGGTTATACCACCGCCTGTATCGGGAAATGGCACCTCGGCCTGACCTGGCCTGTCAAAGACGATACCGGAAATGCGGTATACGATCCGGCGACCGGCAGATCCAATGTGGATTATACCGGGAAAGTGACCAGCGGCCCCAATGATTACGGATTCGATTATTCTTTTATCCATCCGGCCTCCCTGGATATGCCTCCCTATGTTTTTTTAAGGAATCACCAGGTGACGGACCCTGACATACAGCTTACTTCCGATGTGTATCCCCACCGGTTGGTGGATACCCGCGACTCCTGGGACAAAAAGCATACGAAAGAAGGCGATGTTTACTGGGGCAAAGGCATCTGGTGGAGACGAGGTGAAATAGCCCGCTCTTTTAAGGTGGAAGACTGCCTTACCAACATACTGGATGACGGTGTGTCCTTTATCGAAAAACATGCCTCCCAAAACGCTGATAAGCCTTTTTTCCTCTACCTACCCTTAACAGGGCCTCATACTCCCTGGATGCCCTCCGCGGCGTTTCAGGGAAAATCCCCACTGGGGGCATACGGCGATTTTATACTCGATATCGACCATACGGTGGGAAAAATAAAGGAAACCCTCAGGCGCTTGTCGCTGGATGAGAATACACTGATCATTTTTTCCAGCGACAATGGCGCCTACTGGCCGCAGGAAGAAATCGCCCTTCAAAAGCATAATTCCAACCATGGTCGGAGGGGGCAAAAAGGCGATGTATGGGAAGGCGGACACCGGGTGCCTCTTATTGTCTCCTGGCCGGCAACAATCACGAAACCGGGGACAAACCGTCAATTGACGAGCCTGACTGACATTTTTGCAACGCTTGCGGCCCTGACAGGACAAAATCCGGGACCCGGAAGCGGAGAAGACAGCTTCAGCTTTTTACGCGCACTTACGGGCAGCGGTCAACAACCGGCACGTTCTTCTATGATTCACCACTCCTCCAATGGCATGTTTGCCCTGCAAAAGAACGGTTGGAAATTTATCGATGGATTGGGGTCCGGCGGCTTCACCCCTCCGGTCCGGATTGACCCCGTACCGGGCGGGCCGCAAGGACAGCTTTATCATCTTCAGACTGATTCCCTCGAAACCGTCAATGTAATGCTCCGGCACGCCTCGTTGGCAGCAGAACTCAAAAAAGAACTGGAGGAACAGATAAAAAATGGACGCAGCAGGTAACTCTCTTTTTTCCGGGCCGCGTGTTTACCGGAAACTGCTGGCGCTGCTGTGGCCGGTCCTGCTGCTGACAGGCCCGGAGGCGCGGGCCGCCGGCAGCCCTAACATTATCCTCATCATGTCTGACGACCAGGGATGGGGTGACTTTAGCCTGAATGGCAATAAAAATCTTCAGACACCGAATATAGACCGTCTGGCGCAGTCAGGCGCCGTGTTCAGCCATTTTTATGTAAGCCCGGTATGCTCCCCCACACGGGCCGAATTACTTACCGGACGTTACCACACACGGGCAGGCGTTTACAGTACGTCTCAGGGAGGCGAACGGCTTAACCTGGACGAGACTACCTTTGCCGATATTTTCAAAAGAGCAGGTTACGCCACTGCCGCATTCGGGAAATGGCACAGCGGCATGCAATACCCTTACCATCCGAATGCCAGGGGATTCGATGAATTTTATGGATTTTGTTCCGGTCACTGGGGAGACTATTTTGACCCTCTCCTCGAGCACAACGGGGAAATTGTTCAGGGGAAGGGGTTTATTACCGACCTTCTTACCGACAAAGCGCTTGATTACATTGACCGCCATAAGGACAAGCCCTTTTTTGTTTATCTGCCGTACAATGCACCCCATTCGCCCATGCAGGTTCCCGATAAGTGGTGGGACAAGTTCAGCAACAGGGAACTGAAAATGAGAGCCGATGAGCGGTATACCGAAGACCCTGCTTTCACGAAGGCGGCGTTGGCCATGTGTGAAAATATCGACTGGAACGTGGGCCGCATACAGGATAAGATAAGGGAACTGGCGCTCGAAGAAGAAACTATTATCATCTATCTGAACGACAACGGTCCCAATAGCTTTCGTTGGAACGGCGGTATGAAAGGGCGTAAAGGCTCTACCGATGAAGGGGGTGTACGTTCGCCGCTTATCGTCAGCTGGGCCGGAAAGATAACCGCCGGACTGCAAATCGACGAGATTGCCGCGGTTGTTGATCTTTTTCCGTCACTGGCCGACCTCGCGGGGATCACCTTACGCCCGGCAAAACGCCTGGATGGCATCAGCCTTAAACCGCTTTTATTCCAAACCGCAGAATCCCGGGACGAACGTATTGTCTTTTCCCACTGGAACGGACGCACCAGCGCACGGACCCAAAAGTACCGGCTGGACCATGAAGGAGGGCTGTTTGACATGGAAAATGACCCGGGGCAGCTCAATGACATCTCATCCTTTGAAGCGGAGGTAACAGCGTTGCTGAAAACGGCCGTAAAAAACTGGGAAGCCGACGCACTTAGCGTTCAAGCGGCAGATAACCGTCCGTTTCCTGTCGGCCATCCCGACTTCAGCTACACACAGCTGCCTGCCCGTGATGCAACGGAGCACGGGCAGATCAAAAGATCCAACAAATTTCCCAACTCCTCTTTCTTCACCAACTGGACCAGCACCCTTGACAAAATTACCTGGGATATCGAGGTACTTGCCGAAGGAACGTATGAGGTCCGGATTTACTATTCCTGTCCCGGGGATCAGCTGGGTTCTCTGGTACGCCTGACGTTCGGCAATGACCGGCTCAGCTCACGTCTTTCGGTGGCCAATGATGTGCCGCTCCGGGGAATGGAGCACGACCGGGTCAACCGCCAGGAATCGTATGTCAAGGACTTTAAAGCACTAACATTAGGAACAATTCCGCTTAAAAAAGGAAAGGGTCAGCTGTTCCTCGACGCTCCCGAAATACCCGGCAACTGTGTCATGGATTTTAAGGAGCTGGTACTGATCCGAAAACCATAAGGGATTTCCTGCATAGGACATCTGATCGGCCTTTTAGCGTTTCCCGGATGGATTAAAGCCGGCTTGAGCTACCGTCTGTCCCAGGATATTCGTGTCCCGGGGTACGCTTCCAAAGGAGGATAGGTGGCAACCTGATTGAGGGCAAATTAACACATCAGGTTAGCGCAGAGAGGAGGCGTTAAGATTATGTTATCAATAAAACCCGGATATATTCCTGTTTTTATAATTCGTAATTTTGCTCCAAAAGCAAGCGTATGTCCTCTGAAATCAATTCTGAATTGCTTAACGCATTAAAAGAAGGCGATGAAAGGGCGTTGGAAAAGATTTTTTCCATATATAAGGATAAGCTGTATGCTTACTGCTTCAAAATTGTGAAGACAAAAGATCTTACCGATGAAATTGTGGCGGATGTATTCATTACGATCTGGAAACGCAGGGATCAGTTGCAGATAACGACTTCTTTCGAATCCTACCTGGTTACTATTGCCCGCAACCTTGCCATCGATTCATTGAAGCAAGCCACAAAAGAGGAACGCTTGTACCAGGAAATACTGCTGAATGCTTCGGTATTGCACGCGCACCCGGTAGACAATCTTAACTATTATGAACTCCAGGCCGCCGTAGAAGAAGCGATTGAAAACCTGCCTCCTCAGCGACGACAGATCTTCCTCATGAGCAGGGAAGATCATTACACCCATAAGGAAATTGCCGATAGACTGCACCTCTCCCGAAATACCGTGAAGGATCAGATCGTGAAGGCGCTGGCAGCTATCAAGGCTTATCTTCAGCTAAAAGGCCACACGGAAATACCTGCAGTCATTTTGTATTTTCTTCTCCATAGAAAATAAAGGATCAGGGCCTTGTTGGAAGATGTTATGGCCTGTAATGGGTTTATTATCACGTATTTAGTGTGGTGTTAGGAGAAGTGCTGTGACCATTGCGCAAAACACTTAACGATTTGTTAACACAAGCCGGGTCGTCCCCCCACTGCTGATTTTAAGTCTTTCTGTCATAAAAGCAAACCATGGACGACAGACTAAAAAGCAAATGGCGCAGGTTCCTGAACAACCGGGCAGATGAAGAAGAAATCACGGAAATTCTCCGCTATATCCGGGAAGAGGGTAATGAACCGGACACTGATGAGCTGAATACCCTCTGGGAGCAGCTCCATACGTATACGGCGCTTCGAAAGGAACACTCCGACCGCATTTACCAGGCAGTCGAAGAGAGGACGATCCGTTCCCGCAGCAAACAATTCTACCTGCCGCAGTGGGCAAAGGCAGCGGCTGCGGTAATTCTGATCATTTGTGCGGGAATTTCGGCGTACCTGGTCCTGGACGACAAAAGCACCACTTTCAATGAGATAGCCACCGGCTATGAGCGCAGGATAATCACGTTAACGGACGGATCCGAAGTGGTTCTTAACCTCCATAGCAAGATCCGTTATCCGCAAAAATTCGGAAAAGACAAAAGGGAGCTGTTTCTGGAAGGCGATGCATTTTTCACCGTAACAAAAGACGCGCAAAGGCCTTTTATCGTCCGCTCGGGAGACGTTGCGACACAGGTCATAGGCACTTCCTTCGATATTTCAGCCCGTGAAACTAATAAGTATGAGGTGGCCGTAGCCACCGGTAAAGTAAAGGTCGTGGACCATACCGCAGGTGCTGAGAAAGACCTCGCCGTACTGACGCAGGGCAAGACATTATCCTATTCGGGTCACGACGGACAAGTCCTTATCGCTGAAGAAGCCCTGGATGAAATCGCCCGATGGAAGGACAGGATTATTCAGTTTGATAATGAGTCAATGGACAAAGTGCTGAAAGTGCTGGGCAGGCGATATGGGGTGAAGTTCACGATCACAAACAAGAAGATCAGCGACTGCAGGGTCTCTATGAAAATCGAGAACGAATCCCTGCAGACCGTGATGGAAGATCTCCGGGCAGTCTCTAACCAGACGATCGCATACGAGGTAAAGAACAATACAATCATCGTGTCGGGGCAAGGATGCACCCCTGACAATCACTGAAGAAAATGATTCCGATGCATAAAATCTATCCAAATCTTAAAGGAATGAAAGTACTCATGACAATGGCGATCATGCTGTTTTGCGGACAAATGGCCTTTGCTTTCCACAAAGCGGCCAGGCTGGACACGAACAATCCCAACCGCTATAAAAAATCCTCCGACATCCGGTTCCGCATTTCGCCTGCCCGGGTAACGCTCAAAGAAGCATTCCAGATTATTTCAGGCGAAACTGGATTCAAATTTGTCTACCTGGAGAATCAGGTACCCGTCAGAAAAAAGGTGGCCCTGACCACCGGTCTCAATAACCTCGAAGACGTGCTGCTGTCGCTTTCGAAACAAGCAGCTATTGCTTTCCGCAGGACCAATGACAGGATACTGGTCAGCCGGATCCCCGCCAGTAAAATTGAAAGAGAAAGCCCGCCTGTTGCTGAAAATATTATAGAAAATAATCTGCGTATAACAGGTAGGGTTACAGACTTGAAGACCGGTGAATCGCTTATAGGCGTCAGCGTTATCGCTATAGGAACCAGAATCGGAACGATCACGGACAGCGAAGGCTACTATACCCTGGAGATCTCGGAAGGGACAAAGCAGCTTACCTGTTCTTTTATAGGATATCTTACCAAAATAGTGAGTTTGGGCAAGGAGACTGTGCTCGATATCGCACTGGAAGCCGACTCGAAATCGCTCAATGAAGTGATCGTGGTGGGCTACGGCGTCCAGGATAAACGCGATGTAACCGGCGCTATATCCTCTGTGAGAGAAGAGTATATCGAGAGAAACTCGCAGGCCTCGCCGGTGCTTGCCTTGCAGGGACAAGCGCCGGGTGTCGACATTGTAGCCTCCAGTTTTACCGCGGGCAGCGATCCCCAGATAAGGATCCGCGGCGAGCGTTCCATCCTGGCCTCCAACAATCCGCTGATCGTCATCGATGGCATCCCGTTTCAGGGTTCACTGAACGATATCAACTCGACGGACATCAAGTCGATGGAGATCCTGAAAGACGCGAGTTCAACGGCTATTTACGGATCCCGCGCCGCCAACGGAGTGATCCTCATCACCACAAAAGAGGGCGCTGACAATCTGAAAATCAATTTCACAAGCTACCTGGGTTCCAGTAGCTTGCTGCGAAAAGTGAATATGATGAACGCTTCCGAATTTGTACAATTCAGAAGAGAAGCCCAGCGCACCCGGATGAATACGGATGCAGTACCGGACGACGCCGTGGCCTTCGACCCTTTCGAGCTTGACATGCTTGCAAGCGGTATCGATACCGACTGGCAGGACGAAATTTATGGTCAGGGCGCTATTCAGAACCATATGCTGGGACTGCAGGGCGCTACCGATAAAACACGGTACTACGTGTCTGCCAGCTATTTCGGTGAGAACTACCTGATCGAAAATGTGGATTTCAAGCGCTACAATCTCCGTATCAACCTGGAGAACACCGTCACGAAGCATCTTACCTGGGGTACTAACACCCTTTTCGCCCGTACCATCGGCAACAGGGGCGGACAGGGCGGTACCGACGGTATCGACCAGGTTTACCGTACAGATCCTTTGAGCAGTCCTGTAGATGCGTCCGGGAATAAGATGTTCCTGACTTCTGAAGACCCCTTGCGGTTTAATCCGCTCTTTAACACCGATCGGGACAACTATGTGGATGAGCAGACAAGCACCCGCATTTTTCCCGCCTTTTTTATCCGGCTGAATCTGAATGAAAAGTTTTCCTATCGCCTTAACGCAGGCGGAGACATTCGTTTTGAAAGAGGCAATGTCTTTAAAGGCAGGTACAGTACTTCACAAAAAGGAGAAATAGACAACGTACAGATCCAAACCAACGAGCGACTGGGCTACACCCTGGAAAATGTGCTGGATTATTCCCAGGCATGGAATGCGCACAAAGTGACATTCACCGGTCTTTTCAGCATCCAGGAATCCCGGAGTATCCGGGGTCAGATGAGCGCATTGCAGCTTAAACAAGCTCCTTATGTGACCTTCTACGGCATCGGCGATGCCGTTCAGTTCCCGGTGGTAGCCAATGCGATGGTCAACTCGCAGCTCGTTTCTTATATGGGACGTGTCAACTACAGTTTCAGAGACAAATACCTGCTCACGGTAACAGCGCGTTACGACGGATCATCCGTGTTTTCTCCCGGGCGGAAATGGGGTTTCTTTCCTTCGGCCGGAGTGGGATGGCGTGTGAGTGATGAACCATTTCTCTCCGGAGTACATGTAATCTCCGATCTGAAGCTACGTGCCAGCTATGGCGTCACTGGTAACCAGGCGATCGATCCTTATGATTCCCAGGCCGGCCTGCGCGGAACCAATTACAGGTTTGGAGACCTGGATGGCAGCGGTTTTGAGGTTTCCAGCATAGAAAATACGGACCTTGGATGGGAGAAAACGACGCAATTGGATGCAGGGATTGATTTTGGCCTGCTGAAAGGACGGCTGACCGGTTCTGTTGACTATTATCACGCCGTCACCAGGGACCTGCTGTACCAGAGAAGGATCCCTTTGGTGACGGGTTTCAGGAGCGTGGCATCCAACATCGGCACTACTATGAATACGGGCATGGAGTGGCATCTGCAGTCCGTTATCGCCAACAGGAAAAAGCTTAAGTGGACCGTGGATGTCAATGCGGCCTTCAACCGTAATAAGATCATCGATCTGTACGGCGACCAATCAACAGATGACATCGGTAATAACCTTTTCATCGGAAATCCGCTCAAGGTTTTTTATGATAACCGGTTCGACGGTATCTGGCAGCTCGATGAGAAAGAAGCCGCCGCCGCATACGGGTACAGACCGGGTGATATTAAAATGGCGGACATCGATGGGGACGGGAACATTGGCCCGGATGACCGTCAGGTGCTGGGAAGCCAGTTCCCCAAATGGACCGGCGGGCTGTCATCGACCCTGACCTTCTATGGCGCCGACCTGAGCTTTCTCTGGATTACCCGCCAGCGCTACCTGGTGAAGAACGAGTTTAAGGAACGGTACAACACACTTGTTTCCCGGGACGGTAATATAAGCATCGATTACTGGACCCCGGAAAACCCCAGCCAATCGGCGCCGCGCCCTCACCGCGATGACGAGCCCGACAATTTGCGGTTGCTCACCTATGAAGACGGCTCCTTTATCCGTCTCCGGAATGTCTCGCTGGGATATTCATTTCCCGAACACTGGCTTTCCAGGCTCCGGGCGCAGCGCCTCCGCATCTATCTTTCGCTGCTGAATCCGATTACGATCACCCGATTCGAAGGAATGGATCCCGAACAAACTGCCTATACGGGTGGAACCAGCGGGACCAAATTCGCCCAACCCGGCAATTATCGGCAAACCGTAATCGGATTAAACCTCACATTCTGACGACACATGAAAACAACCCCGAAACTAGCACCCGTCATTTTCCTTACTGCGATCGCCGTCCTCGCCGGTTGTACGGAGTTCCTGAAAGAGAACGATCCGAACCGCATTACTGCGGACAATTATTTCACCACTCCGGAAGGACTGAAAGATGCCGTCAACGGAATTTACAGTCCGGTACGAAAGTTCATTGGCCAGGAAGAAGGGTATTCGGTCGTGGTATTCGGCACGGATATGTTTACCGAAGGCGCTGACGAAAGCGCCAGCTGGAAAAGCAAACAATTCAACCGGTACAGTTCCGATCTCAATGCCCGTTCCGAAAAAATTGAGCAGCTATGGCAAAACTGCTACAACGGGATCAACAACGCCAACACGGCGATCGACCGTGCGCAGGAGATCGCGATGGACGAGGCAGAGAAAAACAAGCTGATTGCCGAGGCAAGATATTTAAGAGCTTATTATTATTTCTGGCTGGTACGCATGTACGGGCCTGTGCCTGTCAAACTTCACGAAACCAAAGGAGTCGCGCTCGACTTTAAACGCGCGCCGGAAACCGAGGTGTTTACTGCGATCATTGACGACCTGCTGTTTGCCGCCGAACATCTTGATACAGTGCCGGCGGAATGGGGAAGGCCGGGCCGCTGGGCGGCACGTCATTTCCTGGCGCTGGCCTACCTGACCCGGGCCAAAGACAGCAATGATTATCAGCTTGCGCTGGCCAATGCGCAGGAAGTGCTCAACAACAGCCGTCACATCCTGCTGCCTGAATATGCCGATCTGTGGAAGCTGGACAATCAGCAAAACCAGGAAATTATCTGGTCCATACAATTCTCGCCGCTGGAATCCAACAATGGCGGAACAGGTAACCGCGGGCACCTGTTCTTCCTGATGGACTATGACCTGGCCGTCTACCACATGCAGCGCGATGTGGAAAACGGCCGGCCGTTCAAGCGGTTCAGGCCCACCGAGTATTTGCTGGGTCTGTTTGCCGATGACGATCCCCGGTACGATGCGACTTTCAAAACCGTTTGGTACTGCAACAGTGCGCAGCGCCTGCCTTCAGACGGCAGGCTCCATCTGGGCGATACCTGTATTTATCTTCCCCGGCATGCAATGGACCCTGGCACAAAAGCGTCCAAACCGTATTCGGTTATCAATCCTGATCAGTACAATCTCACCACGTTTCCCTCCGTCAGAAAATTCGACCAGCCGGACCGGGTAGATGCCGCAGACCGGGACGGATCGAGGGACTTCATTGTGTTCCGCTTAGCTGAAACCTATCTGATCGCAGCAGAAGCGGCCTTCCGTCTTAATGGTACGGGCGCGGAATATCTCAATAAAGTGCGGGCACGGGCAAAGCAATCTCCTTTGGAAGAAATGTCAATAGAGGCTATTCTGGACGAGAATGCCCGCGAGTTTGCCGGAGAAGGGAAACGTTGGTTTGACCTGGTACGCACGGGGACACTGGTGGAAAGGGTGAGGGAACACAATCCGGGTGCGGCCGCAGACAATATCCGTGACTACCACGTGAGGAGACCGGTGCCGCAAAGTGAAATAGACATTATCCATTCCGATTTATTCAAACAGAATGAAGGGTATCACTAATTTTCAACAATTGCTGCTGCTCGCATTGGTGCTGAGCTGCGGCCTGAACAGCATCGCCTGTAAAAATGAAGCCGCTGCCGATAAGCTGGTCCAGCCGGATTTTATCGTTCACGGTTCCGGTTTTTCAGAAGGCGACACGATTTTCTTTGAAAACACTACGTCCGGCCTGACAGATGACCGTATTCAATGGCGCTGGAATTTTGACAACGGGAAAACATCCGGCGAGCGGGATCCCTATACCCTTTATGACACAGCCGGTACGTATAGTGTGACGCTGTCTGCCAGGCACGCCGGAGAAAAAGAAACCCTTAAAACAGCTACCTTGGTCATTAAAGAAGCAGCGGATACGTTACCTCAGGATCCTGTGAAACCAGTAATTGCTTTCACATATGAGCTTCCTCCCGATTATTACGACACTGCGGTTTATGCAGGAACCACGTTAAAATTCATTGACCGGACCCACGGTACTATCGTTCAGCAGCAATGGACTTTTAACGATGCTGAAACCAGATCGGGGAAAATGGCCGAATACACCTTTGAAAATGCAGGAAATTATACCGTCGCATTGTCCGTCACAGACGACAAAGGAATTGCTGCCGACACTACCTTTCAGATCAGCGTACGGGGCGTGGAATTTGCGCAATGGAAACCCGGCTATCTCGATATTCATCATATTAACACCGGAAGGGGAGACGCCTCGTTTTTTATCTTCCCCGATGGTACGAATATGCTCTTTGATGCCGGGGATAAGGACGTCCCGGGTTCCGGTTCAACCCCCGATTTTCCGGTTCACCCCCATCCCGGCAAAACCCCCGGCGAATGGATTGCGGATTACGTTACCAGATTCATACCGGACGGTTTTCCTGTAAAAATCGATTATGCCGTGCTATCACACTTCCATGTGGATCACATGGGCCGGATCAACAGCAGATCGCCCCGATCGTCTTATGGCGATTACCGCCTTGGAGGGATTACTCAGGTAGCTGAACTGATACCGGTAAGTAAATTGATCGACAAAGCCTATCCAACCTATGATTTTCCGGTGGATCTGAAAAATGACCGGGACGATATCGAGAATTATATCGATTTCCTGAACTATCACACCACGCACCGCGGGCTGCAGGCAGAGCGGATTGCCGTGGGCAGCTCCGATCAGATCGTGCCCGGCCATAACCCTTCTTACGATTTCAGAGTGACCAACCTGTATGCTTCAGGAGAGTTCCGGACAGGAGAGGGCGGGAAGGCCCCGCATGCATTTTCGAAGCCGCTGGTAAACGACAAAGGGGAGTGGAATGACAATCCGCTGAGCATTGCCCTGAAGATCGAATACGGTCTGTTCGATTATTACACCGGGGGAGACATTACGGGCAACGAAGACTGGCCTGACTATGATATCGAAACGCCGCTTGGAAACCTTGTCGGAGAAGTGGATGCGATGGCGGTGAACCATCATGGCTATAAGGATGCCACCAACCAGAATTTTGTAAATGCGCTGACCCCGCAAGTGGCCGTTCAGCAGACCTCCAATGTGAGTCACGTCAACGTTGGCGTGGTCAACCGCCTGAGGTCGGTAAATGCCGATTTATTCATCAGTAATATCGGGCAGATCTATGCCGCTTCTGCCATTGCCGGTTATTATAAGTCCCTGGAAGGACATGTGGTGATCAGGGTTTATGAAGGCGGAGAAACCTTTGAAGTGTTTATCCTCAGTGACCGGGTTGCCACGGTACCCGGTATCAAAAAATTTGGCCCGTACCGATGCAGGTAAAAAAATAAACCAATAAACCATTTATGAAACAAGTTAACAAAAGCTGGAAAAAACCAGCCGCAGGGATTGCTGTTGCCCTGACATTTTTAAGCGCCGGCCTGGTAAGCTCCTGTAAAGAGGAGGTTACAGCGCCTGCCAACAAGCCGCCGGTGGCCTCTTTTCTGGTCAGCAACCTGACGCCGGGAAATAACGAAGAAGTATCTTTCACCGACCAGTCGACCGACGAAGACGGTAAAATAGTAAAATGGGAATGGGACTTCGGCGATGGCTCCGCATCGCAGGAGCAGCATCCGAAGAAGACCTTCGATACAGAAGGGGTCTTTACGGTCAGGCTGACCGTAGCCGATGACGATGGCGACGAGGCGGAAACAATCCGGGAAATCACGGTATCCACCTCTAACCTCGCGCCTGTCGCCGCATTCAGTCTGGAAGTGCCCGGGCAGCGCACGGAGCTGTTTGCCATTGTCATGGAGCATACCGCGATCGGCTTTAAAGACCTGTCCGAAGATAAGGATGGAAGCATTGTAAGCTGGAGCTGGGATTTAGGCGATGGCACTACCTCGACGAGCCGCCACCTGGAGCATGCCTATACTTCCGGGGGAACTTACACGGTTACGCTTACGGTAACAGACCAGGAAGGTGAGACCGATACTTTCTCCAAAAAAGTATACGTACCCAAAATCAAGTGGAGCTATCCCGTAAACAAGATTGACACCCATTGTCCTGCAATTGACCAGGAAGGGAATGTTTACGTCGCCGACGCAAGCGGTGTTATCTACAAGCTCTCCCAAAATGACGGAACGGCTTTGTGGTCATTCAACGCCGGGAAGCAGATCCGTGCCGACATTACCATCAGCGATGATAATACAACACTGTATGTGGGATCAGGGCAAAAATTCCATGCGCTGAATACGGCAGATGGTCAAGCTGTATGGACAGTCAACCTCACGGGAGATGTGGACAAATCGAGCGCTGCCCTGGATGAAAACGGCAACGTGTATTTCGGCACGACAGATGGAAAACTTTTTTCCGTAAAAGCTTCCGATGGCGTACAGAACTGGATCTTCGACGGCGGATTATCCGACGGGTCCATCCAATCCTCGCCACTTTATTCCAACGGTAAAGTAGCGGTGGCCATCAGCAACAAACTGTTTGGTGTCAATGCAGCGAGTGGAGAAAAGGTCTGGGAATACAACCTGCCCGGAAACCGCTATGAAGGCAGCTTCTCGATCGGCGATAATGGTGTTTTATTTGGCGGTGCAGAAAGCACCGACAGTAAGTCCGGCACGATCTACGCTATCAACCTGAACACCGGTGCCGAAGTATGGGCAAAGCAGGTGCCTGGTGAAGTACGTGCCAATTCACCTATCCTCGGCCCTGACGGCACCCTGTATGTTTCTACCGAGGACGGCGCAGATGAACAATCAATGGCCATCTATGCGCTCAACTCCAATACCGGTGCGGAAAAATGGGTATCGAAAGTCGCTGATGATGATTTTAAGGTGGCGCCCACACTGGGTAAAAGCGGCATCCTCTACATCGGCAGCAACGACGACCATTTCTATATGATCAGCAGCGTGGACGGGAGCCTGCTTTGCCGGTTCAGCTACGAATCGGCCGACCACCTGATGGTTCCGGTCATCGGCAACGACGGCACCGTATACTTCAGCAGCCGGGGTAACCTGTTTTATGCCATGAAAATACTGGATGAAGGCGAGGAAGCCCTGCCGCAGAGCGGATGGCCCATTGTAGGCGGAAATCTGAAACACCAGAGCCGAAAATAAATAAACAGTTCAATCAAGATCCTTATTCGAGGATAATATGGAACGCAAAATTTTAAAACTCAGGAGCAAAATGAACAAACAAATCATGAAACAGAATGTTCAATGGTATGCACTTGTTGTAGCCATTGCGATTTATTTTTCCGGTATCGGGATGCTGCACGCACAAGACGCAAACATCAACGGGTTCCAGGCTGCTAATAATAAAGGTGTCGGCTATGTTTTTAAAGAGCATAGTAACGGAAACTGGAGAGGTCATCATACTGCAAAAGTGAGTGCTGATGTGAACAACCTGATCCTGGGAGCCCAGGGAGATTTTCTGTTTAAACGGATGGCCGATGGCGGAGAAACGACTACCGCTATGCGGCTGAATACAACCGGCGACCTGACAGGGGTAAATTCGATTACGGCCGGCAGCATCAATCTGGGCGTATTGAGTGCCGACAGGATTAACCTTAAGCAGAATACAAAGCATAATCTGGGGCTGGGGTTTAATGCAGGATTTGGTTCGATCACGGGCTATGAAAATACCAACGTAGGAAGTCATTCAGGCGGCGCCATCGGCACCGGTAACTATAACAGTAATTTCGGCTCTAATGCCGGCAAGGTTATCAGCACCGGAAGGTATAACAGTAATTTCGGCAGGAATAGCGGCCCGGCCATTACTACAGGTAGCTACAACAGCAACTTTGGCGCAGAGGCTGGTCTTTTCAATGTGACCGGGAGCACAAACAGTAATTTCGGAGAACAGGCCGGGAGGAGTATCAACGGGACCGGCAATACCAGCCTGGGATCCCGGGCCGGGAGGGATCTTACCAATGTCAGCTACAGTGTTTTTCTGGGGTATGCTGCCGGGGCCGATTTCGGTCACGTAACCTTCGAACAGAATAAGAACCCGATCACCGGCAACAAGTCCGTCTTCGTGCTCAACAACCAGTCCCAGCTTCACAATCCATTGCTCTTCGGAACATTCGTCGACAACCAGAACCACGACGACCCCACCTCCAGAACAGAAGCCGGCTCTATGGCCCAACTTGCCATTAACACGCATCATCTGGTAGATAGCTGTGCTTTGACAGTAGCAGGCGGCGTTCATATAGGCCCCAAGGATATTGACCCCGCCAGCTTTCCCCGGGATACGCTTTTCAGTCATTTCCTGCTCTGGGTAGAACGCGGTATCGTGACGGAAGACCTGGCCATAGCGCAGGTAGCGGAATGGTCAGATCATGTCTTCGGCGACGATTATGCGCTGGCAAGCCTGGACGAAGTCGAACAATTTATCCGCGAGCACGGACATCTGCCCAACATCCCCTCAGAAGCCGAAGTGCGTAAATCCGGTTACTCGCTGCAAACGATCACTGCCCGGTTCCTGGAGAAGATCGAGGAATTGACGCTCCATGCTATTGAGCAGGAGAAAAGGATTAAAGAGCACCACAAGCGGTACGATGAGCTGGCCTTACGCCTGTCGAGGCTGGAACAAAAGCAGTAACGTCAAACAATTAACTAAAGCACAGTGATATGGTATGGTTAAAACCAATAACGGGAGCGTTCGTGTGGGTATTGGCGCTCCTGTCGGTGACGGCCCACTCGGAAGTAGTCTATAAAATAGAGCGGATGCTCAATGTCCACGATGCCCAAAAGCTGGAAAAGCAGGTATATGGTATCAAAGCCAATGCCGGCAATGACCGGAAAATTGAAGTCCGCATGTATACGAAAGATAACTACCACTCCGGCGGCCGGTCGGATAAAGACGGGCTACTCTACGGCGTATATGCCAACGAAAATAAGAGTAATTATCAACACCAGAATTGGGAGATCACCTATGACCACCCCTGTTCCACACCGGTTCTGGGAAAGTGGGAATGCACCTGGAGTTGGGTAAGGTCTCAAAAGCAGACAAGTACCAATTACAAAGGCAGATTGATGAACATTATCAAGCGATTTCAACACGAACACCCCGTTCTTGTAGTTACTGGAGTACGGGTAATAGTCGAATTGGAGTTTCACGGTACTTCCACGCTAGCTGATGTAGAGGAAATTCACCTGCCGGGGGTAGCGCTCTTAAAATCGTCCGATTTTGTTACTTACCATGGAGATTTCTCGGCCCTGTTCAACCGCGGTAACGAGGTTACGGTGGTCGCACACCGCGGCTATTGGGAAGAGCGCGGCGTAGTTCAGAATTCACTGGCCGCCATCGATGCGGCCAATGCCATCACCGGATTAGATTGGATTGAGCTGGATATCAGGAGCACGCAGGATATGCACCCCATTCTTTTTCATGACGACAAGCCCCAGAAAATACTTCAGGAGGTACAGACTGACTTTCCCGCTCATCCCGATACTTCTGTGTACGATTTTCCCTGGGGAGCGCTGAAGGCATATGATTTGTACGACAGGTTCAACACGAGGTCTGCGGAGAAATTGCTGGATCTCGACAGCGCATTCAGGCACATTAGCGCTAACAATATTGTCAAACCGATCAATATGGATATCGGAATCCCCGACGACGTGCCCCAGGGATGGGACCATGCCGCTAACAAAAAGGGCAAGGTAAAGGGAAAGCCTTTTTTCGATGCGGTATTCCTGAAAGCCGTTGACCTGGCATGCCGCTACGGATTGTCCAACCGGGTGATATTTAAAGGGAAATATACCGCAGACGATCCGATATGGGCAAAGGTAGACAGCATTCTCCTTAAGAAATATGTCACAGTGGACCAGCACAAACACGCCTCAGCTCCGAAAATCGCCTATACACCAAAGCTGGGAGACGATATCAAAGATAGTTTGGTGTATTTCAACAAATGGGTGGAGGTCAAAGAAGGGCAGCGTTTAATTCCGGGAGTGGAGCTGGTAGGGATGGAGATCAGGCTGAAAAACGATCAGGACATCCCCATCAATACTTTTCTCAAACGGGCGATTGCTGATGCACATGACGTTCACCTGAAAGTCGGTGTTTTTTCCGAAGCGCCTTCCACCTGCCAGGGTTATTGGACCAAAAGTGCGCTTGAGAAATACATTTACTTCAAAGATGACAAGAGAAACAGCTTCGAATGGCTCCTGAGCAACAAGTATGATTACATCATCACCGATTTTCCGAAAAACCTCATCGAGCTGCGGACAAAGAGAGCCCAGCATGGGGTCCACAATTAACAGACGAATCCAAATGAGATATCTACTTTTCCTGATCAGCCTATGCGTTGCCCCTACGGTCCGGGCGCAGCTCTTCTATCCGCTCCCCGCAGGTGAAAATCAACACTTTTACCAGGCAGGGAGCAATCAACTGACACGCGAGGGTTTTACGGTTGCCTTCAGCGCTACCCTAAGTGACATCAAAAATAACGGGACGCTCGTGTTCATCGAAGATAGCGTGAACGAGGTTGTATGGCGGGTCGGCGCCAACGAAGATGGCAAGGTCTATATTACCCGGTATATCAACACCGGCGTCCCTTACAATTGGAATGTTACCTTCTGGAACCCGGAATCGGCCAACTATTCTTTTGAGAATGAAACGGGCAGAATATTTTTCATGATCATCCAGGAATCGGGGGAGCTGAGGATACATGTGGGAACGCCCGACGGAAAGTTTGATTGTATGTACCTCGACTACGGCCTGGAAAATACGGCCGTATATACGACCTCTCCCCATTATCTTACATTTCAACAGGCCTTGAGCCACATCGCCTATTGGAAGCAGCCCTTGTGCCGGACGGATGCTTTTTCATATGCAAAGGAGCACTTTTACGATGTTTCACAACCGACCTGGTCCAGTCTGATCGATCATGAAGATGCGGTCTTGCGAAATACGGTGCATACAGATGACGAGGTAAGGATTGGTCATTGCTTTACCAACGCGGACGGTTCCGCCAATACGTCCGATCCGGGTGCCAGAACGGGGAGCGAGGTGGTCATGCAGGCCGCAGGCTCCGTGACCTCACCGGAGGAAGATGCTTTTAACCAGGCGTATGTGGTGTATCCCAATCCCAACAGCGGACAAATCCACGTGCGGTTTGCGCATGGATTCACGGAAACTGAAGAAGTGCAGGTTACGTTGTATGACTTGCAGCTCAGGCCAGGGGCCAGCGGCGCGTTCCGGCTGCTGCCCGGGGAGAATGAACTTGTATGGGACATTTCAGGCAATGTAAACAACCTTTCCACAGGAGTTTACCTGCTTGAGATAAAAAGCAGTCACCAGGTTTTCAGAACCAGGATAGCGATAGATTGTGCTTGCAATGCCAGGTGAAACGAAACAGAATGGCCTGGCAGATGTGATTAATAGCTGTAACAGACATCTCCTGTGAGCAAGGTGTAGCTACCATGGACACGAAACGGTGAAGGTTCAGTGCAGCTGCGTTTTATTCAGGAATCAACGGGGAGTCAGATTCCGAACCTGCGAAGGTTGTACACCAGGCTCACCAGGAAATATCTTCGCAATACAACGCTCTGAACATCTTCGATATAGACCTCGGTAGTGTTCCTGGTCAGGCTGCGGTTCTGGTTCAGGATATCAAACATTTGCAAACTGATTTCGCCTTGCTTACCCAGCTGGCGGGACAGTGCTGCATTCCAAAGCGTGAATTGTTGGTTGTACCCCGCCGCGCGGCCTGTAGTGCCGGTATAGGTCAGGTCTGTTTTTAATATAAAATGAAATGGAAGCCGCCAATACAAATCTGCGGTCGCATACTGCGACCAGTACTGCGCATTCTGCTGAGGCAATAGTGAATACGTTGCCTGCTGATAGCTCATCCGCACGCCCAGCCCGTAATCGATCTTGCCGTCAAAAGCTGATTGAATACGCACTCCCTGCCCAAGTAAGGTTGTATTCGCCTGGTTGGTGACATGGTTAATCAGGCTCTGCCCCGTGGAGATAGCAGCCTGGGTATTCAGTGTTATACTGAATTTCAGCGGGTTGATGTTCCTGGTCCAAGATAGAAAGCTGTTCAACGCCCAGTAACCGCGGGTATTGACGGGTTCGGAAAACCGTGCGGCATTGTCACCGATCGTGATCGCATTGCTGATCCGGCTGTTGCTTTGGCTGAGGTTTGCAAAAACGAAAAGGCTGCGGTTACCGCTGTTGTCAGAGCCATTGTAGGTGAGCGTCAGCGTATTGAGATATTCGGGCCGGAGGGCGGGGTTGCCGCTTTTGATGTCAAGCGGATTCGTATTATCGGCTACAGGCTGTAACTGGGCCGCACTCGCCGGCACAATAAGCGTGCGGTATTGCAGCCGCGCACGCCGGTTGCCGGGAAACGTGTAGCTGAACAATGCATTGGGGAGCCAGTGAAAATACTGCTTCTCAATGCGGGAATCCAGTGATAAATTGTCTGAAACCTGGTTGGAGCGCTGTACATCAAAACCTAACGCATAATTAAACCGAAGCCGCTGCGTTTGCAGTGTAACGCCCGCCTTGTGCGCTGCAAATGTCCCCGCAAACCGGTTCGTCAGCAGGGAGTCGGGGAGGGAATAATGAGTGGTTTCTTCATTTTTATCAAAGACAGAGCGTGACTGACGGTTCTGATGATCAATCCAGGCGTACCTTACCTCCAGTTTTTGCCTGAACGAAAGCGGTTCGGTGAAGGAAAAGTTCAGGTTGTTCTGCAGGGAAAAACGATGCTGCCGGTTTTGCTGATCGATGCTTTCGATCGTATTTTCCGTTCCCGCCGGATCAAAAAATACATTTTGAGATTGGTTATAGCCGCTATCGCGTCCATCGGACAATACGGTATTTAGGTTGGCTGACAGTGTACGGCCGGGCTTTTCGAATTTTCGCATCAGCAGCAAGTTGTTATACCCGCTTGTGCCGTTGCCTGCCGAGCGATGATGCGTTTCCCCGGTATTCAGCGAGTCGCCGTCTTCTGAATAGGAATAGTTACGCAAATCGCTGTCGTAGCGGATCTTTTGCCAGGAAATATTCGGTGTCAGACGCAGGCTGGTCAGGGAGTCAAGTTGAAACTCAAACCGTCCGTTAAAGCGCTGATTGAAAGTCTGGTTCTTGTGATCACTGGATTGGTCTGCTAAAAACGTTCGGCCGGGCAGAACATATTCGCGCCTGCTGTTCTGATCGGTTGTGGTGATGGTCTGATGAGCAAAATAGCTGGCCGATAGTTCCGCCCGTTTTCCATAGCGCAGTTTCCCGCCCTCAGCGCGGTAGTTGAACCCGCCGGCCCGCACCTCGGTGATGTTGACGGGACTCTGGCCATTTTCACCGCCGGCTAAACCGGGCTGATTTAAGGTCATGGGGCCTCCCATCCCGCTGCCGGGCGAAAAGTTTTGCTGGTTCAGGTTGTTGGCCTGCCCGACCAGCGATAGTTGTCTGCCAGGACCTCCATTCCGGTTGTTAAAGCGGTTGAGGCTCAGCTTTCCCTGGTAACGCATGGCATTGGTTTCCGTATTCCGGCCTGCCCCAATCGCGTTTTGTCCGAAATAACCTCTCCCCTTGTCTTTTTTGATCGTAATGTTGATCGTCCGCTCCTGGCTCCCGTCGTCAATGCCCGAGAATTGCGACTGGTCGGAAGACTGGTCATAAACCTGTACCTTATCAACAATGTCAGCCGGGAGGTTGCGGGTGGCTATTTTGGGGTCGTCTCCGAAAAAAGGTTTTCCGTCCACCAGCACCCTGCGCACCGCCTGTCCGTTGCTTTTGATTTCCCCGTCACGCGAAACTTCAACACCGGGCAGCTTTCGAAGCAATTCTTCGACCTGGGCATTCGGCTCGGTCTTGAATGCATCTGCATTGAATTGAACCGTGTCCCCTTTGATCGTCACCGGCGGCGCCTCCTGTTTGATCACCACTTCCTGTAAATCGGTACTCTGCTCGCGCATCCACAGGGTGTCAAGGTCCACCGGGTTGTTAGCGGACACCTCGAAGAACACAGATTTGTTGCGATACCCAATAAAGGTAACGAGCAAGCGAAAGCTGCCGGCCGGGATATTTTTAAGGCCGAATTTGCCGTTCCCGTCTGTAAGGCCGGCGGTGACATAGGCAGAATCACGCTGCGTGAGCAAAGACACCGAAGCCGTGCGCAAGGGTTTGCTGCTGATCGAATCGAGAACGATACCCGACACTTCCGTTCGGACTCCCGGTGGCTGTCCGGCGGCGGTGAAGCAGGTCAGGATTGCGGCTGATAGTATTGCGAGTCTCATAAAATCACCTGCCTCCGTCTCCCGGCATCATTCTCTGCTGACGAAAATCGGCCATCGCCTTTTCACGCAGGTCGGTCAGTTCCTCTCTGGAAACCTGCTCTACATCCGTCCGGGGCTCCACCTCTTTGGCATTCACGGCCCGGGGCTGTACTTTGCTTGCCTTAAACTGTTCGCGGCTTCCTTCGATCAGCAGCACCACCCCTTTTTCAGGAGTGAGCTCGTGGACCGGCGAATAGGTTGCAGGCAGCTCTTCGGTAAACCAGATAGCATAAGGCTCATTATTAAAGGTAATGGTGGCCTTTTTGCATTGGTAACCCGCGATTTTCTTCGTCTGATCTGAAAACTGCCAGCCGGAAATGCGCTGTATCGGACTTTCACTTTGATAGGTTTTCGCTTCTGTACCTTCGCCGATCGTCAGGAACGTGATGGACTTTTGACCCGCCAGATCGACACATTTGTATTCATTAAAAGGCCGGCCCAGGTTGGCGGTTCTCGGAGGGCCGCCATCTCGCGAAACCCTTTGGACAATCGTATTCTGATTATCCAAAACCTCTTTGACATAATTTCCCGAAAAAAGAGACTTCTGTCCGTAAGTTCGCGAATCGGGAATGTCCGTAGGGAAATTCGGATCGCCTGGCTTGACCGGCTCGCCGTTGATAAGCATTCGTAGTGACGACGGGTCGATCTTACGGATGATCTCATAACTGATCTGTCCTGAAAACTGTGCATAAGCCTGCCCGGCGGCCAGCCACAAAGCGGCCAGCAAAAACTTGATTTTCATAGTATTCCTTTGTTTGGATTTGGTGCTCCAAAGTTGGGAGGAAGCTATGTTAAGCACTGGTATTTAGTGTTAAATAGTGTTACAGCCGTACCAAATCTGTGTGCGGTGATGTAGTTTTGTACGATGAGCAGCTCCCGTATCAGGTTCATTTTCTGGCTGATGACCATTTGCATTGCAGCGATCAATGCCTTTCAGGGCTATTGGCTTTTGACGACCTATCGGCTCAACCGCTCACAGTTCAGGCAAACCGTCCAGGAAGCGCTGCTTCAGGTCGTCGAGGCGCAGCAGATAGCAAGGGCGGACTCGATATTCGGCCGAAACGGTGAGAAGCTCGGCTCGCCAGGCCCGCCAGGTCCCCGGCAGCCCCGGATGATTGTCAGAAAATTCCATTCAGGCCCCGGCTCGCAGAATCACCTGTATATTCACCCGGATGCTGAAAGCGAAACTGCAAAACCAGCTCCGGAAGACACATTGGCCAACCGGATTTCCCAAATGCTGGTGTTGGGGTGGGCGGAAGGCGGACAGATTGACAAGAGAAAACTCTTCAAAGTGTACAGGCACGAACTTCAAAAACGGGGAATTGAAGCCGGATTCTTACTCGATACCTTGCGCATTTTCCCGCAATCCAATGGTGACACCACATTCTTCCTTAACAGAAGCGGTGATGGGGCGGATTTATCGAGACAGTTCAGGACATTTCCTGTGGCGGTTAATCCGGTCAGGAATCTTTTTGTACAGGCTACTTTCGACACGCCATTTGTTTATTTGTTCAAAAAAATGGCCGGCCTCCTCACGGCGAGCTTCTTGTTATTACTTCTGACAACCGGCTGCTTCCTCTATATGCTGCGAACAATTTTGAGGCAAAAGCGGCTATCGGAGATCAAGAACGATTTTATCAACAACATGACGCACGAGCTGAAAACGCCCATTGCGACGGTGACCGCGGCGGTGGAGGCGATGATGCACTACGGCGTGCTCGACGATCCGGAAAAAACAAGGAACTACCTGTCAATTTCCCGGAATAACCTCGGGCGTCTCTCTGAGCTGGTCGAAAAAGTCCTCAATCTGGCAGTGGAAGACAAGCAGGAAATGAAACTGCATCGCGAGCCGGTAAACCTTCGCCGGCTTGTTTCCGAGATTACAGAAAGCTATCTGCTGAAAGCCACAAAACAGGTTCATTTTGACCATAATATCCCTGACACTGATATGATTTCAGTTGATCGGATTCATTTCGCAAATGTGCTGAGCAACCTTGTCGATAATGCCGTTAAATACTCCCATGAAGATGTAACTGTGATTTTCAGCTATAAAAAGGATGGGAACAACTGGCAGCTCGCCGTGGCGGACAACGGGATCGGAATTTCGAAAAACCATCAGCACGCTGTTTTTAACCGTTTTTTTCGGGTGCCTACCGGCAATTTACATGCTGTAAAAGGCTTTGGACTGGGACTTGCCTATGTCCGGCAGGTAGTAGAGCGGCATGGCGGCAGCATTGACCTGGTTAGCGAGCCGGGCAGGGGAAGTGAATTTATTCTGAAATTTTAATTCATGTCAACAGTTTTACTCATCGAGGACGAGCCTGCATTGGGTATGATCGTCAATGACAGCCTCAGCTACCGCGGATTTACGGTGATCTATGCCGAAAACGGGGTTGCCGGTCTCGCCCTGTTTGACGAGCACCGCCCGGATATCGTCGTCGCGGATGTGATGATGCCGGATATGGACGGGTTTACAATGGCCGGGCATATCCGCCGGCGGGATCCCAATGTGCCCATCATGTTCCTGACCGCACGTTCACAGACAGCCGATGTTGTCAGAGGCTTCGAACTGGGCGGAAATGATTACCTCAAAAAGCCTTTCAGTCTCGAAGAGCTGGTTGTCCGCATTCAGGCGCTGCTTCGATTGCGAACCGCATCCGCTGACCTGCCGGCTGTCTTTAAAATCGGCAGGTATACATTTGATCCGGCCAAACAAAAATTATCGCTTGCCGGACAGGAAGTCTCGCTGTCTCACCGGGAAGCAGAATTATTGCGCCGCCTCTATCAGCTACGCAACCAGGTTCTGGAGAAAAACACGGTGTTGCTGGAGCTTTGGGGCGATGATTCATTCTTCAATGGCCGCAGTCTGGACGTCTTCATCACGCGCCTCCGCCGTTATCTCAAAGAAGACCCGCAGGTACAGATTGTCAACATTCGCGGAATAGGGTATAAGCTCATTGTTTAGCGTACCCTTTGTAGGGTACCTTGCCCTTTCGTAACTACTTTATAATTAGAAAGATTTTGTGTATGTTCGTTTGTCTTCCGTTGAACACGAGGAAATTGTAAAGCAAAGAACCGAATAGCAAACAGTAATGGCAAACGATGCGTCGATACGCTTTTGGTGGGCAGCGAAACAAGCCCGACAGACTCCTGTACCTAGGTATAATCGGTAACGATCTCCGCCCGGTTCTTTTTTCAGCCAATCAGTACTTTGGTAATAATTAGTTTATATCAGGTTTTTATCTTTGACAATAAATTCCTTTACATTGTTATGATTCAACTTAAAGCATTTCATTCATGAGAAAACTTCTATCGCTATCAGGATTCCTGATATTTCTTTGTTGTAGTTTTTACTGCTATGGCCAAACCACGGTCAGCGGAACCGTCACCGGTTCGCAGGATACCCGGTTGCCCGGAGTCAATATTCTGATCAAGAATAGCACACAGGGTACCATTACCGACCAGGAGGGGAATTATACGATCACGGTCCCCGACGATGCCGTCCTGGTGTTTTCCTTTATCGGATTCGAAACCCGGGAGATAGCGGTTCAAAAGCAAAATACGATCGACGTATCCTTGAAGGAAGATTTTCAGAGTCTCGAAGAGGTAGTCGTGACAGCTATCGGAATCAAGCAGCAGAAAAGGAGACTGGGCTTTACCACCCAGGAAGTCAACACGGAACAACTTGCCAACTCCCGTACCATGAACCTGGGCAATGCGCTATCCGGTCAGGTAGCCGGTCTTACCGTTACCAATCCGACCGGTATGTTCCAGGCACCAACGTTTACGCTAAGGGGTAAAACTCCGCTCATTGTTATCGATGGAGTACCGGTAGAAACCGATTTTTTCGATGTGACCGGCGAGGATATTGAAAACATCAACGTGCTGAAAGGGACTGCGGCTTCCGCTCTTTACGGATCCCGCGGGAAAAACGGCGCCATCCTGATCACTACCAGAAATGCGCAGAAAGAAGGACTTGAAGTTACTATTTCCACCAATAATATGATCACGGCGGGCTTCACGGTGTTTCCCAAAACCCAAACCCTGTACGGCAGCGGCTCCAACGGACAATATGAATTCTGGGATGGCGCCGACGGTGGTATTTCCGATGGCGACATGACCTGGGGGCCAAAGCTCAATTCGGGTGTCAAAGTGCCGCAATGGAACAGCCCGATACGCGATAAAGAAACAGGAGAAATGACCCCTTGGTGGGGCGACGTAAAAGGCACCGTCTACGACGACCGCTCGCGGTACGAACGGGTACCGACCGATTTTGTTTCGTACGATAATCTCCGGAATTTCCTGCAGACCGGCGTAGTAAGCACCAATAATTTTTCTGTCGCCTACAGGGGCGAAAAAGCCAGGTACTATGCTTCCGGAAAATATGCTTACCAGAAAGGGCAGGTACCTAACATGTCGCTGAACACGGGCAGCATCAACTTCAACGCCTCCTTCGACCTTTCCAAAAATCTGAACCTGGAGACTTCACTGTCGTACAATAAGGTATTCTCTCCTAACTACCCGAGGTATGGCTACGGCCCTAAAAACCACATCTACACCATTTTGCTTTGGATGAGTGACGACGTAAACGGAAATGACCTCCGCGACCATCTTTACCGGCCGGGCTACGAAGGGTATGTGCAGGCTAACTATAACTATGCCTGGTATAACAACCCCTACTTTGCTTCGTATGAGCTGGAGCAAAAACAGGACCGGAACGTCATGGATTCCCAAATGAAGCTGAGATGGTCGCTTGACGAAAATTTCAACATCCAGGCCAGAGGATCGCTCCGCAACGTCAACCGTTTCGAGTCGATGCAAAGCCCAAAATCCTATATGAACTACGGCGATTCCCGAAACGGAGATTATAAAATCTGGAACTCCGCTCAAGTTAATTTTGACGCGGATGTGCTGGCGTCGTACTCAAAAGACTTCTCGGATAATTTTCAATTGGGGCTTAACGGCGGAGCTTCTGTTTTCAGCCGTTCCTATTCCCAGGAATACCAATCCTCCGACGGGCTGATTGTGCCGTTCGTATACAGTCTGAACAACACCGCCGGCCCGGTGCAGGCGAGTAACCTGCTGCAGGAAAAAACGATTCGAAGTGTATACGGCGCCGCCAACTTCGACTTTTACAATACTGTTTACCTGAGTTTTACCGCCCGTAATGACTGGTCTTCCACCTTGCCGGTAGCACATAATTCCTATTTCTACCCCTCCGTGTCGCTCAGCACGATCGTATCCGAATTCATCAGGATGCCCGAAGCGGTCAATTATCTGAAAGTATACGCTTCCTGGGCACAGGTATCCAGCGATCTGGACCCCCGTAATGAGAATCCGTACAGAATTTCTTCGGCCTATAACAAGGGAATTACCTACGGCGCAACACCGTCTGTTTATTATCCGGCAGGCATCGTTAATCCCAACATTCTTCCGGAAAAATCTTCCTCTTTTGAGTTGGGGCTCTCATCGGCGCTTTTTAAAAACCGTCTTACACTGGATCTCACCTACTACAACATCGTGGATGAAAACCAGATTATTGATCTCGGAATTTCGGAAGCTTCCGGCTTTACTTCCAGGCAAATCAACGGGAATGTTTACAAGACCAATGGTTTTGAAATTGTAGCCGGGATAAAAGCAATAAGAAAGAAAAACTTCTCCTGGGATGTAAACGCCAACTGGTCGCGATACGTCAGGAAAATCACCGAAATATACGGCAATCAACCCCGGTTCGGCAATCTCAAGTTGGGTGAAAGAACCGACAGCTACTACGCACAAGTCTGGATGAAGAGTGCTGAAGGCCAGTTGATACTGGATTCAAAAGGACTTCCGATAAGAGACGCTTTTGTTCATAATTTAGGACACATGGATCCCTCCTGGCGCCTGGGCTTCCAGAACAAATTCATCATCAAAGGGTTTGATGTGGGTGTTGACATCGACGGGGTATGGGGCGGTATTATGAATGCCAATACCATCGAAAAAATGTGGTGGGCCGGCAAACACCCTAGTTCAACAGAATACCGGGATGCCGAGTATGCAGCAGGAAAACCGGTTTACGTTCCGCAAGGCGTCGTCATTGCGAACGGAGAGCTTACCAGAGATGTCCTGGGAAATATCACCAAAGATACACGTACCTATACCCCCAATACAACTGCCGTCAGCTGGCAGACCTGGAGTCAGCAATATCCGTATCGCGCGAGGGTTACCGAGGAAGAAAACAAGAAATTCGCCAACACGTTCGACAGGTCTTTCTTTAAGCTGAGGCGGGTGGCAGTCGGCTACGATCTGGGTAAAATCATCAACCTCGGGTCAAAAATAAAAGGGCTTAACGCGCAGGTTTTTGCATACAATCTTTTGATGTGGAAAAAAATGCCGATCCTGGATCCGGACTTTAAAGAAGGAAACGATTCCGACCTTCAGGATCCGTCACCCAGGTACCTGGGGCTGGCGCTCAATCTGAAGCTCTGACGCACTCCAAGACGGATAGTAAACTAATAATTAGCGATATAAGATTATGAAAAAGATATATATGACCCTAGCAGTACTAGCATGTGGTCTTTCAGGATGCCGGGAGCTGGCCGAAATCAATATAGATCCCAACCGGGTGACCGAAACGCACCCTCAATTGCAGCTTACACAAATAGAATGGGACGCGTTCCGTTACGACGGCGGCACCGGCCCCATGTATGCACTCAAAATGCTGGTGCAGACTGATGGAGAAAGCTCGGGGCAGTACTACAAATGGGACCGGTCCGACTTCACAGCCTATTCCCGTATGCGCGACGTGACCAAAATGATGGAAGAAGCCGAACGCCTCGACGCACCGGTTTATACGGCACTCGGCAAGTTCTTCCGCGCCTACTATTTTCTCAACCTCACCCTGACGTTCGGTGATGTTCCCTATTCTCAGGCGTTGCAGGGAGAGCAACAGGAAAGCTATGCGCCGCCGGCCTACGATTCACAAAAGGAGGTTTTTAAAGGTATTCTCACCGAATTGAGCGAAGCCAACACCATTCTGGCTGGTCAGAATACCATTATTGCCGGTGACATCATTTACGGCGGCGACGTCACCAAATGGCGTCAACTTATCAATGCTTTCCGTCTGAAAGTGCTGATGCTCCTGTCGGAGAAAGAAGATGAAGCCGACCTCAATGTAAAATCCACCTTTGCGCAGATCGTCGCCGGCGAGCCGTTGTTTGCCGGTAATGAAGATGATGCGCAGCTTGTCTTCCTGGATCAGCAGGGCAACCGCTATCCCGACTTCAACTCCAGCAGTTTTGGCTCCGGCATGTATATCGATTCTACCTTTATCCGTCGCCTGCAGGACAGAAAAGATCCCCGTCTGTTCATTTATTGCACCCAGACAAAAAATGCCGAAGATGCGGGAAAATTGGTCGAAGACTTTACAGCCTATGAAGGCGGCGACCCGGCTGCACCTTATGCCGATGTCAATACCAAAGCTGCCAACGGCAATACCTCGAAGATCAAGGACAGGTATCACAAAGACCCTACGACAGAGCCCTATGTATTGCTGGGCTATTCGGAACAGCAATTGATCATCGCGGAGGCGATCGTCAGAGGATGGGTGAGCGGTAATGCCGCCGATTATTATAACGAGGGAGTAAAAGCCTCTTTTAAATTCTACGAAACCTATGCCAAAGGGCTCGCCTCTTTTGTAACACCCGAAAAAGCAGGCGCCTATCTGAACGAGCCGATCAACGATTTCACGGAGGCCGTTACTACCGACGAAAAAATCGGGAAGATCATCCTCCAGCGCTATCTTCGCTCTTATTTCCAATCGGGCTGGACCGCCTTTTTTGACCATCTGAGAACGGGATATCCGTCCTTCCGTCGTCCTTCCGGTGTTTCCATTCCCTATCGGTGGATGTACCCGCAGGCTGAATACAATAACAATACCGAAAATGTTGCAACTGCTATCAGCAGCCAGTTTGGGGAAGGAAATGACCGGATCCACTCACAGCCCTGGTGGCTGAAGTAACAATAAGCAGTGAATCGCTTTTCCCCTTGAATGACAACTTCCCATGCACACCTGTGTGGGGAGTTGTCAGTTTGTTGGCCGGCTGAACTGCTGTCCCGGCAGGAAAGGGTCTGGTTTGGTAAAAAACCGGCATGACCTAATGATAATGAAAAATTAACCTGCAACCCGCTTGATCTACTCTTAAAGTCCCTATATTGTGTAGTAGATCGATCAATATGCAGACAATATTAGGAGCGGGCGGCGATATAGGAACTTCGCTTGCGAAAGAACTGAAACACTATAGTGAAAAAATCAGGTTGGTGGCCCGCCGGCCCCAACAGGTGAACGGGGATGATGAACTGATCGCCGCCGATCTGTTAAATGCCCCTGCGGTATCCGAAGCCGTGAAAGGTTCAGAGATTGTGTACCTGACAGTGGGGTTGAAATACGATCTGCGCATCTGGCAGGCGCAATGGCCGGTCATTATGCAGAATGTTATCGATGCCTGCGTGCGCCATGACAGCAAATTGGTTTTCTTTGACAATGTGTATATGTACGATCAAGGTGCGATCCCTGATATGACTGAAGACAGCCGCCTGAATCCTCCCTCGAAAAAAGGGGCGGTGAGGCTGCAGCTTGTAACGCGTATCAATGCGGCGATGGCGAACCACAACCTCAGAGCGCTGATTGCCCGAAGCGCTGATTTTTATGGACCGGGTTCTAAAAACGGCGTTCTGAATGTACTGATGTTAGATCCTGTAGCGAAAGGGAAAAAGGCCAACTGGCAGGCAAACGCTCACAAAATACATTCCTTTACCTACATCCCTGATGCCGCGAGGGCTACTGCATTACTGGGTAATACAGACGCTGCTTATCAGCAGGTCTGGCATCTGCCCACCTCGTCCGAACGCCTGACCGGTAAGCAGTTTATCGAGCTGGCGAACGGCATCAGAAAGCAGAAAAGCACTTACAGGCTCCTGTCTCCGTTTTTACTTTTGTTAGGCGGCATGTTCGACAGGACGATCAGAGAACTGGTCGAGATGCAATACCAGAACGATCAGGATTACTTTTTCAATAGTGAAAAGTTTTGCCGGACCTTTCAGTTTACGCCAACCCGTTACGAAGATGGAATAAGCGAGGTACTGGGAAGTACTGATCGCTTGAAATAACCCTGTGGCCAAAAGCCTTTTTAACGAGTTTGACGGCTTTAGGGTCAGCGCCAGCCTAACCCGGGTGCAACATGCTCTAAAATAGCAGAGAGGAGGTGGACATTGTAATCCACTCCCAATGTGTTGGGTACTGTCAGGAGGAGGGTATCTGCTTCCTGAATGGCTTCGTCCTCAGCCAGCTCTTTTATAAGTTGGTCCGGTTCCGCAGCGTAGCTTCTTCCGAAAATAGCCCGCTTGCCCTGTTCAATCATTCCGATTTTATCGACCCGATTGGTTTCCGGTCCGAAGAGATAATGGTCCTGCTCCGTTACCAGTGCAAAAACAGACCGGCTCACCGAAACCCGCGGTTCGCGCTGGTGTCCCGCCTTTTTCCACGCTTCTTTGTACAGCCTGATCTGCTCGGCCTGCTGGACATGGAAAGGCTTGCCGCTTTCATCATACTTCAAGGTAGAGCTTTGGAGGTACATGCCGTTTTCGGCTGCCCAAACCGCTGTGGCATTGGAAGCCGCTCCCCACCAGATACGTTCCCGCAAGCCTTCCGAGTGCGGTTCCAGACGCAGCAAACCCGGCGGGTTCGGAAACATCGGGTACGGGTTAGGCTCCGCGAATCCGACACCCTTTAACTTATCCAGGAATTCCAATGCTTTACGGCGTCCCATCGCTGCGTCGGTTTCTCCTTCTGCCAGTTCATAGCCAAAATAGCGCCACCCGTCGATTACCTGCTCCGGCGAACCTCTGCTGATTCCCAGTTGCAATCGCCCCTCCGAAATTAAATCAGCGGCTCCCGCATCTTCCACCATATACAGCGGATTTTCATAGCGCATATCAATCACACCCGTACCAATCTCTATTGTGCTTGTTTTGGCGCCAATAGCCGAAAGCAAAGGAAATGGTGATGCTAACTGAGCCGCAAAATGATGTACCCGAAAATAGGCGCCGTCTAAACCGATTTCTTCGGCGGCAACAGCCAGATCAATAGACTGCAGCAATGTGTCGCTTGCTGTACGTGTCCTGTAGGAAGGGTGCTCAGCCCAATGACCGAAGGACAAAAAACCGATTTTCTTCATAAAGCTTTTTTCGGGGCAAAAAATAACCCATTAAAAATAGGTAAAAGCATGTATCCGGCCAAATAAATTCAGGAAGGAAAAAGGCCGGATTGCATTTGGAAACCCATCCGGGCGCAAAAATTCAGGAACTATATCACGATCCGGGTGTCAAACCCGAGGAGAAATACGTTACTCTCCAGGAAGCCGGGTAACTGAAACCGCCCGGAAGTAGAACCTTGCTTATTCGGCTGTGAACAATTGGAAGAAGAAGTACCTTCAGGCGGCGTTCCGCCCTGACGGCCCGGAAGATGCGCCTACCCGGCGAAAGAAAATCATTGCGGGCCAGGCCCTTGAGCCGGATGCACCGGGGTACGTTAGTGTTTATAACTTTATGCAGTGGCCGGCGCTAGTGATCACCGGCCCTAAATACCTTCCCGGAATTGTTACATTCCTTCTTTTGCTTCACCCGGCAGATACGGTCGCTCAAAGCATCAACCTGAACGGTTATATCACTGATGCTCACACCCGTGAGGCCATCATTGGCGCGAACCTGTTCCGTGAGGAAAAGTCATCAGGGGCGGTTTCGAACAGCTATGGCTATTTTAACCTGACGTTACCAGCCGGTCATTCCACACTGATCATCTCCTGTATGGGGTATGAATCCCAGACCCTGGATCTTCATGCGACCGCCGATACCACGCTGAATGTTAACTTGTTTCCTGCTGTCAGAGAATTAAGTGAAGTACTGGTTAAGACAAAAAGAACCCTTTCTCAATCCAGCGCCGGATACTTAAATATTCCTGTCAACAGGTTAAAGGCGATTCCAATCTTGTTCGGTGAAGCGGATATCATAAAAGCCCTGGCGCTCACACCCGGAGTTACTACCGGAAATGAAGGGACAACCGGCCTTTTGGTACGCGGCGGCACACCGGATCAAAACCTGATATTGCTCGATGATGCGCCCGTCTATAATACGGCGCACTTGTTTGGGATCGTGTCTGTATTTAACACGGATGCCGTGAAAAATGTGGAGATGTATAAAGGAGGCTTTCCGGCCCGCTATGGCGGAAGGCTTTCATCGATATTCGACATTTCCATGAAAGAAGGGAATAAAGTAGAAAGAAAGTCGGAACTCACGGTTGGCCTGGTCAGCTCCCGGATGCTTTGGGAAGGGCCTTTGTCTTTGAAGGACAAACACTACGGGAAGTCCAGCTATATGATCGCAGCGAGGACATCGTACCTTACGTTATTTTTGCTGCCCAAGTACCTGTTATATAAAGCCGGAAAAGCGCCTAACTATTTTAACTATTGGCTGTATGATATCAATGCAAAAGTCAACTACCAGCTGACTCCCAAAAGCCAGGTCTTCCTTAGTTTATATAATGGGAACGACTTTTATACTGCACAGGAAAGAACAGGTGGGGATCGTGGCAGGGTAGGCCTGACCTGGGGAAATACTACAGTGACTACCCGGTACAACTACGTTATCCGGCCCCGATTATTCCTCAAAAGTATTTTGTCATTTTCGCGCTACAATTATGGTATTTCTTCAAAAAGTTTTGAAATGAATGGAAGAAAGTGGGAAGAAAGTAGTTGGCTTAAATCTTCCTCCATTATCAATGATTTCACTAACAAAACTTCCATCGAATGGTTTCTCAGGTCCAACCATACGCTCAGGGCGGGGACGCAGGCATCGTTGTACCGGTATCGGCCGACTTCGGTGAAAACCACTCTTGAGATACCGGCCGACTCGCTGTCAAAGATCAGTTCTTTCATCGTTACAAATGAGGCTGCGGCCTTTATAGAATACGAACTGGCTATCGGCAACTGGTTGAAAACCAATCTCGGCGGCAGGGCTGTCAGTATGCAGGTAAACTCAAAAAGCTACCAAAACCTGGAGCCCCGGGCCAGTATCAATTTTATATTGCCAGGCGATTTAGCCTTAAAGGGCGCTTACTCCAGAATGAATCAATACATTCATCTGCTGACCAGTAATAGCGTTGGTTTGCCCAACGATGTGTGGGTGCCTGCAACCGAGACAATCAAACCCTCGTCTTCTGAACAGTATACCGTTAGTATTTCGAAAGCAGTAGGAAGTCAGATCGAAGTAAGTATTGACGCGTATGATAAATCGTTGTCAAACCTTATTGATTATGCGACAAGCAACAGCTTTTTTATGAGCTTCAACAAATCCTGGCAAAGCCTGATTGAGCAGAATGGCGTCGGGAAGATCAGGGGGATTGAGTTGTTTATCAACAAAACCAAGGGAGACTTTACAGGCTGGGCCGGCTATACCTGGTCCAAAAATGAAAGACGATTCGACAAGATTGATCAGGGGGCCTGGTATGCTTCCAATTTCGACCGGCGGCACGTGATTTCACTGGTTGGAAATTATACAAACCCCCTTACAAATGCGGCTTTTTCTGCCTCCTGGGTATACCAGTCAGGCGCCCCTGTTTCCATGCCGGTTGCGGTGCACAAGCAATATGATGAAGGGCAGGATATTTATCTGGGGGATCAAATATTTATTTACGGGGCCAGAAATAATGTGCGGTTACCTTCCTATCACCGGCTTGATGTCAGCTTTAGTTTTAACATTCAAGGCACCAAACGCCAGGCAGGCCGCATGACACTGGGTGTATACAATCTTTATAATAGGGTAAATCCGTATTATTTAACAGTGAATAAACAGCCATATCCTACCCCATCTGATTGGGAAGGAGGTGAGTCCTACAAAGGATTTGAAGGGACGGTCAACAAGGTCGGCGTGCTTCCATTTTTACCCTATTTCAGCTATACAATTAAATTAAAATGAAGCAGCGGATCCTTTTATTGACACTTTTAACCCTATGGGGCTGCAAAGAAAGACCTATCGGTCTTAAGTTACCTTATGAGGGCGATAAACTGGTACTGTTCGGTCAGGTTAGAGCCGGTGATACGGTGCGTATAGAAGTGCAGAAAACATATCCACCGACCGGTAAATCGACTTATATCGATGGAATAGCAGATGCGATGGTAAAATTGTATGATGAGAAAGGTTTTCTGGAAGCACTTGCGTACCTCGGTAAAGGAATTTACACTTCAGCCTCCGGGCGCAAATGGCAGCAAGGCAGCCAATACAAAATTGAGGTGGAAGCGCCGGGATTCTCACTGACCTCAACGGATTTAGAAATGATGCCGGATTCGCCCGTTGTTGCCGGCTATGAATTTGGCAGATCGATCGATTCCAAATACAATCCGGGAATACCTTCTAAAGAATTGATTATAAACATACAAGACAACACTAATGAAGAAAATTACTATATGGTTGTGGTAAAGAGGAGCATCGGCAAACATACCTTTGGTGTAAACATTTTCGATATGGATAAGCCGGTGGATGATTTTGAGGACCCCTGCCAGTTTAACTATCTTTCCAATATCGTATTGAACGATTTATGCAGTGAGATGGGAATCATAACGTTAAAAAAAGGGATAGAGATTGAACACCCGTCCTATTTAGATATTGACCTGACTGCGCAAGATAAAATTACGGTTTTCACGAGGCAGATCAGCAAAAGCTATTACGAATTCTGCAAAACCTATTATACCGAAGATGACTTGATGGTCGCCTTTAAAACGCCTTATCCCAGGTATACGAACATAACCGGCGGTTACGGGATCTTTACGGGTTACAATGAAATCAGGAAGGAATTCCTATTGAATGAGTGAATGAATTATTTCATAATAGCAGGATCGTTTAAAAAATACCTACCATATGGATGATTTATTAATCGCGCTGAGGAAGGAGCTTGCGAAAAAAGCCGATGAAAACACATTGAAAAGCAGCCAACGTTTTTTCAAGGAGGAAATTAAAGCGTATGGCGTGAAGATGCCTGTGACGGTCAACATCGCGAAGTCCTTTTTCAAACAAATCCGCACGTTACCTAAGGATACATTATTTGATTTGTGCACGAAACTTTGGCAATCGGGCTATCTCGAAGAATCGATGGTAGCCTGTAATTGGGCCTATGCTGTCCGAAAACACTATGAGGCAGCCGATTTTGCAGTTTTCGAGCAGTGGATAAGCACCTACGTGACCAATTGGGCATCCTGTGATACACTCTGTAATCACCCTGTCGGCACGTTGCTGGAAATGTACCCCGGGTGTATCGGCCAATTGAAGGAATTTGTGAACAGCGAAAACCGTTGGATGAAACGGGCAGCCGCTGTAAGCCTGATCGTACCGGCCAGGAAAGGGTTGTTCCTGGACGATATAATTGACATAGCGGATGCCCTGCTGACGGATAAGGACGATCTGGTTCAAAAGGGTTACGGCTGGATGCTGAAAGTGGCCAGCGGGGCGTATCCGACGGAAGTGTTTGATTATATCATGCGTAATAAAAGCAGAATGCCCAGAACAGCGCTGCGGTATGCCATAGAGAAAATGCCGCAGGAACTAAGGGAAAAAGCGATGGAGAAGTGATGGCCGGGACCGGGAGTCGAACACACTGATTTTAAGGGCAGACTTTATGCGGCTCGTGAAATGGTGAGCAGGCCGGTGGGCACCGTCGCAAAATAAATCTACAGAGAGTCCGCCGAACTTCGCAAAGGCGCAGGCCTGTTGATTTTGATCGTTGAGCGTACATTAATCACCTCACAGAAGGTTTCAATCCGGAGCGGTCAAGGCGGTTATTTACAAATCGAAGAATGTCATAGCATTCCGTCGATAGAAAAATTTACCCCGGAGGACGATTGCCCGGAGTGGAATTTACATTTTTTAACGTTGCATCTTCGGGTATAGTGCCATAAGATATAAGAATTGCCATCTGTCGACAAAATAGTCTCCCTAGATCGACAGTATTTTCTACCCTTGATGTTTGGCAATACAGTTACTTTTGAAGCATAAGATTAAGAACTTGTTGTAAAAGTATTTCGACGATACCCATTTGCCATTAAATTGAAGAATAGTCCGAAGTCTATTTCGCGCTTTTACTCACGTTGTGTATTCAACTAATCATTTGCGGGAAATAACTTCAAAGAAATTTGGAATGAATATCAGTTTAATTTTCACGCTCATTGACAAAGGAACCTACCGTAAATTGTTTATAAAAAGATCTGGATTCAATAAGTTGTTACTAGTAATTATAGTTGCTATCACACCTGTCCAAAATAAGAACTGAAAGCGCATAAAAATGGGAGACTCTCAC
>JBEBSD010000032.1:0-64799 GCA_040394475.1 Telluribacter humicola | reverse complement strand
TTTTATACAAGAAAATAGACGCGTTTTTATCTGACGGTCAACCATTCAATCAAGTGCTACCAAAATGCCGCCCCTCCGGGGCTTTGTCGGGATGGAGTATCCTCAATGCTACCAAAATACCGGCTCGGCGCCCCCGGCTGGGGTGGTGGCTAGGGGGATAGGGGCTTCCGGCTGGTATCCAAAATGGTCTGTGGGGACACAGACCATGGTAGATAGTACCCGCGCGGCGGGCCGCCTTATTCATCGGCCGGTTTGTGTGCTGCTAATACCTAACAGCTAATAGCTCAAACCTTTTTATACATGAAATGGCCATGAGCAATCAGCTATCAGAAAATGGATTGCACAAAAAGCGGTGCGCCGCCCGCCGTCGATGAATAAATGCCTGGGCGGCCCCGCCTGGGCGGCCCCGCTGATAGCTGACTGCCGAAAGCTGATAACCTTTTATACACATGAAAGGTTAATCCAGTACTTCATCGTATACATACCATCCGGACACGGCGCCCCGCTGCAGGTTGAAAACGATCTGTGCTGTTTTGTAGAGGTAAGAGGCTCCCTGGCCACCGGTCTGCAAAATGAAGTCCGGGACGCCGTAAGCGGCTGTCAATTCCGGCTCTGTTGCTCCGATGCGGACTTTTTTCCGGTTGTCGTATCCCTCACCGCTAACCTTGGCGACGGTCCATTTCTGGTGGTTTGTCCCGTATTTTGCGGCATTCACAGGCAACGAATAGGAGAATACGTCGCCATAACGCCACACATCGGTTGTGATGGGAAAGGGGGCCTGCGTTACCCTCTTAAAACCGCTGTAATCCAGTGGCGGCAGCTTTTCTCTGAGTAGCAGGCCGGACGTTCTCCGTTGGCCACCGGCCGGCGGCACCCCGGCTTTTTCCCAACCGTTGGCCTTTACCTGCCGGTAAATTTCCTGGTTGACTGCGAACAACTGGCTTTTCTCGTTTTTGATCCTGGTGAAATCTTCCGTTGCCCGTTGGCTTTGTCCGTCTTTCAGGTAGCTGATACCCCTGACCAGGTAGGCCTCGGGGCTTTTCCGGTCCAGACTGTTGATGGTACCGATCGCTGCGTTCGGATTGTCCAGCAGCAGTTGAGTGATGGCCAGGTTCAGTGCTATCCGGTCGTTGCCCCCCGGTGCGTATCCCTGGTGGAAGATCCGTTCCGCCTGCCTTAAGAGCGCCACCCGCTGCTGCATTTCAGGGTCGGACAGTCCGCGGGCGTTCATCAGCAGCCGTTGCGACAGGTCCGGCTCGAAAGGCAGCGCAAAGGGCATTTCTTTGGGGGAGAGCAGGTTTCCCTGGGCTACCTGCAGGAGACAGGCCAGTCCCTGATTGTTAATTATTTCTGCCGCGGGAATCGTGGCCCGTACCAGCTCAAAACAGGAAGCGGCTTCTGCCGGTTTGCCCGTGAGCAGCAATACTTTGCCGGCTTCGTAAATGTAGGCGAGCCGCCTGACGGTCGCTACCTGCGCGCGTACACCGGCGACACGTTCCTTTCCGGGTAAATACAGCTTACTGCCCCGGGCGTCAAGCCTGTAGTGCGCATACAGCTTCTCGAAAAGGCGTTCTGCGAGCGCGAAACTGGCGTAGCCGGCCGTGTAGGCAAAGAAAAAACCCGAAATATCAGCCTGTTCCTCGGGGCGCGGATCGTTGCTTGTTGCGGCGAAGCCGGCGGTCTGCTGATGGTCATGGTAGTGATGGGCCAGTTCATGCGACAGGATACAGGCCAGTGCATTGGGGAATTCGTGCCGGAATTCCGTTCTTAAAAAGCTGATCAGGCCCTTGTCGACCACAATGGTTGGTTTGAGTGCGCCGGTGCCGAACGTATAGCGGGCAATTTCCTGGTTCTCTCTGATGACCAGATCCGGTGGCGCCTTACTGCTGCCAAATCCTTCCCACACCTTGTCGAATACCTGCCGGACCGCCCGGTAGTCAGGATGGGTTTCGGAAAGATATCCCTGCTGGGCCCGAACAACGGTCGTTGCCGCCAGCAAATAGAGGCTCAAAAGGCTCCAGGAGCTAAATTTACGATAAACAGCCACTTTTTTTTCCGGGTTTAAAAGGGAATCGTTTAATTTGACACAAAGATAAACCTCTATCCGAATTATTAATGCTACCTTATCTGTATCGCTTGACAGTGTGGCTACTGACGCTGACCGTAATGACTGGACAGCTTATGGCACAGGACCCGCCGATTCGTCTGAACAGTTTTAATGCGGGTGTTTTTGCGATATCACCCGATAAGAGCCAGTATGCAGTGGTCCCCTATCCGGGGCTGTCCGGAGCGGTGAAAATCGTAGACGCCGGCAGCGGAGCCGTAACGGGAGAAATAGAGGATCGGCTTTTCAATATGATGGAACCCAGCGCCGTTAACAGGATTGTTTATTCCCGGATTGCCAACCAACTATTTGTTTTTGAAAAGAAAAAGAATGAAACCGAAGAACTTAATGTATGGGATTTGGATACCTATTCGCTTCTGCGCAGGTTCACCGGAAGAAAAATATATGCCATTTCTCCCAGTGAAAAATACCTGTTCCTCGAAACGGAAAGCAGGCAGCTGGCAGTTCTGGACTTTCAAAAAGGTACCCAAATAAGGATTTATCAGAGTGAATCACCCGAAAACTGGTCGGGTGCCGCTATTTCACCGGATGATAAATACCTGGTAGTTCTTCACGCTTCCGGTGAAATACGCGCGATCAACCTTTTTACGGAGAAAACGGAGAAAGTTTTTGAAAAGAATGCCGGACCAGGTGAATTGATTGCGCTGAAATTTTCTAATAAAGGGGACTATTTTTTTACCTACAATAACGGCAATTCAGAAATTGATATTTGGGAATATCCGGGCAATACCCTGTTGAATACTATTGAGCTTAACGCCCTTGTGCGGTCAGACGACAATTTAAGTTTAGACTGGGCGGATAATGATGAGCAATTGGTTTATGTTGCGAGGCCGTTGGAGGAACAGGGGCCCGTGATCGGTTTGCTGAATATTTATTCAGGACAGACCGATGAAATCTACATTCTTCCTAAAAAGGCTAGCCAATTCTGGGTTTGGAATGTGCCTATCGGTGTTTCCGCGGGAGATAAAAAGGTAAGCGTTGTTGATTTTTTTAGCTCTGCAATAGGGCATATCGACTATGCAACGAAAACGGTTACGAATACATTCAGTAAAATCAATGATTTTTCTGTAAAAGCCGGTACGTTTACTTCTGATCACAAAAGATTGTTCCATGCGAATGGAGATGGAGAAATTTTTCAATGGGATCTATCCCGCGGCAACTATCTGGGTAGATTTCTTAAACTTGACATGGCTATTGAGCAAATTACGTTCTCTACCGATCATACCGAATTAATCGTAAAGGGACAGAGGAATTTCCGGACTGATTCTTCTCAGATAATCGTATATACGATTGACGCAGCCTCTGGCAGGGAAATTGCGGTGAAAAACCTGGGAAAAGGAGGTATTTTGTCCAGCACTCAAACAAATTACGTACCGACTTCAGATGGCAGCTTTTATGTATCAGGAGGATTTACCGGCCCTGCAGTCATTGGCAATAAAAAAAACCAATTTATTAGCATGGCTTCCCTACGCGGCTCCGAAAAAGACTTTGTCGTCTTTACTGAAGACGGCCGCTTCGACGGCACCGAAAGGGGGATCCGGGAACTGCTCTATGCGGTGGAAGACGGGAAAATGGTCAGTATTGACAAGTACCGCGCGAAGTACCATACCCCTGGCCTGCTCCGGACATTTCTCTTCCCGGATTCCAAAGAAACCCCGGCCTCTCCGCCGGTGATTGCCGTGAAACCGGGGCAAAACTCCGGGTACCAGTTCACCGTAACCAACCACAACAAGGGTGGGATCGGCCCCATAGAAGTGTATGTAAACGACCGGCTGGTACATGAGGACGCGCGTCGGCTGGTGGCCGAAAACCCTTCTTCGTTGGCCGATAAACCGTCCGTTATAATTCCCATTGACCCTTTGAAGCTTGCCATCGATCCTTCAAAAGACCATACCTTGCGGATAGTGGCCTACGACAAAGGGAAAAATGTCAGTACCGAACACCGGGAAAACCTGTTGAAAAGTGTAAAAGGAACGGTGGTGCAGCAACAAACTCCGGGCGGCGACCAGCCGGCGACCATGGAAAGCGGCGTTCCTAACCTGTGGGTCATCGTCGTCGGGGTTTCCAATTATGACAATTCGCAGCTCAACCTCCGGTTTTCGGCAAAAGATGCGGAAGCAATGGCCAAAGCCCTCCAGGTTGCAGGAAGTGCCCTTTTCGACGCCAAGCGCACGCACACGATCAAGCTGACCTCGGAATCCCCGCCTGCGCAAAAGCCGACGAAGGCCAACATCCTCCGGTCGCTCCGGTATGTACAGGAGCGCGCCTCCTACCAGGATGTGGTACTGGTCTACCTGTCGGGTCACGGTATTGCCCATCGCGACAATGAGGATGATTTTTATTTCCTGGCTGCCAACGCCCGTACCACCGACTATGGCAGTTCTGAAATACGGGAAAGCCAGAGCCTGTCGGGCACGGAACTCCGGGAGTTTTTAAACGGTCTGAAGGCCCAGAAGCAGGTACTGATTATGGACGCCTGCGCGTCGGGGGCCTTTGCCAACCAACTGATCGCAGGACGCGACCTCTCGGAGGCCGTGCGCCGGGGCATCCAGCGTATGCGCAACCGTACGGCTACCTATGTGCTTACCGGGAATGCCAATGATAAGAAAAGCTACGAATCCAGCGCCTATGGACAGGGGTTGCTGACCTATACCCTCCTTCAGGGAATGCGGGGAGCCGCTCTGCGGGAAGGAAAGTTCGTGGATGTCTCTACGCTTTTTCAGTATGCACGGGACCAGGTAGAGTTGCTGTCGCAGGAAATCGACCTGGTACAGGTACCTGTCATAGTAGCGCCTGCCGGCAGCGAGAGCTTCGATATCGGGCTGCTCGCCTCCCCCCAATACAGGGCGCTGGTGCCTGTCAACGAGGCGAAGCCGGTTTTCAAGAAAACCAACCTGGTGCAGGCGGGAGCGTTCGCTGATTTGCTCGACCTCTCCCCGTTGCTGGATGAAATGCTGTACGAACTCTCCTACCAGGACAATGCACCACTTGTGTTCGTTCAGACGGATTATCCCAATGCCTACCATATTGCAGGGGAATACACCAAAACGGGGAAGCAGCTTTCGCTGAACGGCAAAATATTCCAAAACAAAACCCCTGTAGCCACGATCGCCTATAAGGGAGAATCCGACGGGCTTGCGGCCTATCTGCTGGAACAAATAGGAGAAGCCGTCCGGTAGTCCCCTCAGCGGCGCCGGATCACCCGGAGCTGTGCGAGCAGTGACGTGCGGCCATTTTCGGGGATGGCCCGTTCATGCTCGCCGATCTGGAGATGGCCTTTACCGATGCAATCGATTTTTTTCAGATTGATGAGTTCAAAGCGCGACAATTTGTAAAACGACGGCGGCAGTTTGTCATACAGCACACCCATGGGCACATTGACATGGACGTAGGTATACGTCTTGCCGGGAAAGAGGTTCTCAAATGCCGGCCGGGTAAGGAACATTTTCGAATAATTGGAATCGGACAGGATAAACAGGATGTCCGCCAGGAGGATGCGGATCAGGCCCTTTACCGTCGGTATAAAAACATCGTCGGCGCCTTCACAAAAAAGCATGGGCCGGGAAGCTGTCCGGGCCAGTTCTATCTGCAGCAGCAGGTCCGGCAGGCGCGGCGGCTTGCTCAACACGGCAGCGGGGGTGGTGGGCTTCACACGCCGGAGCAGCGCTTTCCCGGGGTTATCACACAGATAAATAAGGGGGACTTTGCTTATTTTTAAGAGTTCTTTAGCGGTATTAATGCCGTCTTCGGGATCGTCGGCACTTATTCCCGCCAACAGGAAGTCGGCATCTTTTGTTTCTACGATCGCGAGCGCACTTCTCAGATCAGCGGCAGTACCGGTTACTTGATACCCTTCATTTAAAAGACTTTGACGGAGGTTTTCGGAGAAGACCAGGTCTTTGTCAGTAATCAGTATACTGGGTTTTCCAGGCATTTGTTTAGAGGAATCGATTGATGGTTAAGCACAGTTTGCTTATCAATACCACATTCCGGCAAAGGGTAAAATTATTTTTCCAAAAATAAGTTGGCAGCCTGCCGGTCGGCAAGTGCCGGAATCTTTGATTCATAAGCTAAAATCGGCTGTTCAGGAAGTTGTTTCCGGGGTTCGGATCTTATTGGAGAACTGGATTTGAAAAATTTGTTTCTTTGCCTGCTCTCTTTAACAAGGGAGATTTACCGTATGCCCATAAAAAAATAAAATTCTATTTTTTACCGCTTCGATTCAAATGGAATTACTTCAATGTAGGGAGTTGAATGAGCTAATTTATTATAAACAATGCGTTGTATTGAAATTTTACGTTATGTAATGGCTCGCAAATTGGCGTCGGGCAGGTGTCTTCAGCGGAGCTATGGGGGCACGGGTTCGAGCACTATTTATAGACGTAGGCCGGAGGTCTCAGCTGGTTTGCGATTTTTAGCCCTATGCTTTTGTATGGGCGTAATGCTTTTGGGCAGCTGTACCAAAAATGATCCATTATTGGTCCAACCCAATAACGGACAAAAGAGTAGCGAGAGATGGATTGTAGGAGCTAAAATACAGGGAAATTCCAATGCTGTTCTTCAAGTTGACGGAGTGCTCAGTACCTACATTTTCATAGTTCCCGCGGGAACGAATATTACCCAATTGAAACTGGATATTGAGGTAAGTAAAGGTGCCGTAATAACTCCCAATCCTTCACAGGCAAGAGATTATTCCTACGGCCAGGAATTTACAGTTACGGCAGAAACAGGAGCCCAACAAACATACAGGTTTGTCGTCTATAAAAAGAGTGTATATGGAAAAACCTGCCTGGTCAGCCGTGTGGAGGCAATGAATGGCTGGTATTTGGAGTTCTTTTATGATTCCCGGGGTCGTGTCATCAAGATTAATAGCGTAATGGGTGCCGGAGACAGGAATGTATTAACCTGCAACTATGAGGCCAACGGAACCTTAAAAGAGGCATTTATCAGCGAAGGCGAAGGGGATCCTCCTTATCGTGAATACCGTTCTATAATAGAGAATGGGAAGCTTGTGCGCGTCGCCATTAGAAGTAGTCCCGCCATTGCAATTCACACAGAGGTTGATGAGTTTAATCAGATCGTTAAAAAAGACTATAATAAGACTATATGCTATAGCTATTATTACGTTAATGACCGGGTTCTAAAGCATACGAGGTGTTCACAAGGCAATGTTTTCGCTTATCAATTCTTTGACCAGGAAACGGATCCGAGACATTTTCTAGCCGGTCAGATGTTTGATCCCGCTTTTCTACTTATATTCTATGATTTCGTGTCTCCCTTTGACAGTGATGATGTATTTAAATACCACTACGGACAATTTCTGCCGTGGAAAAGAAACGAGTATTTCAATGCAAATGCTGCTTTAACGACGAGTAAGACAATGGAATACCGGGTGAATGCAGAGGGCTTTCCTAAAGAAATGGATATAACAACTGAAGATAGACTTAATACCGACTTTCCAAGAAAGGGTTCTTCTTATTCTTACAAATTCTATTACACGAATTGCCAATAGCCAGCCGGTATGCTTTTGGATATCGGTATAGCAAAGCGCACTACTTACCAAACAAACCGGAACCCCGGCCATCGGACTCACGAGACCGTGGGGAGGGGATTAACAGATTGGTTAGTTTCTGTTTGGTAAAAGCCGTGAAGATTTGAGGCCATGCTCTTTACCCAAGCTTCTTGACTTCAGATATGATTTCCCTGCTTCGGGAAACATATTTCCGGAGTTCGGATTATATTGAAATTGTCAATTTTAAAAGTTTGTTTCTTTGTCTGCTCTCTTTTACAAGTGAGATTTATTGTATGCCCGTAAAAAAATATGATTTTATTTTTTACCTCTTCGCTTCAAGTGGGATTACCTCAATATACAGGATTGCGCGCCGGATGAGAAACCGGTAACACGTAGGGTGAAACTGGCGCCGCAGTGAGACTATCAGTACCGCTGCGGGTAGTTGTTTATGCGCTGTTTCGTGTGCTGAAAAAAATATTCAGCTCATCAGCGTGATACCAGGCACCAGACCGCCATTAATCCTTTACAAGCCGTCGGAAGTACCGGCCTTATCATCGTAACCAACTCAAACAATTGCACAATTATGAAAACAATCTCTGCTTCTCTCCTGGTTTTTCTGGCGATCAGTGCCGGCTGCTTCGCTCAACAAATCAGGATTGCGCCGGTGCTGGGGCCGAATGCATCAACCACTCTTAAATCGAGCTATGTAAAAGATGAGATGAAAGAAACCGGGGATGACTTTGAAGCGGTCAATCCGGGTCTGGATTGGGTTGGAAGATATGTCCCCAGTTTAGGGTTCCTGGTTGGCGGCCTCGCCGATTATTCCCTGAATGAAACCCTCTCTTTTCAGTCGGGGGTGCTTCTCCATCTGCGCCAGGAAAATTATACAATAAAAATCAAAGGAACCGATATGTACGGCGACCGGGTAAACGCAAAAGGGGGATTCAACTATCGCATATCCTACCTCGAAATCCCTCTTTGGATTCGTTATGCAATCGGAAATAACGGACTAAAGTTGATCGGGGGACCGAGTTTCGGGTTTGCCTTAGGCGGAAAGGTGACCGCTAAATTACAAGGTTATGGACAAGATGTCAAGGAATCAACTAAGCTGGCTGTGGGAAAAGATGCATTTGGCAGTTCCGTTAAACCCTTCGACTTCGGCCTTAATTTAGGTGTGGGAAAAGAATTCCAGATTGGTAACAATCCGCTGGAGCTAACGGTTTTCGTGCAGCCTTCCTTCTCGAAATGGAACCCTTCGTCTGCCATAAGCCCGGACTACTGGCAGCGGCACTTCAGTACCGGCATAAGGGCCGCTTATTACTTCACAATCCGTTAACCACCTTTTATTAGCCAGGTAAACCGAGCTATCAACCTCCAAATCAGTAAGGATATGACTTCATATGATGCAATTCTACTTGAGCTCCCGATGGCCTGCAGGAACCTACCTGGTACGGATAGAGCAGGAAGGACAGCCGGCTATCAGTAAGGTGATCGTCAAACAAGAACGCAATCCCTGTCTAATACAACCTGATCATGAAAACTATCGCAATTTTCGCCCTGTTCCTTTTGTTTGCGCTTACCTCCTGTATTGATAAACGCCAGAAGTTTATCGGTAAATGGCAGGAAGCCGGCAAAAGTGAGGTAATGCTGCTTGAAGCCCGTGAAGATTATTTTATAATGTCTGTCCAGGACAACGACGATAGCGGCGTGATGTTCCTATACGACAAAGCACAGGATCGGCTCCACACCCGGATGGGAGCAGTATTGATTATTTCCTTCCTGGAGCAATCCGGAAAGCTTCAAATAGAGCTAATCGCAAAAGATAAGAGAGAAACCACTGAATATAACCGGGTGCTGTGATGCCGCTTTAAAGCATTTTAAGGTCAGTAGTGAATTGAATTTTACCCATCCGAACGAAAAACATTAAACCCAACTTCTTCTATGAACCCACAATTCGACTGGCGCGACATGCTTCGTTTCGACAAGATGATCGCGCCGACGTTTCTGACTATTTTATACTACATCCATATAGGGATTAGCAGTTTATTTTGGCTGCTTGCAATCATTGAAGGGATGTCTTCCAATTCCTACAGCAGCATGTTTGGCATGGGGGGCGGCGCGTTGGTGATGGCGGGCCTTGTGGGGCTGGTTCTTTCACCGTTCCTTATCCGGTTAGGCTATGAAATACTGATCGTGATCTTTAAAATCCACTCGCGTTTGTCGAGCATCGATCACACCTTACGTGCTCCTGCCGGAGAATCCGGCTCGCAAAACCCGCCGCCGGTAACACCGCCACCTCCTGCTCCCGCCCCGGGCGGACTTCCTTCAGACCTGCCGGCTTTTGTACAATTTACGGATGCGACAATTGCACCCGTCCGGCAGGCTCCCCAACCTCCTGCCGCCGGCCACGACGACCTGGGTATCCGGGACTTCTGGTCGCCGGATGCACCGCAAAGTATTCCGGGAGCCGCTGCCCCCGGAGCAACGGCTCCCGGAGCAACGGCTCCCGGGACCTCGGTGCCGCCCCTGAACGTACAGGAGCTGAAAAGTAAAATACCCAACTGGCCGGCAGCGGTGGCGGCGCTGGTAGTGTTGTTCACCGTCATTATGCCTTATGCGGAAACCGGTCTGAATGTGCCAATACTGGGTAATCTGCTGGGTAAATCGTACAGCATTAAAGATAACTCCTTCGGAATGATCGCCGTATTCGGCGCTGTAGGCATGCTGATTGCTACTGTCGGCGGCACCAAATGGAACATCTTTATAGGCGGCTATGCCGTTACCTTTATAGGAGCCATTGTCGCTTTAGTAGGACAAGGCAGCGTTTTTTCTGATATACGCTCTGTAAAATCCGGACTTGCGCAAGCGGGGGCCGGCATCAATTCCGCCTTAGGCCAGTTTATACCGCAGGCCGACCGGATCAGCAACCAGATGGCCGCGAATACCCCTGACGCGTCACAATTTTTAACGTTTACCTTCTACTTGTTTATCATGGGTATGGTATTCCTGGGGTACTGGGCATTTGCCGGGAAATACAGAGAAAGAGGACTTCTACAGACTGCAGCATGAGAACGTTAAGAATCTTGTTTCTGGGATGCTGTCTGTGGGGTTGCGGTAAAACCGGTAACGACACCCAGGTCACTACGCCCGCAGTGACGGACGTGAAAAGTACGACGGTGCCGGGAGCTGCCAAAGCTGAAAACATCGCCCCCGGAGGGATTATGCCCGACGCCCTGGTGATTGACGCGGACATTCTTTACCCGTTCAGCGAAGGGTATGCCGTTATCGAAAAAGGAAGCGGTCAGGCGCTTATAGACGGAACGGGTAATGTGCTTCTTCCGTACAATCAATACATTTTCGGGACCATGAAAGCTGCGTATTGGGAAGAGAACGGCCGGTTTCATCCGGGATGGGATTGGCCCGGTTTCCATCGGGGAATTTGCCTGGTCGGAACGCGGTCGCAAAACCAGTATGGGAGCGACATCGTCCTTTGGGGCGGCATCAATCCCGAACAGCAAGTGGTTATCCCGTTTCAGCATACCGGATTCGAGAAGCAGTCCGGCGATCACCTATTTTTCCGGGGAGGGAACTCTGAAACTATCTGCTATAACCGGAGGGGAGGTCGTGTAAATTATCCGCAACGCCTGGACCAAGGTTACGATCGCTCCAGGAGGGACATCCTTCGGGATAGCCAGTACTTCTACGGGACTGACAGCATCATGATCGTCAGCTCGTATCTCAATGGCGTCGGCTACCGGCACGGCCTGTGTACGTTTGACGGGAAACCCGTAACCAACATGGCTTACGAACAGATTGAACTCTTTTCGGAGGGGCTGGCCGCCTTTATGCAACGCGATGACTTTGGGAAAACGCGCTGGGGCTTTATGAATACGAAAGGAGAAATCGTGATTCCTGCAACGTATACCAATAAGCCCGGATCGTTTCATTGCGGGGTTGCGCTGGTGGAGCCTTCCGATAAATCGACGTTTAGCTACGCCTTCATCAATAAAAAAGGGGAGGTGACCATCCCGCTTACCGATAATGACGGATGGAGCCGTTATGCGCTGGAATTCCGGAACGGACTCATCGCCAATCAACGGCGCAATGGCTATATGGACACCAACGGCAGGTTCTATTCGCTGGACATCATCAAAGGCAGCTTCACCGACCCGGTTACCGGGCTGATGATCACCAATATTCACAATTCAAAGGTGTTCACTGGAAGAGAAAATAGCCATTTCCGTCCCGATCAGATCCTGTTCAGGCACAATGAAAAAATAGGACTTGCCGACATCAATGGCAATTTACTGGTACCACCTGTTTTTGAAGAACTTTCCCTGTTCGATCCTGTTTCCGGTCTGGCGTCTGCCGTGTTTCATGATCCCCTTAACGGACGGAAAACCGAAGGCTACATCACTACCAAAGGCGTTTTCAAACTGATAAAATCTAATTCAACCCGCTGGTAAAATCCTGTTGACCATGCAGCAATATCAACCCAATACCCTGATTTCGGACCGCTTCCTGTTAAAAGAGCAACTTTCCTACGACGCCGGTTCCGGGCAGCAGGTCTGGACCGTAACCGATACCCAGACAGGACAGGCGCTGATTGCCCGCTTTCATGCCGACGGGAGCACGGAATGGTTCAACGACAACCGGCCTCCGGTCCCGCCTGTAGTCCCGCCGCCACCTGCTGCGGCGCAAACTCCTGTAGTTGCACCGCCGCCGGTAGCAGCAGTGCCCCCCCGGCCCGCGCCCGGTTCGCCTTTTGCACCGGTACCCAAAAAGCGCCGTTACGGATGGCTGCTGTTCCTGTTGCTATTGGCAGCGCTCGGTGCGGCCGGTTACTTCAACCAGCAATGGGTCATGGATACCTACAAATCCTGGTCAGGCAGTGAGCCCGACTCGACGCTTGCAGGGGCGGCAACAGTCGAAAATTCAGGACTTTTTGGCGCTGACAAAGACGGATATCCTTCCTGGGAGCCGGAAAGTATGCCCGAAGGGAATGGAGCAGCGCCTGCAATTGCCGAAACTCCCTTGAATCCCGGCCCTGTATGGGAAACACCAGGAGCTGATAGGGTGGGATCGGCTCGCCAGTCCTTTGCTGCACTGGTCCTGATGGACGCTGATGCATCCCTTTCTTCCTATCAGCATGCTTTTGAAGAAGCGATTGCCGGCTTTGGCAAATTAAGAGAGTCGGGCCGGCACCGTGCATTGTGCGACTCGGTTTACATTATCGCCACCGACCGGGGAGACCAGCATTACCGCAGCTACCAGCGAAACCCTGTAGCCGAAACCAAAGCAAAAGCACTTGTATGGTACCGCACCGCCGCCGCCGCCAACGCCAGTGCTTACAGCAAGAAACGGATTGCCGAACTTCAGAGCAGGGCCCCGAAGAACGAACCCTCCGACGTATCCAACTATTTCCCCAAAGACCCGGAACTTAACTTCTGATCCTATGAAACGATCCTGTGTTGCCTGCTGGGCTGTGCTGATAATCTTGCTTTTTGTGGGCTGCTCCAGGAATACAAGGGCAGTAAAACAGTCGTCTGCCAGGGTGCAGGCTTCCGTCAGCTCTCAGCGAAATGCCGGCAAGGACCTGGACGACCTCTCCAGAAGGTCTGCCGAAGCCGCGGAGGTAGAGCAAATCGATTCTTCGACTGACCGGGAAATCCAGGAATATATCGCCCGGGAGCGGGCCAATATAGAAGCGCATATCCAGCAGCTGGAGGCGGCTAACCAGGACATTGAAACCTACAAGTCCGGAAGTAAGGAATTAATTCAGGCCGATGTCCTGGAGGCGGCCAACATGGCGGCTGAGGAAGCCAGCAAAAGTCTTCGGATCCTGGAAGAAAAAACCCGCGTGATCGTCGACTTTCTGAACAACGAAACCTTTTCCAAAGCAGAAATCGGCGCCTTGTTCGATCCGGGAGAATATGTATTGCCGCCTTCCCGGTACCGGGAGGCAACCAGGCAATTCACCCCGATTGTGGCGAAGCTGTATTCATTCGCCGGCAAATACCAGGGCGCTTTCAAAAGTCTGAAAGGAGAAATTATTGTCACCGGTTATTCCGATGCCACCCCGATAGCGACGGGATCCGCACTTTATCGCAACCTGGCGGCGATTGCACAAGACAAGTACGGCACCAGCGAACCTTCTTCTTCCGATCTGAACCTGCTGCTGTCGGAGCTGAGGGCCGGGGCTGTCCGCGATCTGCTCGAACGGATCATCCGGGATCATCAGGGAGGAGATACAGGTATCGAAATCAACGTGCGTACCCTCGGCCGCGGGGAGACGATTCCAAGGGGGCTTCCGGCTCACGTCGCGGCCAACGATTCCCGGCGAAGAGTGGTGACGTTTTACTGGGTGGTATTGCCGAGGCTTTAAAACTCCGGGATTTCGTTCCACCGCCCTGTCCGGAAAACCGTCGCGTAGAAATGATGATCCTCAAACGCTAATTGATTTGTCTATGAAACGTAGCATGCTATTTCCTTCTACCTGTAACCCTTATAAACCAATGAAATCAAATTGCCTCTTTTCTCTTACTATCGTGTTCGCTTTCCTGCATTTGAATGCTTCGGCCAATTCTACAGATGAGAAGGAACCATTCGCTCCAAGCCACACACAAGTGAATGACTATGATAAAAATATCCTCAAAGTCAATCTCACGAGTGCCGTGCTGAGATACTATTCCCTTCAGTATGAACGGCTGCTCTCCCGCAAAATATCGGCCGGAATCGGTATGGGGTATATGCCTTCCGGGAAATTACCGCTGCTCGCCGGCCTGGAGCCGGTTATCGACGATCCGGACACGTATGCTCACCTGCAGAACTTATCGATCGGCGCTTTTTCCGTCACACCGGAAGTGAGATTTTACCTGGGAAAGCATAGTGGTGCAAGAGGATTTTATATAGCGCCTTTTGCACGCTACTCCGACTATCAGCTGCGCTTCGATAACTTCACCTTTGAGCCTGAGAACGCACCATCAGCGCATGCTTCGATCGCTCTCAAAGGAAACCTTTCGGGCATCACAGGCGGACTCTTACTAGGTTCCCAATGGCGGCTTGGAAAGCGGATCTACCTCGACTGGTGGATTGCCGGGGCGGGATATGGACGCGGCAAAGGGGAACTGAACGGAGCTGCGTCGCTCAGTAACGAAGAACAGCAGGCATTGAAGCTGGAATTGGACGCGCTGCAGCTGCCCTTCGTAAAAAGCGAAACTACAGTAGATGCAAATGGAGCCTATATGAAATTAGCAGGACCGTGGGCAGATTTGAGAGCGGGGATCTCGCTGGGGATCAGCTTTTAAAACCGCGATCCTATAAACAGGTACCTCATCCTTTCTTACGGGTAACTAAATAAAATCCGACCTCGCGCGTGATGGATCGGGGCAGGGGAGCATAATCATTACAAAGGGCCGCATCGTGTGTACGACACTACGGATAGCCGCCTCAGTTAATCGTCTTAAAAACCCCTGTGTTATGAAAACGCTTGCCTGCTTCCTCTTATCGCTCATTTTCCTGCTGACTGCGCTGGGAGCAGGGGCACAAACGTCCAATACGGGATTCGAAGACGGGGACTTCGGGGGGTGGCAATTAAGCAATGGAAAGGTCCGTCAGGATGGCAGAACCGGGGAGAAGATTTTTGAAAGAGAAGTAAGCGGTTCTTTACGAGATGGGCATAGAATCTTTGCAATTGGTGAGGATTCTACCCTAAAGAAGCAAAATATAAGCCTTTCAACAGTATATTGGGGCAAGTATTCCGCCAGAATAGGAAACAAAGAAACTTCGAATTGTTTTGATAAAATTTCCAGGAGCTTTTTTGTCACGTCTGATAATTCGCTTTTTCAATACAGTTTTGCGATCGTTCTGGAGGAACCCAGTCATCCGCCGGTCCGGCAGCCGGCCTTTATGATCCGTCTCCTGGTTGACGGCCGGATCATACCCTGCGGGAATTATGAAGTGACAGCCGGTAAAGGAATCCCGGGATTTCAAAATCTTGGCAGTATTATTTACCGGGATTGGACGGTCGGTGCAATTGATCTCAGGGGATATATCGGTAAAAATATTACCATTGAGATCATTACCCACGATTGCCTTGACGGCGGGCATTGGGGGTACGCCTATTTCGATTCCAAATTTGATCAGGCAGAAGTAAAGCGGACCGTTTTCTGCGCGCAGGACAGTACGATGACGCTCACAGCGCCCGAAGGTTTTGAAAGCTATCAGTGGAGTACGGGTGATACCACGCAGTCTATACAGGTCAGGTATCTCGACGAGGCAGCTATTTACTGTTATGTTACACCGTTTGCTTCTCTTGAAGAGGACTGCATGATACGATTTGACTATAAACCAACTCCCTATAAACTTCCCGAAGTCACTGTCAGGGTTTGCGAAAGGGATTCATTCGAGTTTGGAGGGAAGTTCTTTACGCCAGTCAAAAGTGACACGATGCTGCTCGCGGTCCCCAGGCCAGGACTGTGCGACAGCCTTGTAAACGTCTTGGTTACGTTATTGCCACTCAGGGATACGACGCTCCATGTATCCATATGCGAAAAGGAGTCCTATCCATTGGGCGGAAAGGAATTTAATGCTTCAGGAGCTTACAGCGTTTTATTAAAATCATCAACCGGGTGCGATTCCCTTGTGTCGCTTCACTTGACCGTCGTGCCATTCCCAAGGGCATTTCTCCATGTATCGATCTGTGAAGAAGATAGTTACGTGCTGGCTGATACCCTTATCCGCACTGCGGGTACCTACGTTAGAACCGTAAAAAGGGCAAATGCATGCGATTCAATCGTTACGGCAACGATTACTATAATTCCGTTGCCGAGACATCGTCAGATCGTATCGATTTGTAAAGGGGACACGCTCCGGATAGGAGAAGATGTGCTGAGGGAAACAGGTATTTATACGTCAAGAGTTGTGCGTTCTGCAGGCCTTTGCGACAGCATCGTGGTGACCGATCTCCGTGTATTGGCGCTCCCGTCGCCGCTTTCCGATCTTCCCTCAGACCATAAGGTAATCCTGGGCGATTCACTTACCGTTCCTGCGAACGTACCTTCGGAGGAATCGTTTACGTACACCTGGACGTCGGAATACCCGTTGACTTGTGATACCTGCCATTCCGTTTCAATGATGCCCCAAAGGGATAGCAACTTGTCTTTAACCATCAACAAGGGAACCAGCTGCGAAACTTCATCCACGCAAAAAATAACTGTAAAGCTCTGTAACTTCCAGTTTCCGAATGCAGTTACCCCTAACAATGATGGCATCAATGACGACCTGGTCGGTTTTGGCGGGAAATGTATCAACAGGATAGGGAAACTGGAACTATTTAACCGCTGGGGTGAAAAGGTCCTGGTTAAAGATCAAATCCCCTGGAATGTGAGCAGAACGGTTATTTGCCCGGGCGAGGTTTTGAAAGCTTATCCCGAGGGTACTTACTATTATGTGATGGCTGTTGAATTGATTAACGGTACCCTTCATCCGGTCAGGGGCAGTATCCGGTTATTAAAATAAAGACCGATATGGCTATTCCCTCGGGTGAGGGTAAAAACCGGGTGGCAACCGCAACGGATATACCAAAACCTGTCGTCCGCAAACATTTTCCCGGTGTTCGGATTTTATCCGAAAATCAGAGAGAGAAAACGGGTTTCTTTGTCTGATGCGGACCCGCCCGGTGATGGCTATCGGGTCGGCCAAACCTGTAAATCCTGAAAAAATTACCGGATTCTTTTTACCATTTCGAATAAACCGGAATTAGTAGGTTGGGATAAGAACGGCCGGCCGGGCTGAACACCACCCGGCTGACAGCAACGGCCCGGACCAACAAATAAAGTGCTGAAACTAATTTAGCTGCAAATTGATACAAATGGAATGAAGAAAAACTTGCTACTGATACTACTGGCGCTGCTGACGGTCCGCCCTGCGGTCAGTCAGGATCTTTTCACGATCGGCGAGCTGATTGAAATTGCCGGGACCAGTGATCCCGAGGCGCTGAACAGCCTGATGAAACACCGGAATTTCTCATTTCTCCGGCATACAACGAACGCGAAAGGCGATACCAACCTCCTGTATACCAGGCGCCAACCAGAGGGCCCCGCAGAATGGGTGACGGTGATGCCGATGAAAGGGTTTGAGGGAAATGCAGTGGTCCTTAATACCGGGGCCGGCGATTTTCCTGACCATATACTGACAGAAATAGCGAACGAAGACTTCAAACTGATCAAAACCGCCGACAACGGTGATGAAGACTACGTGAAAGTGATCGGCGACAAGGAATGGAACCTTACAGTCCGGGCGCCGGCACAGGAATCGAACGCTGCCGTATACATTGCCTATTTGTTTGCAACGCCGCATAAAGAAACCGACGAAACAAAAGGCTCCGGAGAGGTACTCCCAGCAGCGTTTGGCGCCCACGAAGAAGCGCCGTCTGAACTGGAAGAACCGGACGGGGAAGCGGCGACCGGCAAACAACAGCGCTCCGGGACCCAAGCGGAAAGCCGTCGTCAGCCGGTGAAGACAAGACGGGAGTCCGGCCGGTTGCCGGGGAATGCCCTTGCTGCCCGCCCCTTGCTGTCTTTTTCCATCGGGGCTGACGGGCTATATATGCTGGGAAATGCTAATTGGGTGAGCGAAGATGAACGAACGGGTTTTCGACAGGGAATAGGCGGCAGTGTTGTGCTGGATTATCATCCGCTGTCTTTTCTCGCACTATCGCTAAGGGGCGGCTATTATAACTGGCAGGTCGACAGGGATTATGTCGAAAACGGAGCCGTCCAATTTTCTTCCATAAGTAAATTCACGCTTATTCCCGTACACCTGGGCCTGAAGCTGTATCCTTATAAGGGAGTGTATGTGATGCCCGAAGCCGGTTACGATTTATACACCTTTGACTATGACGACGGCACAACGCAGAGTGAGGTGATTAAAGGCGGGAATATCGGCTATGGCGGGAGTGTAGGGGTAGAAGTGCGGAGCAAATCGCTGCTGCTTGACATTGCGCTCCGCTACCAGCTGCTCGCGGTTGAAGATCTTGGAAATGGATTTACCCAAATCGGGCCGGCCAGCTATGCCGGGGTACGGGTTGGGGTTGGTTTTATCAAACGGAAATAAGGGTTCGCTATGAAAAGTATGCTGTATCAAAAAGGAGTGTACCTGCTGACAGGTTGGATGCTGGTAACCGGGTGTGCCCGGAGTATTGAAGAGGTAATGGTGACGGATGTTTCTCAACTGGAAAACACGGATCCGTACAATGAGGAACTCATGACCCATATCGGCAGCCTGCCGACGCTTACCGAAGACCTTGATCAGTTGCTGTTGCCAAACGGCAGCGGAGTGCTGGAATTCCTGCAGCATAACGACCCGGATTTTCTTGCGAACGGTACGCGTAATGCAAGGGTTTCCAACGAAGGGGGGCCGCAGCTGAAGAAAAATCTCCTGTTGGCGAGGATGACCACCGTCGCACACCGGTTATGCGATCGCAGCGTAGTATATCCCAAAGGGGAACAGCCGAATGAACCTGAACATTATGGACTGGCCTATTCGTACGGGCAGCGGAACTACCGGGAGCGGCTTACCCCCGCTAAGTCGGGCTGCTGTCAGATGTATAAAATTCATGGACTGGATTGTTCGGGGCTGCTGTATAATATCCTGAAAGAATCGGGTATGGACCCCGGTTTGCCGATTTGGGCGGACAAAATCAGGCAGGTAACCTTCTGGGAAGAATTGTTCAGCCGGGATGCAGACCTTTCGAAAGTGCGGATTGAAGACCTGGGGGCGACCAGTACCCTGCAGGAAGGCGATATTATCTATTGGTATGGCAAACAAACGGATGCAGCAGTGTCGCATATCGGCGTCGTTTTGAAGACAAAAGATGGGGAATTGGGTATTTTTCAATCGAATGGCGGCAGCCCCTGCGCAGCGTGTGAAACTAAGTTTGATCCCAATAAAGGTTGTCGCCAGGTGCCGTTGACAAGTACAGCTTGGTTTGGTGAGAAATGGGGCGCCTTGCGATTGGCTACTGATATTTCCGGTAAATGGGAGGTGCAGCTGAAATGCGACTGGGCGGAGGACGACAATGTGGCGGCTATTTTTGATATCGAGTTTACGGAGCAGGACGGGAATAATGAAGCCATCAGCATTACGGGTATAGGAACGGGTCAGGATTACGATGGTACACACATGGATGTGCGATTCGAGGGAGTTTACAATGCCGTACAGAATATACTAAAGGGGCGTTTTTATTTTATGTCCTCCTGGGATCCTGAGGAGCGGATTGATGAGCTGGAGTTAAAGCTTGATCAGGACGATACCGGTTTTGTCCGCCTTGCCAGCATCGTTCGCGATGCCGGTTCATGTCTGGGAGACGTAAGGCTGATCAACAAGAGCGAATCCGGCGGTTCACGGCTGGCGCCGTCCGACGTAAAATTGACCCGGCAGAATATTTTTGCAAAAAGACCGTGATGAATGAAAGGGTATTGACATAAGAGGATATAACGGGAGCCACCGGAGGCTAACCAACCGGGGTGATCCAATTGACCATGTTCTATTCTTTAACGTCAAATTATACTCTTATGAAAACCTATTTCAAATCTTCGTTCTTGTTGTTTGTAGCAGTTTTGTCAGTAGCGCTCCTTGATTCTTGCAAACCTAAAGAAGCGGATCCCGTCCGGATACAATCGGTAGTATCCCAGGATATTATCGATCAGCTGGAAAGCCGCGGGATGCGGATCCACCAGGGGAACCACCCTCCGAAACTGGACCTCTCGGTCATTATTGCTCCCTTTGAATTACTGGCGCCCTTTGGGGAAGAGGATACGTGGCAAAAAGGGAAGATAATAGGAGATTATTTTTATAAATTTTACGGCCAGACCAATAGCCAGGAGATTACCTACGATTACTACCAGGAAGGAAAAAATTCCGAAGGAAAGGGGGAGGGCGCTTTTATTATCGGGGCAGATAACAGGTTTACCATCTTTTCAGAGGAAATCGGCACTTCTTATGGGATCCCTAATAAGAAAGTAACAATCATCTCCGGTGTACTGGAGGGAAGTGAGATCAAAAATTTCCAATACGCCTTTGTACTGACAGAAAAAACAGGCGATGACGATAACAGTAACCTAATGCCCGTCGGCAAGTCCCGGATATGGATTGATAAGGACGGTCTATCGGAATCCATTTCGAATTTCAGGAGGTCTTCTGAAGGAAGTAATGCGCATTCGGGCAGCGCAGCGTCGGTCCGGTAAGGCATTGATGGGTTTGGGAGTTATGAATTATGAGTTATGAGTTATGAGTTATGCAAGCTGATGCTGATGACCTAACACCTCAAATCTAACACCTCTGAAAGCCGATAGCCGAAAGCCGATGACCGCTCTTTCCCGTCTTCTGACCGGGTCACGTTGACCGGGTCGCGCAGACGGTGAAAGCGTGACGGCGGGTCTCCTGACCCACGATTCGTGAACAGTCTCTTGATCACGCAGGTCTGAGACCTGCTGTCACCCTCCCGTCGTCAGCGTGACCCGGTCAGACGAGGGAGAGCGGTTTAGGAGTTATGAATTATGAGTTATGAGTTATGAGTTATGCAAGCTGATGCTGATGACCTAACACCTAACACCTCAAACCTAACACCTCTGAAAGCCGATAGCCGATGACCTAACACCTAATACCTAACACCTAACACCTAACACCCACTAATACCTCAACAGCCCTGCCCGGATAAACTTCAGACTCTGTACAAGATGGTTTTTGGCGGTGTTGGGCGAGATTTCCAGGGTTTCGGCTATTTCTTCCAGGGAGAAGCCTTTTTCTCTGCTGAGTTCGTACACTTCTTTCTGGCGGCGGGGAAGCGTCTCCAGGAGCGCGGCGATTTTTTCTTCCAGTTCTTTCTTATAAATTTCCTCGATTACGGCATTAGAATGATTGGCCATTTCCCGCCAGACCATTTCCTGGTATTTTTTTTCCGAAGCAAGTCTGCGGTAATGATCGGTAAGGTGGTTCCGGGCCAGTGAATACAGCCATGCATCCATATTTTCTACCGTATCCGCATAGTCTTTCTTTTGCCAGAACTTAATGAAAACATCCTGCGCAAAATCCTCAGCCAACGAAGGTATTTTGACGTGTCTTATAAAAAAACGATAAAGGAATTCTCTATATTCAGTATATACCTGTTCCATTTTCACGGATTTTTAATTGATACCCGATGAAATGAGGACACACTGACAAATGTAACGCGCATCACAAAAGTATAAAAAATCCTGAATTATTTCAATTGAAAAGAAAATTTGCAGAGACGCACTAGTCCTGAAACCTGACTTGTGCGTCAATGGTCTAAATCGATAAATGTAAACGGATCATTGACGATGTAACCTGCGCAAAATTAGGAAATAAGTGATCCCAAACCTTAAAAGTTACCTAAAGTGAGCAACAGCGAAGAGCGTTTCATCCAGCTACTGGATAAATATCGCAACAATACGCTTTCATTCCGGGAATACCAGGAATTCCTGGAACTGGCCGGTGATCCTGCGCTGCAGGCGATCATTGACAGGCAGGCAGGCGACGACTGGAAAGCATCGGAAGAAATAATCCGACGCATGCCCGCCGGCAATGTGCAACGAAGGCCGGTACGTATCATCAGACTTCTGGCGGCAAGCGCAGCGTCCATAGCGCTGCTGGTTGCCGCGCTGCTGTTTTGGCCCGCGCAAAGTCCTGTGAGTGAGTCACTCACGTATCAGACAGGCTATGGGGAGACCCGGAGCATCCTGTTGCCGGACAGCAGCACGGTCCTGTTAAACGCCAATACCCGGCTGGTCTGGAATACCGGTTGGGAAAAAAAGGGCAGGCGGGACATGACGCTTGAAGGAGAAGCCTTCTTTGAGGTAAAAAAAGTAAACGGAATGGAATTTGTGGTGGAGTCCGACAACGTAAAGGTTAAAGTACTCGGTACGGTTTTCAACTTTCGAAGCCGTCGCGGACTCGCCCATGTGTTTCTGGAATCGGGCAAGGTGAACCTGGAAGTCCCGGCCCTGGGCCGTCCGGAGGTGCCTATGATGCCCGGCGACGCCATCCATTACGACAACGAGAAGAAGGACCTGGTTATTGAAACAGCGTCGTCGCTCGATCGAAGTGCTTCCTGGGTCGAGGGGATGCTTGAATTTCAGGACGAATCCCTCGGTACCATTCTCGACCATTTGGAAGAATTGTATGGAAAAAAATTCAAGGCCGAAAACAAGGCGCTGCTCGAAAAGCGTATGGATTTGTCCTTACCCTACTCCAATTGGGAGCTGATCCGGAAGGCGCTCGAACTATCACTCCATGTGAAGTTTACAGAAAAGCAGGATACCCTTTTTGTGAATTAGTACCTAAACCAGTTTCTATTATGAAAAAAATTCTACAACTTATTTTGCCCGCGCTGATGCTGTGCTGTGCACTTTCCGCCTACGCATCAGAAGCATCGGGGAAATCGCTGCAAGGAGAGAGTTTGCTGAAGATCATCCGGGATATGAACAGACGCTACAGCGTCCATTTTACGTACGACCGCGAGATTGTAGCAAATGTAAAAATCAAAAAAAGGTACAATCCCGGCTCCTATAGCGATGTGAACGATGCCCTCAGCAATGTACTTCAGGAAACCAACCTCCGGTACCAGATACTGGATATGAAATACGTGGTCATCTACCGTGACGATCAAAAGGGGATGGAGTCGTTACAAAAGATGATCACCGTGCTCCAGGAAATTATTGATCAGAAGAAAAAGGAAGAAAAACAGGCGTTACGCATACCACGGATAAACCCGGAGCGAAACCTGAGCGATATCCCGGCTCCTGATCGTATAGATAGGGTCGTTAGAGGGAAAGTGACCGATGAAAAAGGAGACGTACTGCCGGGGGTGAATATCATTTTGAAAGGAACGCAATCAGGAACCGTATCGAATGCGGAAGGCGCGTACGAGATTCAGGTTCCCGGCGACAACGCCATCCTGATCTTTTCATTCGTGGGATATTTGTCACAGGAAGTAACTGCCGGACAAAGGACCAGTCTGGACATTTCTTTGAAAACAGACGAAAAGGCCTTGGAGGAAGTGGTGGTTGTGGGGTATGGAGAGGTGAACCGGCGGGATTTGACAGGGTCGGTGGGGTCGGCCAATGTGACTGATATGCTGAAAGCGCCGGTAGCTTCATTTGATGAGGCATTGGCAGGGCGTGTAGCGGGAGTACAGGTGACATCAAATGACGGACAGCCTGGTTCATTACCGAATATTGTGATACGGGGAGCGAATTCGCTAACGCAGGATAACTCACCTCTTTATGTTGTGGACGGATTTCCCATTGAAGGAAATGATAACAGCGCCATTAATCCTGCGGATATTGAATCGATCGATATTTTAAAGGATGCCTCAGCTACCGCGATCTATGGAGCGAGAGGTGCAAATGGGGTGATCATGATAACGACGAAAAGAGGGAAAGCTGGGGCTCCTGTGGTGGCGTATGACGGGTATTACGGTTTTCAGAAGGACGTTAGGCGATTGGAACCTATGGATCCGTATGAGTTTGTAAAACTTCAGTATGATAGGGATGCATGGAATACCAACCAAGCTTATTTGGAGGGAAGAGAAAAAACTTTGGAGGATTACAAAAGTATGGAGGGCGTAAACTGGTACGAAAAGATTATGAGAACAGCACCGATGCAAAGTCATTCAGTATCACTATCGGGGGGCACATCAAAAAGCAAATACTCGGCTTCAACGTCGTATCTGGGGCAAAAGGGCATTTTTCTCAATACGGGTTTTAACAGGTACCAGGGGCGTGTTACATTGGATCAGCATATTAGTGACAATCTGAAAGCCGGACTAAATATTAATTATAGTTATACCAAAAACTATGGTCCGGTTGCGTCCAGCGGTTCAGGTTCTAACGGATTGATGTATAGTATCTGGAGTTACCGGCCAGTATTTCCCGAACCCAATGCGGACCTGGACCATTTAGAGAATGAATTACTAGACCCGGAGATTAACCCGGCTACGGACTACCGTACAAATCCCATACTGCAGCTGGAAAATGAACTGCGAGAGCGTTTTTCAGAGAATTTCATGACCAACGGGTATATAGAATACACTATTTTAAGCGGGTTGAAACTCCGGGTAACAGGCGGATACAACAAGTACGCCAATCAAAACAATACGTTCAATAACTCCAAAACCCGTACTGGAAATCCAGCTATGCCTCAATACAAAGGGATCAATGGGAGTCAGAACTTCAGCAATAACGTCAATTTCTCGAATGAGAATACATTAAGTTGGACGAGACAAATCAACAAAGACCATCAGCTTAATGTTGTTGCCGGTTATACGCAGCAAAGAGGAAATTCCTCGGCCTTTGGTGCTACTGCGGTAATGATATCCGATGAGACGTTGGGAGTTAGCGGGCTTGATACCGGTAGTCCTACAGATCTGATCGCACGCAGCAGCTTATGGACATTGCAATCGTTCTTAGGGAGGATCAACTACAATTTCAAGTCCAAATACTTGCTGACCGTTTCTATGCGGTCTGACGGTTCTTCCAAATTTGTTAAGGACAATCGTAGAGGCTATTTCCCTTCGGCTGCTTTGGCGTATCGCATAAGTACTGAAAGTTTTATGGAAAACCTGGATGCGGTATCGGATGCAAAATTGCGGATTAGTTACGGGACCACCGGCAATAATCGGGTTGGTGATTTTTCCTATTTATCCAACGTTGTTACGAATCAAAGTGCCGGATATCCCTTTGGAAATGCCCATAACAGAGGGACTTATGCGAGTGGATTAGGAAATCCTGAGTTAAAATGGGAAACCACGCGGCAGCTTAATACAGGGATTGATATTGGCCTGTGGGGAGACAGGCTGACTTTTACGGCGGATTACTATTACAAACGGACGAATGACCTACTCCTAAACGCTCAACTGCCCTATACATCAGGCTATAACGCCGCATACAAAAACATAGGATCAGTTTCTAACGCTGGAGTAGAATTGGCGATAAATACCGTAAATTTTGCAAAAGCGGACTTCAAGTGGTTTTCTTCTTTTAACATATCTTTTAATCGGAATAAGGTATTGTCGTTGACTGAAAACCAGGAAGCTTTAACGTCAACAGTAAGTACCGCTTTCAATAATATAGCGTACATAGCCAAAATAGGCAATCCCATTGGTATGTTCTATGGCCTGATGGTCGATGGTCTTTATCAATACGAAGATTTTGATCAACTCACGAACGGTACATATGTGCTAAAAAGTGATTTGCCAACCAATGGTACAGGCAATAGGAGCGCTATCAGTCCCGGTTGGATCAAGTATAGGGATTTGGATAGAGACAATCTAATCAACCCGAATGATTATACCATTATAGGAAATCCTAACCCCGACTTTATTGGTGGCTTTAGCAATAATTTTGAATATAAAGGATTTGACCTTAACGTTTTCCTTCAGTTTTCTTACGGCAACGATGTATTTAACGCCAATCGACTGTATTTCGAAGGAGGGGCTATTACGAATTTTAATACAAATGCCTTTGCGAGTTATGCGGACCGATGGTCTGAGGAAAATCAATCCAGTACGAAGCCAAGACCTGGAGCAAATGGGGCCAATTTTTATTCAAGCCTTTTCATAGAAGATGGGTCCTTTTTACGACTAAAGACTTTGTCGCTGGGGTACAATCTGAAAAGCCAATGGTTGAAGGTAGTAAGTATCAAGTCGGCCCGAGTTTATTTTTCCGCACAGAATATCTTCACATGGACACGCTATTCAGGAATCGATCCGGAGGTATCTACCCGGCATTCAGCTTTAACACCTGGAATGGACTGGTCGCCATTCCCCCGTATGAAAACCACCACATTCGGAGTAAACATAACCTTTTAAAGCGAAAGTCATGAAGCTAATTATAAGACGCCTGCTATTATACTGCTTAAGCATTCTGGCAATTTCATGCAGTCCATTGGACACGGAGCCTACGGACTTTACATCACCGGAGTATTATTACAATACAGAAGAGGATTTAAATCATGCACTGACCGGAGTGTATGATATTATGGGGAGAGGGCTTTATCAGCATGATGGACTATACGGTGGCCTTGACGTAGCTGACGAGTTCTACTTTACAAGGGCCAGGGGACCGCATATTTACAGCTATACGTCGAGCGATAATTGGGTAGTCCCCATTTGGCAAACCCTTTACTCGGGTATTCAGAGGGCCAATTTGTTGCTGGCCAATATGAATAAGGCTGATATATCTGAGGAAAAAAGAAAGGTTATAAAAGGAGAGGCCCAATTTCTCAGAGCCTATTTCCATTTGCTTTTGGTGCAGAATTTTGGCGATATTCCGTTGAAGACGACGCCTACTGCTTCGGTAAGTGATGTTTTCATTGCACGCACTCCGAGAAGTGAAGTGTACGACTTCATTTATCAGGAAATGGTGGAAGCAGAAAGTTTGGTAAGGCCTATTACGGATGTTCATTATGCCGGGAGAGCTACGAAATCTGCCGTGCAGGGAATATTGGCCAGGGTTAGTCTTTTTATGGCAGGATACCCCTTTAATAATCCTTCTAAGTTTGAAGACGCTCTCTTCTGGGCCGAAAAAGTAATCCAATCAGACCTGCATTCTCTGAATCCTGACTATTCCCAGGTGTTTATTAATTTGATTCAGGACAAGTATGATCTTGCGGAGAGTATATGGGAGGTGGAGCATTTTACAACAGGAATCACTGACCCTCATGAGACGGGCGTTGTCAGCATCAATAATGGGATTCCACAGCAGATACTTGAATATGGTTTTTCGTCGGGAGGGTCTTTTGTTCAGGAAAAGCTTTACCGGTTGTATGAGGAGGAGGATTCCAGGAGAGATTGGGTTATAGCTCCTTATCGGTTTGTAAATAATTCGGATCCCCCTGAGAAAGTTTATTGGCCGGAAACCCGAATTTTAGAACGTTTCATTGGGAAATTCAGGCGGGAATATGAGTTGATTGCCGATAAGCACAAAAATACCAATGGGATCAATTTTCCGCTTCTCCGCTATTCGGATGTACTGCTGATGGCCGCTGAGGCTGAAAATGAAGTCAATGGACCCACAGAAAAAGCGTATCAGTACCTCAATTTAGTGAGAAGCCGGGCCAATGCGTCCGATTTTGAGAAGGGACAGAACGGTTTCGACAGGAACGCTTTTAGAGAAATTATTATTGATGAGCGATCGCGGGAATTGTGTTTCGAAGCAATCCGACGGAATGATTTGATCCGGTGGGGGATATTCCTGCCCAGGATGAAAGAACTGGTAGACGTTATCAATCAATCCAGCGAAACTGCTGTCCTGAAAACACGCGCTGCCTTAGCGGCCCAAAATGTAGAGGAAAGGCACCTTTTAGTACCAATACCCATACGTGAAATAGCACTCAATAAGCTGCTGACGCAAAATCCGGGGTGGTAAATCCATTAAATAAATTTGAAATATCGTGAAAAATATAACCTGTTGCATAGCGGTTTCCTTTCTGTCATACCTGTCATTTTCTTGTCAGAGTGATGAGGTGAAAGTACCCGAATTTAATGTTGCTACTGCTGATCTGGTGGTAGCGGCCGGGGAACCGGTAACCTTTGATTTTATTGGAAATCCAGACTTTATAACCTTCTTTTCAGGAGAGAACGGGAAAAAATATGAAAATGTCAATAGAAGCACCGCAGAGGGAAAACCGATCCTTCAGTTTACTAGCCTAAGAGCCAATGGAAGCCAGGACGGATCGCTTCAGGTAATGGTTTCCAATGATTTTCAGGGGATACTCCCTGGTAATCAACCGACGACAATCAAACGAATTTCGGACGCTACCTGGCTCGATATTACCTCTAGGGTTCAATTGTCCGAAGGAGCAAGTAAGCACTCGGGGGAAATAGATTTGTCGGATTTTGGAGCGTTGGAAAAGCCCGTTTACATCGGATTCAAGTATACTGGAAAAAGCGGATCCATTCAAAATAAATGGACGATCAGCGGTCTTTCGATTGTCAACAAACTTCCCGATGAATCGGTCTACACATTGGCAAATCTCACGTCCGGCGTCATTGCCAATTATGGGATAGCCAATATATTCAGCCCGGGCTGGGTGGCCCAGCGTATTACCAATGAATATAACTGGGTTGTTGCGAGCAGTTCTCTGACCGTTACAGGAGCTACCGCAACGGCATCAGAAGATGCCGAGGCATGGGTAATGAGTGGGCCTGTGCAGCTTAGGGAAGTAACTCCTGACGTTGGTATTTTTGTGAAAGGAATGGATATTAAGACCGAGGACTTTTCCTATATTTATACCAGTCCTGGTACCTATTCTGCTACGTTTGTCGGAGCTTCAACCAATATCTATGGAAGTAAGGAGATAATAAGAACAGTTAACGTGAACGTGCAATAGCAGGGTGTTTATTATGGGTTTGCAACCGCAAAAAGGATATCCCAAACGAAGTCCCCGGGTATTTTAAGTGTTTCCGGTCAGACTCAGTTCACTGCATGTGTAGAAGTTACTTCCAATAGTTCTGGTGAACCTTTTGTGCTCGGGTCAATCTGATTCGGAATCATTTTCACCGGAGCGCTCTTATAGCTGGTTGAACAGCTAAAACAATTGCTCCAATTGCCTATTACAGTGCTCAGCATGTCACAAGTTTTCTTGACGACCCGGTTACGGTAGACAATCAATTCCTTTAAAGCATCGGGCCGAAAAATGTACCTGCGTGGGGCAGCCCCGTTCTGGTTGCTGAACGTTCACAGATTAGGTTAAAGTGAGGAGATAATTAAACCATTTTATTCATGAACAGAAGACAATTCCTGAATCTTAGCCTACCTGCTACAGGAGCAGTGATTTTGAGTAATGCGCTATTGAACCGGGAAGCGTATGCGGAAATTAGCCGTCAGTTTAGCGGTGATGCGACTTTCGAAATATACGATATTGTAATTAATGGTGCAGGCCTTGCCGGTTATTTTGCGGCAATTCATGCCGCGAAACAGGGTAAAAAGGTGTTGCTGGTTGAAAAACGCCCCAGCCCTGGATATGATATTGCATTCAAGGGTAAGCTATGGCTCAAGACAGATGGATTTGAGAAGCTGAGCCCCGACTTGAGAGCGCTATTTTTACCTGTTCAGGAGAGACAAGAAATCAAAAATAAGAATGGATTAGGTGAGGAGATCAGCCAGTTGGGAGATGAAATCGGGTTGTTCAAAGGCAGCATTAGAAAAAGCTTGCTGCGAAATCTGCTGATTCAGAAAGTAGATACACTGCTCATGACCGATACTTGCGGTCTATTTCAAAGTGACGGACATGTCACGGGTGCTTTACTGGCCTGTAAGCAAGGAGTCTACGCGGTGAAATGTAAAAGTTTTTTAGATGCCTCGGATAAATTATTATTTACCAGAAAAATGATCAACCAAGACATTGAAGTCAGTAAGGCTGGCTTTGTGTTAGAGTTAAATAAAGTAAATAGTCCGGAATACAAAAAAATAGGAGTTCCAAAAGCTCTAGGACTCTATCAGGATTGTATTACTGCACGTCCCGGAAAGCTTTCTGACAACCAGCTGTTTTTGTCGTTTGAATATCCGGTAGACACAAACGATCTGGATGCAATTGAGCATAAGGCCAGGATCCTGGCGCAGAAAATTGGAACCCAATTAAAAACGTTGGACACAACCTTTAGTAACGCACAAATATACCAGTATGCTTATGAGACGAGCCTTTATCTTGAAGATGAAGCCCCTCCCCAGCCGCAACTTAATGGACAGTATGTACTCGCAAATGACGTGGAGGAACTAAGTTGTTCAACTATTCTTTCAATTGAGAAGAAAAGTATGGATTTCATCTACAACTTAAAGATACCTTCCAGCACAGGTAATTCAGAAAAGTTACGATTGCCGGGAAGAGAGCTCGCCTTAGAGAAGCTGGAATTTCAAGCATTGAATGAACCGGGCTTTACGATACCGTTACGTCAAGTAAAACTTGATTGGAAACAGGCGGTAAAGGCTCGCAAAGAAACTCAGGTAGTGGTTGCCGGAGGCGGTACTGCCGGAGCTTTGGCCGCTTTGGCCGCCATTGAAAAGGGTGCCGATACAATAGTGATTGATTATTTTAATGATCTGGGGGGAACGAAAACCATGGGAGGAGTAATGGCATATTATCACGGAGTACGTGAAAATACATTTTTTAAAAAGCAAAATGAGGAAGCCGAACAAATCGCTTTTGAAGCGAATATGAATAAGAAAATAGGCCGGAAATTGTATCATCTAAAGGCGATTTTGGATAGAGGAGGGCAGTTTGTCAGTTCAGCAATATTGTGTGGGACACTTGCTGAACACACTAAAGTGACGGGGGTGTTGGTGTGCCGTCACGGACAACTGGAAATTATCGAGGGACCTATAACAGTTGATGCTACCGGAGATGGCGATGTCGCTGCTTTTGCCGGAGCGTCTTATCAGATAGGGGATTCCAGGGTTGGACTTACTCAAAACTACAGCCAGTGGGATGTAGCTGGTTCGGGAAAATTGCCCTCCAATACCAACCGCGATTATGATATCATTGATAATACTAAAATAGCCGAACTACAACGGGGACTATTGATTTCACATTATGAAGCTCATTTTTATGATTTCCATCATTACTTAACCGTTCGCGAGTCACGTCGAATAGACAGCATCCGAAATATTGATCTGATTGATTGTGCAGAGGAGACACATTTTGAGGATGTGCTGTCTTTGGCCAGCAGCAATTTTGACTTGCATGGTATAGGATCATCGGAGTTTACTAAATGCGGATTCCTACTGCCGAAGTCAAACAATTTAATCGTGGAAGTACCCTATCGTGCTCTTGTACCTAAAGAATTGGACGGGTTACTGATCGCAGGAAGAGCATACGGACAAACACATAATGCACTTCAATTTACACGTATGAGTGCCGATTTGCTTGTACTTGGCTATTTAGTAGGTCAGATTGCCGCTGACATTGCCTGGCAGGGAATACAGCCCCGGCAGTATAATGTTAATCGGCTCCAGAAGGAATGGACATTAATGGATTATTTGCCAGCAAAGTACCTAACAAGAAAGGCAGGAAACAAACGGGGGGATATGAATGAAATAAAAAGGCGGGTAGAGCAATTAGAAAATGGTGCGCTGGAATATCTGTACGAATGTAGTCGACTTGATAAAAACATTGTTTTACCCCTTTTAAAAGAAAGATTTACGGTTATCTCATCTCAACAAGGGAAGTTATTACTGGCTAAAATGCTTGCCTGGTTCGGTGAGAGTCTTGGTAATAGCTTAATAGAAGATGAATTGAAGCAGTTGGTGAAGGAAGAGGAGGAAAAGGGATATCCAGGGGGGTATATGGAGGATTACGATTTTATTCGGGATAGAAAGGAAAACAGACTGGAAGGATTGTTCTGGAGGATAAATCAAAATATAGCCTTGTTGGCGATGTCCAATAGCAGCTTAGCTACTCCCACTATAAAATACATTCTGGAAAATACGGTCAGTGGCGGAGAAATGGGCACACGAACGAACGAATATTATGATGATCGTATGGATCTAAAGACGGTTCCATTTCATAATCGCATATTAAACCTTTGTTTCTATGCGGAAAAACTACCCGATAGATCCCTGATTCCAGGTTTTGAAAAGTTGTTAAAAGATGAAAGGATCAGGGGGTTTGTCACAACATCTTTTGACAAAGTCCGATGGAGGGTGTACGGTGGATCATTGGAATTGAGTATAGCCGCTGCTCTGGCAAGGTGTGGTGGCAGGGAAGGGTACTTCTTACTGAGAGATTACCTGGATGATTTGCATTTCAATTTCAAACATTTTGCGTTATCCGAGTTAAAGGAGCTCACTAAGAAAGACTTTGGATATGAGCAGGTGTTATGGCAGAAGTATCTCTCTAAATTGAGTTATCCACAACCATTAAAACCTCTAAAAAAAGAAGTGGAAGTTTAAAATCCGATTTGTCATTCTTCCGGGATCATCGGAAGAAGTTATGCCAGGTCACGGCCCTGTAAAATTTCTTACGCGACAGCGTTCACCTCGGTCCGTCTCTTTATTCTTTTCTTGAATTGTATCTGATCAACAGACATAATCGAAGCGGTTTTCAGGTCAAACTGTCTGGGATAATGTTCGTTCAGATATATAAAAAGGCAGGAAGATTCAACCATTTTAATAACCGACCAGTGAAAGGAACTATTCTTGTAACCGTCTTATTTCTGTTAGCAACAAAGGCTATAGCTCAGAAAAATCGCGAGATATTACCAACAAAAGCCCAATTGGAATGGGCCGGTGCGGAAATCGGAGCCATGTTCCACTTGGATATGCAAGTATTCGAGCCTGATTACGATTGGCGAAAAATGAGGGACTATCAACCCGACGTTTCTGTATTTAACCCCAAAGAATTGGATACCGATCAATGGATACAGGCCGCCAAATCCATGGGCGCCACTTATGCGGTTTTGGTGGCCAAGCATTGCAGCGGCTTTAGTTTATGGCCGACCAGTGCACATCCGTATAGCGTCAAAAATACGACGTGGAGGAATGGGCAGGGCGATATCGTCAAAGATTTCATTGCCTCCTGCAAAAAGTATGGCTTGAAGCCGGGCCTTTATGCCAGTGTTTCGGCTAATGCATACTTCAAAGTGGATAATCCTGGCCTTGCTTTGTCCGGTAATACAGCAGAACAGGAAAAATACAATGAAATGGTAAAAGCTCAGCTTACCGAACTGTGGACCCGTTACGGGAAACTGTTCGAAATCTGGTTTGACGGCGGAGTGCTCCCACCGGAAAAAGGGGGTATCGATGTGTTGCCGCTTCTAAGAAAATATCAGCCGGATGCGATCGCCTTCCAGGGACCTTACGGTTATGAAAACAATATCCGGTGGGTAGGGAACGAGAATGGGGTGGCACCTTATCCCTGCTGGTCACGGGCCGACTCTACAACTTCAGCTACGGGGCTTGTCGAAATCAGGGGGCTGAACGGGAATCCGGATGGTAGTTTCTGGTGTCCGGGAGAAGCGGATTTTGCACTGAGAAGAGGAACAAAAGAAAAGCCGGTGTTCCAGGGCGGATGGTTTTGGCGTGATGCTGAAGAAGACCGTATACGCACTCTTGAAGACCTTCGTAACCGGTACCTGGAAACCGTTGGGAGAAACACTAATATGTTGTTGGGTATTGTAGTGGATGACCGTGGGCTGGTGCCCGACGGCGATTTGAAGCGGCTTGCAGAGTTTGGCGAAGAAATCAAAAAATACTTTTCCAAGCCATTGGGCACTGCTTCAGGAAACAAAAGCACAATAACTTTAAATCTGAAGCAAAAGCCAAAGGTGAACTACGTGGTGCTCCAGGAGGATATTGCAAAAGGCGAACGCGTCAGAAAATATAAGTTGCTTGGGAAGGAAAACGGCGCTTGGGTACTTCTTTCCGAAGGAGAAAGCATCGGTCATAAGCGTATCGAAGTACTCGATAATATAAGGCTTGAGTCACTGAAACTGGAAGTGATCCAATCGGACGGTACCCCGAGAATCAGGCAAATAGCATGTTTTTGAATGAACTGCTGTTTTAATTTGCACAACTGAAACGAATCCATACAAGCCAAGTAGTTACATTGATAACCCTAAACCCATCGTTTTTGTATGCGTTCAGCTATTCTTATTTTCCTTATTTTATTGACTTGTTATCTGTCAGCCTTTTCACAAACTCCGAACAAAATTCGTATTGCCTGCATAGGCAACAGCATTACCTATGGCGCCCGGATTGACGACCGTGAATATAACAGCTATCCTGCTCAACTAGCCGTTATGCTGGGGGAAAACTATGACGTCCGGAATTTTGGAAAAAACGGAGCCACCCTTTTACAGAATGGAAATATTCCGTATACAGACTCCGAGGAATATAAGAACGCCCTTGAGTTTAATCCTGACTGGGTGTTTATTAAACTCGGCACCAACGATACCAAGCTCGAGAACAGGGTATTTTTAAACAATTTTGAGGACGATTACAAAGAATTCATCAGGTCATTTCAGAATCTTCCCAGCCGTCCCCAGATAGTTCTTTTACTTCCCGTTCCTGTTTTCTCAACCGACACAGCAGGAATCACTTCGTCCGTTCTGGAAAAACAAATTATTCCCAAAATACGGCAAGTGGCGTATGACACCGGTGTGGAAGTGATTAATCTCTACAACCTGTTTCTTGATGCTCCGGAGTTATTACCGGATAAAGTCCACCCTAACGTAGCCGGGGCACTCAGGATTGCAAAGCGGCTTGCAGAGGTGTTGAAGCTGGGAAATGGGCCCGGATCCGGCTTTGTTGAAAAAATAGGCCACGAAACAACCCCCTTTAATTTCCATGGCTTTCAGGGGCATGATTTTATATTTAACGGCAGAGATGCCAAACTAGTGGTTCCCAAAAAGGTGGCATCCGGCGCTCCGTGGATATGGCGGGCTCGGTTTTGGGGACATGAGCCTCAGACCGATATTGCTTTACTGGAAAGAGGTTTTCATGTGGCCTATTGCGATGCTTCCGAATTGTTTGGAAATAAGGAAGCCCTTTCAATATGGAATGGGTTCTATCGGATGCTTACCAAAGCGGGCCTTTCGAAGAAATCTGCAATGGAAGGCATGAGCAGGGGTGGCGTATATGTTTACCGCTGGGCAGCCAGGTATCCCGAAAGGGTAACTGCAATTTACGCCGATGCGCCCGTACTGGATTTGAAAAGCTGGCCGGGTGGCAAAGGGAAAAGTAAAGGAAGCGCCAAAGACTGGGAAACCTTTAAAAATGATTTCAACCTGAGGACTGATGCAGAGGCCATGGCATTCAGAGGCAACCCCATTAATCTGGCTGAAAAGATTGTCAAAGCCCGGATCCCGCTATTGCATGTGTGCGGAGATGCGGACGAAGTAGTCCCGATAGATGAAAACACGGACCTCTTTGAAAAAAGTATCAAAGCCGCAGGAGGGCTTATCCGGGTAATTCGGAAAGCGGGAGTAGGGCACCATCCCCACAGCCTGCTAAATCCGCAGGCTGTGGTCGATTTTATAGTGAAATCAAACGGTATCAAATAGTGCAGAAGACTTACCTTCTAATCCACCTGCCTGAACCCGCCGCTCACGCCGTTACAGAAAGCCGGCTGAGCGCTTGTTGTAAACGCCCGGTTACTTCCGGGACGCCCAGTATCTCCATGATCAGCATCAGGTCAGGGCCTGCTCCAAGGCCGGTAACGGCAAGACGCAGCGCCTGCATGATTTTGCCGGGTTTGATACCCTCCTGTTCCAGGGAATGGTGCAGCAGGTGTTTGAGCGCTTCCGATGACGCTGTTTCCGGGGCAGCGGCGAGGGCGTCCAGAAAAGCGCTGATCCCTTTTACGGCATCGGCGTTCCATTTTTTGGCAGCTACTTCCGGATCGTAGGATGCCGGCCGGACGAATAAGAACCGGGAGCCTTCCAGGATTTCGGACAGAAAGGTGATGCGCTCCTTAAGCAGGTGGATGATTTTGAGCAGGATTTCGTCAGGGACATCGATCCCTGCCTGTTTAAAATCAGGGCGTACCAGCTGCGCCAGCTGTTCGTCGGTATACTGACGGAGGTACTGCTGATTGAACCATTGCGCTTTCTGGATATCGAAACGGGCGCCTGCCTTGTGGACTCTTTCAAAACTGAAGGCAGCGATCAGTTCGGCGCTGTTGAACAGTTCCTGATCGGTACCGGGGTTCCATCCCAGCAAAGCAAGGAAATTGTTGGTAGCATCCGGAAGGTAACCTTCTTCCCGGAAGCCCTTAGCGGTTTCGCCCGTTTTGGGGTCCGTCCATTCCAGCGGAAAAATAGGGAACCCGCCGATATCGGCGTCCCGCTTGGAGAGTTTCCCGTTGCCATCGGGTTTCAGCAGCAACGGAAGGTGTGCGAACTGCGGTGCTTCCCAGCCGAAGCTTTTGTAAAGTAAGATATGCAAAGGGGCAGACGGCAGCCACTCTTCACCCCGGATCACATGGGTAATCCCCATCAAATGGTCGTCCACGATATTGGCCAGGTGATAGGTGGGCATCCCATCTGATTTGAGCAGCACTTTGTCATCTATCTGGGAGGAATGCACGGCTACCCAGCCGCGGATCAGGTCGTTGAAACGGATCTCGTCCCGTGGCTGCACCTTCATCCGGATCACATACGGGTCGCCGTTTGCCAGGCGCTGCCGGGTGGCTTCCCGGGAAAGCGTAAGCGAGTTTTTCATCTTCATCCGGGTAATCGCATTGTATTGTATTGCCGCGACCTTTGCCTCTTCGAGCTGCTTCCGCATCGTATCCAGTTCTTCAGCCGTATCGAAAGCATAATAGGCCTTCCCCTCGTCAACGAGTTGTTCGGCGTACTGACGATACATCGGCTTGCGTTCCGATTGCCGATAGGGGGCATGGGGACCGTGGTGTTCACCGCCTTTACCCAATCCTTCATCGATTTCGATTCCGAGCCATTCCAGGGCTTCCAGGATATAGGCTTCTGCCCCCGGTACAAAACGGGTCTGATCGGTATCTTCGATCCGTAATAATAATTGTCCGTTGTGCTTACGGGCAAAAAGGTAATTGTAAAGGGCCGTGCGTATGCCGCCAATATGCAGGGGCCCGGTAGGGCTCGGAGCAAAACGCACTCTTACTGGGGATTGACTCATTAGTATTCAGGACAATTCCGGCTCCTTCAGCGTAGAAACAGGAACCGGCGGATGGTTTATTTAACGGCTATCACTGAGATTTCGACATTGACGTCTTTCGGCAAACGGGCTACCTGCACGGTTTCCCGGGCGGGCGGATGCGTAGGGAAATAAGTGCCGTAAGCCTGGTTTACGGCGGCAAAATCGTTCATGTCTTTTAAGAAAATGCTGCATTTCACAACATGGGTATAATCGATTCCGGCTGCTTTCAGAATATAGCCTATCGTTTCCATCACCCGGTGGGTTTCGGCCATGATATCTCCGAACGGAGCCAGGTCCGGGGCAATCTGACCCGATACGTACAGCGTGTCTTTCACCAAAACGGCCTGGCTGTAAGGGCCGATCGGAGCCGGAGCGTTATCCGCGAAAACGATTTGTTTATCCATACTACTCATAGGTTACAAGTCCTGGAACCCAACAGAAGGGTTCCGGTAAAATGAGGTGCAAATCTACCAAAATTTAACGGGAGTCGCTGCATTTCTCAGTAACCGATACTGGTATCATCGCCGCGCGGGTCCGATCCTCCTTCCAGCGTCCCGTCAGGCCTTACCAGGATACAATCCATCCGCCCGATGGTATTGCGCTGTTGCTCGAGGAGATAACCTCTTTGCTGTAGCCGGAGGACGGTATTGTCCGGAAAAGCACCCCTTTCGAAAACTGTTTTGTCGGGGAGCCACTGATGATGGAATTTCAGGGCGTTTACGGCCTGCTGCATGGTCATTTCGTGCTCCAGTACGTTCAGGAGGGTTTGGTAAACGGAAGTGATAATGGTCGAACCTCCCGGGGTGCCTGCTACCATGAAAAGTTGGTTGTCCTTTTCCACGATGGTAGGGGTCATGGAGGAAAGCATCCGCTTGCCCGGAGCAATGACATTGGCCTTGTTGCCGATCAGTCCGAACATATTGGGGACTCCGGGTTTGATGCTGAAGTCATCCATCTCATTGTTCATTAAAAAGCCGCCGCCTGTTACGACGACGCGGCTGCCATACCCGCCGTTGAGGGTCGTGGTGATCGAAACGGCATTTCCCTCCCGGTCAACAATGGAAAAATGGGTCGTTTCGAGGCTTTCGTACCCGGGAATAATCCCTCCGGCTATTTGTTGGCTATCGGTCGCTTTCCCGAAGTCAAAATCGTTCCACCGCGTTTTCAGGTAGTCGTAGCTGATGAGCTCGGCAACCGGTATTTTGACGAAGTCCGGATCTCCCAGGAACCTGGCGCGGTCGGCATATACCCGCCGTTCGGCCTCAATCATCACCTGGACGGTAGAGTCGGAATGCCATCCCCATTGTTTCAGCGGGTAAGGTTCGGTCAGCCTGAGGAGCTGCAGGAGCGCTATCCCGCCGCTGGAAACGGGCGGCATGGTAATGATCTTGTAGTCTTTATAGGTTCCGGTGACCGGGGTCCGCCATACCGAACGGTACCTTTTTAAGTCCTTTCTGGAAATAATGCCATTTCCTGACCGCATTTCCTTCGTGAGCAGGCGGGCCACACGGCCTTTGTAAAATCCGTTGCGGCCTTTATCGCGGATTTGTTCCAGGACCGCTGCCAGATCGTGCTGCACCAGGGTATCGCCTGCCTGCCACGGACGGCCGTCTTCCCGTTGGAAGTACGTGATGGCGGGATTGATGGCGAGCAGGGATTCCCTGACGGCATTGAGCCCCTGGGCTTCGCTGTGGGTTTGGACTACGCCTTTCCGGGCCAGTTGAATGGCCGGTTCGATGAGGTCTTTCCAGGGCAGCCGGGCAAATCGCTTATAGGCTTCGGCCATCCCGTCAACTGACCCCGGGACGCCGCTGGCCAGGTGGCCGTGGATACTCAACCGGGGGATCACATTCCCCGCTGTATCCAGGTACATGTCTTTGTGCCCTTTCAACGGGGCTTTTTCCCGGAAATCAAGCGTGTAGCTGTTGCCCGAGTGGTCGCGGTAGACCATGAATCCGCCGCCGCCGATATTTCCGGCGGAAGGGTGTACGACTGCCAGCGCAAACTTGACGGCAATAGCGGCGTCCACGGCATTTCCACCTTTTTTAAGGATTTCAATCCCTACTTCAGACGCTTCCGGATGGGCGGATGCGACCATTCCGTTAGCAGCAATAACCCCCTGACGGTCACTGATGAAGGGTTGCTGACCGGGATTGTCCGTAAGGAACTGGTAAAATCCGGTTGATTCCTTAACGGGTTGCTGGGCGGGGAGCAGGTTTCCCGCCACACTGATGAGAGCCAGAAAATAGTAGCGCATATCGGATCGGATGATAAAAAATCAGGCGGCTTTTAAAGGTACAGCTGTCGGGCGGATTTGCAAAATGAACGGGTATTTCTTACACGGTTACGGTCTTTTTTTTCAATGTGGGTTACAGTTTATTGATTCAAATGACCATTTATCCTTAAACAGTTGTTTATTAAGGACAGAACGTCAACATTTGCCGGCTGAGTGTGGGGATATCCGGGGGAATCGGCTGTCGGTTATCAGCTGTCAGCTATATGATGGGTGAGCGCAGTCGAACCCAGGAAGCTGAGCCCACAGCTATCGGCTTTGCTTTCTCTTGTCAGACTGGTTGGAAGGAGAGCGGTGATTGTTAACGATGTCAATCTGGGTAATCTGTAGGGTGACCAAACGGATTTCCTGAAATACGAATACACGGAAAACCTAATTTTTGCAGGCATGAAATTAATCAGACAGATAATTGAGAGTTTTCGGTTCGCCTGGCAGGCGTTGAAATCCAATATCATGCGGACCACCCTTTCGCTGTTGGGGGTAACGGTTGGGATTTTCGCGATAGTGGCCGTTTTTACGATTGTCGATTCGCTGGAAAGGAGCGTGAGGGAGAGCCTGAAAGATATCGGGGATAAAGTACTCTATGTCCAGAAATGGCCCTGGGGCTTCGGGGGGGAATATGCCTGGTGGAAGTATTTCAGATGGCCGGAGCCAAGCTATGAAGAGTTTAAATTTCTGTATGGCCGGATGGAGAATGCGAGTGCGATTGCTGCGCTTGGCGTACGGGGCGGTGTGGATGTAAAGAACGGATCCAATAGCGGACAGGCGAATATCTGGGGGATCTCCCACGACTATAGCCAGGTTTCGGAAATCCTTATTGAGCAGGGGCGTTATTTTGCGCCGATGGAAAGTAATTCGGCGCGTAATGTGACGGTTATCGGGGCCAAAGTGGCCGATTGGTTATTCCCGGGCCAGGATCCTGTCGGGAAGGAGATAAAGATTGCCGGACACCGGTTTACAGTGATCGGGCTCCAGGAAAGGAAGGGCAGCAGCATGGTGGATTTTTCTGGCAACCCGGACGAAAAATGCTATATCCCCTACACTGCCTATGCCAAATATTTCACGTCCGGGCGCCCGAGTATTGACATCGTGGTGAAGGGGTACGATTCAGACCCCGGCCTGGAAGAGCTGGAGGCTGAGATTATCGGTCTGATGCGCACCAAGCGGGGCATCAAGCCGAAAGAGGAAAGTACCTTTTCCATTAACCGGCCGGAAGCAGCTGCAGAAGCGATCGGGGGTATTTTTAAAGTGTTGTCATTGGCAGGGTGGGTGATCGGCAGCTTTTCCATCCTGGTGGGAGGCTTCGGAATCGCCAATATTATGTTTGTGTCGGTGAAGGAACGGACAAACCTGATCGGTATCCAAAAATCATTGGGAGCTAAAAATTACTTTATCCTTTTTCAGTTTTTGTTTGAGGCGGTCATGCTGAGCCTGGTGGGCGGATTGGTTGGGGTTTTTCTCGTCTATCTGATCACTTTTGTGCCCATGGGAAGCTTCGAAGTGATCATGCTGCCCCAGAATATCCTTTTGGGTTTGGGAGTGTCCTGTGTGATCGGGGTGCTTTCCGGGATTATTCCGGCCATGGTCGCTGCCCGCCTGGATCCGGTCGTTGCCATCCGGGCCAAATGAGACAGTTGGAAAAATCCCAACTAATTACGAAGTTAGCAGCCATAAATAACTTCTAAACAACCACTGCACATGCGGAAATGGATCTTCTTACTGGTATTCCTGGCGATTGTCGGCGGGATACTGTATTATATAAGCTTCGGCTCTTACAGTGAAGGAAAAAGAGCGGGATTTATCCTGAAACTGAGCAAAATGGGTTATGTCTTTAAAACCTATGAGGGAGAGTTGCGTTTGGGAGGTTTGTACGACGGGGAGGGGGTGATGAACGCCACCGAATGGGCATTTTCGGTCAGCGCCAGTAACCAGGAAGCGATCCGGAAACTGGAGGAAGCGATTGCAACCGGCCAGCGGGCCTCCCTGACCTATGAAGAAAAATTTTTCCTGCTTCCCTGGAACGGGGATACCAAATTTTTCGTGACCAGCGTGGAAGTATTGCGGGCTTCACAGGGAACACTCCCCACGAGTCCAAGGGTGCCTGAAGTACTGCCGGAGGAAGTACCGGCAGATACCCTGCAGAACGAACTGTAACGGAGAGGGGGGTTACCCCCCTGCTTTTTTAGCCTTGTAACCTTTTGCAGCCAGCCAACTGAGCACTTTATCGCGGTGGTCTCCCTGGAGCATGATTTCCCCGTCTTTGACAGCACCGCCCGAACCGCAGAGGTTTTTCAATTGTTTGCCTAATACTTCCAGATCGGCGGCTGTACCAATAAAACCTTTGACCAGCGAAACAATTTTGCCGCCCCCTTTTTTGTCCAGCCAGATACGTAAATCCTGCTTTCCGGCAGGAAGGGTTTCAGGTTCTTCTTCTGAATCGAAATGGAACCGGAAATCAGGATCTGTAGAGTAAACGACCCCTGTACGATTTTTCCTAGACATTTTTTCTGATTTTAACGTTGTTATTTTAACATACAAGTGGAAATGAGTAATTTCGACCCCGGAATATACCAAAAAGAATTGAGTTGGTAGAGGTACCCGTTAATGAGTAAAGTTATGCCCTTGGATCAGGAATTTGAAAATGAGGTGGATGAAGGTCAGGAAATGACCTTCCTGGAGCATTTGGAAGAACTACGTTGGCATATTATCCGTGCTGTAGGTTCAATCATCGTATTTGCCATATTAGCCTGGATCTACCGGGAATGGATATTCGGAAAAGTAATTCTGGGACCCAGTAAGACGGATTTCTGGACGTACCGCATGTTGTGTAAGCTCGGCGAAAAAGTAGGGGCGGAGGGGCTGTGTGTCGACGGTATTAATTTCAAACTGCAGAATATTGAGGTCGGCGGACAGTTTACGATGGCCCTGACCACCTCGGCTATTGTGGGGTTGTTGTTTGCCTTCCCGTATGCCTTTTGGGAGATTTGGCGGTTTATCAAACCCGGCCTGAAATTAACGGAAAAAAGGGCTGCAAGAGGCGCTGTTTTCTATGTGACCTTTCTCTTTTTTACCGGCGTGTTGTTCGGATATTATGTGGTGACGCCGCTGGCAGTGAATTTCCTTGCCAACTTTACGCTGGATCCGTCCATTGTCAACGAGTTCAACATCGTCTCCTATATTTCGACGATCGCAACCCTGACCCTGGCCTGCGGCGTGGCGTTCCAGTTGCCTGTTGTGGTGTTTGTCCTGTCCAAAGCAGGAATCCTGACCCCGGCGTTTATGAAGGAATACAGAAGGCATTCCATTATTGTGATATTGATTGTTGCCGCTATTATTACGCCCTCACCGGATATTTACAGCCAGATCCTGGTCGCCATGCCCCTGACGCTGCTTTACGAGGTAGGGATTTTTGTGTCGGCGCGGGTGCAACGGCAGCGTTTGGCGGAAGAACAGGCCCTGACAACGGGGTATGAGTAGATTGCCTGGGGATAACCGGTGTATTAAAGTTCTTTTTTACTATTAAAACATTAAAAATGAGCCTTCTTCAACGTGTTAAAAGAAAAGCCGATCAGTTGAGCGACCGGTATTTTCCCTTGCGGGAGTTTGATCCCGCCGGGCTCCCCTGGATCGACAAGGCTAACCCGGATATCGCAGGTTTTCTGAAGCGGTTCAAGCCTCCTTTTGAAGTGCGCTATGATCTTCAGACTAAACTGAGGGAATGGTCTGAAAACGGATATGTGGTACTCGAACAGATTATCCCGGAGGAAATGATCGACAGGTTCTGGCAGGATGTCGAAACCCTGACCGACCATCCGGAGCGCTACAGTTTGAGCGTCCGCATCGATTTGCCTAAATTTCTTCCGGATCAGCAGCGGGATATAAAAGAATTTCCAAAAGAAGACCTCAAAGGGAAGTACGTTAAATTTAACGATTTCCACAGCTCCTCCGTGGCCGCCAAAAAGCTGATGACACATCCGGGAATTGCCACCTTCCTGCAGGCTGTTTTTGACGAAAGGGTAGTGGTCATGCAGAGTCTGACCTTCCTGTTCGGCAGCCAGCAACCGACCCATCAGGATTTCCCCTGGGTAACGGCGCTCAATCCGAGTCATTTGGCGGCCGCCTGGATTGCCCTGGAAGACATTACAATAGAATCGGGGCCGCTCTACTATTATGTAGGATCCCATAAAATGCCGAAATTTGATTTCGGTTCCGGGATCCTCTCCAAGCCCTGGTCGACCAAAACACCGCTGGAGTTTGCCGAATACCTTGACAAGACATGTGAGGAAATGAACTATCCCCGGAAGGTATTATTGATCAAAAAAGGCGACGTGCTGATATGGCATGGCGCGCTGGCGCACGGCGGTAGTGTCATTGCAGATCCGAAACAGACGCGCAAATCATTTGTTTGTCATTATTCTACCGAAAGATCATTGCCGTTTCACCGGGTTGCACCCAACTCGGTACCTGTTAAACAGGAATATAATGGGATTTATATCTATAATAATCCTACACTTCCCCAATCGGAAGACCTCTTTAAGTAACCTGACAGGAACGGGCGGAATTTGCATTTGTGAAATTTTAAAGTAAAATTTGCAGCCCTGAATAGTTCGACTGAAAGAATGCCGCGGAAAAAGACGATACAGTTAGTGTTGTGCTGGATGGTTGCCACCCTCCTGCTTGCGGTCTATACTGCGGGAGGAACCCACTCCCGGAGCGCCGTGACGGTCAGCACGATAGCAGCCGGACAGGAGGATGAGGCGCAGCCGACTGGCGAAACAACCGTTCAGGAACTGCAGTTCAACGCGGTAGTGATCAGTGTTGCTACATTTGCTTTTTCCCAGGACTGGATACTTGCTGCCCCTTCTTTGTTACCCCTCCGGAGCAGTTCTCTATCCTCTGACCGTTTTGAAATACCCTATTTTTTCTTCTCCTATTTTCATAAGGTCTTTGGCAATTATATAGTTGCCAACGCTCCCTGAAGGGGCCGGCCCGGTGCCATAGGTGCCGGTATACCCGTTATTTCCAGTGTTTTTATTTCTTTATTTCATATTCGTATATAATGCGTAACAAATCCGGAGTTATTTTCTTTTCGATACTATTAGGATTAATCAGTATCTATTACCTTTCCTTTACGGTTGTATCTAATAAATACAAAAAGGATGCAGAGACCTTCGCAACCGATGCGGAAGGGAAAATTGACTATACCCAAAAGCAGCGTTACGTCGACTCCCTGTGGAAGCAGAAGGTATACCTTGGCCAGACACTGCAGGAGGTAACCGATCGGGAGCTGGGCCTTGGACTTGATTTACAGGGAGGGATGCATGTGGTGCTGGAGGTGGCCCCCGCCGATGTGGTGAAAGGGATGGCCGGAGGAAGCGCCAGAAGCGCCAATTTTCAGCAGGCCCTTAAGAAGGCCGTGGAAGCTTCCGTTACCAGCCAAAGTAACTTTATTGATTTGTTTGCCAGAGAGTTTAAGGCGGTTGCGCCTGATACCCGCCTGGCGGCTGTTTTTTCGAACAGCGCTAACCGCCATCGGATCACTGCCAACTCGTCTGATGGAGAAGTGATCAGCTTGCTGAAGGAAGAGTTGAACGGAGCGGTGGACAGGGCCTTTAAAATCCTGCAGGCGCGGGTAGACAAGTTCGGGGTAACGAATCCGAATATTCAACGGCTACCGGGAACAAACCGTATTCTGGTGGAATTGCCGGGCGTAGACAATCCGGAGCGGGTACGGCGACTCCTTTCGGGCGCAGCCAAGCTGGAATTTGCTGAAGTATATACGCTGGATGAAGTGGGAATGGCAATCGATCAGCTGGCAGGCTACCTGGCAAGAGAAGCGGAAAGCGCCAGAACGAGTTTAGCCGGCGTGGCTGCCGATACAGCGACACAGGCGGCTTCAACCAGCAGCCTGGAATCACAACTGACGCAAAGCGGAAGCGATTCGACCCAGGCCGATACCTCGGCATTTGCACGGCAGACCGCCGCGTTGACCAATCTGTTTATTCCCTTACCCGGCGGATTGGGTGTATTCATGAAAGATACCGCGCGGGCCAATGAAATCCTGCATCGTCCGGAAGTGAAATCACTGTTCCCCGGCGACCTGGTGTTCATGTGGGACCGTAAGGAAATGGAGGTACGGGACGGACAGTCGATCCTGCCGCTGTACTTTATTAAAAAGCCGGGAGGAGTGGCGCCGATGGAAGGAGATGTGATCGTGGATGCTACAAGCGATTACGATCAGTATGGCAAGCCGGAGGTAACCATGCGCATGAACGGGGAAGGAGCCCGGAAGTGGCGTGCGCTGACAGCTGCGAATATCGGCCGTCCGGTGGCAATTATTCTGGATGAGCAGGTATATACGGCGCCGACGGTCAATGGAGAAATTCCTAACGGAAACTCCAGTATCACGGGTAGCTTCACCATTGAGGAAACCAAGGATATGGCCAATGTGCTGAAGGCCGGAAAGCTTCCCGCGCCGACACACATCGTCGAGGAAGCAGTTGTAGGTTCAACACTTGGCTCGGAAGCCGTGAACCAGGGACTGCTGTCTTCCGTGGTCGGCCTCGTGGTCGTGCTGGTCGTTATGTTCGTCTACTATAGCAAAGCAGGCTGGCTTGCCGATATTGTCCTGTTTATCAACCTGTTCTTCCTAATGGGTATTATGGCGTCCTTGGGCGCGGTGCTGACCCTGGCGGGAATTGCCGGGATCGTCCTGACGATCGGGATGTCGGTGGATGCCAACGTACTTATTTATGAGGGGATCAAAGCGGAACTGGAAGATGGGAAACCCTTCCCGCAGGCTGTGCAGGATGGATTTAAAGGAGCCCTTTCCGCCATTATTGACTCCAATATTACTACCTTATTAACGGGGTCTATCCTGTTTATTTTCGGTACGGGACTGGTCCTTGGATTTGCCACTACCCTGGTAATCGGTTTGATCACTTCGCTGTTTACAGCCATCTTCATTACCAAGCTGTTGCTTGATTACCAATTGGAGAAGGGAAATAAGCTGGCGTTCTATTCAGGTCTTACCAAAAACTGGTTTAAAGATACCAAGTTTGATTTTGTCAGCCAACGGCGTAAGTTTTACATCGTCTCCGGGATTATCCTGGTGATCGGGGTCGGGTCGTTTATCTTTAAGGGATTCGGATTGGGAATTGATTTCAAAGGCGGGCGCTCCTATACAATCCGTTTTGAACAGAATGTCAGTACGGATGATGTCCGCAAGGTAATGACCGAAGCATTGGGCGAGGCGCCGGAGGTGAAAACCTACGATGGATTCGATCAGGTGAAAGTGACGACGGATTACCTGATTGAAGATACTTCAGTCGAGGCAGACCGGAAGGCGGAAGACCTGATTGCCACGGCGGCAGCGCAGGTACCCGGTAATAAGGGGACGATCGTGAGCTCTTCCAAGGTCGGGCCGACGATTGCCAATGATATGATCGTTTCGGCGTTCTGGGCAGTGCTGCTGGCCATTGTTGCCAACTTCCTCTATATATTTGTCCGCTTTCGAAACCTGGCCTTCGGGTATGCCGCGGTCATTTCGCTCGTGCATGACGTGGTGGTGCTCCTGGCCATTTTCTCGTTGTTCAACGGCTGGATACCGTTTATTTCCCTCGACATTGACCAGGCTTTTATAGGTTCGGTACTGACGATTATGGGGTATTCGATGAACGATACCATCGTTATTTTTGACCGGATCAGAAGCTATCTGCAGGATCCTAAATCCCGTAAGGAAAGTATCCCGGTCATTATCAATAATGCCCTGAACAAAACGCTGAGCCGGACAGCGGTGACGGGTTTAACGACGATGATGGTTCTGATCGTACTAATGATCTTCGGAGGAGAGGTATTACGGGGCTTTACGTTTGCGATGCTGATAGGTGTCATCGTAGGTACGTATTCTTCATTGTTCATCGCGGCGCCTATTGTGGTGGATGCGTTGCAGCGGAAGGGATTGAACACACCGGAAGAGGCGGTTGCGGCGCTGGATGCGATGACCAAAGGAAAGGCAGTCAAGGCCGGGAGGCCGGCGAAAGCCTGACGGCTGCGTAAAAATTGGGGAGGGTTTCGCGACTTTCCCCATTTTTATTTTGTGACATGGCTTGTATGCAAAATAAAATACAGTAGTTTTAACCCGAATTCTGTGAACTACCTTTATTAATACGTATGGCAAATCAATTTTGGGCGAAAAAGCCGATCGCGAAGCTTTTATACGAATCATCCGGAGAAGGGAATCAGTTAAGACGTACGCTCGGCGCCAATAGTCTGGTAGCGCTGGGCATAGGCGCTATTATTGGCGCCGGACTTTTTTCATTAACAGGAATCGCCGCCGCAGAACACGCAGGCCCGGCAGTGACCATTTCATTCGTGCTTGCCGCAGTCGGCTGTGCTTTTGCGGGGCTCTGCTATGCGGAATTTGCCTCGATGATTCCGGTAGCCGGCAGTGCGTATACCTATTCGTATGCGACCATGGGAGAATTCGTCGCCTGGATCATCGGGTGGGACCTTGTCCTGGAATATGCCCTGGGCGCCGCTACCGTAGCGGTAAGCTGGTCGCGGTACCTGCTCGAACTGCTCGATAAGTACAATATTCATTTTCCTGCGGAGCTGGTATGTTCGCCTTTTGAAACGATGCGCCTAAGCAATGGTGAATTACTGGAGGGGGGAATTATTAATTTGCCGGCGATTTTGATCGTATGGATCCTTTCTCTGGTACTGATCCGGGGAACGGCCAGTTCTTCTTTTATGAACAACATGCTGGTTATTTTGAAAGTGGCGGTCGTCATCCTCTTCATTATACTCGGCTGGAGCTATATCGACCCCACCAATTACGTGCCCTATATTCCTGAGAACACAGGCAATTACATGCATTTCGGATGGTCGGGGATTGCCACCGGCGCCGCGGTCGTCTTTTTTGCTTTCATTGGATTTGACGCCGTTTCGACTGCCGCCCAGGAGGCCAAGAATCCGCAACGGGATATGCCGAAAGGAATCCTGGGATCATTGGTGGTGTGTACCATCCTCTATGTGCTGTTTGCGCATGTAATGACGGGGTTGGTCAATTATACCGAGTTTGCAGGCGATGCCAAACCGGCGGCTACTGCCTTCGCAGTGACGGGCTATGATTTCTTGCAGGATGGTCTGATTATAGCGATCCTGGCAGGTTATACCTCTGTAATGCTCGTCATGCTGCTGGGGCAGAGCCGGGTGTTTTATTCGATGAGCCGGGACGGGCTGCTGCCATCGTTTTTTAGTGATGTCCATAAGAAGTTCCGGACTCCCTGGAAGACCAATGTGTTTTTTATGCTCTTCGTCAGTATTTTCGCGGGTTTTGTGCCGGTAAGCGACCTGGGGCATATGGTGAGCATCGGAACCCTCTTCGCTTTTTGCCTGGTCTGCATAGGGGTGTGGATCATGCGTGTACGGATGCCTGAACAGCCGCGCGGCTTTAAGACACCATGGGTACCTTTTGTGCCGATAATGGGGGTTCTGATCTGTATCTACCTGATGTATTCATTACCGAATGAAAGCTGGGTCCGGCTGGCAATATGGCTGGCAATCGGCCTGGTAGTTTATTTTGTCTACGGAAAAAGACATAGTAAGATAAACGACAAATAAAAGACTGTTCGCCGGTTATCCGTCAGCAGATTTTTGGAAATGCCTCGTCCCGGACGAGGCATTTCTTGTAGGTGCAAACCGGTCCGCAATTTTGGCTACCCGATATCAAAATAGCGATAAACAGGAGATTTTATAGACAAAAGCTACTTTTTTGCGTTAGTAAGTTCAGTGTTGAAAGGCATAAAAATGCGCTTTTAACAGCTTTACGGTGATTCGGCAACTTTTGATTTTTCCCGGTACTATGGCACGACAGGCCTGCCGCCGGTGATGTTCATTTAATCCGTTAACATACTGCCGGAAATGCCTCGTCTCGGACGGGGCATTTCTTCTATGCCCAGGCTGGTCAGATGCGGATTGATGATCCGTTTGGTGATGGTGAGACGAAAATAACGCACATGCTCCAGGACGAAAACAGAGGAGTAACTGTTTTTTAACTGCAAATGACGGTACACGGCAGAGTAGTTGATCGTTACAGGCCAGCCGTTTGCCTCCAGTACAATCCGCAGGGTATCGATCGTTTTTTTGAGATTCGTGAAATAGGTCAGTTCCGGAACTCTGCCCAGACCGGGAATCGTCTCGAGTAAATGGTCTATTCTTACTTCATAAATAGGTTGCTGACGGGCAGACATACGTAACAGGGAAAGGTCAGCGCATTAATACGCCCTGACCTTCTTCCCTTCATAAAAGTTGACGTAGGCTTTATTGACAGTACGGTTACCGCCCTGGGTGGGATAGTCTCCTGTAAAATACCAGTCCCCGGTATGCCCCGGACAAGCCTTATGCAGGTTATCGACAGTCTGGTAAATCACTGAAAGTTCGGCGTTCAGATCGTCAGGTCGTACAATCTCGGCAATTTTCCGGGAGATCTCCTCGTAGGTAAAAGGTTCGTACAATGCTTTTACGAAATTGATGTTACTGGCATTCTGCGAAGCCAGTGCAGCCACACATTGGGTGTAGAGTTCCTCGTTGAGGTAGTTCATTTCATTCTCTTCCAGCAGCTTCAGCGTTGCCCTGAACGCCACAAAGTCCCGCATCTTCGACATATCAATGCCATAACAATCAGGGAAACGTATCTGTGGGGCAGAAGAAACAATCACAATTTTCTTGGGACCCAGCCGGTCCAGCATTTTCAGGATGCGTTTTTCGAGGGTGGTCCCCCTGACAATCGAATCGTCGATGACGACGACGGTATCAATGCCTTTGCGAACCACTTCATAAGTGGTGTCATAGACGCTGGATACCATATCGTCCCGAAATTCATCCGCTGTGATAAAAGTGCGTGATTTTACGTCTTTGCTGACCAGCTTTTCCAGCCGGGGACGGAAGGAAAGAATCTTGTCCAGTTCCTCTTCAAACAGGATTCCTTCCATGATGGCGCGCTTCCTGTTCTGGGAGAGGTATTCTTCCAATCCTTCGATCAGGCCAAAATAGGCGGTCTCGGCAGTATTGGGGATAAAAGAGAAGATGGTGTTTTCCAGATCGTAATTGATCTCTTTCAATACCTGCGGAACCAACAGTTTTCCCAGCTCTTTCCGTTCGTTGTAAATATCAGGATCCGTCGCACGGGAAAAATAGATCCGTTCAAACGAACAGGACCGTTTCTCCTGCTGCGGCAGAATGGGTACCTCGTTGTATTCACCGTCTTTATCAATGATCAGCGCCGCGCCGGGCGTTAATTCGCGGATGTCGTTAAACTCCACATTAAAGGCCGCTTTGATAGCCTGCTTTTCAGAAGCCACTACCACTACTTCTTCGTCGGCATAGAAAAAGGCCGGCCGGATCCCCGACGGGTCGCGGATGACAAAAGCAGCGCCGTGGCCCAGTAAACCCGCCATGGCGTAGCCGCCGTCGAAATCGCGGCAGGAACGATGCAGAACCCGTTGAATATCGATGTTGTCTTCAATGACATCGGAAATTGTAGGGTTTTCAAAAATACCTTTAAAGCGGTCGAAAACCCGTTGATTTTCTTCATCCAGGAAATGGCCGATCTTCTCCATCACTGTCACCGTATCGACGGTATCTTTCGGATGCTGGCCAAGGGATACAAGCTTCTGGAACAACTGGTCCACATTGGTCATGTTGAAATTACCGGCCATCACCAGGTTCCGGCTCCGCCAGTTGCTTTGACGCAGCATCGGGTGACAGTTTTCGATCTCGTTGGCCCCATGGGTGCCGTAACGGAGATGCCCCAGCCATAACTCTCCTGTGAAAGCCACATTTTCCTGCAGCCATTTGCCGTCATAGACCCGGTTACGGTTGCCTTTGAGGGATTTCCGGAATTTCTTGTGGATTTTCTTGAAAATTTCAGCTACCGGTTGTGTGGCCACTGAACGGTAACGGCTGATGTAGCGTTTGCCGGGAGGGACTTCCAGTTTGATGTTGGCGACCCCGGCGCCGTCCTGCCCCCGGTTGATCTGCTTATCCATCATGCCCGACAGCTTATGGGCAGCGTACAGTGGGCTTTGGTACTTATCAATATAGTATTGATAAGGTTTTCGCAAGCGGATCAGTGCAATTCCGCATTCATGCTTGATAGCATCACTCATGGTAATAGATTTGCTATTTCAGAAACCTGTTTGACCAACGTGTTGATTAACGTTATGTTTGGTTAACGAATACTTTGACAACTTGTTATGCCGCTGGTTAGTTCGTTAACCGGAAACAAATTTACGAAGAATGCAGTTAATGATTTGTTAATAAGGAGGCTTTGTTTGAATATTCGTATTAAATCGTGGTAAGTTGGTAAGAAGGGAGCGGAGAACGTGTTAATACTGCGGACAGTGTCAATGCCGTGGACAGTGTCAATGCCGTGGACTGTGTCAATGCCGTGGACTGTGTCAATACCGTGGACTGTGTCTTCACAGTCCACATCCTGTTACGGCGACGCGTTCCTGGCTTGGTGTCAAAACTGGTCTGTGGGGACACAGACCAGGGGTAACTAACAATTAATAAACGAAAGGTGAATAAGTGTGTTTTCTTAGACAGGGACGGGGTTCTTAACCAGGATCTGGAAGGGTATTTGTGGAATCCGGACCTGCTGGAATTCCCGGAAGGGGTAGCCGAGGGGTTAAAACAGTTGAAACAGGAAGGGTATTTGCTGATCGTCATTACCAACCAGGCGGGAATTGCCAAAGGAGCCTACCATGCAGCCGATGTCCTCAGCGTGCACCAGCGGATGCAGGAAGCCTACGGAAACCTGCTGGATGATCTGTACTTTGCGCCGCATCATCCGGAGTACAGCTCCCGGTCACTCAGCCGAAAGCCGGGGTCGCTGTTGCTTGAAAAGGCCATCGCAAAATATGGGATCAGAAAGGAGCTGTCCTGGATGATAGGGGACCGGGAAAGCGATGTGAAAGCGGGTAAAAACGCCGGCGTCCGCACAATTCTGCTAAGTAAGAAAGATGCGCCGACGGGAGCGGATTTTCGTGAAACAAGTTTTCCGGAGGCGACAGCGCGTATCCTGGGGGAAGACCTTAAGCCGGCAGAACAGCAGCCGGGGTAAGCTGAACCTTGCCGTAAGCAGGACATGTCTTACGGGAGCAGGAACTCATAGCAAGTAAACCAAAAACCGCACAAAATATCAGGGCCTTTTTCATTGAATGCGTAAGGAATTGATGAATGATTGTCTAAGTAACGTATTATTTCTGAATAACTTACTTTTTTCCATTACTTTTTGCCAGGACAGGAACTACCATTTCTTCCACTATCTCCGCTTCGGGCTCCGATGACGGAGACTCGCCGTTTACATAGGAGTCGTCACGGAAACCCAGCACCCGCAGCATTGATTCACTGTCCTGCGCTTCGGCAAATACTTTGGTGATGACGTTGCCTTCTGCATCCCGGTCGACCAGGACGTGCTTGGGAGCAGGAATCAGGCAATGCTGGATCCCGCCGTAGCCGCCCAGTGACTCCTGATAGGCGCCGGTATGGAAGAAGCCGACATACTGCGTCTCTTCTTCGGTGAAAATCGGAAGGTACAGATCCGCACTGTGCATTTCAGTATTGTAGAAATCCTGTGAGTCACAGGTCAGTCCGCCCAGGTTTACCTTTTGATAAGGATTATGCCAGTTGTTGATAGGCAGCATAATGTATTTTTGGTTCATTCCCCATGAATCGGGCAGATGGGTAATAAAGGAACCATCGATCATGTACCAAAGCTCCTTGTCATTCTGCAGCTTTTTATCAATCACTTTATAGATAACCGCACCGCTTTCACCCACCGTATAACTCCCGAACTCGGTGAAAATATGCGGTACCGGGACGTTGTTCTTGTTACAGATCCACTGAATATTTTCGATGATCTCATCAATCATCTGCTGGTAATCGTAATTGGAGGTCAGGGAAGTCTGGATAGGCAGCCCGCCGCCAATATCAATGGAGTCCAGATCGGGACAGATTTTCTGCATTTCGCAGTATTTGAACATAAAGCGTGTGAGTTCACTCCAGTAGTAAGCACTGTCCTTGATGCCGGTATTGATAAAGAAGTGAAGCATCTTCAGCTTAAAGCGGGGATTCGGCTGTATCTTTTCCTTGTAAAGCTGCTGTACATCATTATACCGGATACCCAGCCGGGAGGTATAGAAGGCAAAATTCGGTTCCTCGTCGGTTGCAATACGGATCCCGAAATTGACCGTTTCAGCGTGGGTCAGCTGTTCGTAGGATTCGATTTCCTTCAGGTTGTCGAGGATAGGGATCGCGTTGAAGCCCTCGTTGATCAGCTCGCTCAGGTATTGGGTATACAAAGGACGCTTAAAACCATTGGCCAGGATGTAAGTCGATTTTTTTACATACCCTCTCCGGTACAATTCCCTGATAATGGGGATGTCGAACGAAGAAGACGTTTCGAGATGAATATGATGCTTCAGCGCCTCTTCCAGTACAAAACTGAAATGAGACGATTTGGTACAATAACAATAGGTATAAGTCCCCTTGTAATTATGGCGTTTAAAAGCATTTCTGAAAAGCATCCGGGCGTTTTCGATATGCTCTCCGATTTTGGGCAGGTAGGTGAGTTTTAAAGGGGTACCGTGCTCCCGGATAATATCCATTAACGCAACATTGTTGAACAGCAAATGGTTATCTTCCACGTTGAATTCCATGGTGGGAAATTCAAAGGATTGCTGAATCAGATCAATGTAACTTTTCATTATGTATGGTATTGGTTATGAATGAATCAGATGTTTTTAAATGACACTTTTTCTTATAAAATCGCGGTCCTTGTGCCAAGTAGTTGTTTCTCATACCACTACCGGCGGAAATCCCTGAAAAAAGCGCACGAAATTGAATAAAAAAGCTCTCTTATCCAAACAAGAAAGCCGGGGATTTCATTCCCTGATTTTCAAAAATAACGCATCCGGTAAAAAAGAAGGGGAATAGACCGGCAGAAGCGATTTTTGTTTTCCGGACAAGTAGCGGAAACCCGGTCGGAACAATCATTACGGCCGGCAGTCGCCGTTCATCTAAGCTATTGACCGCTTGTCTGTTGTCTATCGGGTGTTTATCAGAAATTTTAAAAAAAGGGCGGAAACTTTGAAACCTTTTATAGTTTCCAGGGTGTTAGCTTAACAATATCGAATTCCAGCAGGTTAGATGAAAGAACGGATTAGGCAGGCAGCCGCGGCCTTGTTTTACAAGTATGGTATCCGAACAGTGACGATGGACGACATTGCCAAAGAGCTGGGGATATCCAAAAAAACTATCTATCTCCATTTTCAAGACAAAAATGAAATTGTAAATGCCATTATTGAAGAAATTATCAACGACTCCTGTGAAGATGTCAGATGCCTTCAGGAGGTGTCCCGCGACCCCATAGAAGAGCTTGTCAATTCCATTCACCTGATCAAGGAAAAGCTGACAAGGCTCGACCACAAGCTTCTTTCCGATCTGAAAAAATATTACCCGGAAACCTGGCGTAAACTCATGAAGTATGAATACGACTACCGGCTGAACCTCATACGGTCTAACCTGCAGGAAGGCGTGAACAGCGGACTTTACAGGGCGGAAATCGATATTGAGATCCTTGCGCTGCTCCGGGTAAAACATTTTGAACAGGGATTGGACCCGGAGACGTTTCCTCCCGACCAGTTTTCATACCTGACGGTCCAGGAGGAACTGGTTACCCACTTTATTCACGGGCTCTTGTCAGAGAAGGGAAAGAAACGCTATTACGAATACATTCAGAAATCTAAAAGTGAAAACAAAAATCTATGAAGCTGTTTAAAACGTATCCGATGATACTGCTTTTGCTGGCGGGCGGAATACTTCCTTCCAGTGCCCAGGAGCACTTTTCATTACAACAGGCGATTGAGTATGCGTTGCAAAAAAATGGTACCGTAAAGAATGCACAGCTGGACCTGGTAGCAGCGGAGGCGAAGATCGGGGAAACACGGGCCATCGGGCTGCCCCAGGTGAGTGCTAACGCGGGATATACCAATAACCTGATTATTCAAAAGTTTATTGTACCGGCCAATTTTGCCGATCCGAATGCCCCCGCAGATGCTCCTCCGCTGGCGCTGGAGTTCGGGATCAGGCATTCGGGAATGTTTGGCGCCACCTGGAACCAGCTATTGTTCAACGGATCTTATTTCGTCGGGCTCAAGGCAGCGGCTACTTACCGTGAGCTGGCACAAAAAGGAATTACACAATCGGAGGTTGCCGTTGCGGAAGCCGTGAGCAAAGCCTATTATTCGGCGCAGGTAGCAGAAGAGCAGGCCAAGGTGCTGAATCTGAACCTGGAACGGCTGGATACCTTATTCAGGGAGACTCAGGAAATGAATAAGGCCGGTTTTGTCGAACGCATAGATGTCGACCGGATTGAAGTGCAGCGCAACAATCTCCTTTCCGAAAAGCAAAAGGTAACCAACCTGATAGCGCTCAGTAAGGCGCTGCTGAAGTTCCAGATGGGGATGGGCCAGGAAGAACCCCTGGAACTGAGCGAGCAATTGGATCCCGCTCTCAACCTGGATGAATTCAGGACGTTGAGTGCACGCTCTGCCGTCGATTATTCGAACCGGATCGAGCATTCGCTTCTGCAAACGCAGGGCAAGCTGGCGGAGCTGGATATCCGGAACGTGAGAAGCGGTTACCTGCCTGTAGTTTCTGCTTCGCTGGGGTATGGACACAATAACGGCCAGAACAATTTCGGGGAATTATTTGGCTCCAAGTGGTTTAACAATGCGGCTTTCAATCTCAACCTGCAGGTGCCGATCTTTGACGGACTTTCGAAACATTACCAGCTGCAGCAGAAACGCATCGCGCTGGATAAAATCCTCAATAATAAAAACTTGCTCGAACAATCCATAGACCTGGAAGTCAAACAGGCCGATGTGAGTATGACGAATGCCCTGGAGACCCTGGTGACCCATCAGCGGAATATAGACCTGGCAAAGGAGGTGGTCCGGGTTTCCCGCATCAAATACAAGGAAGGGGTAGGCTCAAATATAGAAGTTATCAATGCCGAATCATCTATGAAGGAGGCTCAGACCAATTATTATGCGGCACTCTATGATCTCCTGATTGCCAAGGTCGACTTGCAGAAGGCATTGGGGGAACTTTACCGCGGAAAATAATAAGGTGACTTTTCACAAACTATTACAAATCATATCACTCAAAATAACGATCACGATGTTACGGAATTATTTACTGATACCTATAATGACCCTGGCGTTGCTGGCTTGCGGGGGAGGACAGGAAAAACAGGGCCTGGAAGCAAAAAAGGGAGAACTGACCAAGTTGAAAACACAGCAGCAGACCATTGCAGGCCAGATAAAAACCCTGGAAAAGGAAATAGCACAGCTGGATACGAGTAAGGCGGCAAGCGAGGCCCGGAGGAAGGGAGTCGTTGTTGGCGTGCTGGAACCGGTGCTGTTTCAGCATTATATCGAACTGCAAGGGGCAGTCGATGCAAAAAACAGTGTGCTGGTGACTCCTAAAACGGGCGGAGCGGTGACGCACATGCATGTCAGAGAGGGGGATTATGTAAAGGTTGGCAGCCCGATTGCCAAGATAGACGACAGTATCCTGAGAGAGTCTGTCGAAGAAGTGAAAACCCAGCTCGCCCTGGTGACCACCTTGTATGAAAAACAAAAGAACCTGTGGGACCAGAAGATCGGGACCGAAATCCAGTACCTGCAGGCGCAAAACAATAAGGAGGCACTGGAAAAGAAGCTTGTAACGCTTGCTACTCAGCTCAACCAGTCGGAGGTTGTCTCCCCGATCGCCGGAGTAGTCGACCTGGTCAACGTCCGGGTAGGAGAACTGGCCTCCCCGGGAATGGGAATCGTGCGGGTGGTGAACCTGAGTAACCTGAAAGTGACGGCCAAGGTAGCAGATGCGTACGCGGCCAGTGTCAAAAAAGGGGACCCCGTGGTGGTGCAGTTTCCGGATTTACAAAAAGAATATACTGCCAGGATATCCTTTGTCAGCACGACGGTAGACCCGTTAACACGGACGTTTACGATTGAAGCGAATCTGCCTTCGTCGACCGATCTGAAACCGAACATGATGGCGCGCATACAAATCAACGATGCCAACCGGAAAGACGCCCTGGTAGTAGACCAGAATTACGTCCAGAGTACGGAGGAAGGGCAGGTTGTATTTGTAGCGGAGGGTACGGAGCGGGTAGCACGGGCCAGGCGGGTAACTACCGGGCTCAGTTACAATGGTAAAATTGAAATAGTGAGCGGCCTGTCGGCCGGAGACCTGCTCATCACACAGGGGTATCAGGAAGTCGTGGACGGTCAGCCGATCAGTTATTAATGGTTCCTAATGAAGCGGAGGGCCTGTCCTTTCAGGAAGGGTGGTCTGACGTAGTCAACCTTTTTTAAACAGAACTGTATGAAATTTCATGAATACAAAACAATGAGCTTTACGAATTGGTGCGTAGAGAACCGTACGACTGTGTACATCTTTACGTTCATCATTACGTTGGCCGGTTTTACGATATACAATTCATTGCCCAAAGAGCAATTCCCGGATATTAAGATTCCCCAGATCTATATTAATACCATTTACTTCGGAACAGCTCCTGCCGATATTGAGAATACGATTAACAAACCCATCGAGAAGCAGCTTAAATCGCTCAACGGGGTGAAACGGATCAAATCCAATGCCTTGCAGGATGTATCGGTAATCCTGGTAGAGTTTACACCGAATGTACAGGTGGAAGATGCGCTTCAGCGGGTAAGGGATGCGATTGACAAGGCGAAGACGGATTTGCCGCAGGAGCTGGATTCAGGCCCTACTGCACAGGATGTTAACTTTTCGGAGTTCCCGATCATGAATGTCAACATTGCCGGAAATTTTTCACTCAAGCAGTTGAAGGAATTTGCAGAGGATCTTCAGGATGGGATGGAAGCATTGCCGGAAATCACGCGGGTCGATATTCTGGGAGCCCTGAACCGGGAGATCCAGATCAATGTGGACTTGTCCCGGATGCAGGCTACCGGCCTGACATTCTTTGATATCCAGGCGGGTTTGCAAGGCGAAAATATCAATATCTCCGGCGGAGAGCTGAACGTAAAAGGTGTGCGGCGTACGTTGCGGGTAAAAGGTGAATACACCGATGTCAGGGACATGGCCGACATGCGTATCCGTACCAACACGGGTGCTGTCGTACGGTTGGGCGATGTGGCAGAAGTGATCGATAGTTTTGAGGAGCAGCAGGATTTTGCCCGTCTGGATAATAAATCGGTCATTACGCTGAATGTAATCAAACGATCGGGGGAAAACCTGGTCGAAGCTTCCGACAATATTCAGGAGGTTATCAAAGAATACCAGGAAAACCGGTTCCCCGAGGGGCTCGACATCAAAATAACTGCCGACCAGTCGGTGCAGACCCGCGCGGATCTCCACGATCTTATTAATACGGTCATCCTGGGCTTTATCTTTGTGGTCTGTGTGCTCATGTTTTTTATGGGTGTCCGGGATGCGATTTTTGTGGCGCTTTCGGTGCCGCTTTCGGCACTGGTTGCTTTTGTGCTCATGCCGATCATCGGGCCGATAGCGGGTACTACCTTTACATTGAACACCATCGTATTGTTTGCCTTTCTGCTCGGGATCGGATTGGTGGTGGATGACGCCATTGTGGTGATCGAAAACACCCACCGGTTGTTTAACCAACACCGCGACTGGACGATCCAGCAGGCCGTAAAGGCAGCGGCCGGAGAGGTGTTTGTGCCGGTGCTGTCGGGTACCCTGACGACCATCGCCCCTTTCTTCCCGTTGCTTTTCTGGACGGGTATTGTAGGGGAGTTTATGAAATTTATGCCCCTCACCCTGATCATTACACTGGGCGCCTCGCTTTTTGTGGCGTATGTCATGAACCCTGTTTTTGCGGTGTCGTTTATGGGAAGACACGAAGACGAGAAGAAGACGCATGATACCAGCTTCCGGGCCATTCGCCGGCCGTTGGTAATACTGGGAATCGCCGCGCTTGTGGGGTATGCCATCGACAGGGGAGTAGGCAACTTCTTTGTGCTGATCTTGTTGCTGTACATTTTCAACCACTACATTCTGACGCCCCGCATTCTGGTGCCGTTTCAGGACCGGTTATTACCTGCCCTGAAATCAGGTTATAAGAAGCTCATCAGCTGGATGCTGCAGGGATGGCGGCCGGTGGGAGCGATTATCGCGATGTTTGCACTGCTCATCATGACGTTTGTCATCACCTATATCGCCTCTCCCAATGTGGTCTTTTTCCCGAGCGGTGATCCGGACTATGTATATGTGTACAATAAACTGCCGATCGGGACCGATGCCCGGGTGACGGATTCCGTTACCAAAATTATCGAGGAACGGGTGTTTAAAGTGTTGGAAGACGAGCAGGTACTGGATATGGTTAATTCGGTTATTGCCAATGTCGGTAAAAATGCCGGCGATCCCTATAATCCGGACCGGGCGGCGACACCGCATAAATCAAAGGTAACGGTAGCTTTTGTATACGGTACGGAACGCGGCGGCCGCTCTTCTAAGGTTGTTCTGAATAAAATCCGGGATGCTGTTTCGGATATTCCGGGAACGGAAATCTCCGTAGAGCAGGAGGCAACCGGCCCTCCGACCGGGAAGCCGATTGCGATTGAGATTACCGGGGACGATTTCACGGTATTGCAAAAACTGGAAAAGGATGTATTGGAAGAGGTGGAGGCATCGGGTATTGAGGGGATCGATCAGCTGCGTTCGGACCTGGTGACCAATAAGCCGGAGATTGTCATTGAAATAGACCGGGAGAAAGCGCAGCGGGAAGGAATCAGTTCCCAGCAGATTGCGATGGCTGTCCGTACCGGGTTATTCGGACTGGAGGTATCCAAGTTCCGTGACGACAAGGATGAATACCCGATTATGGTGCGGCTGAAAAAGGACGACCGGGAGCACCTTGAGCGGCTGATGAGCATGAATATCGTTTACCGGGACATGAACATGGGCGGAGCCTTGCGGCAGGTGCCTATTACGGCAGTGACCAATATTCGCTACTCCACCACGTTCAGCCAGATCAACCGGAAAGACCAGAACCGTATCGTTACACTGAGTTCGGATGTGGTACCAGGGTACAATGCCAATGAGATTGTAGGGCAGATCAACAAGCTGGTCGAGCAAATGGATGTCCCGAACGGGTATACGATTAAAATGGGAGGAGAACAAGAGGAGCAGGCGGAGTCGATGGCCTTCCTTGGAGTCGCCTTTCTGGCGGCCATCCTCCTGATTTACCTGATCCTGGCAACGCAGTTCAATTCGGTTGTAAAACCCTTCATTATTTTCTTTACCATCGTTTTGTCACTGATCGGGGTTTTCCTCGGGTTTGTGATTTTTGACAAGGAGTTTTCCATCATTATGTCGGGGGTAGGGATGATCGCCCTGGCAGGTATTGTGGTGAAGAACGGCATCCTGCTGATCGAATTCATTGATGAGCTGAGAGACCGCGGGGTACCCATGCGGGAAGCAATTATTGAAGGTGGGGCGATTCGTCTGACTCCGGTCCTGCTGACCGCCTCAGCGGCAGTATTAGGGCTTATCCCTCTGGCATTCGGGATCACAGTCGATTTTGTAGGACTGTTCCGTGACTTGTCTCCTCATTTGATCATTGGGGGTCCCAGCGCCGTTTTTTGGAATATTCTGGCATGGACGATTATCTTTGGATTGACATTCTCTACGGTGCTGACGCTGGTGATGGTACCTTGTATGTACTATGTGAATGAGAAGATTCGGGACAAATGGTTTCGGAAGAAGCCGGTTTCTGATGCGCCCGTAGCATAAAGTAGTGATTAAGCAGATTTGAATAGGACAATCCTCCGCCGTTGTAAGCTGCGGAGGATTGTTGCATAATGGGGAATATTGTAGAGGGCAGCTACCAGGGCTGCTGGTATTTTTTTGGATTTACCATAGATACTGCCTGGCGGGAAAGAATGTATTCGTTGCGCGAAACCTTTAAAAATTGAGCAATTAGCGGGTTTTATGAGAGAAGGGCGCCCTGTCGCGGGCAGTCTGAGACCCGGTTCGCGAGTGGTTGGCATAACTTTTTTAGCGGGACTGATCAAATGCGGGAAGTATCCGGCATACCAACTATATCTGACAGTACTAACATTAATTTCCAATGTCAAATCAATCGAGTAATCAAAATTCCACACCCTGGATAGTTGCCGGCCTCCTGGCATTGGTCGCAGGTGTTTTTGGCTTCCTTTTTTTACAACAGAAGCAGGAACTTACGAAACAGGAAACTGAAATTGTGGCGAAGGCCAGAGAGCTGGCTTTCACGAAAACAAAACTGGATTCAGTGGCAGTAGCGCTGGACCAGAAGATCGCGGAGGTGACCCGTTTAGGCGGTGATCTCTCAGAACTTGAAAAAGTAAAAGCACGTTTGGAAGGGGATCTTGCGAATCTGAGACGGGGTGATCGGGTACAAACAAATAAGTACCTGGCCAAAATCAAAGATTATGAAAAATTCCTGACGGAAAAAGACGAGGAAATTGCCCAGCTCAAGGCTGACAATGAGCGGCTGGTAGCGATGAGTGATTCCTTAAACATGGAACTGGGGACCCTTGTTTCCGAGCATTCTGAACTTGTACGCCGTCAGCAGGAACTCTCGGATACGGTGACTCTCTTCAGTAGCGCTAACAAGGAGCTTGCCGATAAGGTGAACTTGGCTGCTGCACTGAAAGCACAGAACATGAATGTCACGACGATTAACAGCCGTGGGAAGGAAAAGGACAGGAATACGTACAAGGCAAAAAGAGTCGATAAAATCAAGGTTGCCTTCAACCTGGCCGAAAATCCTTTGACCGCGCAGGAAAACAAAGAAATTTACCTTCGGGTGTTGGATCCTAACGGGGCGATCCTGGCAGATGAAGCGATCAGCGGCGGCCAGTTCAGCACGGTAGAAGGAGAGGACGCCAAATTTTCCGCACGCGAAATTGTAGCCTATACCAATAGCAACCAGAAAGTGGAAATGGTGTATGATTATGCCAGTCAATTCCGCCCGGGCACCTATAATGTGCAGTTGTTTGCAGAGGGGTTCAAAATCGGTGACAGTAATTTCGTCATCAAGTAATTCTTATTTCGATCTATATCCGACCAGTAAATGAATCAACACCGGAAAGAGGTATTCTCTTTTCGGTGTTGGTAGTTAAAAGGAGTCAGGTAGCCTTGTTCTGGGCCTGTATGACGCTGATGTACTCCTGAAGCCGGGCGGCCCGTTCGTCACTGGTTTTGGGATAGCTCATATCCATTTTTTTGAGTTCTTCCCCAATGATCTTGCCCACGATGAGGCGCATGTTTTTCTTGTCGTCGGCGGGTATTACGTACCAGGGCGCCTTTTCATGGGCAGTGGCATTGATGCAGGTTTCGAATGCCTGCATATAGGCGTCCCAATAATCCCGCTCCTTTACGTCGTCTTCTTCAAATTTCCAGTTTTTGGTAGGGTCCTGAATCCGCTCTATGAGGCGTTCCGACTGTTCTTTCATGGAGATGTTCAAGAAGAACTTCACTACCCGTATCCCGTTCCGGTAGAGGAATTTTTCGAAATTCCCGATGTCTTTGTAGCGTTTCTTCATCACCTTGTCGGCATGCTGTTTCAATTCATCGGGCAATAGCTGAACGTTCTGAAGGATTTCCGGATGCACTTTTACCACCAGCACCTCCTCGTAATAGCTCCGGTTGAAAATGGTAATGCTGCCCCTTTCCGGGAGTTCCTTGGAATGGCGCCAAAGGTAGTCGTGTTCCAGTTCCAGTGAACTGGGCCGCTTGAAGGAATAGACCCTGATGCCCGCCGGGTTAACACCTGAAAGCACGTGCCGTACGGTGCCGTCTTTCCCGGCCGCATCCAATGCCTGGAAAATAACAAGCAATCCATAGCGATTGTGGGCATACATGAGGTTTTGAAGGGCGTCCAGTTCTTTAATGGAATCGGAAAGCATCTCTTCGTATTCCTTCTTGTTATCGTAAATGTCTTTGATCTTGGTAGGAGTACCGGCGATCTGAAAAGGTTTGCTACCGTCGAAACGGAAGTCTTTACTGGAAAAATGGCCCATAGGAAATAGTAGGTTAGGAACGGAGAAAACGGGTTAGTTTCACAAAGGCCCGGGCACGATGGCTTATCCGGGCTTTTTCTGCCATGGCCATTTCGGCGAATGTTTTATCGGTGCCGTCGGGGACAAAAATCGGGTCATAGCCAAAGCCGTTGCCACCCCGTGCAACCGGTAGGATCCGGCCATCGACCCGGCCTTCAAAGGTATGATACACTCCCTGTACAACCAGTGTGATGACGGTCAGAAAGGAGGCGCTCCGGTCGTCTTTTGCCTGTAGCTTTTCGAGCACCAGGCGAATATTGTCTGCTGCACTGCGCTGCGGCCCGGCATAATAGGCGGAATGGACCCCTGGTTCGCCGTTCAGCGCCGGAATGATCAGCCCGCTGTCATCCGCGAAATTGTCAACCTGGTAGTGTGTCCATACATGGGCTGCTTTTTGACGGGAGTTTTCGGGAATGGTGTCGTGGGTTTCCGGAATTTCTTCTTCACATCCGATTTCTTTTAGCGTTTGTAACAGGAATTGCTGCCCGAGCAGCCCCTGGATTTCCGCCAGTTTGTTAGGGTTGTTAGTAGCAAAACAAAGGGTTCGCATGAAATGGTTGGGTTGATGCTGAATGAGTTTATGTGAATGTACGAATTTTTCTGATTGGTTGGGGTTTGGGCTGTAGGGGATCGATAGCACTTTCTCGGGGGTCTCGCTGCCGTTGTCTGTTGTCGTTTGGGGAATGGGGTTTGGGTTTGGGCGATTTTGTAGGGGATCGATAGCACTTTCTCGAGGGCCTCGCTGCCGTTGTCTGTTGTCGTTTGGGGAATGGGGAATGGGCAACGGGGAATGGGCGTTTGTAGGGGATCGATAGCACTTTCTCGGGGGCCTCGCTGCCGTTGTCTGTTGCCGTTTGGGGAATGGGGTTTGGGTTTGGGCGATTTTGTAGGGGATCGATGGTATTTCCTCGGGGGGGCTCGCTGCCGTTGTCTGTTGCCATTTGGGGAATGGGGAATCAATGTCATTTACTTAAGGCTTATAACCTTTTATAGGCCA
>JBEBSD010000031.1:0-65093 GCA_040394475.1 Telluribacter humicola | reverse complement strand
CGGATTCACCCGGACCCCTATGTTCACCAGGTTCACCCAATATTTGATTGGTCGGTTCGCCCAATATCTGGTTGGTCGGTTCGCCGCATTCACCCGGACCCCTTTGTTCACCCAAAACCCCGCGGATACCTGCGGTATTATTGTCCGGGCCGGTATCCGGGCAGACACGCAGGTCTGCCCCTACTGTTATAACGGTTTCGATGATGCAATGGAAATGGTTGGGCATGACAACCATTTCGTGGCATTTTTTGTCGGGGAATTTGTTTTCCAATTCGAAATACCATTTCGTTACCATTCGTCCTGCATCATTCATTATCATTGCACCGTTTTTTATTTTGCCAAACAAATGTTTCCTGTCCTGCACACAGATTGTGATAAAATATAATCCTGCCTGCGAATAATCGTATCCTTTCAGACGGATGCTTCTGCGGTGGTGGATTTTAGGATTGTAGCTGTTCATTTTTGTTGCTTTCCGGATGAATTATCGCCCGGTTGTTCGGTCTTTGTTCGAATACAGCGAAATTACCTGCTGGTGTCACCAGCGAAGGTCGGCAGGTTGAACGTGACGACTGGGCTTTCTATTCCTGTGCCGTGTGATTGAATATCAGGACATTAGCCAGCCCGGTTTCATCCGGACTGATGGTATGCCCCTTCCCCGGATATACCTTTTCCGTCACGTCCGCATTCATGGCGCGCAGCAGTTCCGCAGTGGCATGGACACGCGCCACCGGGACATGCGGATCCGGGTCACCGGTAGTGATCAGGACCGGGGTTTTCATAAAATCGCCATTATAACTATTGGGGTAGATATGGTCTCCCACCAGGCCACCGGTAAATGCCACAATCCCTCCGAAACGGACAGCATTCCGGGCAGCAAATTCCAATGTAAGGCAGGCGCCTTGTGAAAATCCCAGCAAACAGATCTTATCAGTGGGGATGCCCAGCGCTGTTACTTCATTCACCAGAATTCTGAGAACCGATAGACCCGAAGACAGCCAGGGTTCATTCTGGACGGGAGGCATAAGAAATGAATAGGGGTACCACGTATGATTAACCGCCTGCGGCGCCAGCAATGCATACCCTTTCACCTCCAGCTCATCTGAAAGCGACAGGATATCGGCTGCGGCTGCGCCGCGTCCGTGCACCATAATCAATACCTTTTCTGCCTCTTTTAGTGGTTTTCCTTTCGTAACGATGTTCTTTGTATGCATGTGTTCTCCTTTTTATTAACAACTACTGCGCCAGGCAGCCACCATCTACAACGACGGCGACTTTATCTGTTAACATTTCCATGTGGATTTTTGAGATGAACTATTCAGGTATTATAAGCATTTCCCATCTCAAATCCAAGGCAATCCGGAGGGTTTATTTTCACCTGGAACAAGGAGCCTGCGCACCGTTTCTGTTTCTTTGTATAAGCGGGTAAGGGCAACCTCCGGGTCCTCGCTAATTCTCCTCCAAATCGTGGTGATTGTCGCCGCCGAGGCTGTAGTAATTGTTCTCTTCGTCTTCCTCGCCGATCAGTTCATTGGCGTCATCCAGCTCGGCTCCCGGTACATCCAGGTCCTGATCCAGCGGGGGAATATGCTGCCGGACGTTTTCCTCCAATCCGTCTGCATCCAATGGCACCCGCTTTTCCCGCATATAGATATCCTCCTTTGCAGGGTATTTACGATAACCCGGAAACTGCTCCCCGCCCGGAGCGGCTTCCTTTCGAAAATGCCTCCTTTTCATATTGCTTCTTTTTTTGATGAATACTGTTTATCCTGCCATTTACCGCTCACTCCTACCTGCTAAACGATCACGATCAAACTTCAGCCCGAGGGGCAGCAGCTATACTGCAAATTACAAATTAAAAACGTTCGGCCGGCAGCGTGAAACCATTTTCTGCAGCTGTGAGGAATCAGCGTTGCGGAAGCATACTGTCAGACGTTTCATTTGCCGGCAGTCCTTTTGCCGTTTTCGCGCTTTCCGGCGGGCAGCGGCAGGCTAAAATTCCTTCCTGTAGGCAAGCGGACTTTTCCCTGCTATCCGTCTGAAAAATTTGTTGAAATTGGTCAGGCTCTGATAACCCGACTCGTAGCATACCTGGGCGATGCTGAGCTCTTTTTGCCGGAGCAGCCGGCACGCATGCCCCACCCTGATTTCATTGACAAACTGTGAGAAATTCTTCTGTGTCTGCTTTTTAAAATACCGGCAAAAGGCATTGGGCGTCATATTGGCCACATCCGCCACATCCGTCAGCCGGATATCCGAAGAAAAATTCCGCATGACGTACTCGTATACATTGTTGAGACGCACCGTTTCATTCTCATTATGCGTATTAAGGTAGTCCACACTGGCTAGTATTTTGCAATCCGGCGTTTCCGACATTTCATGCAGCATCAAAAAAAGATCAACGGTTTGCCGCAGCCCCTCCGAACGGTAAATCCCGGCAGCAATCTGCCCGATCCGGTCACTTGCCGGCCCGGTTATTTTCACCCCTCTCACCGTCTTATCCAGCAGTTTTCGCAGCTTATCCACTTGCGGAAGCCGCAGCACCACCTCTTCCAGCCAGTTCCGTTTCAGATAAATTACTACTGACCGGGCACGCAGCGATGCGCTTCCATCGTAGTATTCCTTGTCGTTAAACCAGACATGCGGCAAGTTGGGCCCGACGAATACCAGATCACCGTCGGCGAATTCTTCCACATGATCGCCGATCACCCGTTTCCCGCTGCCTTCCTTCACGTAAACAATCTCGTAGTCCTTATGGAAATGATGCGTATTGACAAAATAAGGGACATCCATTTCCTTCACCATAAACGTGTCAGCGAGGGTATAATCCAGATCGATCAGTAAAGGCTTCATGGCTTTCTCCAATGGTTAACAGGCACAAAAGTTAACAAATCCTAACCAACATAAATACAAAAACCATCCTGATTTACTTTTCCTTGGTAAAATAGTGCCGCAAACTGGTAAAATAACGACCACCCGGAATTTGTCTCCGTGCCTGTCATCGGGTTAGCGCTGTCATTCCCGTTGTTGATAAATCCGCTATTCACCTGCTTTCCCACGCTTCTGGAGACCTCCCGTTTTTGGATTAAAAAGTGCCGAAATAGGGTAAAAAAAAGAGAGAGGGGCTTTCACGAACCCCCTAGTTTTGTATCGTGGTGTTTCACCATACAGGTACAATCCCCAATATCCCATTTAATCTTATACGTTTATGCAGGCAATGTTACTAAAACAACGTGTATCCAGGCTTTTTCTCCTGTTGCTGACGGGGATGGTTTCCTGGAACAGCTACGCCCAGACACGTCCGGTTTCCGGAAAAGTCACCGATACATCCGGCGATGGCTTACCGGGTGTGAACATCCTTCTGAAAGGGACCACTACCGGCCAGATCACCGATTCTGACGGGAAATTCGGCATCGCTATCCCCGATGAACATGCCGTCCTGGTGTTTTCGTTTGTGGGATACCTGTCACAGGAGGTGGTTGCCGGCAACCGGTCGGAAATCAATATTGTGCTGACAGCAGATGCCAAAGCACTGGAAGAAGTGGTGGTGGTGGGGTACGGAACCATGAAAAAGAGTGATCTGACAGGGGCCATTACAAAAGTTAACATTGACCAACAGCTTGAAATGGCCAACGTAAATGTACTTCAGTCACTTCAGGGAACCATTCCAGGCCTGAATATCGGCATGACAACATCCTCGGGGAGCGCACCCGCAATGACCATCCGCGGACAAAATACACTGTCCGGCGCGGCCGCGGATAATGCGCCCCTTATTGTAGTGGACGGGATCATTTATCGGGGAAGTATTACCGATATCAACCCATCCAATATTCAATCCATGGAAATACTTAAGGACGCAAGTTCTGCTGCTATTTACGGATCTCAGGCTGCCAACGGCGTAGTCCTGGTCACCACGAAAAAAGGGATCGATCTGGGTAAACCTATTATCAGCTATTCCGGACAGTATTCGGTACAAGCCCCATCCAATACTGTCAAACCCTATATGGGACAAGCGTATGAGGATTTTCTGATGGATGTTTTCTGGGATTTAAGCCGACTGGCTCCTGATTACGCGAATCCCAACCCCAATTTCTCCCTGACACCGTATTTAAAAACCCTGGAAGTGTCCGAGGGTTATGAATCCGGCCGGAATATTAACTGGTGGGACATGCTTACCGGCAACGGGCATATCAATTCCCATAACCTGGGAATTCGTGGAAAAAGCGGTGCTACAGGCTATTTTGTTTCGGCGGGTTTTACAGACCAGTCGGGTTTTATGAAAAATGATTTGTATAAACGATATGATTTGAGAGCCAATCTCGACATTCGGGTTACTGACTGGATGGATTTTGGGATGGAGTCCTTTTTCGCGCAAAGCGACTATTCCGGTGTTTCTCCCTCGCTCACTAACGCCTTCCATATGCAGCCTTACGCACCCTTATACGATGAAAACGGAGAATACGTGGTGCAGCCGGATGGTTCTTTGCTCAACCCATTTTTGCAGCACCAAATCGACGATTCCGACAAAAGAATGAATCTCTTTGCTAATTTACATTTTGATGTCCGGCTGCCTTTTCTCGAGGGGTTCAGCTACCGCATGAATTATTCCCATAATTACCGGACCGTTAACCAAGATCAGTTTAATCCCTGGGGAGCTAATTTCACAGGGGCCGGCTACAAAGACTTCAATTCAAATTATGACTGGACGTTCGATAATATCCTGAACTATAAAAGGGCATTCAATACCAACCACCGGATCGATCTCACCGTGCTTTATGGCGTCGAGAAGCGGCAATATTCCTATACAAATGCAGCCGCACAGAATTTTGCCAACCCAATACTAGGCTATAACAGACTGCAGGCGGGCAGCGCTTCCCTGAACATGATTGAAACCGGTGCACAGCAAGAAACGAGCCTTTATACAATGGGGAGGTTTTTCTATGGCTACAAAAACAGGTACCTGCTTACAGGAACCGTTCGCAGGGACGGGTTTTCAGGTTTTGGCGCGTCCCGTAAGCTGGGCGTATTTCCTTCCTTCGCACTCGGCTGGATAGTCTCGGAGGAAGGCTTCTTCAACAATAAACTGTTAAATTATTTCAAATTAAGAGGTTCGTACGGAACTACTGCCCGAAGAGCTGTTGGAAGGTATCAGACCATGGCGCGAATGAGTTCCGAACCTTCGATTATTTTCGGAGACGGCGGATCCACTACAATAGGCCAGTGGATTTCGAGCATGGCCAACGACGATCTGGGTTGGGAAACTACTACAGGGCTGAACCTGGGCTCCGATTTTGAGTTGTTTCAATCCAGGATCCGGGGGAATCTGGAGTTTTACAAAAACAATACCAAAGATATTCTGTACAGCATACAGATTCCACGTATGACGGGATTTTCCTCTATTCCCACCAACATCGGCAAAGTCAGTAACCACGGGTTCGAATTTTCATTATCCGGAAATGCTGTGCAGACAGACCAGTTCAATTGGGAACCGTCTGTTACCTTTTCCCTGTACCGGAACAAAATCGTTTCGATACTCGGTGCTGACAATAATGGTGACGGCCGGGAGGACGATATCGTCACAAGCGGGCTTTTTATTGGAGAACCCCAGAGTGTTATCTTTAACTACGAGATCGCCGGGATGTGGCAACTGGCCGATCAGGAAGCAGGCACCATCCCTTCCGGCTTTTTCCCCGGAACTTATCGCCTGACCGATACCAACAATGATGGCGTCATAGACCCCTCCGACCGGAAAATCCTGGGTTACACGGACCCCTCCTATCGTTTCGGGATTGCGAATACGGTAAAATACAAGAATTTTTCCCTGTACGTATTCATCAACTCCATTCAGGGTGGCAAGAATTACTATTTTGCCGATGGTTCACCCTATGCTTCCTCCAACTTTATCAGGAGGGATCAGTTAAGCTATATGAATGCCCTTCGGTGGGACTATTGGTTACCGACTAACCCCGATGCCAAATACCGGCGCCTGGACACTCCTGCTACCTATGACGCCAGGCCCTACGATCAGCGTAACTTTGTCCGGCTTCAGGACGTTTCACTTTCTTACAATTTCAATCCGGAATTCCTGAAAAAGCTCAACATACGCAGTTTAAAACTGAATATCAGTGGTAAAAACCTCCTGACAATCACCAAGTGGGAGGGCGTTGATCCCGAAACAGGTACCGGATTAGTACCCGGACTGCCTGTTATGAAAAGTTATACGATGGGTTTAAATCTTGAATTCTAAATTACACAAGTATATGAAACGGATCTCTTTCCTTTTTTTAACCCTGTTGCTGACAGGAACATCCTGCAACGAAAACCAATGGCTGGAAGAAGTCCCGTTGGATTTTTACTCCCCTGTCAATTCGTATGCTACAGAGGCTGACTTCAATTCGGCGGTAGCAACTTTATATGTCAATGTACGAAGTACTTTATACGACGTTAACACACTCCATGGCCGGGCGATGCACTACCCTACAGATCTCGCCTGGTGTACAATCGCCCTCGCGCACGATCTGAATCTTTATCAGGATAAATTGTTTCCTAACTCAGAAGAGGTCCAGAATACATGGTCGGGTTTATATCAGATCATTTTCAACGCCAATGCGATCATTGGAAGGATTGACAGCGAAGGGATCAGGTTCTCATCGGAGGAAGCAAAAAACAATTTAAAGGCAGAAGCCTATTTTTTCAGGGCTTTTGCTTTACGTTCCCTGGCGATCCTTTTCGGGGGAGTTCCTATTATCCTGGAGGAAATTACCGCACCCAAAAGAGATTTCGTCCGGGCGAGCAGGGAAGAAGTATGGCAGCAGTGCGTGGAAGACTTACAGCTTGCAAGCCAAAACCTGCCTGAAATCACGCATGTCAGGGAGGTTGGACGTATTTCCAAAGCCGTCGCTTTCCACCTGCTGGCGGAAGTGTACCTCGGTCTGAAAAACTGGGATGCGGCGATTCAGGCAGCATCAGCGGTGATCGACAACCCCAATTTTTCATTGATGACAGAACGTTTTGGCAACAACAGAACAGAACCCGGCGATGTATACGGCGATCTGTTTAAAATGAATAACCAGAACCGTACCAGCGGAAACAGGGAAGGCCTGTGGGTTAACCAATTTGAATACCTGAAAACCGGTGGTGGAACCAGTAGCCGGATGGCTTGGGCAGTTAACCCGTTTTACATTCAGTTGAAGGACACCGAAGATGTCAATCTATTTATAGGCCCGACCGTAAAGTACGGAGGCAGACCCATCGGATGGTTATCAGGGACCAATTATGTAAGTACGGAGATATGGGAAAAGGATTTCGACACGGACATGAGAAATTCAGGATACAACATTATCCGGGATATCAAAGCCGACAATCCGGCTTCCAAATACTATGGTCAGTATATTGTGGAAAGCGGGGCCATTTCGCAATTCCCCAACACCTATAATCGGTGGTGGAGTATGATTTATGCTAAACTAACACCTTTTAACAACGATTACCCTGCGGAATTTGTGGTAGATGCCGGGACAGGGCTTGTCAATAATCAGGCCACAAGTTCCTACACGGACAGCTACATATTCCGACTCGCTGAAACCTACCTGCTCAGGGCAGAAGCTTACATAGGCAAAGGTAATGGCGTCAATGCTGCAAACGATATTAATATCGTGCGGTCAAGAGCGAACGCTTCACCGGCTTTACCGGAAGAAATGACCATCGATTATATTTTGGATGAGCGCGCACGGGAACTCCATTGGGAAGAACTGAGGGTACTTACGCTGATGCGTCTGGGAAAAATGGTGGAACGCGTACGTAAATACAATGCCCTGGTAGGTCACGGCATTGCTGATCATCAGAACCTTTGGCCCATCCCCTTCCGCGAAATAGAAACCAATACGGAAGCAGTATTGGAACAGAACCCGGGATACAAGTAATATATTTGAAACTACGTACTGGTTTTCACTTGAACAAAATGCAGAAAAGAACATTGCTTATTGTGGCGACATTGCTTGCCGCCGACCTGTGTGCATCCGGGGCCAATTATTCCCAGATACCTGGAGAAAAGGACGAATTACTCTGGTACCCCCGCCCGGCTTCCACATGGACGGAGGCGCTCCCACTCGGCAATGGACACCTGGGGGCCATGGTTTTCGGCGATGTCGACCATGAACACTTTCAATTGAATGAAAGCACGTTGTATTCCGGGGATCCCGAACACACCTACAAAGCCATCGATATCCGGGAGCGGTACGGGGAAGTAACATCCCTTCTCAAACAAGGAAAATACAAAGAGAGTGAACAGCTAATTGCCGACGAATGGTTAGGCAGGAATCACCAATGCTACCAACCTCTTGGGGATGTCCGTATTGATTTTTTGCACAACGGCGCATTTCGGGAATATAGACGGACACTCGATCTTTCCAGTGCAGTATCAACTGTGGAATATCGCGTAAACGGTACCCGCTTCAAAAGGGAGTACTTCATCAGTAATCCGGACAGGGTCATGGTGATCCGGTTGGTAGCTGAGGGGCCGGAAAAGATCAATTGCACCTTACGACTGTCATCGCCGCACGAGGAAACAGTTACCCGGGAAGCAAAAGACAACCGCTTGCTGCTGAAAGGGAAAGCTCCCGGGTTTGTACTAAGACGTGACTTTCAATTGGTTGAAAAGCTCGGCGATCAGCATAAGTATCCTGAAGTATATACCAAAGAGGGTATTTTGAAACCGAATGCTTCCAGGATCCTGTATGATAAAGACATTAACGGCCTCGGTATGCCGTTCGAGATACAAGTAACTTCCAATTACACCGACGGGACGATTTTAGTGTCAGAAGATGGGCTGGAGATACGTGAAGCACACGAAGTAGTGCTGATCCTGTCGGCAGCTACCGGTTATAACGGTTACGATAAAAGCCCGGTATCCGAAGGTGTCGACCCGCACGGCAAAGCACAAGCCTTCCTGAATAAAGCGCTGGCCCTGAAATACCCTCACCTCTATGCCAATCATGTACACGACTATCGATCCTTGTTCGGAAGAGTGGGTATTCAATTGGGAAACAAATCGGAACAGTCGGGACTTCCGACGGATCAGCGGGTTGCACTGTTTTCCAATGGCAAAGATCCTTCTCTGGCAAGTCTCTACTTTCAATTCGGACGTTATCTGATGATTGCAGGATCCAGGCAGGGAGGTCAACCTCTTAATCTGCAGGGTATCTGGAATGATCAGATCACACCACCCTGGAACGGCGCCTATACGATGAATATTAACCTGCAAATGAACTACTGGCCAGCCGAAGTCGCCAATTTAACCGAATGCCATCAACCGCTTTTTCAAGCCATTAAGGAGCTAGCAGAAAACGGAAAGGAAACTGCCCGAAACATGTATGGCAATGAGGGGTGGGTGGCGCATCACAATATGGATATATGGAGACATGCCGAACCGATTGATAATTGCAAGTGTTCGTTCTGGCCGATGGCTTCAGGCTGGCTGGTGTCCCATCTATGGGAACATTATTTGTTCAGTGGTGATCGGGGTTTTCTTGAAAAGGAAGTGTATCCGCTATTGAAAGGTGCTGTCATGTTTTATAAAGACTGGCTGGTCCCCACCGCGAAAGGCCGTCTTGTTACACCGGTAGGACACTCACCGGAACTGAATTTCCGGATCAACGAAACCCAGACAAGCTCCTATAGCCCCGGGCCTACCATGGATCTGGCCATCATAAGAGAGGCCTACAGCCGGTTTATCGAAGCGCACGCGATTCTCGGAATAGAAAATGAGAGCAACCTGCTGGACACTATAGCCGCTCAACTAGATAAGCTGCAACCCTATCAAATCGGCAAATACGGCCAATTACAGGAATGGCTTGATGACCTTGAAGACGCGGATACCCAACATCGGCATTTGTCCCATCTGTATGGGATATTTCCCGGAAATCAAATTCACCGGCACGTTTCCCAGGAACTGTCAGGTTCCGTAAAAAAGGTACTGGAACGCAGAGGTAACGGGGGTATGGGGTGGTCCAAGACATGGAAACTGGCTATCTGGGCACGCTTGTTTGATGGCGAAAATGCGTTTAGTCAGTTGAACAGCTTTCTAACGTTGATCACGGCCAATAAAGTTGGCATTAATCCCGGTGGAACCTTCCCCAATTTATTTTGCGGTCCCCCTTTTCAGATTGACGGGAATTTTGGGGCCGTTGCCGGTATCGCTGAAATGCTGGTCCAAAGCCACGCCGGGGAAATCCATTTACTACCGGCCCTTCCCAAAGCCTGGTCTAACGGGAAGGTTACAGGGCTGAAAGTACGCGGAGGATTTGAGATTGACATGGAATGGACAAACGGAAAGTTGACAAATGCCGTCATCTACTCAAAGCTGGGCGGAAATTGCCGCATCCGGACCGAAGGAGCAATCAAGTTTCCGGACCTGGTGCTGTCGACACCGGCATCAGGAAAGAATACCAATCCGCTTTTTAGCTTTATCGATCCGAAGGCACCTTTGAATATTCACGGGCTTCACATCCCTGAGGCCAATCACAAGCCATCCAATTGTTTCGACTTTCCAACGAAAGCGGGCAGCGTATACCGGGTTACCGGCTTGTAAACCCGTCTGTTCAATGGCGCAAGGAATGATTACCAAACTGACTGGTATGGGCTATCGCCACCATAGCGTTCTGATTCTGTTTCTGTTGTCTTTGCCAATGGCTATCCGGACTACCCCTTTCAGTAACAGGCGCCTTCCGGAACCTTCCCCCAATTGATCCGGACTGTTTTCTTTGCTAACTTTGTCCCGGTACCGACGCATCAGCGCCGATCCGCTCCTAAACTTGCTATCCGATGGCTTTTCCTCTAACCTGCTTTCTCCGCAACTTGCCGGCCGTTACCGGACTCTTGCTGTTTGTATCGTTCTCCTGTACACCGGCCACCCCGGATGGCTATTTCGAAAGGGCCTCCAAGAACGGTGAGCTCGCCAGTGAAGGCTTCCGCCGTTGTGAGCACTATGTGCATGACTGGCTGGCCCATGCCGATCCGGTAAGCAAACTGATCCCACGAAATCTTCAACAGGACACGGATCTCTGGAATGCGAACGATTGTGCCGCCGATAATTATCCGTTTATGGTTCTGACCAGCTTTTTCACGGATCGCGGGCGGTTTGACGGACTGATGAAGGAAATGCTCCGGAATGAAAAAAGGCTCACTTCCCGCATCAAGTCGCTGCCGGATACCTATTCGTTTTCAAAAAAGGGCTTTCTGTATGAGGAACCAGCTATGGGAAGGATTGTCTTCGGTACCGCCGAGTATGCGAAAGACGGCCTGATGCCGCTCACGGAGTGGCTGGGCCACAGTCCCTGGTCGGAGCGGATGATTGAAATGCTGAGGGACCTGGGCGAATACGTGAAGGTGGCCGATGATCCCGAATTTTCCATTACTGTCAAGACAGAAGTGAACGGCGAATTGCTGCAGGTACTTTCCCGGATCTACTGGATGACCGGTGAGCAAAAGTTCCTGGATTGGGCGGTAACGATAGGAGACTACTTCCTGCTCGGAGATGGCTATCCGCTGAAAACGGTGGACAACCTGCGTCTCAGGGACCACGGATGTGAGCTGATCTCCGGCTTGTGCGAACTGTATGCTACGCTGCACTTTGCAGACCCGGAGAAAAAGAACACCTACCGCGAACCGTTGTACAGGCTGCTGGATTATGTGCTGGACCATGGAAGAAATGAGGATGGCCTGTTTTATAACGCCATCAATCCCCTGACAAATGAAGTACTGAATACAGGACTGTCCGATAGCTGGGGATACAACCTGAACGGGTATTACACCGTTTTCATGGTAGACAGCACGGAGAAGTACCGGGAGGCCGTCGTGAAACTCTTCGGCAACCTGCACAAGTACCGTAATTATGACTGGGAGAACGGCAGCGCGGACGGGTACGCCGACGCCATTGAGAGCGCCCTTAACTTGTATAACAGGATACCCGATGCACGCGCAGCGGAATGGATCGACAGCGAAACACAGGTGATGTGGTCCCTGCAGGACTCCAGCCACCGGGAGAGTGCGCGGCAATGGATGGGGTCCGGGATCATAGAAGGCTGGCACGGCGACGGAAACTTCGCCCGGACCACCATCATGTACAACCTGTGGAAGTCGAAGGGAACCTATCTCCACCCGTTGGTCCCGGGCATCGGGCTGGGAGGAGAAATGAAAGGCGACTCCCTCTGCCTGGCGCTGTATGCCCCCGCCGCGGGCTGGGAGGGGAAACTGCATTTTGACAAGGCGCGCCACGCACAAACCATGAAAATGCCTGTCGACTGGCCAAGGATCAACCAGTTTCCCGAATGGTTTACCGCAAATCCATCGAAGAACTACCGAATCTCGGATGAAAAGGGCAGGGTGCTGTTTGAGGCAGGAGGGAATGAGCTGCTGGAAGGAATCACCGTTAACCTGAAAGCCAACGAAATCAAACGGATGGTGGTCACCGCATTGTAAAAATTACGCCGTTTTACGCATCTGTGCCCTCCTTTTTTATCATGGCCTACCCCGGGTTATCATAGCCTACCCCGGGCTCCGCCCGGGGCTTATAGATGACGCCCTTTCAGGGCTTCCGATTGCGGCAGGCCGCTCTCACTCGTCTTAAGACCGGGTCACGCTGACGACGGGAGGGTGAAAGCAGGTCTCCCTACCTGTGTTATGGCACGGATTGTTCGCGGGTCGGAGACCCGATGTCACGCTTTCACCGTCCGGAAACGGGAAAGAGCAGGTGTCATCGAATTCCTTTCATTTCCTGGAAGTGGTAATGAACATGACGCCATTTCTGGCATCCGTGCCATAGGTCCTGGTTAGATCCTCACTGGCTTTCCGGTAACGCACCGTCTTTATATCCACTTCGTGAGGATTCGATATCCGGCCCTTTACAGGGGATCCATCCACCAGGATGAGGGGCTTGGGTCCGTTCAACGAGCTGAATTCAGGACTCATATTTGAAAGCGGCTCTTTGCTGCAGGCCAGGACAATACCGGCCAGGAACAACCCTGCAATAATCCGAAAGCATTTCATTTTGGTCATTTTACCGTCAATGTTTATATAGGAAGAATCAGTATGTATCTCAGAAAGACCCGCCAGGCACAATAAAACGTGGTGTGCCCCGCGAAAAGCAGGAAGCTATCAGTTGCCGGTTAATCAGAATAATGACAGCGTATTATGTAAGATACGAATCCATTTTCAAATAACAATAAGGCTCGGCTATTTTTTTGCTGCCCAACTTCCATCGAGCCTAAATAATGCCGAAAACAGCTAAAAAAGAGGGTAAATCAGCACCTGCTTCCTTTTAATTTTGCACATTGACCCACCACTGAGTCCGGGGCTATTTCCTAAACACCTGTTTAACCAAAATAAACGTGATCACTACTATCGATCTGACGATCTGCGCACTCTACATCCTTGCAATTGTCTGGATCGGTTTACGTTCGGGTATCAAAAAGGAACACAAAAGAACAGCGACAACCTCCAGCGATTACTTCCTCGCAGGAAAATCGTTGCGCTGGCCTACCATCGGGCTGGCCTTGTTTGCCACGAATATTTCATGCATCCATCTGGTAAGCCTGGCACAGTCAGGTTTTGATACCGGATTGCTCAACGGGAACTTCGAATGGATGGCGGCTTTCACACTCATCCTGCTGGCGGTATTCTTTATCCCCTTTTATATCCGGTCGGGCGTAACGACGTTGCCCGATTTCCTGGAAAAAAGATACAACCGCGCCTGTCGCGACTGGCTCACCGTCGTCTCTATTGTATCGGCAATGGTCATACACATTGCCTTCTCACTACTGGCCGGAGGGATTGTCCTGGAAACACTCCTGGGAATCGACATGTACATCAGCGTGACAGTTATTGCAGTATTGGTTGCTGTTTATACCATTATCGGCGGACTGCGCGCCGTGGTCGTAACCGAATCCATCCAGACGGTCGTGCTCGTTGCCGGCGCCGTGGTCATCACCCTGGCTGCCTGGAACAAGCTCGGAGGCTGGCAGCCGTTGACAGAAGGCCTTCGGGCAACCGGCAGCCTGAACAAACTGTCCATGCTGCGTCCTGCCGGTGATCCTGACGGCATGCCCTGGTATGCTGTTTTTCTGGGTTACCCCATTCTTGGTATCTGGTACTGGTGCGCCGATCAGACCATCGTACAACGCGCCCTGGGTGCCAAAGACAGACATCACGCACAGGTAGGAGCCCTTTTCTGCGGATTTATAAAAATCTTGCCCGTATTCCTGTTTGTCCTCCCCGGGTTATTTGCCTTCGTGCTGGCCCATAACGGCCTGCTCGATTTGTCGGCGATCACCAGCGTGACCGCGTCGGGAGAAAAGGTAGTCAACAGCAAGGGGATCTACACACTGATGATCAGTCAGCTCCTCCCTACCGGGCTGGTGGGCGTGGTAGTGGCCGCCTTGCTTTCAGGGCTAATGAGCCAGGTATCAGGCGCTTTGAACGCCATCGCTACGCTCGTCAGTTTCGACCTGGTCAAACGTTCCCGTCCCGATACCACCGATCAGCGGCTCGTAGCCGTCGGGCGCATCGCGGCTGCTGCGGCATTGGTGCTTTCGATTCTGCTGCTGCCCCTGCTCAACCTGTATGAAAGCCTCTTTATCGGCTTAAACGATGTCATTGCCCATATCGCACCGCCGATTACCTGTGTTTTTCTATTGGGCGTATTCTGGAAAAAGGCTTCCGCCGCAGCCGCCCAGTACACCTTATGGGTCGGCTCCTTTGCGGGGATCCTGGTTTATACTGTCAGTAAACTTTACCCCGCTTCCGCAATCGGCCAGACACCCTTCATGATGATGGCTTTCTACCTTTTCTGCGCCTGCGTGGTCCTGCAGATCGTCCTTTCCTATGCGCATCCGGTGCTGCATACGGCTGAGAGCCGTACCCTTTACTGGGCTACCCCCTGGGAGCCCCTGCGTCAGCCCGGATGGAAGGGCGCAGGCAATTATAAAACACTATCGGTCGTACTGCTTGGGCTGATGGCAGTGCTGTATGCTATTTTCAGATAATCGTTATGACGAAACGCGAACAACTTTTCCTTGCAGCCAGCAGACAGAAGGCCTTCGACCCCGAACATCGCCGGAAAATCAACCATGCCCTGAAAATGTCGGATCAGGCATTCGATCAGGGGAAACAGCAGTTTGCCGACCTCGAAGAAGCCCGCATCATGGCCCATGCGATCAAAAAGGAGGCAATTACGCATCTCGGAACTTACCTGGAACAATTCGAAGCCCGGTTTACCCAAAACGGAGGCCGGGTAATCTGGGCTCAGAACGGGCAGCAGGCACTGGATGCTATCCTGACGATATGCCGGTCAAAAAACGCCCGCAGCATCGTAAAGAGCAAATCGATGGTTAGCGAAGAAATTCACCTGAACGCTTTCCTGGCCCAAAACGGTATTGAAGTAGTCGAAACCGACCTGGGAGAATACATACAGCAACTTGCCGGTGAGCCGCCTTATCATATTGTCGCTCCCTCCATGCATAAAAGCAAAGAAGAAGTAGCCGCGTTGTTTCACGACAAAATAGGTGCGGCGCCCCATTTACCGCCCGAGGAGCTGACGCTGATAGCCCGGAAGACACTCCGGCCCAGGTACCGGGAAGCGGAGATAGGGCTCACAGGCGCCAATTTCCTTCTGGCAGATATCGGAGGTGTGGCCATTACCGAAAACGAAGGAAATGCCCGGCTTTGCACCAGTTTCCCGAAAACACATATCGTGGTTACCGGCATAGAGAAAGTACTGCCTTCTTTCGATGACCTGCACTTATTCTGGCCCCTACTGGCTACCCACGGATCGGGCCAGCAGGTGACGGTGTACAACTCGGTATTTACCGGCCCCGGGAAACAGGAAGAAACGGACGGGCCAGAAGAAATGTACGTAATCCTGCTCGATAACGGGCGTACTTCCCTGCTGGCGGATCCCGTTGCCCGTGAAAGCTTGTACTGTATCCGGTGCGGCGCCTGCCTGAATGTGTGCCCTGTGTACAAAAATATCGGCGGGCATACCTACGAGTCTACTTACAGCGGCCCTATAGGTTCCGTCATCACCCCCTACCTGGAGGGGATGCGGCACAACAAACACCTCAGTTACGCGTCCAGCTTATGTGGAAATTGTACGGAAGTATGCCCAGTAAAGATCAACCTGCACGGACTCCTGCTGCACAACCGGCAGCAGGCGGCAGCAAATGCACCCGCCCTTTCGCCGGAAGGCTTCGCCTGGAAAGGATGGCGGATGGTCAATACAAGTCGCCGGTTACTCGATTTCGCCGGGGGGAATACCAAGAACATCGCATTGAAACAGTTGCTGGCGAAAGCGTGGGGAACCAGCCGGCAGCTTCCTGTCTTTGCGGCCCGGTCGTTTAGCAAACAGTGGAAAACAGGCAGAAGGAAGTAGCGAAAACAGTACAGAAAACGTTTTTATGGATACGCCCAGGGAAATTATTTTAAAACAGATCAGGGAAGCCTTGTCTGATGTGGAAGAAACGTTCGGGATACCCTTCAAAAAAGACCTTTACACCACCCGGCATTCGTCGCTTTTAACCCTTTTCCAGTCCGCCTTTACCGCCTTGCATGGCAAGTTCACCCTCTGTACCGGCGCTGCCGACCTGAATACTCAGCTGCTCAGGCGCTGGCTGGACAACCGATGGGAGCATGTCTTTTGTGACGACCCGGAACTTCAGGCCCGCTATTGCCTGGACGATCTCCCGTTTATCAGCGCCCGGAACGGCCTTGAGGCCGACGCGGTGATCACCGGCTGCGAATACCTGCTGGCACGCACGGGGACGATCCTTTTAACCGCTGCCCGGAGACCCGGAAGGGCATTGTCTGTCTATACGCCCGTCCATATCGTGATTGCCACTTTACAGCAATTACTGCCTGATATCGCAGAAGGAATAGAAAACATCAAAAATGACTACGGGGACAACCTCCCGTCGGCCCTTTTTTTCACCTCCGGTCCCAGCCGGACCGGTGACATTGAAAAAACACTGGTGATGGGTGTTCACGGCCCTATTGAAGTACACCTGTTCTTGTGTTTATAAAAAGACCATTTGTTTAATCGTCACGTTAAAATGACCCATTATGGATTTAGGACTAAAAGATAAAATCATCCTCGTAACGGGCGGCGCCAGGGGAATTGGCGAAGGGATCGTAAGAGAGCTGGCCGATGAAGGTGCTGTTCCCGTGATTGTAGGACGCAATGAACATGACAACCTGCGTCTGGTCGCGTCGCTGGAAAAGGCCGGGAAAACAGCCTTCCATAAGGTCGCCGAGCTGACCCGACCCGAAGAAAACCGACTTGCCGTAGCCTCGGTACTGGATCAATTTGGCAGGATCGACGGACTGGTAAACAACGCAGGTGTGAACGATGGCGTAGGACTCGAAAACGGCAGTTACGAGGCGTTTATGGAAAGCCTTCACCGCAACCTGGTCCATTATTACCTGATGGCGCATTACGCCCTTCCTGCCTTGAAAGCATCGGGGGGTTCTATTGTGAATATCGGCTCCAGGACCGCGGAAACCGGCCAGGGAGGAACCTCTGCGTATGCCGCTTCCAACGGCGGGCGCAATGCCCTCACCCGTGAATGGGCGGTGGAATTGCTGCCCTACGGCATCCGGGTAAATGCGGTGATTGTTGCAGACTGCTGGACGCCCCTGTACGAAAAGTGGCTCCATACGTTTCCCGATCCTGCCGGCAAAAAGAAAGCCATCGAAGCAGCCATTCCGCTGGGGAAGCGCATGACAACGGTTGCTGAAATTGCCGGCATGGTGGCCTTCCTCCTATCCGGCCGATCAGGTCATACAACCGGACAGCTCCTTCATGTAGACGGTGGATTTGTGCACCTCGACCGTACCCTCCGTTAAAGCCGAACGTTATGAATGTACAGTTATTCATCCCGTGTTTTGTCGACCAGCTATTTCCCGAAACGGCATTTAACATGGCCAGGGTACTGGAAAACTGCGGATGTACGATCCGCTACAACCCGGATCAGACCTGTTGCGGACAGCCTGCATTCAATGCCGGCTATTGGGACGAGTGCCGGCCGGTAGCCGCCAAATTTGCAAGCGATTTCAACCCGCACGACTACATCGTGGCGCCTGGCGGCTCCTGCACGGGTTTTGTAAGGAATTATTTCGATAAATTATTGGCAGCCAAACAGCCTGTGCAGCACCGGCTTTATGAGTTCACCGAATTCCTCACCCAAATCCTGGAGGTGGAAGATGTCGGAGCAGCGCTTCACGGAACAGCCGTCTACCATGACGCCTGCGGCGCCCTTCGCGAATGCGGCATCAAGTCGGCTCCGCGCCAACTCCTGAAACACGTAAAAGGCCTGCAGTTACTGGAAGTCGATGACTGCGAAGTATGCTGCGGCTTCGGCGGGACGTTTGCGGTCAAATTCGAAGCCATTTCCACCGCCATGGCCGAACAAAAAGTACGAAATGCAGTCGCTTCCGGCGCCGATTACATTATCTCGACCGACCTGTCCTGCCTGATGCAGCTGGACGGGTACATTCAGCAACACCGGCTCTCCATCCGGACCCTGCACATCGCCGACGTATTGGCCCGGGGCATGTAATGCAAGTGCTTGTCGATAATTCCGGCAGGTCTTCCCTATCCGGCACGAACCGGGTGCCTGACGTGCTCCTGTTAGTTAAGCTCCTTTATACGAATATTTTTAAATTTCACGACCGACCCGTGTCCTAAAAAAGCGATATGCCCGCTCTCGTTGAGCACCGCCTGCTGAAACGAGCCCGGTTTCATTTTGCCGGTGGCCTCTTTTAAATGGCCGTCCAGGATCAACTCCCCATTCAGGACCACTTGTATATGGTCTCCCTGAATCCGTACTTCCTGCTCGTTCCACGTTCCTGCCGGCTTCAGGAAACCCCGTTTGGCCGGGATGATCTTGTACACCGATCCATGGTACTGTCCGGGCTCCAGGTCTTTATAGCTTGGGTGCTCATTGTCCAGAATCTGCAGCTCCATGCCGCTATAGCCCTTCGCCGCCTCCACAAAATCATGACGGAGCCCCAGTCCGTTGTTCCCCGCCGGGCTCAGCCAGAAATCAAACTTCAGGACAAAATCGGAAAAAGTCGCTTTGGAGTACAGATTCCCGCCTTCTTCCTGCTTCGGGCGCATGGTAATCGCACCTTCTTCCAGGACATATTCCGCGGTATTCCCTTTCCACTGATCCATCGAAGTGCCGTCGAACAAAATCTTGTAGCCCTCTTTTTTCTCCTTTTGAGAGAGCTTGAAAGGCTTCAGCTGCTGCGCCGTTACCCGGAATACACAACCTGCCAGTACACACAGTACCAGCAGTCCATACTTTCTGTTTGTTATCATTTGTCAGATTGCTATAAAGCCGGCAGTACTCGTACGAAATCCATTACTGCCAACGGGTTAAAACACTTTTAACTTTCTCAGCGTCACAAGGGGAAAAATGGCAGCTATTTCCCGGATGGTTCCCATGAAATGTTCTTCACGGTTACCGTGCCATCTTCTTCCGGGGCGGTTGCCGACCAGACAATCTTCACTCCCGAATAGGCGCCCTGGTACCGGTTGGAAGCGGTCAAATCGATCCGGCAGGTCTGGAATTCGTCGCCGGGACGCACTTCAAAATCATAATATTCTTGTTCACTGAAATCTCTTTCCCCGAACCTGCGCAAATAAATGCGTCCTTTTTTTACCGGAACCGACCAGGCTGCCTGTAAACTGATCGCCGGGAAGTCCGAGGCATTCCAGAACAGATGCGGTCCGACGGCCGCCGCATTAGCGCCGAGTTTAATTGTCCAGGCATCTTTTAACGGCCAGCCGCTATCGGTTGTATTTTCCAGAATCCAGTGTTGGCGGTCCTTTTCAAATGTGAAAAGGGGTTTCATCTGCCGGGGCTGTTGTTGGTAGGCATACTCACGGATGGTCTTCAGTGTGCCCACTATCAAAACGTACTGGTACGTATACGTGATGTTATGGTCGAGGATCTCCGTATGCAAAGGCGATAGATACGCTGTGGAAGCGTCCTTGCTGCCTCCTTTGAAAGTGCTGTCGCCATAAAAACCTCCTTTGAAGTCCTGGGAAGTGGGATGCCAGACCCCCAGTCCGTAATCCTGGTCGTTCAGCGTGGCCGCCCAGCCTTCCGTCGCGTGCCAGTCGGCCCAGTGAATTCCCTTTCCGGTCGGGAAATTATGGTTCCGGATCAGGCTCACGGTATCCCCTGTAAACGGCTTCTCCCCCCGATAGGTCACGATACGGTGGTAGGGCGCATTGGTATAAATAGCCGGTAACTCCTGTCCGCCTCCCCTGTATTGACTGGTATCGGCGCGCCGGTTGACCAGACGACTGGTAACTTCGATGGTATTGCCTTTGAGAGTGATCCAGCTTTCAAAAAAACATTCTCCCGGTTCGTTATCCAATGGCCATTGCATCGGGATACATTTGACATAAAGTGATTCGCCGTCATTTTTGTGCGCGACCACTTTCGAACGATTGCCTGCATAATCACCGGACTGGATCGGATTCCACCCCAGGTTCCTCCAGAAGGGCAGCGGTTGTTTTCCATTCGGGGTAAACGGATTGGGTCGTCCGTAAAACGACATTTGTACCTGCCTTCCCCAGTCGTGGTTGTTAATCAGGTTCTCCCCCTGGTCTGCGGCGCCCACAAAGGTAATTGACCCGCCCAGGTTCAGGTCGATGCCTACCTTAATGACTTCATTCCGGATGTAGCTCATGGATTTCAAGCTATCAGCCGTACTGCGCTGCGCAATTGAAAACAGGGGGAAAAACACGAACATTTGAAGCAGAAAAGCCGGGCGACTTATCAGGGGAAATACCATACCGCTGGAATAAATGATTAACGACATCCTGCAATTCAAAGACACGCAGTCCTTGCGTATACTTTCTCCGGGATGCTTATTTTCATGGCACGTAGTTCGGGGACATGCCAAAGGGTGATGGCTTTTAAGGACCGGGCCGGAGCGCCCGGTCCTTCGTCATTCATTAAGGGTTAGGAAACAGACAAAATTCAGCAGCTTTTTCAGCGGTATCGTATAGCAAAATTGTCGATCAGGACCGCCACATTGTAGGTACCCGGCACCTCCCACCCTATATTGGTGGAACCGATATGCAGGTCGTCCCATTCCGTTTTTTGCATAAATCCCCGGTTTTTGGCCAGCTCAAACGCTTTTTTTATATGCGGCAGAATATCAGCAGCTACCTGCTTTTTTTCACCGACCGTTACGCTGGTGCTTAAAAATTCCTTCATATCCGGGAGGTAGATAAACGCCCCGGTCGTATTGGCATCCTTCGCCGCATAGAACGGTGAAAAATCGTGCCGGTTATCGTAATAACTCAATCCGAACCACAAATATTCTCCGTACCCGTCATCCTGAACCGTACGATTCTGCACCGTGATAAACCATTGAAACTGCGCCGCATGAAGGGTAGGGTCGCCGGTACCCGGAGGCATTTTATCTGTTACCTCCTCCACCGTAAAACCGATATCCATCCACACCTCCTGCAAGCCCCGGAGCGGCAGGACATCCGCCTGCGCCCAGTCATAACCCAGTAAGAGGTGCGGCCATTTATCGCCGGCTCTTCGCGGGTTGACCGGACAAACGGGACTATGTCCGTATTCCGACCCGGTATTCAACTTTAGTAAAATACTCCCCTTGTCGGTGTCCACAACGACGGATGTACCGCCTTCGGTGGTGTACTCGTACCTCGGGGGCGACGCAGTAAAAGCAGCATCCTTCAGGTTATTGTTGTAATTGTTCCATTGGGCAATGCTCCAAACCGGGTTATCGCGTGTAGTTCCGCCGTAACTCAGCAGACCCGCCACACCCGGAGTGCCGTCTACCACATGTCCCAGTGTAAATCCGTGCCGGTAAAGGGTGTCCCCGAACAAGCTTTTTAAGGCCGGGGGGCTTACATCCGGCAGTTCCGGTGCATCCTGGCTGCACGACACCAACAGAACGGCCGTCCACCAGGCGAATACAATCCTGACCATATTATCGGATCGCTTTCAGGTCAAATTCCTTAAACTCAAAGCTGACGTCAAACGTTCCGGGCACTTCCCATCCCAGGTTCATCCCTGATACCCGGAAATCTTCCAGGGCAGAATTCTTAAGATAGCCTCTTTCCTTTGCGATTTCCAGGGCCTTCATGATAAAGGGATACAAGTCCTTTTCCACCCGGATCCATTCCCCGTCATGATAGCTCCCTTCCATAAAATCAGTGTTGGCCAGGCTGTAAATAAATTTCCCGGTAGCATCTCCTTTTCCGACATCCTGGGCCGCATAAACCTCCGCCTGCCGGTGGCGGTAGTCGTAGAATGGGATTCCGAACCACAGGTAGTCGCCATAAGCCGGCGATTCCGGGTTGAGGTCCTGCACGTTCAGGAACAACTGGAACTGCGCGGTATGCAGTCCCGGGTCAAATTGTTCCGCCGTCATTTTCATTTCATTCTGAACCAGTCGCCCGTCAAACTGCAGCAGCAACCCTTTCAGCGCTTTCAGAAGCGGTTTGGACGGGATTGCCTGTTCGATCAGCAAGTGCGGCCAGGCCTCATTGTTTTTTCTGGGGGCATCGTATTCCTGAGAAGCCGTTACCGTCATTGTCACGTGGCTTCCTTGTTGCGCAAAGGAAATCGCTTTACCGGGATCCCGGTAGATTTTCGTTTCGCCGACCGTTTCCAGCTGTTCCTGGGAAAGCTGGTATTTACTTCCCCATTCCGCCAATTCCCAGACCGATTGCTCCTGTTCTCCCCCGAACGGATAAATATACTTCCCGGTAGGCGACGTACTGCTGTTGGTTCCTTTCAGTGACAATCCTTTTTCAAAACGATGATCACCCAAAACAGACACCGTATCTGCCTCGTATTGCGTTTGCTCCGGTTTGCCGTTTTTGCATTGCATCAAAAGCAGGCAGCCCAAACCCATTAGTATTATTTTCATTATTGACTTGCTTTTTTGTGTTTTCGTTTTTTTGTTTTTTCGGAAATCCGCATCACGGTAACAGCTGCTAGCGAACAGCAGATTGCTGAAAGCTGATAACTGCGGGCTCAGCTTACTGGGTTCGACTCCTGAGTTCGACTCCTGAGTTCGACTCCGCTCACCCATCCACCCATCCACCCATCGTATTTGCCGATTGCCGAAAGCTGATCGCCGACAGCCGATAACTGTGGGCGCAGCTTACTGGGTTCGACTCTGCTCACCCATCGTATCTGCTGATAGCTGAAAGCTGATCGCCGACAGCCGATAGCTGTGGGCTCAGCTCCCGGGTTCGACTCTGCTCACCCATCGTATCCTCCAAAAGCCGATTTCCGACAGCCGATAGCTGAAAGCTGATAACTGTGGGCGCAGCTTACTGGGTTCGACTCCTGAGTTCGACTCCGCTCACCCATCCACCCATCCACCCATCGTATTTGCCGATTGCCGAAAGCTGATCGCCGACAGCCGATAACCGTGGGCTCAGCTTACTGGGTTCGACTCCTGGGTTCGACTCCTGAGTTCGACTCCGCTCACCCATCCACCCATCCACCCATCGTATTTGCTGATAGCTGACAGCCGATTGCCGAAAGCCGACTCCCCGACATTACTGAATCTCCACAGCCAGGTTATCATACGAGATCGCTACCGGGTTGGCCAGTCCGAAGTAATAGAATCCGGGAACCCCGCCGGTGTAAGGATCCGTATCGGTTATAGTCCGTTCGAGCAGCAAGTCATTCGTACTGATGCCGACCACTTTGAAGAGGAGTTGTCCGGGATTGGACGAGGAAATCTCGATCCGGTACGGGACGCCATCTCCAAAACCTGCGATCTCTTCGCTGAAGACCACCCGGGCCCAGTCATTAAGTCCTGATGGACCGCTTTTCAGGAACTGCACCAGCGGACCATTGACCCGTAGCAGATAAAAGCGTTTACGGTCTTCCTGCGCGTTGAAAATAACGCCTGCAAACGACCCTGCCGACCCCTGCATTTCTACCGACATTTTAAAGAAATTGCCCTCCCCGGTCTTCATGTCCAGTCCTTCCGGTTCATAAAACATCAGGGATTCAAACCCGCCCTCCTTGTCGGATACCAACCGGTTATCGGTGAGGCCAAAGCGTCCCAGCGTGATTTTCCAGAACTCTCCAAGCGGGTTGGGATCTGCGGAAGCATCGGCAACAGGGCTATTTGCCCGGTTGAAATCATCGCCGAACTTTTTGATTTGTACCAGCGCAAGCATTTTCTTATTGGAAATCTTACCATTACTCCTGACCGTCACGCCGACCTGCATCCCGGTAAGCTCGGCGGGGATCGTCACCAAAAGGGTCGAATCCGTGGCCAGTTCGACCGGAACCATCGTCTGGTTAAATTTCACCTCGTTCCTGCTGACATCGGACGAAAAATTCATTCCCTTAATCGTCAGCTGGCTACCGGGTCCTGCATTTTCTGGCGACAATTCCAGGATACGCGGAATCGGGGCTGTGTTGACAGGCAAGCCGTCATCTTCTGATTGACAAGCGGTTACCAACACCATGAAGCTAACCAGCAATTTGATATATTGTTGTGTTTTTCTATTCATCATCTGATTGTGTTAAGGTTGCACACAGCGGCTCTCATTACCATCCCGGGTTTTGCTGCCACAACGGCATCAGGATCAATTCGCTCAGGGGGATCGGGATAATCAAATGGTTATCCGTCCAGGATTTACGGCGTCCCGCTACAATCCGCTTGACCGTGAAAGTGGTCTCCCCCGTTTTGGTCCATTCCATACCGGTCGTAAGCTTATCCGTTTTATCCAGGATTTTCCAGCGGCGCACATCCCAGATACGGTGTTCCTCAAACGCCAGCTCTACCCGTCTCTCCCGGCGGATCCGCTCCCGCATTTCCTCCCTGGACAGCCCGTCCGGCAGCTGCGGCATGTTAACCCTGGCACGCACGGTATTGACCGCTTCGTACACCTCGGCAGTGGGACCGTATGCTTCGTTGGCCGCTTCGGCCAGGTTCAGGTAAATTTCGCCGAGGCGGTATTTTTTAAAGAGCGCCGTTCCGGTATTCGGGTCCAGTTGCGCAGGGTTTCTGAATTTCCGGAGATAGTACCCGTTTTTGGTCCGCTGCATCAGGTTCGAGATACCATCCGCTCCGCCCAGATAGGCTTGTATGGCGTACGGTTTTCCGTTGATTTCACCATAGTAAGCATTGTTATACCAAACGGTCGCATAAAACCGCGGGTCCCGGTTGCTATAGGGATTGCTTTCACTGTATCCCGAACTCGGGTTGATGATCGGCAGCAGGTGGTCCTCATCGGAATAGCCCAGAATCGCCGGCTCTCCATTGGCCATCTCATACGCATCGACCAGTTCCTGGGAAGGGCTGCAGCCGGCTTTGTCGCCTCCCAGCGTGGGAATAGCGTGCATCCTGAACATGAGGTGACTGAAATCGTGTGCCCGGTAGGGTTTAATTTCATAGATCGTTTCCCGGTCACTCGGATTGTTGCTCAGATCGGAGCGCCCGTAAAAATAGGCTTCGTAGTCCGGATGCAGGGCATACCCGGATCCTGCCAGGGCCTGAAGCGAGCTTTTGGAAGCCTCCGCCGCTGCATCCCAGCGGCTGTTGTCACCGTCAGGATTCCACAGAGGACTCGCGCTGAACAGTAACGCCTGGGAACGAACCGCATGCGCTACCGCCTTGGTAAAACGTCCGCGTTCGGGCTCAGTGGTAATCCGCATGGGGAACTGCGGTTCGGCGATGGCTTCGTCGCAATTTTGTTTAATAAAGTCAACGCACTCCTTAAAAGACTGGCGTTGCAAGGTTTCAAACTTAAAATCCTCCGAGAAAGGCTTATCCACCACGGGCATTCCCCCGTACATTTTAATCATTTCGAGATAAAAGAACGCTCTGAGCACCTTCGCTTCTGCGATCAGCCTCGATTTGATAGTCGGGTTGGTGTACGGTGTTTTCTCAATGTTGGCCAGGAAAACGTTTGCCTGCCGGATTCCTGTCCAGCTTTTGCGATAGTAGTGGCCGTTCGATTCGGTATCCTCCCTTCCTACCGTGCCGGGGATGTCCATCGGGTTCCAGTTAGGCCTCAGTTCCCCGTTGTACCAGCGGGACGGGGCACGCCCCATGTCCTGCGGGAAGTCATTATCGTGCGCTTCATCCGAATAACCCGCCAGCATCGTCCAGTAGTCGTAGGCGGTTCCGTAGTGATTCAGGTTGTCATAGATTGTATTCAGGTATTCTGAAGCCATCATTTCATCCGAAAAAACTTCATCGAGTGTCAACCTCCCGTCGGGCATAATATCCAACGGATCGTTACCGCAGCTGCTGACAAAAAGGACCACCCCGGTAAGGAAATAGTTAAAGATCTTTTTCATACACTTAAGGATTTATCAAAATGTAATATTTACGCCGGCGTTCATGACCCGGTATACAGGATAGCTCAAAGAGTTGTTCACTTCGGGATCGAAGTCGCTGGTGCGCATCTTATCCCAGGTAAAGAGGTTGAACCCGTTGAGGTAGATCCGTACTTCTTTGGCGCCTATTTTCCCGGCTAAATCCGTCGGAATCCGGTACCCTATTTCGGCATTTTTCAACCGCAGGAAACTCCGGTTTTCGATAAAGAAGGCGTTAAAGTCCTGCTCGCTCAACGAGCCGCCCAGACTCAGGCGGGGATACAATATCTCCTCGCCGGAAGCCGCGCGCTCGGGAGTCCAGGCACTCAGGTGCCGCTCCCGGAAATCGGTCGTCCCCATTGTTCCGTAGCCGGAAAGCGGTTGTGTAACGTTGAAAATTCCCTGCAACAGAAACGAAACGTCAAAATTCCGGTAGGTGATGCTGAATGCGCCCCCAAAGGTATATTCGGGGATGCCCGAATAACCGATCGGCACCTGGTCGCGCTCATCGATCGTACCATCCTTGTTGGTATCCGTATATTTGAAATCACCGGGACGCGGGGTATAGCCTGTGTAATTCAGTCCTTCCTCCGCGATTTCTTCATAACTGTTATAAAAACCGTCGCGCAGCTGGTACCCGAATACCTGTCCTAACCGGTACCCGGTCTGCCGGTAACGGTACGTATAATCATCCGGATATTGCAGCTCGTCGGCAAACAATACTTTATTCCGGGCATAGTTATAGTTGACTTTAGCCAGCGCCGACCAATCCTTATTGAAGCGTTTGGTATAGTTCAACTCCAGTTCGTACCCTTTATTGGCTACAATCCCCATATTAACGGGCGCCAGGCGCGACGGCCGGATGCCGTAAACGGTGGGAATTGTCTGCCGGTTGATCAGGATATTATCCCGTTTTTCATGAAAGACGTCCACCATAAGGCTGAGGTCCTGAAACAGCCCTAACTCCAGCCCCAGGTTGGTTTTCCGGGCGATCTCCCACTGGATCATTGAATTTCCGATATAATTCTCATTGATTTTGCCGCCCCGCCCGAGTGAATTACTGAATCCGCCGCCGTTGACGCGTTGGATATCATCCAGGTACAGGAAGCGGCGTCCGCCTAACCGGTCACTTCCCACACGGCCATAGGAAGCCCGTATTTTCAGCATGGAAAGCACCGGATGGTCTTGCAGGAAATGCTCATTCGAGAGTACCCATCCCCCCGAAATAGTGGGGAAAAAACCATAACGCCTGCCTTTGGCAAACTGTTCGGAACCATTGTACCCCGCGTTGAATTCGACGAAATACTTATTGTCGTAGGCATAAGATGCCCGGAACGAAAGCCCTCTCAAATTGTAGGGGAGCCGGTCATTGGGCAACACCCTGACCTCCTGCTGTGCCAGCAGGAGCCCGGTAACCGCATGTTTATCCTGGAATACCCGGTAGTAATCCGACGACAGCTGGAAGTTAAAAAAGGACTGGAAATTAGAACCGCTCCCGATGCTCAGCGGGGTATTTTCGGCCTCGAGGAAAACCCTTGAATACTGCACACTATCCATTCCCATATGATTCGGCGTATTGGGGTCGATGATCTGAATCCAGCGCTGGTAATTTTTTCCGGCAGTCAGGGAATAAATAGTCCGGGTATCGAAAGACGCCATAAATTTGGCGGACAACCCTTCCGTTACAAATTTCAGGTCCTGTTTCAGTCCCCAGGATGCTGTAATATTATTCCGGGTTTCCTGGCGGTAACCGGTCCGGTTGATCAGCGCCCAGGGAGATTCATTGTAATTTCCCGGACCTACCAGCACTTCCCCATCGGGGGTCAGAGGCCCCGGAAGCACCACGGGGAAAAAGCTGTAAGTCCTCCGGAAAATCTCATCCGTACTGGCATTGGGTGAATTCACTTTCTCGAAGTACCCCGCGGCATTCAGGAACGTACTGAGGGTTCCGGAAGTATTCAGTTTGGCATCGATATTGGAACGGAAATTATACCGCTTCAGAAATGCCGACGGGTCGTAATCTTTTACCTCCGGGCTCACCTTCCATTGTCCTCCCTGATCCAGGAAGCCGACGTTGACAAAATACTGGACGAAATCCCCGCCGCCGGAAAGGTTCAGGTTATACCGCTTCTGTCCCACAAAATCGTTGAACAGCAGCTTTTGCCATTTGGTGTTCGGATAGGCCTCCGGATATTCCTGGTACATGAAGCGGTCCAGGGCATATTCCGAATAAGGCGGCTGGTTCACCGGGTCATTGAGGTCCACGTTGGGATTATCGTTCCGCCAGGCTTCGTTTTTCAACCGGGCCCAGTCGTATGAATTCAAAACCGATGGCGAGCGTGTAAAATCCTGCACACCGTATTCGTATGTAAACCCAATGGTGGGTTTCCCGCTCGTACCCCGCTTCGTCGTAACCAATATGACCCCGTTGGCCCCCCTCACGCCAAACAAAGCCGTGGAAGAAGCATCCTTCAGAATGGTGACATTTTCGACTTCATTCGGATCGATGTAGGTCATTTCACGTTCGACACCATCGACCAGGATGATAGGAGCCGTCCCGTTAAGCGTACCGGTTCCCCTGAGGAACAGCGCGGTATGGTCACGTCCCGGCTCACCGCTGCGCTGCAAGGCCGTCAATCCCGGAAGTCTTCCCGCCAGGGTTACGGCCAGGTTGGCCGCCGGGCTTTGTTTAATTTCTTTGGTCTGTATAGAGGCAATCGCTCCGGTGACGGTTATTTTCCGTTGCGTACCATAGGCCACCACCACGACTTCGTCGAGCGCCTTTTCGTCTACTTCCAGGGAAATGTTCAGCATCGTTCTGTTTCCGACCACCACTTCCTGGCTGACGTATCCGACAAACGAGAATACCAGAATCGTGTTTTCATCTGTCCCTTCTATTGTGAACTGGCCATTCAGATCGGTCGTCACGCCGCGCTGCGATCCCTTCACCATGATGTTTACTCCGGGAAGGCCTTCTCCTCCTTCATCGCTGACCTTCCCCTTTACCTCCTGCCAGGTGGTCAGGTCCGGCACAGGACTTGCAGCCGGGGGCAGGGCCCGGGGCTTGACCACAATGGCCCCATCCAGCAGGCTGTAGGTAAGCGGCTGGTCTTTAAAGGCCGCATCAAGGATTTGTTCCAACGTCCCGTTTTCAATGTCTATCGTGACGGGTTTAGCTGTTTTGAGCAATTCATTGTTGTAAATGAACTGATAACCGCTATTCTTTTTCAACGCTTTCAGAACAGTTTCCATCGGCACACCCTTCATGCGAAGGGTCAGTTTCTGGGACACAGCACCGGCGCTGACCTGCATGCAGGCGATTGTCAATAAGAGAACACTTATCTTCATAAGCATCAATGGATTAAGGAGGTAGTGGCGATACCGCCCCTTACCTTTGGGGAATAGCCATATTTTCATACTTTTGTATGGTTAGGAGTTTCAGTTAGCAACTATTTTTTTTGAAGGTCCTTTCTCGCCGGCAGCGTTGGCCCGCTGCCGGTTTTTTTGGAGGTCCCGTACCCTACTTCCTTCGGGTGCACGGTGGTTATCTGACTGACTTTTCTGTTATCCGAATCTGTTTATTTTGAATTTCAAAGTGTAAGTCACCGGAGAGCTCCAGCATCCTGAGGACACTTGACAACGATTTGTCGCGGGAAATGGATGCTGTAAAATGTTTGCCGGGGGGGATCGTTCCGGTCTCGACACCGACGCCATACCAGCGTTGCAATTGTTTCAGGATTTCCCCCAGCGGTTTGTTCTCAAACTGAAAATACCCGTTTTTCCAGGCGGTCACTTCTTCCAGGTCTACCTGTCTGACACTTATTCCGTTATGGAGAACCGCCTGTTGTCCGGGGACCAGGTTCCTGGATCCTTGGGTACCGGTTACCTTGACTGCGCCTTCCAGCAGGCTGGTTTTAACGGCAGGCTCGTCCTCATAGGCCGTAATGTTAAATTGCGTACCCAGCACTTCCACTGTTCCCTGGCCTGCCTCGACCCTGAACGGCATTTTCCGGTGCCTTTCTGACGAATACGACGTCACTTCAAAAAAAGCTTCGCCGGTCAGCGTCACCCTGCGTTCATTTCCGGCAAACCGTGTGGGAAAACGAATGGAAGAGGCCGAATTAAGCCAGACTTTACTGCTGTCGGGCAGCACCAGCTGAAAACGTCCGCCCACGGGGGTGCTCACCGTATGATAGGCAACCGGCGCTTCTTCCGCATCCGCCTCCGGATGGTAGCTCAGCAGCCCCTCTTTTTTGGAAAGGATCACCCCGTTTTCCTGCTCGACCCGCCCCTCGGGCAAGTCCTCCAATACCAGTACAGCGCCATTCTGAAGGGTCAGCAGCGCCTTATCGCTTCCCGGCGCGAAATCTTCACCGGTGACAGCCGCAAGCTGCTCTCCGGGGTGACTTTCCGGCATATACGTATATCGGTAAATCCCGTATCCCAGTAGTAAAACAGCTACAGCTGCTGCCATGAACCGCCAGTAAGCAGGAAAACGGACAGCCGGATGTATCCGGGTGACCACGGAATCCCAGGCCGTTTCAACATCCAGGCTGCTCAGAAACTGCAGGCTTTCCTGCTTCGACGCTTCCAGTCGCTGCACCAGCGCCTTGTTTTCGGGATCGGAGGCCAGCCATGCCTGAAATTCAACCATTTCCTCCCCGGAAAGCGTGCCTTGCAGGTGCTTTGCAATTAAATGCGCCTTACTGATTTTGTGGTCGTCCCAATTCATCATTTTCCGCTATTATGGGGTAAGACACGCAAAGACGCGTTCGGGGTGAAAGGAGGGGTGAAAAAAGTTTGGCGCGGCGTTAGAGCAACAGCGGGACAAGCGCCAGTAGTTCGGGTGACAATTTTTTGCGCAGCAGCTGTAAGGCCCTTTGCTTGTGGGTTTTAACCGAATTGACCGAAATACCCAGCTCAACGGCAATTTCTTCATTTCTTTTCCCTTCGAAATGGCTCAGACGCGCTATCTGCTGACACACCGGCGGAAGTGTGGCGATTGCCTTGTGTACGATCGCCATCGTTTCCGCTTCCAGAAGCTGCTCCAGGATGGTACGGGACTGTTCGCCGACGGCCTCCTGTTCGTGCCGCATCGCTACCAAACGGCTCCGCAATACGTTCAGGCTGCTGTTTCTGACAGTGGTATACAAATAGCTTTTAACCGCTTCTTCCGACACCTTTGATTGCTGGTTCCAGTAGTTTACAAAAGCGTCCTGCACGACATCCTCCGCCTCCGCCTTGCTATCCAGCATCTTAAAGGCAAAAAATACCAGCGCATGATAATTTTCTCTGAAAAGGATTTTCAGTTTCTCTTCTTTCGACACAGCAGCTCCGGATTCATTATCGTTCATGCTCATTTACGTTGGCAAGGTCCCGTCACGGCAGTACTACACCGCCCACGGGTTTGCTTCCGCGCAAATATAGGAAGAAAGAAGGATAAAAATGCACCGGGGAACAAGCGGCAGGGGCGGGACGTCCATAACCTACCCGGCGGATAAAATGCAGGATTACGGTACCGGCACCACGCCGGCGCCCACCCTCTCCCCCGCCTTTCCTACAGCCTGAGAGCCGTTTTGGTCAGGTCCCGCCGCATCCGGGAAACCGGGATCTTCTGACCGTTTTCCATTAATAAATAGCCGCTGTCTTCCTTTATCCAGCTTTTCACATGTAGTGTATTCACCAGGTGTGAATTGTGGCACCGAATAAAACCATACCCCTTCAGCAATTCATCGTACTCATAAAGGGGGCGGGATACCAGGAGCTGTTCTCCGCTTGCCAGGTAAAAAAGGGTATAGTTATTTTCCGATTCGCATTGTATAATCTCCGAGGTTTTTACAAACCGGGTCTCTTTGGCTGCCGGCAGCGCTATGCGGTGCTCCTGACGCTGCTGACTGTGCTGCAGCATTCGCACCAGGTTCTCCAGCTGGAGGTTTTGCTGCTTTTGGGCCAGCCGCTGTCCGGCGCGCCGGACAGCCTGTTTCAGTGCTTCCGAATCGATCGGCTTCAACAAATAATCCAGCGCCGAAAACCGGATGGCCTGAATGCCATATTGGTCGTAGGCGGTTACAAAAATCAATTCAAATGTATAGCTTGTCAATGATTCCAGCATTTCAAACCCGTTTTCTCCCGATAGCTGGATATCGAGCAGCAACAAATCGGGCGCAAAAGAAGCAATCAGACGCCTTCCCTCCGCTGCACTTTCTCCTGTTGCGACGACCACTACTTCCGGACAATGCCGCTGCAGGAGCGTCGTTAGATTGGCCCTGTTATTCGCTTCGTCGTCGATGATGATGGCACGCATTAACACACTCCTTTTAAGTTGATTTCGGCCCGGCACCCTTTTCCCGGTTCGGAAATATGCGTTAACGTTATAAATTTCTTCCGTTTATTCAAAATTGCAATCCGCTCCCGGGTCAGCTGGATCCCGTGCCCGGGCGGCGCCTGCTCCGGCCGGAAACCCTTCCCGTTATCGGCAATCACGATCCTGAGATCAGACGCTTCCTTCCTGATTTCAATCATCAATTTCCCCCTTTCCCCCAGTCCGGCGATCCCGTGCCTGATCGCATTTTCCACCAAAGGCTGGATCAGTAATGACGGCACTTCCACATTCCCTGCCCCGATGGCTTTATCCACCGCCAGCTCATACCGGAAGTTGAACCGCAATTGTTCCAGTTGAATGTAATTCCCCAGCACGTCCAACTCTGCCGACAGCGGAATCCACTCTTTTTGATTAAGTGAACTTCGTAACAGGTTACTGAAATTGGTCAGGTAGGTGTTTGCCTTTTCAATGGCATCGTTATTAATCAATCCCTGGATGGAGCCCAGGGCATTGAAGATAAAGTGCGGGTTGAGTTGTGCCTGGATGGCCCGCAGTTCGAGCTGTGTTTTTTGCGCCTTCTCTCCCTCCTTTCGAAAACGCCTGCGAACTGCCGCGTATGCTAACAGGCCTCCCAAGACAAACAGCACCCATTTGTTCAATGCAACCGTCATCAGCGCCGCTTTTGCGATGATTCCTGTATAAAAGACTGCTGACTGCGCCCAGTGGCGCCTGATTTCAAACGGCACTACCAGTGCCGGGCTATCCGCCCCCCCGTACCGGGCCGAAAGGGTATGCCCGCCATTACTCAGCAGGTCCCATTCCTTTCGTAAATGGTAATAAAAATGAGTGACGGGATTGGTTTCCAACGGCGTACCCCTCCAAAGGGTGCTGTCTATGCGGCAGTTGATACTTGTCTTTTGCATAACACCGTCGAAATAAGCCGGTTTAAACCCGAAGTAAAGCTCCACTCCGCCTACCACTACCCGCCCGGGTACTCCCCCTTCGTCTTCTGCATAAACGGTTTCGACCTGGTTCACTTTCCGCAGATGTTTACGGAGCCACGTAGTGTCTATCCTTCCGTCCGGGATCCCATAACCAGGTTTGATGTCTATGTAGTACAATTTTGGTTCGGGATACGAATAGGTTACCAGCAACTGATACTGCAGCTGCTTATGAACGTCCCATAGCTGGAGCGTCATCGTCCTGATTCCAAAAGGAATATTTTTAACCGCCAACCGGCACAATTCTCCCTTCAATTCATAGAAATAAGATGTTGCCGACCAGGGGGTATCTTCTCCAGTATCGAACCAATAGCGTATTTCATACCCCTTTTCAAGTTTCCGGGAGTCTCGGATCACAAACGTGAGCGGCTCCGCCATCCGGCCCGCGCTGATGTGGTATTCCGTCTCAGCTACACGGGTAACTACCGGCTTTGTCAGCGTATCCATCACTGCGTGTTTGGATACAGCGCTTTTTTCATAGGGCGTAAACCGCTTCACCACTACATCGAAACGAGGCTGATCACTTTTTTCATCAATCAGGAAATAGTGGTCTCTCGTATTAGCGACATAACGATCGACGTCCTGCGCCACTACGGGAAAGGCAAAAAACAAGGCCCACAGGCGGCAGAATTTTCGAAGTGTTTTCATTTGTATAAGAGGTTATTGGAGATCGGCTGTCGGCTTTCGGCTTTCAGCTTTCGGCAGTCGGCTTTCGGCTATCGGCTTTCAGCTTTCAGCTTTCAGCTTTCGGCAGTCGGCTTTCGGCGGTCGGCTGCTGGGGGATGCTACTTGCTTGCAATCCGATCTCTGATAGCTGACTTCTGATCGCTCATAGCCGTTTCATCTATTATTTTCTACATGACAAATATGAACCTCACGGACGTCTTAAAATAATGGTAGTGTGAATTTAGCGCTTGCGGATGTGTGGATGACGCGTTCCGACCGGATAAATGTGACAAATTCCCCGGTCGCAGGCGTCTGTTTTCAGGGATAATAAAACGGCGCACCCGGCTGGGTGCACCGTTCACCGTTCGGGGTAGCGTGCGAGTCTGGTTTCCGGCCGGTATCTAAAATGGTATCTAGGCCGGTATCTAAAATGGTCTGTGGGACACAGACCATGGGACTGAAAACCTTAACACAAAAATTTTATAGGGATCACTTTGTTTTATTGAAATTAATACCCTACTTGTATCGTTATTTTAGTATTATTAATAGAAAAAACGGTAATTATCGAATCGATTTTTTTCTATAAACCAGGTTTGAGTCCGCCAGGCTCATTCTTTTTTGGTGCAACTGGCGAACGCGCGCATATACCACATTATAGACCATCACATTCGTAACGATCCATTTCTTCATCTAAACAACCAATCACATGGGAGCATTCACCGACAAATTCAAAGGCAACTGGAACGAATTAAAAGGTAAGATCAAGCAAAAATATGCGGATCTTACGGACGATGATCTTCTTTACGCCGAAGGCAAGGAAGAAGAGTGGCTCGGTAAACTGCAACAGAAACTTGGCAAAACGAAAGAAGAGTTTGAGAAGGATTTCGAAGATATGGCCTGATTCCGGCTTATCCTGAGAAATTACTGCACTACTTAAAATGTCAGCCACCCTTTAGTTATTCCGGACAGGAAGCGAACGATTGTCTTCGCAGCGATCTGCGCGGGCTGAACTACAACACCGGTAATCAATTACTTAAAATCTCTTACGCATGTATGCCTGCATACATGAACGAAGAATGCTGCTTCAGGCAGGATCAGGCATGCATGTCATCCACCAGGTACAGTTAACCATTAAACACAGGTATTGATGCAGGAAAATCCTAAAGGCGCCTATTCAAGAGACCTGGCGTCCTCGCTACTGAGCCTCACGCTGATCATTTTGCTCGTCTACGTCTTACAAAGCGTGTTAGTCCCGCTGTTGTTTGCCATTCTTTTTGCAATTTCACTCTTTCCTGTAACCCGCTTTCTTGAGAAATACAAGCTGAGCAGAGTACTGGCTTCCGTTATAGCCGTCATTCTGGCAGTCATCCTTCTGGGCGGCCTGATCTGGTTCATTGTCCACCAGGTGATGGTAATCGGCTCCAACGGAACCGATTTTCAAAGCAAGTTCGTATCCGTACTGGATACCATCCAGCATTGGATCACGCAGCGCTTCGGCATTGAACAAGGCGAAATCACGCAAAAGTTCCGGGACTTCTCCAACGAAGTCCTGTCGAATGCCGGCACCTATCTTTCCGCAGCATTCGGATCGGTCGGGGGTATCCTGGCCGGGCTGATCATCGTTCCGCTGTTCACGTTCTTTCTGCTGTATTACCGTGACTTCTTCAGGGATTTTTTCTTTCACGCCTTCGTTTCCACTCCCAAGCAACAAGTGCAGGAAGTGCTGGACAAAATATACGAGGTCGTACAGAGCTACCTGCTGGGCCTGGTAACGGTAATGGGTATCGTAGCGATACTCAATACGATCGGACTGCTGCTGCTCGGCATCCAGTACGCCTGGTTTTTCGGGATACTGGCTTCTCTTCTGATGCTTCTTCCGTATATAGGCATCGCGGTAGGTTCGATTCTGCCCGCAGTATTTGCACTGGCGACCAAAGACAGCGCATGGTACGCTGTAGGCGTTGTAGCGTGGTTTCAGGTGGTGCAATTCCTTGAAGGAAACCTGATCACCCCGAATATCGTAGGGGGAAAGATAAGCATTAATCCCCTGATGGCTGTCGTAAGCTTATTGCTCGGCGGACTCCTCTTCGGACTTGCCGGGCTGATCCTCGCACTGCCGATTACGGCCGTCCTGAAGGTCTTTTTCGACGCCGTTCCTTCCCTGAAACCGTTCGGGTTTCTTATCGGGGAGCCGGAAAATTACCACCTCCGGCGCTATTCCGACAAAATCATTCTCAAACGATGGCTGTTACGGGAGACCAAAGCGAAAAAAAAGAGCTCCGAGCAGGAACCCGGCTGAGCAGCACATCGGCCTGCACGATAAGGATCTGCCGTTTCACCAGCAGGACCGGCCAATTCATTACCGATCATTCATCTAACCATTCATCACTTAAATTCAAAATCACCCTACGGCTTTTCAGACATCCCACACCTTTATTCAACCAGTACGTTTCAGTATCACCTCATTAACGTTTAACCAATCATGGCTACCACTAAAAAAAAGAAACAGGATGACGTCTCTGAAAAAATAAAACAGCTGGACGCACATACCGAAGATGCCCGCGACCAGCACCTTACTACTGACCAGGGGCTGCGAATCAACGACAATCAAAATTCATTGAAAGCGGGAGACAGAGGCGCCAGCCTGCTTGAAGATTTTATCCTGCGCGAGAAAATCACGCATTTCGATCATGAGCGGATTCCCGAGCGGGTTGTGCATGCACGCGGATCAGCGGCGCATGGCTACTTCCAGGTCTACCAACCGATGAGCGACTATACGAAAGCCGGCTTTCTGCAGGATCCTTCGGTGAAGACGCCCGTATACGTGCGATTTTCGACGGTGGCAGGTTCCAGAGGATCTACTGACCTCGCCAGGGACGCCCGTGGATTCGCGGTCAAATTCTATACACAGGAAGGCAATTACGACCTTGTCGGCAACAATATACCCGTGTTCTTCATACAGGATGCCATAAAATTTCCGGACCTGGTCCACGCCGTCAAACCCGAACCGCACCACGAAATGCCGCAGGCGGCTTCCGCTCATGACACCTTCTGGGATTTTATTTCACTGATGCCGGAATCGATGCACATGATCATGTGGGTGATGTCCGACCGGGCCATCCCGCGAAGCTACCGGATGATGGAAGGGTTCGGCGTCCATACTTTCCGTTTTATTAACGACAAAGGCGAGTCCACCTTCGTGAAATTTCATTGGAAGCCCCTCCTGGGCGTTCATTCCGTGGCATGGAACGAAGCGCAGAAAATTTCGGGGACCGATCCGGATTTTCACCGGCGCGACCTTTGGGAGGCGATCGAGCAGGGGCATTTCCCCGAATGGGAACTGGGTGTACAAATCATCCCGGAAAAGGACGAACACCGGTTCGACTTCGACCTGCTGGATCCTACCAAACTGTTGCCGGAAGAGCAGGTGCCGGTAACCAGGATTGGCAAGATGACCCTGAACCGCAATCCGGACAACTTTTTTGCCGAAACAGAGCAGGTTGCCTTTCACCCCGGACATTTGGTTCCCGGTATCGACTTCAGTAACGACCCCTTGCTGCAAGGGCGGCTGTTCTCCTATACGGACACACAGCTCCTGCGGCTGGGCGGGCCGAATTTTCACGAGATCCCGATCAACCGCCCCGTTTCACCCGTCCATAACAACCAACGGGACGGTCCGATGCGACAGACCATTAACCAGGGCCGGGTGAGCTACGAACCCAATTCGTTAGGGGGAGGCTGTCCGTACCAGGCCAAAATGGCTGAAGGCGGTTTCACATCGTACCCCGAGCGGGTCGATGCCCGGAAAGTCAGGGAACGGAGCAAGCGCTTTTTTGACCATTACAGCCAGGCTGCCTTATTCTTTAACAGTCAGTCCGAAGCAGAAAAGGCACACCTTACAGATGCCCTGTGTTTTGAGCTGGGCAAAGTTGAAACCGAAGCGATCCGGAGCAGGATGCTGGTGCATCTTTCCAGGATCAGCCCGGCGCTGGCGAAGAATGTAGCCGCGAAGCTGGGCATGGACGTTCCCAAGTCGGTGGACGGCTTTCTCAACCAGAGTTTCCCTGCCGACGCTGACCCGGAAACCTACCAGCCCGCTAAAACGTCCTCCTCCGATTTTACCTCCGCCGCGTTAAGCATGGCCAACACGGTGAAGGGTTCGGTCGAAACCCGTAAAGTGGCGCTTTTATGCGCTGACGGTGTGCACCTGGCGGCCGTTCAGACGCTCAAAGCCTTACTGGAAAAGCAAGGCGCCCAGTGTAAGATAGTTGCGCCAAAACTGGGAAACATACGTACTGCCGACGGCAAAAGCGTGAAAGCCGACTTCAGCTTCCTCACCACCGCATCCGTGCTGTTCGACGCTGTATTTGTACCGGGCGGCAAGCAAAGCGCCGACACGCTATCGGGCGACGCCGATGCCATACATTTCATCAACGAAGCCTACCGACACTGCAAAGCCATCGGCGCCGAGGGCGAAGGGATCGCGCTGATCGAATCTTCCTATATCGGATCACGTACCGATGCGGGGGTTATCCGGATAAAATCGGGAGCAATCGACGACAAGGCCGCCTCGTTCATCAAGGCAGTGGGAGAACATCGTTTTTGGGCACACGAAGCAGAAAGAAAGGCTCCTGCCTGAGCCGGCAATTGGTCGCTCCGCCGGCGTGCGGGGCGACTTCCCCCCCCGCTCTCACTCGTCTTACGACCGGGTCACGCTGACGACGGGAGGGTGAAAGCAGGTCTCCCGACCTGCGTAATAGCACGGCTTGTCCGCATGAATTTCATCACAATCCACAGATACTTGTAAAAGGCAACCCGACACTGATTACCTTTGCCGGATTGTTTGCGAAACTCCGTCTCTACTCAACCAAAAAATGAAAGGCTACACCAGTCTCCTCGTCGTACTGTTCTTCCTGGTTTCCTGCCGGCATAATGATGCTCCGGCAACAGATACCAACCCGGACGAAAACCCTGCATTTAATGATTTCCTTTTCCAGTATTCTATTATTGACGCGCTTCTGGCGGGTGTTTATGACGGCGACCTCAGTATGGCAGCGCTAAAGCGCCACGGCGATTTTGGCATCGGGACCTTCAACGGACTCGACGGTGAAATGATCGTCATGGACGGGAAAGTATTAAAAATGCGGTATAACGGCGAAATTCAGGAGGTACCCGACACGGTAAAGACGCCTTTGGCGTTTGTCAAGTTTTTCAAAACCGACACAACGGTCACCGTATATGGCAGTCCGCTTACGTATGAAGGGCTCAAAGAACAGTTGTCCCCCTTCCTGAATCAGAATAAAATGTACGCGATCCGGGTGAAGGGAAATTTCGGGATCGTCGAAGCCCGTTCTGTAGCCCCTGCGCCCAAACCTTACCCGGAGCTGGCCGGTTACCTGGCAGCCGGCGGGCAAACGTCTTTCAGCTTTTCCAACACCAGCGGTACCTTCATCGGGTTTATCGCGCCCAACTATACTGCCCGCACCAACGTACCGGGGTATCATTTACATTACCTGGATGAAAGCCGGCAACACGGCGGTCATGTATTCAACTTCCGGGCCGACACACTCCTGGTTGAAATCGATCGGATACAGGGTTTTACGATCGAATTAAACACCCATCGCGACTACGACAGCGCCGATCTGAACAAAAACCGCAACCAGGAACTGAAGGTCGTCGAGCAAAACAACTAACCGCCGGCTGCCGTTAAGCAGGGCGCGTTTACCGGCAGCTGTTCTTCAGGCGGAAAGCCGGCAGCCGGTTGCTGCCCGCTTTGCAAAGAAATAAGTCATTACACGCCTTTCCGCCAAAATAAATCTCAAAAAGAATACAAAGTTTGTTAAATTTGTCCTATTGTCCTGACCTCTTGACTCGTACCATCTTTTCGCATTCGGCATGTCAATTCAAACGATTACGGATCAGCAGCTGTGGAAGTCTCTTCAGGAAGGCGATTCCGAGGCGTTTACACTGCTTATCAAGAGATATTCCCGGATTCTTCTGAATTACGGCAGAAAATTGACTGCCGATCAGGAGCTGGTAAAAGATTGTGTACAGGACCTGTTTACTGAACTTTGGCTCTACAGGAAACGGTTAGCCCATGTGAGCTCGATACACAGCTATTTGCTGGTTTCACTAAGAAGGAAGCTTTTCAGCGCATTTAAAATGTTTCGCCACACTCCCCTGGAAAACCCGGACGGTACGGATTATGATTTTATGATCACCTTTTCTGTGCAGGACCAACTCGTGGAAACCGAAACAGAGAAACACCGGCTGAAACAATTGAACCACATGCTGAACATTTTGCCGGCGCGTCAGAAAGAAGTGCTTTATCTCAAGTTTTATCAAAATCTCAGCAACGACGAAATTGCCAGGCTCATGGACCTCCGGTATCAATCGGTTTCCAATTTGCTTCAACGGGCGCTCAGTTATTTAAGAAATCATTGGAAGGAGGAATTTACGCTTTCACTACTGATCTTCCTGCTCTCCTGATCGTTGAGCAGCGCTTATAGTCAGCGGAATTAATTGCTTGCACCGGTTGCCCGGCCACGGAAAAACGTTCCGGTCCGCGATCATGCATTTGGGAACAGGGCAGCAACCGCTACCCTGTTCCCAAACGGTTATTGCCCCAGGTTGGGATTGATATTGGCGTCGGTTAAGGGAACAGGGAACGTATAGTTCGCTTTGGTAATCGTTCCCAGCGGCTTCAAGTCATCCGGCGCTTTGTTTGCATTGGCTGATTCGACCAGCTCAAGCCGGGTAAGATCAAACCACCGGGTAAATTCACCGGCAAATTCCCATGCTCTTTCATCGACAACCGCCTGGATAAACCCGGCACTGGTCAGGCCCGAGAGCGGCTGCAGGCCTGCCCGTACCCGCACCGCATTCAGGGCTGCATACGCATCCGCGCCCGGTTCACCTGACCGCGCCTGTGCTTCGGCATAAATCAGCAGCACGTGCGCATACCGGATGATGTGCACAGGCATGGACGAAATGTAGTTGGGAACAGTCAGCCTGAATTTCTTATAGTAAGGATGTTTCGCAATGCTGTTCTGCCAATTGATTTCAGTGCCGTCACTTCTTGTGAAAACCGTGTAAAAAGTGGCATCTTTTCGTTTCCCTTCCGGGAAATTGTTGAAGAAATTAATCTCTGAAAAGTAATCATCCCACCCGCCTTCATCTCCCGGCCGGGCGGCATCTCCCCAAAAAGCATTTGCAGAACCTCCGAACTGGTCCGAAGTATGAAAAGCAAGCACCTCCTCGCTCGTACCGATTCCCGACGCATCCCCCTGCGACCATAGTTTATCCAGATCCGCAATCAGGTCGAAATTATAGACCGCCTTGTTGTCTATCACCTCTTTTGCTTTTGCGGCGGCCAGCGTATATTTGGATGGGTCGTTGACCGGCCATCCTCCCTGGGTCAGGTATACATCCGCCAGAAGTGCTTTGACGGACCCTTTATTGGGGCGGCCCTGATCCCGCTTCACATTGCCCACCAGGGCCTCGGCTTCAAGCAAATCGGCTTCAATCAGTGCGTACACCTCCGCCGGTGCATTTTTGCCGATCGATAAAAGATCGGTGGTAAAATCGGCCGAGGTAATAATGGGCACACTACCGAATCCGCGGACCAGCCAGTAATAGGCAAGCGCTCTTAAAAAATAGGCTTCCCCCACGATCTGGTCAATTCTGGCTTTGTCGCCTGTCGTTTGCTGGTAATTGTTGAGGATGTTATTGGCGCCTTGTATGGTTTTATAACATCCATTCCAGATCATGGCGATGTGCGAGTTGCCGGAGGTGACCGTAAACTGGTCCTGCTGACGAAAATCAGCTTTATTACCGCCGACAAGTGTTGTCAGATCGTCGCCTCCCATGACAAACCCCTGCATCGAAGAAGTGAGAAATCCGCGTGACCAGGTTCTCAGCAGCCCTTTATACGTACCGGTTAAAGCCGCTTCCAGGCCTTCCGCATTGCTGATTGCATTGGTGCCGATAATAGCTCCTTTGGGATCCTCCTCCAGGAAACCGCTGCAGGCCGTCAATCCGGCAAAAAGGAAAAACAGTGTTATTTTTTTCATGAGAATGAAGATTAAAAACTGAGGTTGATACCGGCTGAGTACATTTTCGAATTCGGATAGGAGCCAAAATCAATGCCCTGCTGCACATCCGTTCCATAGTTATCCCAGGTCAGCCCGCTCACATTACTGGAGTTGGATTCGGGATCAATTCCTTTGTATTTCGTGAGCGTCAGCAAATTGGACGCACTCACAAAAATGCGCACCCCTGCACTATTTTTCAGGAGCGATCGGGGAATCGTGTAAGCAAGACTCACATTTTTCAGCCTTACAAAGTCACCGCGCTCTATAAAACGGGACGTCTGTATGAATTGATTACTGGCTGCGCTGCTGAACGCCGGAATATCCGAGGTCTCATTTACGCCGGGGATATAGCGCTTTTTGATGTCCTCGAATAGTATTTCCTTGGCGTCGGTACTGCCAAGCATCCCGTTCGCATACGTATAATTCAGTTTATCAAAACCAAGCATCCCCTGGAAGAACACATTGAGCGACAGGTTCTTAAACGACACCGTATTGTTCCATCCCAGTGAAACGCTGGGGGTGCCTCTCCCCATCACCTGGAAATCCCGCTCGTTGATCACACCGTTTCCGTCGACGTCCTCGTATTTGGCATCGCCCGGCTGGAGGCCGAACACGGTCGCTTCATCTCCCTCATGCGCTTTGTAGGTTCCCATGAATTTATACCCCCAAAAGGAGTTCATCGGGCGTCCCGGGATCAGCACGTATTCTCCCAGCGGAATCGTATCACGGTCGCTGCCCAGGCTGACCACTTTATTCGTAAGGGTTGCCAGATTGATCGTACTGTTCCAGGTGACGCTCCCCTGGCGAACGGGCGTTACGCCAATGGCCAATTCCCATCCTTTGTTCTGTATCTGCCCTATATTGGACTGGATGCTATAACCGCCGATGTAGCCCGGCAAGGTCCTGAGCATCAGCAGATCCCTGGTATTTTTAATAAAATAATCTACCGATAAATCGAGCCGTCCGTTAAAGAAACCCATGTCGGCTCCTGCGTTGACCTGCTCTGTGGTTTCCCATTGCAGGTCTGTATTTCCCGGATTCCCCAGGAGAATTCCGGGAACAATGGCGCCGCCGCCGTTAAATACCGCACCGGCATCATCCAGGTTGGTTACATACGAAGACAAGGTTCCGTACGAGCCGATGCCCTGGTTGCCGGTCAATCCCCAGCTTCCCCTGATTTTAAGATTGCTGAAGACATTCAGATTCTGGATAAATAATTCCTCCGACGCTTTCCAACCGACCGCTACAGAGGGAAAAACGCTGTACCGGTTGCTGCCCTGAAACTTGGAGGAACCATCGCGCCGGATGGTCGCCGACACCAGGTAACGGTCAGCAAAAGAATAATTAACCCTTCCCAGCAGCGACAATATGCTCCATCCGCCGTAACCCGAACCGACCGCGCTGGAGGCTGACAACGCCAGGTTGTTGTACGATTGCGCCGGGTAGGTCAGGTCCGATACGTTGACATTAAATCCGGTCCCTGTAAATTTCTGCGTTTCAAATACCGCCGTAACGTCAAGACTGTGCCGGTCCGGGAAGTTTTTCCGGTAGTTCAGCGTATTGGTATTTTGCAGCGTAATGTTCTCACTGGAAGAGCGTCCGGCCGTGGCCCACGACCTGGAAGACGGTATTCCTTCGAAAGCCTTGCTTTGCAGATTCCCATAGTTGAGTCCCAGCTGGACATCGAGTGATAATCCTGACAGGATGTCGTAACGAAGTCCCGACAGGATATTAATGTTCGTATTCTCAAACCGGTATTCATTTTCATTGATAAGCGCAACCGGATTGGAGAACAGCGAACTGGTAGGGTCATACAGAATATAGTCGCCATTTGCATCGAAAACGGGGGTGGTCGGCGCCCAGGCGAGGGCTTGCGCCAGTGCGCCGCTGCGCTGCGAAGTTCCGCTGGTGTTATGGTTTTCCTTTCTGGTCCCGGTAAAGTTCAGCCGGAAAGAAAATTTATCGGAAAGCCGGGAGGCAATGTTGGTACGAATGGCATATCGCTTAAAATCCGAATTTTTAATAATACCGTCCTGGGCAAGATAATTTCCCGAAACGTGGTAGCTCGTTTTTTCATTCCCGCCGGAGATCCCCAGTTTGTATTCTTTCCCGGGAGCGGTTCTGAAAATATGGTCCTGCCAGTCGGTGCCGCCATTCTGCCGGTAGGCCTGAATTTCAGCCTCTGTAAAGCGCGGGACATAGGTACTGCCCGCCGGGGCCAGGGCGAGTCCGCGCGCATTCACTATTTCGGCAAAATCGGCGGCATTCAGTGTATTGTACTTTTTAATGACGCTCGAACTGAAACCGGTCACTCCTAAATCGATCTTCATTTTGCCGTTTTCACCCGATTTGGTGGAAATGATGATCACGCCATTCGCGCCGCGGCTGCCATAGATAGCGGTCGCGGAAGCATCTTTCAACACTTCAACAGCAGCAATATCGTCCGGGTTTATGGTCGTAAAATCTGCGCCTACATACCCGTCTACGACATACAACGGATCGTTGTTGCCGCTAAGCGAATTGGATCCTCTGATCCTGATCCGGACGTCGCCTCCGGGCGCGCCGCCTGCATTGGTCACCTGTACCCCGGGAACGCGTCCCTGCAGCACCTGATCGACGCGCGTTACGGGCTGTGCGTTGAAGTCCTTCTCACTGATTGACGACACGGCGCTCAGAATATCGCCGCGTTTTTGCGTACCGTAACCCACCACCACCACTTCATTCAGCGATTTGGTGTCCGTTTCCATTGTGATGTCAATGACGGCTAACGAACCCGTCTCGATTTCACGCGACACATAGCCCACAAACGAAAAGATGAGGGTGACATTTTCGTCCGGAATACTCAGCGTATACAGGCCGGCCTCGTTGGTAGTTGTACCCCGTTGCGTTCCTTTTATCATGATATTCACCCCGGGGAGCAGCAGGCCGTTCGCGTCGGAAACTTTTCCGCTGATCGTTCTGTCGACCACTTCCATCGGCTGCTGGGTAACGGTACTGCCCGACTGGTCTTTGGGCAGCTGATTCGGCGGGGCCGAAGTCCGCAGGATAATCTGGCCGTCGACAACATCCTGTTCAATATCGAGTGGTTTCAGGAGTTGCTTCAAAACCTCTTCCAGGCGTTGGTTTTTAACATCCACATCTACTTTCCGATCGGCCCGGATAGCACTGGAGCTGTACGTAAAAAGCACGTTTGTTTCCTTGCTGATCAGGCCCAGCACAGTCCGTAATTCCGCTTGTTTTATCCTCAGGCTTACGCGTTTGTCCAGGGGGTCCTGCCCCTTGATGCTATTTCCCCAGGATCCTCCGGCCACAACCAGTATCAGCAGCAGCTGCAGCACCGATAGTCGCATGCCTACCAGCACACTGTGTTGAATGCTTACACGTCTTTTCATATTACGCTATTGTTATAAATGAAAAATCACTCGTTCTGAACTATTTGTGTTAGAATGACACAATCATTACAATTCGTGTTATCGTCATGGCACCGGGGCAGCATTCCGGGTGCGGAAACTGCAGACGGCGGGTTAATCGCACCCGCGCGCCCAGATTTCGATTTTGTCCTCCGATAGCTTGTAACCGGCGCTTTCTCCGAGCGCCTTGCAAATAATTCTCAGTTTTCCCTGCAGCGGCGTGTCCGTCAACGAGGTGGTTAAAATACAGTTTTGCAAGCTGGCCCGATCGTAGACTGCCTGCAGCCCGTAGGCGCCGGCGATGGAATCCAGGATGGCCGTGACAGGTGCATCGGTGAACTCGAATGAGGCCTTTCGCAGTGATAACGCTGCGGACGCCGACGGACTCACCGATTGCCGCATCGAATGCTGCTCCTTGTTGTAGACCAGATGCTGGTCAGGAAGAAGCGTTATTGCACCTGCGGGGACCTCCTCGCTTTCGGGCGCGATCCGGTAGACAGACACGCTTCCTGTTTTAACCGTGACATTTACCTCCGCTTCTTCCGCATAAGCGCGAACGCTGAAACTGGTGCCTATCACACGCGTGGTGATGCTTTGGGTATGAACAAAAAAGGGCCGGGCCGCATTCTTGCTGATCTCAAAAAACGCTTCGCCCGTAAGGGTAACCTCCCGCTTATCCGCATCGAACCTGGTCGGATAATGAAGCCTGCTTCCGGGCAATAACACTACTGAGGAACTGTCTGACAACGTAAGGAGCATAGGCTTCCGGGAGCCATTGAACTGCTCAGCCGGTAACGGCGGACTTGCTTCCGCCACCCGGGAGTCGCTCACCGGGCTTTCGGTGCTGTTCCTCCAGGTGAACAGCGCACCCACAACCAGGGCAGCTGCTACCCACCCCCATCGCCAAAGCGGCGTCGCGGGCTTTTGGTGACTCCGGATCTGTTCCCATGTCCCGGAAACAATGGCATCCACTTCGCTTTCCGTGATCTCCTCCTCCACGTGTGAGGCCAGCAGGATCGCGATCGCCTGTTTTACGGTCTCTTCCAGCTGCGGGTTCTGAATCCGCCATTCAGACCAGTAATTCCCTGATGCTCTGAACGCACCGCTGGTCACCCATTTCCTGAAATCAGGATCATACAGCAAATCCGTTAACTCCTTCGAATACGACGACATAGTAGCAATCAGCCTATCTGTGTAGAGAAAGAGAGGAGCATTTTTACAATGTACTCACCAGGCGGAAGTTTTTTTTCGGAAAGTAGGCGTAACCCGGAAATGCGTACTGAGCCGGCGGCTACTCGACCACCAGCTTTCTTGTTACGACCTTTTCAGCCGTCGTGATGCGGACCAGGTAGACTCCCGGGTGCAGGCCGCTGATGTCGAGCGGCGACGGCGTCTCTGCCAGGTTTAACCGGGACCATTTTTTCACAGGGAGCCCTCTGCTGTCGAAAATGGTGACTGCGGCTTCGGCGCCGGGGTCCGGAACGGCGAGGTCCACAACGTTTTTTGCAGGATTGGGACTGAGTACGACTGTCCGGCCGGCGTCCGCTGCCCGGACGCTTCTTATCTCGGAAAGTGTACTGCTGCCGTCAAAATCGGTTTGCCGCAGCCGGTAGTAATAGAGGGTCCCGGGCTGTACAAGGTGGTCGGTGAAGGTATACCGCAGCGGCCCTGAAGCGGCCGCATTTTCCCATCCGATTGGCGTGAAGTTTACGGCATCGGTACTTCTTTCAATGCCGAAACCCCGGTTGTTGCGTTCATTCGTCGTCGTCCAGTCCAGCCGGATGCCCTGTTCTGCCGCGTGTGCTGAAAATTCAGCAAGCGTGACCGGCAGCATCTGCTGGGCCTCGTTGATAAAAAAATTGGAAAACGACGGGGTAGTAAAATGCACCCAGGCCACGTCCCCGGCAAGCCCTGAAGCGGTAACGGCAATTGCCGAGGTTGCTTCCGGACTCCCTTCAAAGCCGGCAGTACACGCCGCGTCCGCCACCCGCGTGATGCCCAGCGTATGGATAGTGATGGCCGGGTTAACCAGTGAGAGGGCGTCGAGTTCCGTCTTCAGGAAGAACAGCATGACTTCATAGGGCCCGGGATCTGCATTATGGAGACTAAAATTTCGGTCCAGGTAATAGTGACCCGCCCCGTCGCGGCGCACGGGTCCGGTGTGGATATTGAGTCTTTCAGTCGTGGCGCTGCTCGAACCGCTGCCGCTGCTCTTCACCAGGCCGATCACCCGGCCGTTATCGTCCGTCAGGGAGATCCAGCCGCTGTAAACCGGCGAACCGAAAACGGTATTTTCGTTTGCCGCGCAATCCGTATCGGTCGAAAGCATTTCGGCGGTAAGTTCCTGCACCTCTATGCAAAACGATCCTTCGATAAAAGTATGGTAGGCTTCTACCTGCACGTAGTAGGTTTGCCCCCCGTTCAGCCCCGCCTGGTAGATGACCGGCTTCCAGCCTTCGTCGGTGATCCCGCCGTCGTCATCGCAGGCAATATTGGTGAACGTCGTATAGTCGGCGGCATCGGCCGCTTCGTACAACGCCATCCGCGGGTCGTCAAAAGAAGCTCCTGCAAAGTCAGTAGTAATTTTTACCGCGCCGGAGGCGGGAGCCGTAAATTTGAACCAAAGCGATTTGGATCCGGGACCGGCGTAAATACCGCAGCCTGGAAACGGTTCATTTTCAGCCGCGGTGGCCCGGTCGATCTCGTAGGAATGACCGGTGCAGGTAATGCCGGGCGAGATATCGATGGCGCCGGCGGCCTCGTCATTGACCAGGGGCGCCGGCGGGGCCCCGCACACCAGGGTCCTTTCCCTGATTCTTTGCTGTGTCCCGCATTGGGCGTTTGTATGCGTGTAAAAGCGGTACGTACCGTCGGCAGCGGGCGTAAAGCTCACCGGGGTAACGCCGTGCGCCCGCACTGCGGGAGTGGACGCGTTATCGGAGATCGTGATGTAATCGGTTGCTACCGAGCTGAAAAAAGTATAGGCAACCCCTCCTTTAAGCGCCACACGGCTGTATTCACCGGCATAACCCTCATCGGTAATCACCTGGGGGGTACCGCTGCACGGACTTGCCGTAACCGTGCCGTTCGGATAACTATCTCCCGAGGTACATCCGGCAGGCGGCGGCGATTTGGGGCCGTTTACTACATTGTCGAGGTAAAGCGTCGCCCCGCCCCCGGGCGCGATGTCCTGGATCGCCAGGTAGATCGTCTGACCGGCATAGGCCGACAGGTCGTAGCCGTATTGCGTCCATACATTGGGCGGAATAAGGGCGCCGGCCAGGGTGGTCGTAAAGTTGCTCGCGGCGGTCCCGCTGGTAGAGACCTTTACATTGATCCTGTCGCCGGAATTAAAAGAAGCATTCCGGGCATAAAAAGAGAGGTAATCGTTCACGCCCGCCGTCACCGTAATAGCCGGCGTGATGAGGTAATCGTTATGTGCCGTATAGATATTGGAGGCGATATACACCATTTTGCTTCCATGCTGGGCCCGGGCCGGCGTAGTGCCGGCGACGATCTCCCAGGTATTGTCGCTGCCTGCGTTGATCACGGTCCAGCCGGAGGGGATATCGTTTCCTTCGAAGCTCTCGCTAAACTGGGCCGCCGCCGGGTACCCGCACCAGAAAAAGAAAACAACCAATAACCTGCCAGATCGTAAAAAACAGGGAAAAAGTCTAAAGGTGTTCATTACTTTCATGTGAATAAAAGGTTATCAGCTTTCGGCAGTCAGCTTTCAGCGGGGCCGCCCAGGTGGGGCCGCCCAGGCATTTATTCATCGACGGCGGGCGGCGCACCGCTTTTTGTGCAATCCATTTTCTGATAGCTGATTGCTCATGGCCATTTCATCCGTCTTGAAAAGGGACTGCCCGGCCCCAATACTGCTGTGGGCTATCTCTCTTAAACCGCCCTTTTCGAAAGGCCGGACTTCCCGTGCATAAATCTAGGCAGAACCCGACCTATGATGCCAGAAAAGCCATCTTACAAAAACCTTACATTTGATGCGGGGGCGGTTTTAGTGTTTGGGAATGAGGGGAATAGCTAAACGGGAGTGATTGTTAGCGGAGATACGAGATACACGCTATGCATTGTAAACCCCTAACCGCAGGTGTCCGTATCAGGCGATTGAAATGTTTCACTGCCCGATTTTTACGTAATCCATATTCATATATCGATACAATACATTCCGTCGTGCCGGAGACGCAACTCATCGAAGAATTGATGCAGTTGGTCGGGAAATCATGTCAAAATAGCACGTGGACGAATCCATTTTAAGTGGCGAAAAAAAGGGGGAAGCAGGGAGATTATCGTGATAATATCAGCTTTTCATCGCCTATTCCGGCCCAAACGACAGTTGGTCGAAAACTCTGCGCAACTGGTCGAAAAAAGTTTCAGTAACGCCTTCTGATTAGTTGATTTGCAGTCAGTTACCTGGCTGTTCCACCTAAACGGCAAATGCGATGGAAAAGCAAACTGCATGTAAAAAAGCCTTCCTTAAAAAGTACAGGGCAGCGCGGTAGGAAAACCTGCACGGTTATTAGTTACCCATATGTCGATGCGTTATGAGAACGAAAGAAACCTTACTTGATATCATCAGCAGTTTGTTTGTGGTGCTTTTCCTGTATGCAGCGCTGACCAAACTGGCGGATTATGAAAAGTTCCGTGTGCAACTCGGACAATCGCCGCTGCTGACGGCATTTGCCGGGTTTGTGGCCTGGGCGGTCCCGGCAGTGGAAATTGTACTGGCCGCGCTGCTGCTGTTTGCCAAAACAAGGCTTGCCGCTTTGTATGGCTGCTTTACCCTGATGGTCCTGTTTACGGCCTACATCGTAGCCATCCTGAACTTCAGCAATTACATTCCCTGCTCCTGCGGAGGAATCCTGGAGAAAATGGGCTGGACAGAACACCTGGTGTTCAATGTCGGATTTGTGCTGCTGGCAGCCACCGCGATTTTCCTCACCCCGGAACGCAAAGCTACCTATTCATCAACTACGTAGAACCGGATCTGTATGGATGCTGTATTTTTTCAGAAAGCCCGTCACCCGCCAAGACGCGGGGGAGGCCCAAGGCCGGCTGTGCGGGAAACCGATTGCCGCTTCCCGCACAGCTACCCCCACCTATCGTGCAGTCAATTACTCATTTTTTTAACCTTTAAACTAAAATATCATGAAAAGCAATTTGTTAAAACGAAATGTATGGATGCCGATGTTGGCGGTGATGATTGCGGTTGGCGGGGCGATGGCGACGCATTTTTCGCCCGCAAGTACAGTCACGCAACAAGCCTGGGGCAGGAATTCTGCCAATCAGTGCGTATCAGGAAATGTAGAGGATGACTGTGCGGACAATACAGGTCCAGTATGTACTTTCATCTCTGGGACCGAAATCATTACGGCTAATTCGGATTCGCTTGACTGTGACAACCCGGCAACGACACTCCAACGTCCGGAAAATTAAGAATTGCCCCCTGTCCAACCAAAAAGGGACAGGGGGCATCATCTGACAACTAATTATGAAAAGACACAATAGGACACTTGCATTTAACCTGTCAACACTCTTGACCGTTGCAATAGGTTCGATTGCTTTTCTCTTGGTATGGGCCTCGGAAGAACAGTATCAGTCGTACGACTTTAGAAGGTTAGGACTTTCCAATCGGCTTACACTAATCAATTTTAAAGACTTAGGATACAATTCCTATTACATCGCAGGAGCTACTGATCGGTATACCTATCTGGGAAACTCGGTATCGCCGTTGCATCTCTTGGTGATAGATGTTAAGACAGTTGACACCACCCATGTCGGTTTGGACCTGTCTTCCTATGAAGGTCTGGCCAGAGGGCCGTTGTCAGTTATGGTCCGAGATGATGAGCTATTTTTGTTAGGCGGCGATACACGCTCAGTATTGAAAGGTACCACTGGAAAATGGCAGTTAAAACCCTTCTTGAACGGCGATATAACTACCTTTGACCAGGCCACACCCTCATCCACCGGTTCGGTTTTTTTCAGGACCATCAGGGGGCGGAAGTATGTTTTGGGCCACCAAGACTCTTTATCCTTGCCGGCCACAATCAAATACGATCTGTTGAGAAGCCAAAAAGAGGGCATTTTTGAGGCGGACGGACTTCTGGCCTGTGATGCCGAAAGCTCCAAGCTAATATATACCTATCGTTACCGTAATGAGTTTGTTTGTATGGATACGTCACTAACTCTTCTATATAGACAGCACACTATAGATCCGATTGATACAGCCAGAATACAGGTTTCGGAACTTAGATCAGGGAGATCCATGATGGCTATACCCCCACTAACAGTTAATAGAATGTGTTATGCAAATGCTGGAAAGCTGTGGGTTGTTTCCGCCATTATGGGGGCGGGAGAACGGGTCGAACTTTTTAAAACAAGCACGGCAATCGATGTTTATGACATCGACGAAAAAGGACGATACCTATATAGTTTCTATGTTCCCTACTTCCGCAGTAAACAACTAAAAAGTTTTGCTGTCAAGGGTAACAGACTTCTGGCCATCCATGACCGGTATTTTGTGGAATATCAGCTGGGAGGTCTACCGGATAGTGTATCGGTCCCAAATTATGATCCGTCTGTCGAGCGGACAACCAGGGTATCCAATTCCCGTGTCTCCAAAACGAATTCAATCCCATAGCGGCTAAGCGCGTCATTCAATTTTTTGTGATCCATTATGTCCACTTCAATATCAATATCGCCCAGTTCGCCGGAATATCCCGTTTCGTCGATCAACGGGTACGGGGAAGAATAGTAATCTGTAACCTGCACTAAGCCATCCAACAGAGAGCGTACCGTGACTTTATTAATCAGTAGACGTTCGTTTGACAGGATTCTTTTGACAGAGCCGCCCTTATAGGCAGCCAGTGTAGTATCCTTTAGTTTTAGTACAAGGCATTCTCTTGTTCTTTTCTCCCATTTTCCTGACAGGTTTAGGTGCTTATGTAAATCGGCGCGCATCATTTCCTGGATTTTCTCCCTGGACAGGGCGGGCGTGACAAGGTGGTAAAAGAAGCTTGCTGTGTCCGGTCCTTCATATACCACCATGCTCTGAGGCAGGGCTTCTACGTTTCTCTTTGCTTCGGGGTTTTTGCCAAAAGCCAGGCGGAACATATCGTTTATGCCATACCCGGAGACTATGGCATAATACCTTCCGTAAACGGTGTCTGAAACCAATGCCAGTACTATTTTCATCCCTTCTATACTTTTTCCCCAAAATGACTGATGGGCAACTTGGTCCAGCAGATCACCATATCCGGACATATAGAGAGGTTTACCAAAATCCGGGATGATGTAACTGTCATTCGATCGGTACTGGGGCATGGGGACATTGTATCCCTCTAGCATCCTACGAATATTACCTGAGTTTACGGAAGCTGAATAGGTTATAGATCGGACGTATCCTTCGGGATCTACCCAGGCCACATATGGGACTCCCGAATGCCGGAAGACCTGTTGTCCCAGAATGGTGTCGCCGCAGACCGTTGGGAGCGTCATGTCCACATTGGCCAGCCGTTTCCTTCTTTCAAAGGTTTTGCGCACTATTTCCTCGTTTTCGTAGGTATTTACCAGAACAAACTGTGCCTTTCCCTCGAACTCTCGCTGAAGCTCCAGCAACTTTGGCCAACCCGCAATACAAGAGGCACAGGAGGAGGACCAAAGATAATAAAAAGTCCACTTCCCCTCAAACACCTTCATACTAGTTGTTGCTGCAGTATAATTGATCAGGTTCTTCATAATGTAGTCGGGCATTTTCTCTCCTACCGCAGCAGGCCGATATTGAGTTTGTGAATAACCGAGTGAAGCACTCCCCGCGAATAAAAGGAATAGAAATCTCAAAATAGTCGTCATGCGAATAATGGATTTTATATTGTTTTTTGATATCACTTAACAGACTGATCCTCAATAGCCCGGGTTCTGATAGAGGCGCGGATTGAGGTTCAATTCGGTCAAAGGAATCGGGAATAATTTGGCCCTAGCATTCCACGTAATGCCCTTGGTAGTGCTTATGACATCCTCGGCACTGCCGGTCCGGTTAAGGTCAAACCAACGGTGTCCCCATTCCGAGAGCAACTCGACCCTTCTTTCCTGTTGGATGGCGGCAAGTACGCCTTCTCTGGAATTCACCGCAAGCGGAACTAGGCCTGCTCGGGCCCTCAATGAGTTCAAATCTTGTATGGCACCGGGAATGTCATCCAACCATGCTCTGGCTTCAGCCCTGATAAGGTATTGTTCGGCAAGCCGCAAAATCATAGAATATTCCACAAGCGTCCCACCAGACTGTATTTTATATTTTGCAGGGAAGTAATAAGCGACATCATTCACCACAATACTGTCAATCCATTCCATTCGTCTCAGATCACCGTTTTCAAACCAGTTCATTACTGTCGGTGAGAGGGCTACGTTATTAGGGCGGGAAAGCAGAATTAATGTTCTTCCTTCCCATGTGTTGTAAGTTGGGATTACTGGCATTATTTGCCAGATGGCTTCCTGGCTGTTTTTGAGAAAGACCCCGGAAGGTTGCTCTACCAACCTGTGCAAAGCATTACTTTCCAATAATGAGGAAGATACTTCCTCAGCTTTCTGCCAGTTTTCTTCATAAAGGTAAACGCGCGCCAGTAAGGCCTTGGCAGCGTGCGAGGTTGGGCGTATCCGTTCGCCTTGAAAGTAGCTGTCTCCCAGTAACCTGCCGGATTCTATCAAGTCGTCTTTTATCACCCGATAGACCTCTTCTGCGGGGTTTTGAAACGTCTTATTATTTAATCTGTAATCGGTTGTGAGTGCAATAGGGATTTCACCGAACATAGATGTAAGGTAAAAATGACAAAAACCTCTTATGAACCTAGCTTCTCCGGTAAGTTTGGCAATAATGGCCGGTGATAGCTTCGGGTTGTCCCTCAATCCTGCCAATACAGCATTTGCCATGAAAATCAGTTTGTATCCTTGCCCCCAAATGGCGTTCCGTACAGTCGAATTGGCCGGATCCAGATTGTTGGAATAAAATGAAAGCTGGTCGGCAGAACTGGAATAACTTATCATTTCGTCAGCCGAAAGTCCGGCCAGAACGGCGATACTACCCGTTCCTCCACTTGTAAAATAGTTAGTATTGGAAACCATTTGAATATACAGGCCATTCATGGCCGCTTCGGCCGTAGCGTCATTCGCGAAAACACTTGTATTTGTAACTTGGTTAACAGGTGCCGGCAGGTCAAGAAAATCTGTGCAACCACAAAACAGCAACCAGAATATGGCGAGGACGAGTCTGTCCGATTTCGGCAAAAATAGATTTCTAGCCATGATTTTAACGTTATAAAGTGAGTTGAAGACCGAGTAAAAGCGTTTTGAGAGAGGGCAGGTTTTGTACAAATGCCTGTTCGGGATCAAGAGCCCAGTGCCTACTGAAAGTCAAAAGGTTTTGCCCCTGGACGTATAACCTGGTTTTCGGGTAGCGGCCTTTAGGCAGCGAATAGGAAAGGGACAGGTTTTTGAGGCGAAGGAATGAAGTATTCCCAATTACATTATCGCCGTACGACTGGGCATTCGAAAACTGGTTATAGGCAGGATTACCTAGGGTTCTGTCCTGAGAGAATCGCGGGAACCGGGACAAGTCCCCGGGTTGCTGCCACCTTCCCATTACCTCAGAAGGTTGATTGCCATAGGCCCCTGCCATAGAGAACGGGCCATACAGATAATTGAAGCCGGATTGCCCTACGTACTGCCAGAAACCTTCCAATTCCAGGCCCCAGACAACAATAGTGTGCTGAAGCCCGCCAAGGAAACGCTGTTCCACTGATTTGATAGCCTGAAGATCGTTGGGATACCTTAAGCCGCCTCCATCAATGTCTTGGAAAGTAAAGATACCCTCTTCCGGATCGAGTCCCGTGTACCGGTATTTTTTTGTTATGTTTAAAGATTTACCGACTTCATAACGGTTTGCGTCTGGGGAACCATCCAGATTGGGATAACGTAGCAGCTTGGAACGTGGCAGCGCTAAATTAAGCCGGACTTCCCATTTGAATTTTTTCTGGCCCGGTTCCTGAATTCCTAGTTCAAATTCCAGCCCAGTGTTACTTACGGTGGCCGGCAGGTTATATTGTATGCTTGGGAAGCCCGTAACCAGTGAAAGGGGATAGCCAACCAATTGACTGGACGATCTGTTGCCGTACCAACTTGCACCCAGATCGATGACACCTTTAAATAATCTGGCCTCCAGGGCCACTTCCATCTTTCTATTAATTTCCCAGGCATAATCGGGATTGGCCAGCCGGCTCGGTGCAAGTCCTTTGTCTCCATTGTAGGTGGCTGTGGCAACATAGGTTTCCAAATAACCATAGTCGCCGATCTGATCGCTGCCGGTAATCCCGTAACTCGCTCTGATTTTACCGTGGTCAATAAAGGCTAACATCCCTTTTGCCCAAGGTTCCTCTGAAAAGATCCAGGCTGCTCCGATAGCCCCAAAGCGGGCGTATCTCTTGCCTGGCCCGAAGCGGCTGGAGCCGTCGCTCCGGGCGGTAAGATTAAGAACGTACCTTTCGTAGAGATTGTAATTCAATCGGGCGTAAAAGCCCTGGGTTCTGTAGACGTTGTAGTTATCGGCATAGACCGTCACAACCGATGCTGCCTGGAGATTCTCCAGTAGCATGTCGTGAATATAGCCACTCCCCTGCAGGGATCGAGAATGGGAGGTATTTTGCTGGAATGTCGCTCCGACCAGTGCAGAAAACCGTGAGTCCCTAAGTGCAAAACCATACTCGGCCTGTGGCTCAGCAAGCCAGGTTCGTCGTGAACCGTCTGCAAATTGGGCAATGCCCGTCTGCACAGCGTATGCCGGATTATAATAACTAATCGGCGTACCTGTGAATTGGGTAATCTGCGTAGTAGTAAATCCCAGGTTTGTCTTGAATTTAAGCCTCGGGGATACTTGAAAGGAAGCCGTTCCCGCCGAAACCAGATAATCGGATTCCGCCCTGTACTTCCTGACGATATAGCTCAACGGATTCTGCCAGGTTGTTCCTTCCCAGTTAAGAGTTCCCTCGGGTGTAAACAGGGCCGGCGCGTTAGGGGGTAATATTAGGGCGTGCCGGGTAAGATCCTCCCTCGATTGGCGATTGAGGTCGCTGAGATAACTTGCGGAAAAGCTTAGCTGTAGCTTCCCATTTTCAGACTGATGATTCATATTGGCCTGGACTGATTTTTTCAAATAGGAAAAATCACCGGGAAATACAGAAGTTTCGCGGTAGACACCGCCCGATATCCTGAAGTTTGTATGTCCCGTACCCCCATAGACAGATAGCTGTCCGCGTGAAGTCAGAGCTGTTCCGCCTAAAAGTACCTTTTGCCAATCCGTATATCTATTCTGATCCCAGGTTCCGTTGATGTCGTAATCATAAGGTTGTGGCTCGGCGTGATCATTTTGGAAGGCTTCCCTACGCATCTCAAGGTATTGTGGGGTATCAAGGAGGGAAACCTTACCGGAAATCCTTCCAAAGCCCTGACTTAGGTTCACCTCCGACTTGATCTTTTCTCTGGTTCCCCTTTTTGTTGTAATCAGAATAACCCCATTCCCTCCCCTCGATCCATAAATAGCTGTTGCATCCGCGTCCTTCAACACTTCCACGCTTGCAATATCGGAGGGATTCAATCCTTCCAACGGATTGGAGCCACTGCTATAAAGTTGTCCCCCAAGCTGATCCATGCTTTCAAGGTCGAAAGGCACTCCATCAATAACTATGAGCGGATTATTGCCATTTGATCGAAGGCTGTTTCTCCCCCTTATTTGTAGGGACAGAGAGCCTCCAGGGATACCAGTAGTCTGCCTTATGTTAACCCCAGGCATCCTTCCAATAAGAGCAGACAAAACATTACTCACCGGTTGCTTCTCAATCGTCTCGGCCGTCACCTTGCTGATATTGCCGGTACTCAACCGTTTGGTACTCTCCCAATAGCCGGTCGAAACCGTTACTTCCTCCAACATCGCTTCGTCCGGCTTGAGGGTAAGCAGCAGTTCTCTGGTGAGCGGAAGCTGTAAAAGCGTATCCAGTGTATGGTAGCCGATAAACGAAACCCGCAGCGTAACGCGGCTATCGGCGGCGCTGAGGGTGAAGGCCCCTTCGGCATCGGTGGTGGTCCCCTGGCGGGTGCCTTTTAGCTGCACCGAGGCGCCGGGCAAGGACTCGTTCGTATGGGTTGACAATACTTTACCCTGAAAGTGGTACGCGATCGGCTGCCCGTAAGCCGGCCCGACCAGCCAAGGCCCCAGAAAGAAAAGGATAACGCAGAAAGGCATCGGCAAATACCGGGCAGGAGGGCCTGGAGAGGCACTTCCCGCAAAGCGATAAAGTGTTTTCATTGAAGAATAGGGTTGTTAGTGAAATTGATGAAAAGTGTTGGCAAAGGGGCATAGTATTCCCGTGCACTACCGGAATGCGGCAGGCGGCTATCGGCTATCAGGAGTCGGCTATCAGCAGTCAGCTATCGGCAGTCGGCCATCAGCAGTCGGCTATCAGCAGTCAGGTATCAGCAGTCAGCTATCAGCAGTCGGCTATCAGCAGTCGGCCATCAGCAGTCGGCTATCAGCAGTCAGCTATCGGCAGTCAGCTATCGACAATCAGCTATCGGCTATCGGCTCCGCACCGATAATCGGGGAATAATCATATGCGGGTAAAAATCCAAGCGGGTAAAGGTCTGCCAGGGCATGGCCCCGGCAGACGAGGGGACCACTTAATAACGTTCAATAATCAATAGCTGCCACGAACCTGTTAGCAGGGCACCCCCGCTAATCAAGTACAATCGACCGCAATACGTCAGGTTTCCCGAAGTTAATCCGGGCTGCGTTTTACCCTCTGAAAGAGATAAGGATTCATGATCTTTTAGTTTGGTTGTTGAATGGTAAGGGAAATCGGTAATGTGTAGCTCACGCGGTAAATATAGCAAATCGTCATACAAACAAAAAATATTGAATAATTTTTATGTCAAAATAGCGTGCACCCTTGTGCCTACAATAGCGAAAACATCTTAATCAGGACGAGATGGCCGTGACGCAAAGCGACAAATAGCAGCATCCGGGGCTGCAAGGGTATAAGGCTTCGGCATGAGTAGTACCCATGGCCGCCCGCCACCGCACTCCTGCCCCCCTCTTCCCAACCATTTAAGCAATCCCAGAGTCACTATAATATCCTGTGAAAAATTTTCTCTAATCAAGCAGATACGATATGGATACATTCAAAAACAAATTTCCTATCCGATCAATGTGGTTTAGTTTGTCGAATTTATCTTTTGTTTTGATCGTACTATCCTTGATAATTGTATTAACAATGACGGGATGCAGCTCAAATGAGGAAATACAACTGCAGTCATGCAGCGTTGAGAAAGCGAAAGGAGCGGCAGGAGATATAATTGGATCCTGGAAGTTAGTAAAACAAGATCGACTATTCGTATCTCCTGTCGAGATCGACCATTCGTGCAATGATATTACTTTTAGTTTTAAAATGGACAGCACTTATGCTGTCTCGAGTGACATTCCAGCCTTTTCGAGTTCCTACAATAGTAATATGGAATACCAGTTACAATCCATTGATCAGTCGAAAACGATTTTTGTGCTCACCACCCGTAGTGCGGAGTGGCGATGCACTGTTTCTGAATATGAAATGATATGGGATAATACGTTGTTGGATGCAGGCAGAATGCTATTCGTTAGAATAAAATAATCAGTAATACTCTAAAAAACATCCGGAGTTATTAAAAATCCATTATTTGAGGTGTGCATATTCTCAAGTGTATGAAAGCAGCCCATATAAAAGATAGTGATCTAAAAAAGGTACTTAATTGTCAGATTTTCTGAATTGGAGGTTGAAGATATTTGTTTTCCCGTATCGGTTACTGTGAATAAAAAAGTCTGGTGCCTCCGTAAGTCGTGTGTCATACTCGTCCATATAGATTTCAAATGAACCAGGGGCAAAAGGAAATCCGGCATAAAACTCATAAAAGAGATCGACTCTCCTTGTTTTGCTACCCTTGGTAATGACATGGGAGAGCAGGTATTCTCCGTTGTGATCGGAATCGGCCGACACTTTAAAAGTCTCTATTTCAGATAAACTCAAAGGCTTGGTTCCCATCATCACCATCCGGATCCCCTCTACGGGATTGCCCTGCCCGTCGGTGATCCGGCCTTTGATAATCGTGGCGGCATCGGGAAACCTCTTGTTACAGGAGGCTGCCTGTAAGAGCGCCGGCAGCAGGCCCAGTGAGCTAAGGAATTTTCGTCGTTTCATACTTTTACATTTCACCTAAACGCGGCTTGAAAACCAGCTGTTTTCTCTATATTTGTCTCGTTATCACTGGGTTAGTGCAATTAATTAAAATAAGTTTGCCAGGAATCATCATTGTTCTGCCGGCGGCTAATTTGGGTGTGGTTCAACAAGCCTTCATCCATGAAACGATTGAAAAAACTTTCGTCGGAATAAACAGGCAGATCAAGTAATGGCTGAGTTGTGATTAGATTACTAAACTAACAAACTTCTGTCGTCATGAAAAATCTAGGGGTGTATGTAATACTGCTTGCGGCCAGTCTGACGAGTTGTGATAAGAACGAAGCTGCCAAACCATCCGAGAACCCGATAACTACCCTTCTGAGCGAGCAGTCGGAGGCGTTGACTGTCGTGCAGATCCGGAGTAATAGTTTCCATGAGTCGGGTGTGGTATTCAGCAGTTCCGTTGCCGGTAACCTCACTCAACTGGGCAGCAAACTGCCGGACGCCGGCATTTATGTCGTCACGCTCTGGGACTTTGACAGCGAACAGCTATTGCTGCAAAAAACGGTGGAGCAGGAAGTACCCGACAAACTGACGCTCACCGACACAGAGGTAGTGCCGCTGACCATCAACAAGAACTACGTCATCAGCATCAACAACAGATCGGGCCAGCGCATCCAGGGTGCGTTCACCCAAGCCTTTAAGGCCAGTGGGGGCGATATTTTGCCGGCCACCAAAGGCAGTATTACGATGCATGCCAGCCGTTCCGGCGGCGGCAGCACGATTGCCTTTCCAACCTCGTCTCTGAACCAGTTCAGCGCAATCATCGGCTTTCCCGAATTCACGTTTATCCCTGACTGAGCCACTGACCGTTGGAACTTAACAGTCGAACTGATTTATATTGCACTTTAAGCGTAATTTCAATGGACAGACAACAGACTAATGTCAGTACGAGTTACTTTTTTTTGACAACAGAATTTAATCTCCAATTTAAAAAAAACAAATTAGCAATATGACAACAATAAATCCATACATATACTTCAACGGCAATTGTGAAGAAGCATTTGATTTTTATAAAACTGTCTTTCAAAAAGACTTTACCTATCTTGGGCGTTACAAAGACGTACCACAAGCAGACAGGCAACTATTTCGGGAAACAGACGAGAAAATCATGCACGTTTCGCTGCCTATCAGTAATGAGACAGTTCTAATGGGTTCAGACAATACCGACGCACATAACCAACTGACAATATACAGCAACTTCTCCCTTATTGTTCATACCGATAAAAAAGAAGAAGCTGATAGACTATTCAGTGAGCTTTCCAAGGGTGGAAAAATAAAAATGCCAATGAACCTGACATTCTGGGGGTCTTATTACGGAATATGTATTGACAAATTTGAAATAATGTGGAAGGTAACAGTTGAAGCGGAACATTGAGGACGTGCAGCAATTTCCGACAGACAAAAGCGAACGCACAACAAGCAGTTTGGCAAAAGTACGGCAGAAGTGCTGAATTTGAACAGCCGTTTTCCAAAGCCGCATCTTTGCCAAGCTGCCGGACGTTGTAGGCTTGTGCCCTACCGAAGCGCTTCCTGGTATTCATCTGATTGATGGTTACGTTTGTCAATACTGTTTCCATGTTATCCCGTTTAAATCCTTCTTATATTGGAATTTGCTCTGGAAGGGATGTTGTGCCCTTCCGGAACCCTCAAAATCAATTTGTTTCAATCCTTCTTATTACTGGAATTTGCTCTGGAAGTGTACACATATCCGCTTTCCTTTTTTCTGTTTCTATGTTTCAATCCTTCTTATTACTGGAATTTGCTCCGGAAGTGAATTTATGACTTTTAACTAACAACCCCATGGAACGTTTCAATCCTTCTTATTACTGGAATTTGCTCCGGAAGCGGTACCTGAAAACTCCCTTTCAGCCGGGAAACACGGTTTCAATCCTTCTTATTACTGGAATTTGCTCCGGAAGTATAATCTCCCTTTAAGTCAGATGGATCAATTGCTTTGTTTCAATCCTTCTTATTACTGGAATTTGCTCCGGAAGAGCAAACAAGTTAATGGCCGAAATCCACAATTCGGGGTTTCAATCCTTCTTATTACTGGAATTTGCTCCGGAAGCTGAACTGCGGTAATAGTTCCCTTCAATACGTCGGTGTTTCAATCCTTCTTATTACTGGAATTTGCTCCGGAAGTCTCATCCTTTTTTCGGTCTTTGTCTCCGTCCCTGAGTTTCAATCCTTCTTATTACTGGAATTTGCTCCGGAAGTTATCGAAATTCATGGGAACCACCCAGTCGTTCGGATGTTTCAATCCTTCTTATTACTGGAATTTGCTCCGGAAGGCGTCTTTTGCGTTAATTTATTACTAATGAACACGTTACACCATTCATTCACAAGGTCTTTTGGCAATAAACAATACGTCAAAGAACGATTATCCGGCTCGATTCCATCCATGTTCCGGAACGGTATCGAACTGAAGACAAACCACTTAAAGCACCTTTTCGATACACTCTTCATAAATTGCCATCCGGAAAACCCGATCATTTAATACAAATATTGCGGTAGGTGCAAGATACACAACGCGCTTTGTATTTGGTAGCTTTGGAATAACGGTTTTGGTCGATAATGGCAAAAATAGCGGCAGCTGCGTCTTTCACCTGCTGCTTGTCAGAATCACTTACTTCAACCTCTATCACTTTGTTGCGGCTGCGTGTATAGACGATGAAACCTTTGTTAACGGGCTGTCCAAAGTTTTCTTCGATCAGCCAGGCATAACAATAAAGCTGCGTTTTGTAGGTGTCGTATACACGGTCGTTGTATTCGGCAAACTTATAATCAAGGGGTGCCATAGTGTCGTCCAGCAGGGTAAGAATTGCATCGCTCTCCTATTTCAAACGGGCATCGGAGAATGACTTGTCCGTCACAATTTAAATCCTTATTTTCTCACGCAGCGCTTTAACTTCATCATCAAGATTTGGTTCCAGCTCTTTTAGCCTCTCCAGCAGGTTCATAGAGAAATGCTTCACTGTCAGAACAATGATATAGTCATTGACAATATCACATATCAGGCAATGCTTCTGTACGTAATACACCCTAAATCTTGAAGATATTTTGGTGTTGGTTTTCAAAAGGCCCTTATTTCCCCTGAGCAAAGAGAAAGCGTCTTCAAAGGCGCTAATATAGTTCGAGGCTGTTTTTTCACCCCATTTCTCTATAGAATAGTCGTATATTTCCTGAATATCCTCTAAAGCCTTTGAGGTAAGAAGAAGCTTGGTCATTCGGATTTCGATTTCCGATGTGCTTTCAGATCACTCATCAAGTCGCCGGAGAACTCCCGCACGCGGCCATGGATAGCGTCCTGATATCCCTCGATGATATCGTTGCGGAGTTTGGCTGCTTCCAGACGATCACGCTCATGCCGGATCAGATCACGCACGTACTCGCTGGGGGTGGCATAGAGTGTTCCGCTTCCGGATTGACTGAGAATAAATTTCTTCATCTCATTTGTAAGGGCAATATTCAATGATTCCGTTTTTGACATCGCAGCGCCGGTTAATTCCAATTATAAGACTAAGATAGTAAACTCTTCATATATTGTCAGTATTTAAAGGACTTAACTAGTTCCAACAGCGACGCAGATCGCATGCGGTCGACCTCATAACACCCTTCTGAAGATACGGTGACTACCTTAGACAATGCAGGAAATACGCTCCATCTCCGGCACAGCACAGTGTACCGAACTGCCATGTTACCCTTGGTGAAGATTGGCAACACGCCCGGCCTGTAACTGGTATACCTATCCGGGTAGTGCCCATATCCCGAAAAATAACCTGGACAAACGGTTCAATCCTTCTTATACTGGAAGTTGCTCTGGAAGAATTTCTCACAAAAAACAAAATAATCCAATGGCAGCGTTTCAATCCTTCTTATACTGGAATTTGCTCCGGAAGAGTACTTAGAACTACCAACACCATATTCTTTTGAGGTTTCAATCCTTCTTATACTGGAATTTGCTCCGGAAGGTGTTCTTTACCCTGGCCAATCTTGCGATTTGGATGTTTCAATCCTTCTTATACTGGAATTTGCTCTGAAAGTTTATATAATAGGTTTCAAACATCAATACGCGTGACGTTTCAATCCTTCTTATACTGGAATTTGCTCTGAAAGACATTGCACAATTCTTGTGATGCGGAAGTTGTTCTGGTTTCAATCCTTCTTATACTGGAATTTGCTCCGGAAGGATCGTGTCTTTTGATGCTTCGATGGATTTAGCCAAGTTTCAATCCTTCTTATACTGGAATTTGCTCCGGAAGCAGGTTCGGTACCGTCATCGTTTGAGATGTAGAACCGTTTCAATCCTTCTTATACTGGAATTTGCTCTGAAAGTACCTACCGACGCCCACATAGGAGAATCCACCAAGGGTTTCAATCCTTCTTATACTGGAATTTGCTCTGAAAGCACGTTAGCGGATGAGCTGCCCAAGAGGACCAACTCGTTTCAATCCTTCTTATACTGGAATTTGCTCTGAAAGGAGTGCATCGAGGCGCTTAAGAATCTCCAGGCAAGATGTTTCAATCCTTCTTATACTGGAATTTGCTCTGAAAGCGCTAAAATAAACCTGATCGGCATCATCACTTCTGTGTTTCAATCCTTCTTATACTGGAATTTGCTCTGAAAGTCCAACCACAAATCCTATTGCCCCTGCCAAATCCCCGTTTCAATCCTTCTTATACTGGAATTTGCTCTGAAAGTCGAACGCGTCGCCACAGGAGGAATTCGGAACTCCGGTTTCAATCCTTCTTATACTGGAATTTGCTCTGAAAGACGGGTCCTTTCTCTCCGGAAGGTCGAAAACCCCCGGTTTCAATCCTTCTTATGGGCATCTCTCAAAACTAGAAATAGTGTTATTTTGGTTGAAAATGATTATTTTT
>JBEBSD010000030.1:0-66043 GCA_040394475.1 Telluribacter humicola | reverse complement strand
TGAAAAGCCCCGGGCGGCTGGCAGCCCTGATAATTGTCCTCTGTTTATCAGGCATGGGCTGCATGGCGCAGAACATCCTCTATGTGGATATCGCCAAAAAGGATCTGGAAGGCCATATCGCTACGGGTGAAAGCTGGGCAAACGCCATCCCCGAGCTCGCCGACGCCCTGAAATGGGCCCACGAAAACCGTACCCTCTGGGATCCCGGCAATCCGCTCAGGATCTACGTGGCTAAAGGCACCTACCTGCCGCGGTACAGTCCGCGCGATGACGCCGGCTTTGCAGATGAAGAGCGCGATAACGCCTTTCTGATGGTCGCCAACACGCAGCTCTATGGCGGCTTTGACCCCGAAAATGGTATTGAAACACCAGACGACGCCCGTATCCTGCCCGGTCCTGCAAATCCATCGGCTGCCGGGACCATTCTCTCAGCCGATATAAACGGCGACGACATCCCGGATGACCTGGCAACCAACCGCGGCGAGAATACCTACCATGTACTGATCGCAGCTGGCGACGTGGGCACGGCGCAGCTTGACAGCTTTACCATTACAGGGGGGAATGCAGATGGAATCGGCCTGGCCATCATCGCGGTAAATGGACTTGATGTCACGAGGGCGCAAGGCGGCGGAATGTTCAACACCTACTCGGATCTGTCCATCACCAACACCCTGTTCTCCGGAAACTCAGTAAGCGCCGGAGGGGGCGGACTGTACAACAGAACTTCCTCCCCGACCATCACCCATTCCCTGTTTTCAGGAAATTCGGCCGCACAAGGCGGCGGCATCTTTAATTTTTCCTCCTCCTCACCGGTTATCTCCAACGTAACGTTTTCCGGGAACCAGGCAAGCGAGGGCGGTGGAATGTTCAGTAACGGTGGCGCCGCGGCGATCTCCTTCTCCACGTTTTCAGGAAATAATGCCAACAATATGGGAGGCGGGATGTTCAACAGCAACAGTACCGTGACCATTACGCATACTGTATACTCCGACAATTCAGCCACCAATTACGGCGGCGGAATAAATAATTCCGGGGGCGCTCCGACTATTGCCTATACGACGTTTTCAGGCAATTCGGCAAGCATTGGCGGTGGAATAACCAACTCGTCAAATTCCTCCGCAAAAATTAACAATTGTCCGCTATACCTTCAGCGATTATACGGCCATACCCGACCTCATGTACTATCGCCTGAAAATCATCGACCTGGATGGCAGCTTTGACTATTCTCCTGTTGTTTCCATCCGGGAGGAAGCGTCCGGCAAGTCCGTGCTGCAGGCGATGCTTTATATCCCAACCCTGCCCGCTACGGCGCCGCCACCCTCGTGCTGCAGGGAGGGCTGGAGCGGGCAACCGTGCGTGTGCTGAACCTGTTGGGAAGACCGGAAAATGTACGCTTTTCCCTGACACCGGATGGCAACGGCCTGCTTCATACCGGTTCGCTGTCTCCCGGTATCTACCTGGTACATATCCATAAGGGAGCACAGCAAGTCGTCGTCAAACTTGTTAGGGAGTAACACCGGCAATCCTGTCCGTTGCACGAAAAAATGAATACCCGTTAACCCTCCTCTTCTTCAAATTTGCTTGGCGCTTTACCGTACATCTTTCGGAATTCTCTGCTGAAGTGTTTACGACTCATATAACCTACCATTGAAGCCACCTCGTTTACATGATACGTCTTTAAGGCCAGTAGTTGAGCGGCCTGTTTCATCTTTACAGACTTGACAAAATCGTTTACGGTCATCCCCGTAATCGCCCGCAATTTCCTATAAAGTACCGAAACACTCATCCCGATTTGCTCTGCCAGTCCGGAAACGTCAAAATCAGGATCAGAGATATGCTGTTCAACCAGCGCTTCCAGTTTGACCAGAAATCGCTTGTCCAATTCATTCAGCACGGTGCCGTCGGGCTCAACAGTGACAAAACGGTTGTTTTTATGCTGCAGAACGTGCCGGGTATGAATAAGATTTTTGATTTTCAGTTCAAGTACCCTTATATCAAACGGTTTGACCAGGTAAGCATCGGCGCCCGCCTTCAGACCTTGAATCATATGATCAGTAGCTCCCTTGGCGGTCAGGAGTATAAGGGGTATATGGCTTGTGCGGACATCGGACTTCAGGGCGATACACAGATCCAGCCCATTCATTTCCGGCATCATGATATCACTTACAATGAGCTGCGGCAAGTGTTCTCTTGCCATTTCTATCCCGGTTCGTCCATTGCCTGCTTCCAGGATGTTATAAGTACTCTGAAGCGCCTCTCTTCCAAAAGCTCTTAATTCTTCATTGTCTTCAATAAGTAACAGGGTGTATTTCTGTGCCCTTCGCCGGGCACCAGCTAACAACCTGTTCTCCCTGGTCTCCGGGTAATCAGTCATCCCGATGAGTAATGGAGATTCGGACAGCTGTGAAGCGTTAAAATGATCGTTTCCTTTCAAAATCTGAACGCTGAAGCAGGTCTCTCCGTCCGCCTGGCTGGTCACGGTTAAAAGCCCGCCATGGCGTTCGACGATACTCCTGGCGAGCGCCAATCCTATCCCGTAGCCTCTGTTGGGCATATCACTATTATACTCCTGAAAGAAATTATCAAATATTTTTTCAAGATGCCCGGGACTTATCCCCCTTCCGTTGTCTGCTATCGTAACTCGCACCCGCCTGTCGTCTTCTGCTACCAGGACCCGCACCCTGCCCCCCTCCGGCGTAAACTTGCAGGCATTGCCCAGCAGGTTATAGAACACTTTCTGCATCTGGGATGCATCGTACCAAAGGCTGATCTTGTTTCCGGGGAATTCCAATTGCGTCTCTATGTGTTTTTCCCTGAAAGCATGCTCAAACGCAGCGTGAACCATTTTAATGTTATCCACCAAATTTTCTTCACTTACCCGCAGAGTGACATCCCCGCTTTCCATTTTCCGGAATGTCAATAATTCGTTCACCAATGCCATTAAATTATCAGAATTCCGCTTCGCATACCCCAACAAATTCCGGTTGTCGGCATCTATGGAGGGCGATTGAAAAACTTTTTGAAGCGGTCCGCCGATCAGGGCCAGGTGGGTGCGTATCTCATGGGAAACATTGGTAAAAAAATCGAGTTTCGCCTGGTAAAGTTCACTTTCTTTCCTGAACGAACTCCGTATCCAGAAAAACCGAGTAATCGCATAAACCAGTGCTATTGTCATCAGCAGATAGGCCAGGTAAGCATACCATGTTTGCCACCAGGGCGGCAGAATGGCAACCGCGAGCCGGGCAGGATTTTCGCTCCAGTATCCGTCGTTATTGGCCGCCTTTATCAGGAACGTATAGCTGCCCGGCGAGAGGTTCATATAGGTAGCCGAAGGATTGCTGCTATAGTTCCACTGTTTTTCAAATCCCTCTAACCGGAAGGCATACCTGTTTTTATCAGGCCGTATGTAGTTCAATGCTGCGAACTCCAGCGTGAAAATATTCTGGTCATGGCGGAGCTCAATCCCTGTACTGGCAGGCAGTGACTGGTTTAGAATTCCTGTTTCGTCTCCCACATTGACCGGTTCATTAAAGAGTTTCAGAGACGAAAATAGCAGGGGCGCCGGGTGGCTGTTGATCCTAATTGCAATTGGATTGAAACCAACTACTCCTTTTGTCGTTCCGAAATACAGGGTTCCGTCGACATCCTGAAAACCGGCGGAAGCCTTTACCTGATTGGAAGGCAATCCATCCATATAATCGTATTGCTGCGTGTTCCGGGTATCGGGATGATACCTGGTTAATCCTCCTCGCTGATCATTGATCCATATGAATCCCGATCGATCGGTTAGGATATCGAAAGCTTCGTCAACAGGAATTTTCTCGCCGTGATGATAACCGCTTACACGATTTAAAACAGGATCGTATACTTGCAGCCCGGCGCTTCCCGTTCCAAACCACAAGCGGTCCGAGATATCTTCCCTAATCGCACTGATGGTCGCAAGCCTACTCGGATCGGCACTTTGATCCACTTGAATCCGCTCAAAACCCTTTGCCCCCGGTCTTGAAACGTAGACCTCGGCCGCTCCCCCTACCCAAAGATTTTTCCCGGAGTCCTCGAAAATAGCGGTGACTCTTAACGAAACAGCAGACAGGCTGGTTCCGTCACTTTTATAAACCTCCTGAAACAGGCCTCTCCTTCTGTCGAAAAGCAAAAGGCCGAACGCTCCCCCCACCCACAGCCTGCCTGTGCGGTCTTCATAGATACTATAAATTCTCCCCTTCAGCGAATTACCAGTAACGCGCAGCGGGTATTCCTTCATTTCTCCTTTGTTCAGATCATAGCCGCTAAGAATGGCCTCGCCTCCGGCCCAGACGACGCCGCTGCTATCGACATAAAAGGAATTATAGGTATTGGGTGAAGTTAAGGAAATGGAAAATACAGCTTGTTTTTTTGTCCCCGGATCCATGAACACAATTTTCCGGCGGTCTTCCGACACCGCCCACAACCCCCTCCTCTTATGTCTGCCCACCCAGGCAGCGTCAAATGGTTGGGTAGCAGCACTATCCCAAAACACCGGAGATACAAAAGCGTCGACAGACCCCGGATAGAAATAATCGACTCCCGCATTATAAGTACCCAGCCAGACACCTCCCTGGCGGTCCATGCAAAGGCCCAAAAGGGCATTGTCCGACAGGCTGTTCGGGTTCATATGTTTATTGGTATACCAATGGCAATGCCGATGAAGTGTATCCAGGTGCGCAAGACCGGATGTGGTTGCAATCCAAAAACCATTTTGCTTATCCGGAACGATCCGTGTCACTTCAGGAAAGGCATTATCGGCTGTTTTAAAATCAGGAACCATCCGCAATGTCTGTGTTAAAACATCGAACCGGAACAGTCCCCCGCTTCTCGGCGCCAACCAAATAGTGTTGTTTTCACCTGCATAAATAGTATTAAATATATTTTTTGATGGGTATTTACCTTTCTCTGCATAGTCGAACGTTGTACGAAAGGTACCGTCTTTCCGCATACGGACGAGGCCTGACCAGGTTCCTATCCAAAGTGTCCCGTCTGGTCCCTCCGCCAGGCTTCGCACTCTTACAGAATCGCTTTGATTATCAGTGAGCCGATATCGGGTAACCTGAACGTCCGCCCCTTCGATGGTCAGATAATTCAGTCCCTTGCCGGTTCCGACCCAGAAACCGCCCTGACTATCCTCAAGAATCGTATAGATCCGGTCACTGCTCAATGAATTTGCATTTTCCGGATCATGCCTAAAGCTGGTAAAGGTATCGCTGGTCTTGTTATACCGGGTCAGGCCATTCGGTGCGGCAATCCAAAGGTCATCGTGCGAATCACAAATGATGTCCTGTATATAGCTTGTCGTAATGGACCGGCTGTTTTCGGAATCATACACATATTTTTTAAAAACGCGGGAGTCAAATCGAAAGAGTCCGTCCGTGGTGCCAAACCACATCAATCCCTCCCGGTCCTCTATAATCTTAATGACAGTGCTATTTGCCGGCGCTCCCTCCTGAGTCGTTAAATGATGGAAGATCGCTTGTGCTCCCACATGGAATTGTACAACCCAAAAGGATGTCAGGCAGAAAAAAACAGCAGGATATTTCAAAATTACACTATATAAAGTACATCGTCCGAATTTACCAAAATTTCTGTTCTAAAATTAAGTGCATCCACTCGTGATTCCAACTGGGTGTGTTGCGCCGGATGGAGAAAATTCACTGCCTGACAAACTAATACCCCTACTTCGACAAACCACCACCCCCTTGTCGACTTTCAAATGATCCGCTGTCGCCTTCTATGAGTGATGATATACTACATAATAGATCAAGAGAACTTCGTTCAACCCCAATAAATACTGTCGACACCAACATAAAATCACAACAATTAAGATGACAAAAAGCATACCCCTTTTTGAATTGACAGCCCCCCTTGCCAGACCGGAAGAAACCCGCTTCGCAAGACGGTGTGTCAAAAAACAGGATATGACCCCTTTTTAGCTAAAAACAGACCCCCTCTAAACTAAAAAAACATCTCAATTTTGAGAGCCGATCAAAACATCCGTAGCGGGCTGCCTTTCAGCGGGGAGTAAACAGTATCGCCAGAGTACGAATTTGTTCGATTTAATCACTCAAAACCCGCCCGACTGTTCTCGAAAATATTCGAAAGACACAACGTAAACTCAGATGGAAATCGTTATACCAATCGCACGTCATATCAAATCCTTAAGGGAGACCTCCGGTTTGTCTCAAAAAGAGGTAGCAACCCGGCTGAACATCGATGAAAAAAATTATGGAAACCTGGAAAGGGGAGGGAAAAAGCGAATTGACCTGGCGCTCGTACAGGCGATCTCAGTCACATTGGGAATTGACCTGGCCATTTTGCTTCAGCCGCTGGCGCAAACCCTGAAGAGTAAGCCTGTTGCAAACAAGCCGCATGACAAAGTCTGTGAAGACGCTTCGCAGCTGGAATGCCAGTATGTACTTACCACACGGCAGCTGCTGTCCATCATCAAGAGTCAGCAATTGATCATCCGTGCGTTAACCTGGTCCCTCGGGGAATGTCCCCGCGCGACCGGCCTATACAACGATGTTTACAAAATCTGAACCGGTCAACGGTGGTATCCCGTTGGACAACGATTTACTTATTCTCACCTTTAACCTGCCCATTTATGCAAACCGATGGTCTTATACGACAACATATCAAGTTTCTCCGGGAAACAGCCGGTATGTCGCAAAGAGACATGGCCCTTAAACTGAACATTGGTCCGCGGAATTATGCGCGACTTGAAAGAGGGGAAAGAAAGCAGCTTGACCTGCAATTAATAGGCGCTATCGCGGATGCGCTGGACGTCGATTTATCAACGCTTCTGGAACCGCTCTTCCCGCCCGACAAACCGGGTCGCTCTCAACCCGACCCGGTAGGCTCCTCCGTAGAAAAGCACTACGAAACCGTGATTGCCCAGCTGATGGAGGTGGTTGAGAATCAAAAAATTATCATCGAGAAAAAGAATCAGATTTTACAACAATTCCGGCTTGACCAATCAGGCGGAGGTTATGGCGGTCCGGATCAAATTAACTCGAATGGCAGGTAGGGGCGGGCGGAGGGTGGAGATCGGCTATCGGCTATCGGAAGTCAGCTATCAGAAGTCGGCTGTCAGCCAAACGGAGGTCGGTGGTTGGAGACACGGGCCGTACCGTGGACTTTGTCTTTACAGGCCACTGTTTACGGGCCGTACCGTGGACTGTGTCTTCACAGGCCACTGTTTACTGGCCGGTATCCAAAATGGTCTGTGGGACACAGACCATGGACGAAAACATAAAAAACCAATTTTTATCGAAATGAAAAACTACCTCATTGTTGACGACCACATGCTGGCCCGGGTGGGCATGGTCACGTTGATAAACGAAAGGCTTTCCGCCACTGTCCGCGAAGCCAGCACCCTGCCGCAGGCGTTGGAATTGCTCGGTAGGGAACGGTTTGATTTGATCTTGTTGGGCATTAATATTCCGGGTGGTCAATCCTCAAAAATGATCGGACAAATCCGTGACCGGCAAAAAGATGTTAAGATACTGATGTTTTCAGGATACGATGAGCGAATGCATGCACTGTCATTCCTGGAAAAGGGCGTTAATGGATTCTTGTCTAAAGTTTGTACAACAGAGCAGTTTTTTGAAGCATTGGAAGTTGTCCAGAGTTCCAGGAGATTTGTCAGCAGCGATGTCCAGGAAATGATTATTCAGGAATTGTTCTCAACAAAAAGTCTGAAATTAAAAGTAAACAAACTCTCCAAAAGAGAAACAGAGATTACACAACTGCTGGTACAAGGTCATGCTTCATCCAGTGTCGGCAGCATTTTGAATCTCAAGCCCTCCACCGTCAGTACCGTCAAACGCCGCATTTTCGAAAAACTTAAGGTTAACAGTGTTGTAGACCTGGTTAAACACTTTGATCACTTGGTTTAATGGCGGAGTCGAAATCAGTTGGTTGAGCCTGTCGAAACCCGGTCTTTCGACGAGCGAGGACGGTTCGCCACGCGGTGACGTCAGGCAATGGGGAACGGGGAATGGGCGGTTGCTGATTGCCGGCTTCTTCACGTCATGGTGAGCCCCTCATGGTGAGCCTGGCATGGTGAGCCTGGCATGGTGAGCCTGTCGAACCACGAACCACGACGAGGACGGCGCACAATTTGCACAGGCAATCCATTTTTCTATAGAAGGAGCTAAATTTTGGTACAATAAGTACCATCGATAGACGATAAAGCTGCCATTTATCGCCATCCGATTCATCGAATTATTTCCATTACTTTGTCAGGAAGCATCTAGACATTCTCACGACAGCAATTATACAATTAATGCTGTTGTGCAGTGAGCCACTATCGGTTTACGTGAAGGTATTGTGCCCGGTATTTACTATTGTTATCTCAGAATAAGATCATGTCAGAAAGGATCAATCATTTTTTTCTACCGGAAATTACACAAAGTACTCGGGCAGACCATGCAGTAGACAATTCATCTTATTACCATCTGTTCCGTTGGATTTTTTTAAGTAGTTACGCTTACTATTTAAAAGAAATACCCTCCGTTATTTTCTATAAATTCATAACGTAATCATCCTGTAATTCAGCCAAAATACCCTACGGAACGACAACTATTAACACCTCATCTGGTAAGTTATATATCAGACGTATGCCCTTTCAATTAAATTTTCAAAACAATTAATCACTTAAATCTTACGTATTATGAAAAAGTTAATTTACGCTGCATCTGCGTTTTTATTTTTTGCCGGATCGGCAGCTCTCGCGCAAACCGGTAATGTAGGAATTGGCACCAGTACCCCTGCCGCCAAGCTTCATGTACTGGGAAATGTGGCGATTGAGGACGGAAGCCAAGGCAGCGGTAAAGTGTTGACCTCCGATGCAAATGGCATTGCCAGCTGGCAGCCGGGGGGATACCTGGACCCGGACGCGCCTGGTTTTACGGCGCCGCTTGTTTCACTAGGTATGGGGGGAGCCAATCTTGTTTATGGGAATGGGGATTGGGCAAATAACGTCATTACTGATCTGATCCTTACTAATGAAGTTTCTGATGCGAATAACCTGCATGACCCTGCAACGGGCATCATAACAATTGCCGAGGATGGGTTCTATGTTGCTTACGGACGTATACGATTGATCAATCAGGGTACTTCGACCTTTGATGGAAATGCCGGGCAATACAATACTTGGCTTAACGTGAAACCAAACGGCAGCGAAACATTTGTTGCAATATCCGGCGACTCAAAAACAGTAACCAGGGGTTTAACAATTCCCGCCGGGCAAGTCAATTATCATAACATTGTGAGCGGCAGTGCATTCCTGAAGGCAGGGGATCAAATTAAAATTACATTTCACACCTATGGAACAAATTCAATGAATTCCAATACTGCCAATATTATAATTTATCCTTTTGCCTCATCCTTTACACTGTATAAGTTTTAAAAACAGATGATGAAGGAGGATTAACTCAAAAATCAAAGAACCAATGAAAAAACAATATATCAACCTGATGCTGGTTGGCCTGCTACTGCTGGGTTACCGGCAGGCCCGTGCCCAGCTGGTGATCGACGGGACCAGTTACAGCAACTACGGGTACACCAGCAGCTACGATACCTACACAACGGCTACTGCCGCAGCAGGTTCTGCGTACGAAGCGGGCCTGGGAGCTACCTTCGATCACAACGAATCGGATGCGGACGCACTCCGTGTCGACAATGCCTGGAACGCTAACGGAACCGGCGGCAGTACGGATAACTTCAACGGCCCGCTGGGTGTAGCCGGTGCGCAGGGTGTAGGCGGGAGTGTTGCCCCCAATTTCTCGACACTGGTGCTGAAAAACGGGGCGGCCAGCCTGTTCAACATCACCAATACGGCGGGCGCCAATGTGTTTACTACAGCCACTTTTGAAAACGGTATCACGACCACGGTCCGTCCGAACGGCCAGGCAGGCGCTTTGCGTTTCCAGGCCGGCGCGGATTATACCGGCGGACTGACGGATGAGCAGCACGTAGACGGGTATGTCTCCAAAATCGGCAACAGTGCGTTTACGTTCCCTGTGGGCTCTGCCGATGATTCCAGGACTTTGGAGATCGCTGCGCCCGCGAATGCCGATGCCCACATCAGCGTGGCCTATGATACAGACCTTGCGGAAGCAACGAGCAGTGTCACTGCACCGATCAACCGTGTGTTCACAGGCGGAAGCTGGGACTGGGTTCCGGTCGTTGCCAACGCCAATGCGCTTTCCGTAACCGTCTCCATTCCGAATGTAGCCGGGTTTGAAGCGACGGCCTCCAATCTCCGGCTTGTAGGCTGGAACGGCTCGCAATGGGTAGATCTGAGCAATGCTGCCACCGCCTCGGGTGTGGCAGAAAACAGCACCCTGACGGGCTCGGTACCAGGCGGCACCTCGATCACCCAGATCGGTATCGGTTCCATTGCCCCCGCGGCAGCAGGGCCGGATCTTCGGCCATATACCATCATGACGAACGTCGATTTCACCGCGTCTGAAACCGTAAGGCCATTTACCGCCCGCATCCGGAACGTCCGGACCGGTACGACCGCTACCGACCCCATCACTGTGCGGATCTACAAACCGACCCCTTCGTCGGTTGTCACATTGACCGGCGCCTCCGCCACCGAGTGGACCCTCACCAATTCGGGAACTTACTATAGCCTTACGACCGACAGTGACATAGAAGCATCCCCGCTGGGCAACAACATCACGGCTACGGTGTCCGTCGCAGCGGCAACGTCGACGGGGGCCTATCCTTTACGCGTCTTCATTCCCGACTTGTCAGGCGGAGAAGCATTGGAAGACAATGTGAATAACAACCTGATTATCCAGCTCTTGAAGAATTGAGGGTTTTGGAAATCTCATCAACTGTAAATGTAATCATGATGAAAAAAACAAGATTTTGTTTTGCATTGATACTGGCCGGCCTTCTTTTATCGGGCATCACCGGAAGCTACGCGCAAAATATAGACATCAATGCCGGTTACGGAAACTACGAACCCGGGCACTTTCCCGGCTATGGGAACAACCCGGCTGCCGAAGGTATTTTCTACTCTTCCGCAGGAAAGACTTCCGGGGTAATCCCGCCCTATACCGCCCAGCTCACCATCGTTCTGGCTCCTCAGGTACCCTGGACCGGTGCATCGTTTACCATTCCGGAGGGATGGGAAATGGATCCGACATCCACCTCCACCAATCTCACTTTCTATAATTCATCGGATTGGACCACTGAAGATCCTTATTTTGAAATTCCGGTCAGGGCGATTGCACCAAGGGATAACCCCGCCTGGTCTGTCGGCACGCAAGTGTTCAACATAGGCGGAGACTGGGTTGACGACGGTCAATTCAACTGGACCATCTCCGGGGTAACCGTCGAAGACGCCGCGCTACCCGTATCGCTGGTGTCGTTTGAGGCGATCAGAGAAGGAAATACTGCAAATCTTCGCTGGTCCACCACCGAAGAAGCCAACAGTGACCGGTTTGAAATAGAACACAGCCTTAATGCGAAAAACTGGGCTACGATCGGAACCGTGAAATCCGGCGGAGAAAGCAAAACATTTCGTTCGTACACCTACGCTGATACCAGTCCGGTAAGCGGGACCAATTATTACCGGCTCAAAATCATCGACAACGACAACACTTTTGCCTACAGTCCGATCGAGAGTCTCGAATTCGGCTATGTGAAGGAGTTCGTCAGACTTTATCCGAATCCGGTCAGCGAAGAGCTGCATGTAGAAATCCGCGACTGGAGCAGGGTAAACAACGTAGCGCTCCTGGACATCAACGGAAGAACAGTCCGCCGGATACAGGATACGAAACCGGTTGATATCACGACATTGGCGCCCGGCACGTATGTAGTCCGGATAACCGGTACCGACGGGCTATCCAACGCGCATAAGGTTATCATTGCCCGGTAATTCACTCACGCAGACATTATCCACCCTGGTTGCGGGTCGAAATCTCTGGCGGTTTTTGTGTGAAAGCCCGGCATTACCAGGGATTTCGACTGCTTCGAACGCACACACGTCCAAGAGTTGCTGACGAACATGCGATACCACGCGGCATGTCGCGGTTAACGGAGAAAAAGCGGGGCAATGCGGAGGGGCATCATGCTTCCCAATGGTCTGTGTGCTTCACACAGGCCATTTCTCCTTAATAGCTCATGCTATTCTTCCTTCTCAGACTATCTCGGCGCCGCGCCGCCTGGGGGTCGCACCCATTTAGCCACTCTGGCTCGTCTGCGGAATATAGCTATCGTGGATTACGCGCATACCTGTTTCTGCTGATACAGTGAAAAACGGAACACGGAGGGCCCAGAGGAAAAACACGGAGGCGGCACGGAGAAAATTGAATGGAGATGCTCGGGCCGTCGTGGTCAGGCAATCCCTTTCTTGCGCTGATACAGCGAAAAAGGAACACGGAGGGCACAGAGGAAAAACACGGAGGCGGCACGGAAAAAATTGAATGGAGATGCTCGGGCCGTCGTGGTCAGGCAATCCCTTTCTTGCGCTGATACAGCGAAAAAGGAACACGGAGGGCGCAGAGGAAAAACACGGAGGCGGCACGGAAAAAATTGAATGGAGACGCTCGGGCCGTCGTGGTCAGGCAATCCCGTGCTGCTAATGCTGCAATTGAAAAATGCCGACTGGGCGTCCCCGACTGGGCGTCCCCGACTGGGCGTCCCCGACTGGGCGTCCCCGACTGGGCGAGCCTTTCCGGAAGCCTAAAAAGCCCCGTTCGGGGCGACATTTTGGTAGGAAATGACATCCAATACCTGGTAGACAGGCCTGTAGGGCCGACATTTTTGACTATGAAGTATGGAAGATCCTCCATAAGAAACGTGTTTTATCCGTTGCAGTCTGTCCCGATAGTACTCTCCCCCGACAATTCGGATTGATCCGAATCTGTTGTAGTTTTGCACCTGACAAGTCGGAATAGTCCGGCTTGTCCGTCGTCATTTCGTTTTTTAGGATTTCCCCGGATAACAACCGCTTTATGAAAATTTTAACCTGTACCGTCCCCGGCCGGTTCGATTACGGGATAGCTGAAATGCCGGTGGCTGCACCGGGTAATTCCATCGTAAAAATCAAACGGATAGGCGTTTGCGGCACCGACATTCATGCCTTCGGAGGCACACAACCTTACTTCACGTATCCGAGAATTCTGGGACATGAGCTTGGATGTGAATTTGTAGCAGGCGATGCAGAAGGTTTTACGGTCGGGGAAAATGTAACCATCATTCCCTACTATCATTGCGGTACCTGCATTGCCTGCCGCAGCGGCAAAACCAACTGCTGCCAGACGCTGAAGGTCGCCGGCGTACATGTGGATGGCGGAATGGCGGAATACCTGTCGGTTCCCTCGTATACCCTCGTCCACGGCCGGGGCCTCGGCCTGGATGAACTGGCACTGGTGGAGCCGCTTTCCGTTTCGGCACACGGGGTCGGACGGGCGAACATCCGACCCGGAGAGTTCGTGCTGGTCATTGGAGCCGGTCCTATCGGGATCGGGGCAATGGAGTTTGCCAAAATTGCAGGAGGAAGGGTCATAGCGCTCGACGTAAATCCGGCCAGATTGGCATTTTGCCAGAAGACCTTACAGGTTGACCATGCCCTCCAGGCACTTGCGCCTGACCTGACGGAGCAGATCAGCCGGATTACCGATGGCGATATGCCGACGGTGATCATCGATGCCACGGGCAATCAAAACGCCATCAATAACGCCTTCCGCCTGATGGCGCATACGGCCCGCTACATCCTGATTGGCTTACAAAAGGACGAAATAAGGCTGAGTCATCCCGAATTCCATAAACGGGAGGGAACCTTAATGAGTAGCCGGAATGCTACCCGAACCGATTTTGATTATGTCATCGACTGTATCGAAAAAAAACGGATCAGGCCGGAAACCTACATCACGCACCGACTACGTTTCAATACTGTTAAAGAGCAGTTCTCCCGGCTATTCGGATCCGGAGAAGTGATAAAGGCGGTAATTAGCGTTTAAGGGGGAATGGGTTTATGACCATGGTCTCTGTCCCCACAGACCATTTTGGATACCATGCAGCAAGTGGACTTTGAAGACACTTTCGTAATCATGGACTGCGTCTCCACCATCTCCGTCAACTCAACGTAAGAATGTCGGGAGAATTCCTGGTTACCCAATCCCGGATTGCGCTGGGATCCGTACCAACCCCGAAATGGTGGCAGGATTCTAGCGAAAGAATTGCAAAGAGAACACCAACCCCGAAAGGTAGGGTGTCCAATCTAAGTGTGTTTTTTCAGGAAAACCGGGGCTTAACACCAACTTAAATGATTGGTTTTCAGACGGCAAACTCATCTCCTTTCTAGTAAGAAAACCAGCAATACCGTATCTGGTCAACAATGTCCCTTCCACGCGAGATTTCAATAATACGACGAATCGAAAATGCCGCCCCTCTGGGGCTTTTGTCGCGATGGAGGATGCTCACTACTACCTAAATACCGGCTGAGCGCCCGCGGCTCTACGAGCCTTCAACAAGTGGTAAAAGCCCCATTCGGGGCGTTATTTTGGTAGGAAATGGCAGCTAACACCCGGTAGAAAGGCCTGTAGGGCCGATATTTCGACAGCCACCAAGTGCATTTCAGCAGGCTGTTTACAACAAATTTCCGAACACCGTTTAGACACCCTACCCGTAGGGGTTAGCCATGCTGTTGCGGTCCTGGTAGTCTATAATCCTTTCATCCCTTCGGGATTGGGTAGGGAAGCCGGGTTGGGTGCAGCTCTAAAGTCGACTGTGAAGACACAAACCACGGTGAAGACATCATCGTTTATCCTCTTAACCACTTAACCACACAGACTTGCCTTTTATTTTTAATTTCCCGATTAATCAACTATCTCCACTTTAATATCATCCAGGAAGATTCGGTTGGTAGTCGGCGTGGCATTGCGCAGGTCAAAGGCCTTGCCCAAAAACCTGATCTGTGTTTCGGCCGTTGCCCCGGTGATGGTAAAGGTAAATGCCCGTGCCGGGTCCCATACGTCGTTCTCCACACCGGCATCATCCTCCGCTTGTGCATTGGGAACATTTTCCACTTTGATCAGGCTGGTGCTCGGCGTTCCTCCCCCAAGTACCTCTACTACCAGATCACGGGAATCTATCACGGTTCCTCCTGCCGAAACATAGGCCACTGCTTTGAACGTCACCTTTACATTTTTCGATCCGTCAATAGCCGACAGTTTAGGCGAAATAATATCGCCTCCATAGTTGGTCTTGCCCAGTTTTACAAAACCCTGACGAGCGTAACAGGGCCTGTCGTTGCTAACCGGGTTGAGTGAGCTTGTCCAGCCTCTGTCCTGCTGCTGCGGCGTCCAGTTCGTAATGATGGTCTCACCGGTGGTGACATAAGGGACAGCGCTGCCATAGGTCAGCCAGTTGAAATCTTCTTCGAGAATAATCGAATTGGACGACTGTACCAGGTTCACCACTTTTGAAACAGCCGGATGATCCGTTGCCGTAACCGTTAGCGTTAAGGAGCGTTCCGGGCCATTGTTGGCGGCAGCAGTAAGGGTAAGCCGGGTCGGGGTCACGGCGCTTTCGGAAAGCCAGTCGTTATCGGTTAGCGAATAACTCCAGCTGACATTGGAAGCGACGTCTATTGCAACGGCTCCTCCTGCAGAAGGGACGGTTACTATTTCCGGTAAATTGATATACGGCACATTGCCTTCCTGCTCCACTCGAAAAAGCACCGGCTGTTCTGTTCCATCCACCACAAAGGCAAAGTTCATGATGCGTTGTCCGAAGCCGCTGTTGGCACTCACTATAATCCTGAAAATACCGTCATCATCCCCTTCGTCCGGAAATGCCTTTACCCAGTTGCCCTCCTCTTTCGCCACGATTTTCCACGGACGATTGGAGCGCACCACATAGTTCTCTGTTTTACCCGCGACCCCCGCTATCAGGCCCGTCGGACTACCTTCGATGCTGAAACCGGGAGCGCCGGCTTCCCCGTTATCTTCCTTGCATGACTGCAGCAAAAATGCACAGGTAACGATCATTGAAATAACGACCATTCCCACACGCATTATTGAAAAGAAGCTACTTGTTTTCATAATGGATAAAGTTAGGTGACTAGGTGATAGGTAAATAGGTTTTAGGTGTTAGGTTTTAGGTGTTAGGTAATTAGGCAATGGGGAATGGGCGGTGGGAACAGGCAACGGAGTGAACGAAGCCGAACCCTGGTGGGTGAGCAAAGTCGAACCCTGGTGGGTGAGCCGAGCCGAACCCCGGTGGATGAGCGAAGTCGAACCCCGGTGGATGAGCCGAACCCCGGTGGGTGAGCGAAGTCGAACCCTGGTGGGTGAGCAAAGTCGAACCCTGGTGGGTGAGCAAAGTCGAACCCCGGTGGGTGAGCGAAGTCGAACCCTCAGTTCCCCGTAATCGCCTGTTTACTCCACCATACAGGCGTTTTCATATCATTGGCGCCGCCCATATTGCTCAGCGCTTCCGCTGCGTTGGCGCTGTTGGTAGAAATTGTTCTGCCCGGGTATCCGAAACGCGTGGGGAGCACGTGATCGTTGTAAATGGTGCCCTCTCCGATTGTCAGCACCGGATAGCCTGTCCGGCGGTATTCGTGATAGGCTTCCATGCCCACCCAGAAGAGCGCCAGGTATTTCTGGTTGCCCAGGAACTCGTGTTTGTCGGCGGCCAGCTCCCAGGAGCCGAGCGGGGACGACAGGTACTCTGCAATGGCCGCCGGGGTGATGGTGACCGGAGTTTCTGAATAGGCGCCCTGTGCCGACCATTTTTCCATAGAAGCGGTTACGCCGGCTTCATAGTAGCTTTTTGCCGCTTGTTCTCCGCCCGCAATCCATCCTTTAAGAGCAGCTTCGGCATAAATAAACTGCACTTCGGCATAATCCATATAGGTAGCGGGGGCATCTCTCCGGCAGAAAACCCTGTAGTTGAGCCAGGAGGAACCCCGGTCCACTACACTTCGCTCCTCGTCGGTACAACCGGATTTTGTGCCGATCCAGATAGCGTCGGGATTCACCTGAACAACGGTATTTTTTTTGCCGATTATCGGCAGCCGAGGATCAACATATACCTGGTTGCCATTGACGTCGGTCTGCACGGTGAGGCCGAGAAGCTGCCTGGTAAGCTTTCTTCCGCTGGAAGTAAACTCGCTTTCTGTCGTCAATCCGAAATTGCTGATGTAAGGATCGTTACCCGAAAAAGTAACGGTGGCATTGTCCGCATTTGATGCAAAAATCGGGTACTTGCCGGGGTTGTTTAACATCTCGGTGATTTTCGCGCCCACATTCATTTCCTGGCGACCGCTCACCCGGCACAAAAGCCTGAGATACAATGCGTTATTAAACTTCCTCCAGGAAGCCATATTGCCTCCGTACATACCATCCATCGCCGGGTTTTCAAAAACAGGATTGGTCGCATACAGGTCGTTTGCCGCCTCCAGGTCAGCAAACAGCCACTCGTAAATTTCTTTTTGCGTATTGAATTTCGGTGTAATGGTCCCGCCGGGCGCCCTTCCCGTAAATGCCTCTTCATACGGGACATTTCCGAACATATCGGTCATATTGGAGAAAAACAGCACCTTAAACGTCAGGGCAATGGCTTCCAGCGATTTGTTGTCCTGCTGCTGCGCCAATTGATACATGTGATTGACATTGTTGCCATACGAAGCATAATGGTTCCAGAAACCGTACCAGTCCCTCGAATCCTCCAGGAAGTATAAATGCTCCCTGCGGGTGACACCCCCTGTAAACGCTGTGAACTGGATCAGCTCATTGTTATAATACCAGGTGCGGTTCAGCCATTGATTGGCAGAATTGTACAGCAGGGGTTCGAATAAACCCGAAGCACGGATCATGCCCACTGTCGTACGGTTCGGATTGGTATTGATCTCCTCAAAATTATTGGTGCATGCGCCAAGCAATCCCAGCACAAGTCCGCATGTAATCGTATATCTTAAACTTTTCATTGCCTGTTGGTTTAATCATTAAAACGACAATCTCAGGTTGATGCCGTGCGTACGCGTCATCGGGTAGGTGCCGGCTTCAATGCCGGTGAAAACATTCGTGCCGGTCATCATACCCGCTTCCGGGTCAAATTGCGGCCATTTATCCCATGAAAAGATATTGGTGGCAAATACGGCAATGCTTGCCTCCTGCAGAAAACCAGTCTTTCTGCAGAGTTCAGCCGGCAGATTATATTCAAGCCTTGCCTCCCTGAATTTCAGAAAAGAGGTACTGAAGGTATGCGCTTCGCCGTTGTAACGGTCCAATGTAAGCGCCTGGTAGTAGGTGTAAATGTTGCTGGTTACCGTGTTGTTGCGCTGGTAGACCTCGACTCCGTTTCCATCGGTGCTGACCAGGTTGACACCCTCCGCCACGATACCATCGTACCGGCCTTCCAATGAATTCTTCAGCTTGCCCTGGTACGACAAAATGCCGTTCGTTACCGAAAACCGGTTCCCTCCCCACTGGTAGTTGAATAACATATTCAATGTGAAGCCTTTGTACCTGAAGGAACTGTTGAAACCTCCTCTCCAGTCGGGACTTACCTTTCCCAGGTAATTATCAGCAGTGGACACCAGAGACGGCAGCCCACTCGCCGCATCCAGCACGACCATCCCGGAAGCATTCGCCTGGTTCCCGTTTTCATCCAGGTAGTAAGCACCTTCAGGGGCCTTTTTCAACGCAAAACCATACAGTTTATACATTTCCTCCCCGACATAGGAATACACATGAAGCCTTCCGCCGATAGTGGTTCCCATGTCTGTTTCCAACGGCGTTTCAGGATCCCAGCCGCCTTGTAAACTCACGAGCCTGGTGACGTTTCTCGTCCAATTCAGGCTGACATCCCATGAAAAATCTTTCGTCTTGACAGGCGTGCCGGACAAAGCCACTTCAATCCCCTTGTTGTTGATTTCACCGACATTGATCCGCATGGAAGAGGCACCCACGATCGGGTCTATATCCACCGCGACAATCTGGTTGGTGGTGGAGGAATTATACAAAGCGACATCAAGGCCCAGGCGGCTTTTAAAGAACCTCGCGTCCAGACCGAGTTCCCAGCTTTCCACATTTTCAGGCTTGATCATCGGATCTGGAATCGTACCCGGCAGCGTATACCCGCCGCTGATGGAAGAAGCGTTGTAATACTGATCGAGGGCATAGGGGCTGGTATCGTTCCCTACGTTTGCCCATGACAACCGGAGTTTCGCCAGCGATATAGCCGGGATAGCGGATTGAAAATCAAATACGCGGTCGAGCAATACACTGGCGGCAACCGACGGATAAAAATAAGACCAGTTGCCCCGCGCCAGGGTGCTTGACCAATCGTTGCGCCCGGTTATGTCCAGGTAATACGCGTCGTCCCAGCCGAGCGTAGCAAATCCGTATAAGCTGTTGATCACCTTTTTGCTCCTGAAATTCGTCGGGTTCGGGTTCACACCGGTGGGTACATTGGAAATATTATACACCCCGTCGATATCCAGTTCATTCAGCTGGACTATGTTGCTCTGGTATTCGTTGGTCATGTTGTTCCCGCCAAACGCAATCGTGGCGGAAAGCCGGTTGTCTGAAAATCCCTTCTCATACTTGAGCAGGAAATCCGAATTGAATTCATAGTTCATGAGCGACTGCTCCCTGTAGAAACCGTTCTCCCACCCGAAAGTCATTTTCGGCTTCCGTTGCGTGCGGAAATCAGTGCTCATATCCACCCCCGTCTTGACATCCAGGGTAAGGCCTTCCGTCAGACTGGCCAGATCGACCGAGAAACCGGCCAGGCCGAATACCCTGTTTTTAGTCATTGCGTTCAATTCTTCGTAAAGGACCCTGTACGGGTTATAAGAGCCCGTTCCCGCAAAGACCAGACTGTTGCCGTTCTCCGAAATGGTGGCATTCCTGTTGACGGCGTTGAACCTCCCCTGGAAGTACTCGTCTCTCCAGTTGCTCATGGAATTGGTGTTGTACCCCCACATCAGGTCGTACATCACGGTAGTCTGGTGGTAACCGGCCATGGGCATGTTATCGCTGGTGGTCCGGTAATAATTGATTTTTGTTTTGAATTTAACCCAATCGTTTACCGGTGTATCCAGTGAAAAGGAAACATTCTTTCTGTCAAAACCGGTATTTGGCAATATCCAGTTGCTTTTGTTCTGGTTAACCGACACGCGTACACTGGTGCCCTTTCCATTGCTTCCGCTGACGTCAATAGAATTCGTATAGGTCATCCCCGTTTTGAATATGCCGGTAAACCAATCATCCTGATAGACAAAAGGCGTCCTTACGATCTCGCCGGTTTCCCAGTTCTTCCCTTCATACTGGTAGCGCAGTTTACCGGGATCCAGCTTTTCGCCCCATGCGTAGCGGGAAATATTCCTTGGCGGAAAATTATCCGAACCGACCTGGTCCGGACTCAATGTCCAGAAGTTGTATTCATTGAGCCCCATATCGGTTCCCGATCCGTATTCCGTTTGGAAATCCGGCCAGTAACCGGCCTTCTCCGCCACAACAGACGACCGGAGTGTTATCCCGATACCCTTGCTTTTGCGTCCCGATTTTGTGGTGATAACGATCGCCCCGTTGGCAGCGCGGGAACCGTACAAGGCCGTCGCCGCGGGACCTTTCAATACCGAGACCGATTCGATGTCTTCCGGGTTGATGTCACTGGCCCCGTTACCGTAATCCACCGGGAAATCCGACCCGGCATTGGTGTAGCTGCTGCTTGATGACGTAGCCGTGGTGCCTGATCTGACAGGAATTCCATCGACAACGAAGAGCGCTTCATTGCTTCCGTAGTTGAGCGATTGGTCGCCCCGGAGTGTTACCCGCATGGAGTTGATGGGACCCGAACCGGCGCCGTTGAGCGAAAGCCCCGCCACCCGGCCGTTTAACGTGCTCAGCCAGTTGTTGGTCGCCACCTGCGTGACGGCATCCGCGCCGATTTTGGTGATCGAATAGCCAAGCGACCGCTCTTCGCGCGTAAGGCCCAGGGCCGTCACCACGACCTCGTCCAGGTTCTTCTCGTCCGGCGCCATCGAAACCTCTACCGACGTCCGGCTTCCCAGCGCTACCTCCTGGCTCACGTACCCTACAAACGAAAACACCAGTACAGCGTTTTCTTCTTTTACTTGCAGACGGAAGGTTCCGTTTAAATCGGTGATGGTCCCCGAGGAGGTCCCCTTGAGCATAACAGAGGCTCCGATAACCGGTGTTTGTCCGTCACTTTCAAATACAGTTCCTGTCACCACCCGGTCCTGCGCCATCGTCTGCATGGATACCCCTGACAGCAGCAATGCTGTCAGCAGTACAACGATTGTTCTTGTTTTCATTGAGTAATTGTTTTGAGCATTAACAACACGGTTAGTCTGACGAATAGGTAAATTCCTTGGGACGTTGCATCGTTTCCGAATAAACCGTACCGAAACGATCCGTTACGTTGATTTCAAGCGTGGAAACAGCGCTTGAGGCTGTAACTTTAAAGAGGTGCGCGGTATTGCCGGTAACAAATGACGCCGTGGGCACAGCGCCGGCATTCAGCCTTTTGGCTTCGTAGGAGATAATATGAAGCGGGTCGCGCGCCGACACCCGCGTTACCGGCAGTACGGTATTGCCTTCGCGTACCTCGATACTCCACCCGGTGTCATACCCCCACACATTCAGCAGCACTTCATTCTTCAGATTAGGAGTGGCATATTCGCCGGCATATGCGGCCAGGGCTTCTTCCGTCGCATTCGGCGCGTGCGCTGCAGCCGTAATATGTACCTTGTTGAGGTCATACGACCTGAATTGATAGCTTCGGGGCTTACCGATACTCTTGTAATACCACTTCACCTCACGGCCGTCTATCGTCATCACGCCATAGCCGCCGGGACTGCCGTCTTTGCAGATGTGGTTATCGGCGTATCCGTTTCTGCCTGTCCACCACCATGTGGCACATACGGCGCCTATATTACGCTCTGTCAGCGATGCCGAATGTTCTACCGTATAATTGGTATGAATGTGGCCGGTGATCAGGTGTACTTCCCGGAATCCCTGCAGCGCGGCAAGAAACGCTGCGCTGTTATTGAGCGAAAGCCGGTTTACCTGCCCGCCGCTGCCATCAACGTCCGGGGTACCGTATAGCGGCGCATGCATGGCGATAACAACCGGGGCGCTTTTATCGGCGAGGGTGGCCAGATCCTTTTTCAGCCATTCCATCTGAGCAGGCAAAATCACATCGTTGTAATTGCGTTCTCCGATCACGCCCTCAGCGCCGCCGCGGTTTACATATTCTATATTGTCAAGCACGACGTAATGAACTTCTCCCAGGTTAAAGGAGTAATAAGTGGGGCCGATGACTTCCCTGTACTTGTTTTCCGCTTCCCGGTCACCCTGCACGTACGGATCGTGGTCATGATTGCCGATCACGTTAAACATCGGGCAATTCACTTTTTTCATCTCGGCCACATATTCTGCAAGGCCAAAATTATTGGTATACCAGTAGGCGTCCCACGACATATCGCCCAGCGCCACCCCGTATACTTTTGCACCGGCTGCGGAATAGTCATTAATGGTCGCATTTACATCGGGAAGAAACCCGGCGCCGAACTGCTGCAGATCGTTATTACGGTTAGCCAGGTGCCAGTCTGACAAGGCAAGGACAACATGCTTGCCGGCGGCGGCGGGAGTCAGTGAAAAATCCTTTTGCTCGACGGCGCTGCCGCCGGTGAGCTTTTTGAAGAACTGCGGAATGTTGTCTTGTGCTGCTACTTCGTAATTCCCTGGAACGGCTATGAAGACATATCCGTTCTTTTTTTCCGAGGGGAGGTAATACACCCCATTTTCATCTGTAACCGTTACTTCGTCGCCATCGGAAACAACTACGCCGGCCACGCCCGCGCCGTTGCTGTGCACCAGGCCTTTGACCGTCATGCCTGCTCTGTCGGGGAGGTCGGTTGCAATAAGGATGTTGAAGGTGCTGGCGCCTAAGGCAAGTTCCTGATCGCCCCTTACCAGCACCAGCTGGTATTTGCCGGCTGCAAATCCTTCCGGAAGTGTAAATGTTGCCGAATGCTCGTCAACGGACAGCAGATCGACTGTATAAAGCCGGCTGTCGTCGGTGATCAGGACTAATCTGATTTTGTCGTTCGCAGTAAACCCTTTTCCCGAAATAGTCACATCGCCCTGCACGGCAACATTAATTTCGGACGGGACAGACACTTCCCTGATCAGAATGTTCTGGTCCGGCGCGGTGTGATCACCCGGGCGGCATCCTGTCAGGAATACCCATACCAGTAAAAGAACGGACAAGTCCGCAAGCTGCAATCTATTACCTTTTTTCATAGGCTATAAATATACATTCAGGTAACAATTTACAAATGTATTTGCACATTGTTACCATCCGGTTAACTGCGGGTTACCAAATTAATTGAATCGGGTGTTCAGCCAGTAACCGCCCGGCAGGTACACGTCTGTTTTTTGTCATACTTCCGCCGGATCCGGAAACGGTGAAATTTTATCACCTGGATGTCCTGTTTTGAAAGGCTGATTCAATTTCTTACCTTTAATTCCGAAAGCATCCCATACCCCTGCTCATTACTATATGCCGACCCAAGGACAAATTCTGAACAACCCTGTCACGGGAGACTCCCACGAATACCTGGAAACAGCCAAAGACACAAACGGACAACGGGTAACCGTCAAATCGACCATCCGCACCAAAGGACAGCTGGTTCCCCGGCACCTGCACGTATTGCAGGATGAATCGTTTGAAGTTATTTCAGGACAATTAACCATTTTACTGGATGAAGGGACCCGGACACTTTCAGCCGGCGAAAAAGTCATATTGCCCAGAAACACGCCTCACAACCATTACAACGACGGCGATTCGGCGGTCACTTATATACATTCCGTGTCACCGGCGCTCGATTTCGATTATTTACTGGAAAACCTGGCAGGACTGGCTGCGGACGGAAAAAGTAAAGACGGGAAGTATGGCCTCGTACAGCAGCTCATGTTCCTGAAATACCTCGATGGGAAAACCTACCTTGCCGACCTGCCGGTCGGTGTTCAGCAAATCCTCATGAACGTTGTGGCCCCGATCGGGCGGCTGTTGGGTTACCGGGCCATTTACAGGCGCTATTCCGACATCGAAAAATAAAAGCCTCCGCGGCGGCGTACCGCCCGGCTACGTCGGCTTGCGAGCAATCCGATTTCCGATAGCTGACTTCTGATGGCTCCCGGCTATTTCATTTGGACAAATAGAATAAGTTCCGTTTTTTTGTACCTTGTCACTTCAGGCTCATCCGTGTCCGGCGGGCCTGATTTTTACTTATTCATACAATAGTGCTAAACCTACCCAAAGAGTGAGCTACCAGTCAGATGTTGAAGCCGCAGCGGCGTTAAAAGAAGCCTATGAAAAGCTGAGAACCGAAATAGGCCAGGTAATTGTAGGTCAGGATGAAGTGGTCAAATTATTGCTTACTGCTATTTTTTGCCAGGGGCACTGCCTGCTTGTAGGGGTTCCCGGACTGGCCAAAACCTTGCTGATTCAATCCATAGCGGCTTCGCTGGACCTTAGTTTTAACCGGATCCAATTTACCCCCGACCTGATGCCCTCCGATATCCTGGGATCAGAGACACTGGACCAGAACCGGAATTTTAAATTTATAAAGGGACCTGTTTTCTCCAATATCATCCTGGCAGATGAAATCAACCGGACCCCTCCCAAAACACAATCGGCCTTACTCGAAGCCATGCAGGAGTATGCCGTGACCATCGGCGGACAAAAACACCTGCTGGATCGTCCGTTTTTTGTGTTAGCGACCCAAAACCCGATCGAGCAGGAAGGCACCTATCCCTTGCCGGAGGCGCAGCTCGACCGTTTTATGTTTATGGTCAAGCTCGACTACCCGTCTTACCGGGAAGAAATCGAAATTGTTCAGCGTACCACGGCGGCCACTCAACATACCATCCGGCATATCTTAAACGGGGCGCAGATCCTGGAATTCCAGCAGCTGACACGCCGGGTTCCGGTCACCGAAAACGTGGTGGAATATGCTGTAAACCTGGTCCAGCAAACACGTCCGGGGACGGCTCAGGCCAGTTCCGTTGCGACCGATTACCTGGAATGGGGCGCTGGTCCCAGGGCATCCCAGTCGCTGGTGCTGACAGCCAAATGCAACGCATTGCTGAACGGAAAATATTCCCCCGATATAGAAGATATTCGGGAAGTGGCCATCCCGGTGCTGCGGCATCGGATTGTACGCAATTTCAAGGCGGAAGCGGAAGGCGTTTCGGTGGACCAGATCATCCGTAAATTACTTTAAACCTATCAGTAATGTCATCTATTCAAGGAAAGAATTATATAGGGCACCAACTTTCGGCAACCGGCGCTGCCACATTCCGGTCGTATGTACCGGCAACGGGTGAATTCCTGCCCGAAACATTCGTCTGCGCCACTCCGGAGGAAGTAGCACACACCATGGAACTGGCCAAGGCCGCTGCCCCTGCCTATGCGGCGGTTGCTCCCGCTGAACGGGCTGCCTTTCTGGAAGCCATTTGCGAAGAAATCACCTTGCTCGGAGATGAGCTCCTGGAGCGGGCCCATCTGGAAACCGGGCTCCCTATGCCGCGCCTTCAGGGCGAGCGGGCCCGCACCCTGAACCAGCTGACCCAATTTGCCAACCTGATCCGGGAAGGCTCGTGGCTGCAGGCCAGCATCGATACTGCACAGCCCACCCGTGTGCCTCCCAAACCCGACCTCCGCAAAATACAGGTTCCGCTGGGACCGGTGGTGGTGTTTGGCTCCAGTAACTTCCCATTTGCCTATTCGGTTGCAGGGGTCGATACCGGCCCCGCCCTGGCTGCCGGTAATCCCGTAGTCGTCAAGGCCCATCCCGCCCATCCGGGGGTAAGTGATCTGACAGCCCGGGCTATTGTGAAGGCCGCTCAGCGCACGCACATGCCCGAAGGCACCTTCTCAATGTTGTTCGACTCAGGTTATGAAGTCGGAAGCGCTTTGGTAAAGCATCCGGCTACCAAAGCCGTTGGTTTTACCGGCTCACTGAAAGGAGGCATGGCGCTCTACCGTCTCGGACAGGAACGCGAAGAGCCTATCCCGGTGTTTGCCGAAATGGGCAGCGTCAACCCGGTGGTGATCCTTCCGGAAACCCTCGCACAACGCTCTCAGGAGCTCGCGCAAACGCTTGCCGGTTCGGTAACCCTTGGCGCGGGACAGTTTTGTACGAATCCCGGGCTCGTTTTTGTCATCGATAGTCCGGAAGTAACCGCTTTCAGCCAGGCGTATGCCTCCGAAATTGAGGCCATCGGTTCAGCGACCATGCTCACCGAAGGCATTTGCAAAAACTTCTACCGGTTGCGGGAAGAAAGCCTTTCACAGGAAGGCGCCGGGCTGCTGGCCACTTCCACCCTCCGGGCAACGGCTGAAAATCAATCACAGGCTACCATTTTAACAACCACCGGAGCGGCTTTTATCAGCCATCCGCAACTCCGGGAGGAAGTATTCGGGCCGTTTTCCATCCTGGTGGTGTGCGAATCCCGGGAAGCGCTCATCACAGCGCTTTCGCAGCTGGGCGGACAGCTTACGGTTTCCTTGTTTGCCGATCAGGCGGAAGCCGCCGGCTATCCCGAATTGCTCACGCTGCTGGCCCAAAAAGCGGGCCGGTTTATTATGAATGGTGTTCCTACGGGCGTGGAAGTATGTGCTTCCATGCATCATGGAGGCCCGTTCCCGGCCACTACCGATGCCCGGTTCACGTCGGTCGGCAGGGACGCCATTTACCGGTTTGTACGCCCGCAGTCGTATCAGGACTGGCCGGATGCCCTCTTACCGGAAGCCTTGCAAAATAGCAACCCGCTGCGGATCCTCCGGCTGGTCAACAACGAATGGTCCGATAGTGCCTTGTGAGCATAATTCATAATGAATATAATTAATCCGTCGCCGGGAAGCCTCCGGATACAAACGCTTGATTAATTAATTGAATTCGGAGTATCTTTGTTTTCCAGATTCCAGAACTGATAGCTTTATAATATACGTAAAATGAGTAGTACCCTGTTAGGTAATTCCACTATTGCTGCCTTTTTCTTCATGGCCTTTCTGACCGTTCTGAGTGCGCTGATGGTCGTCCTTGCCAGGAATCCTGTGCACAGTGTATTGTACCTGATTCTCACTTTCTTCACACTGTCCGGCCATTATATATTGTTGAATGCACAGTTTCTGGCCGCGGTGAATATCATTGTCTATGCCGGCGCCATCATGGTGCTCTTCCTGTTTGTGATCATGTTCCTGAACATGAAAGCAGCGCATGAAGCCCGAAATACCTTGCTCACCAAGCTGGCTGCAACCATTGTTGCCGGCACCTTGTTTGTGATCCTGACCGGGGCGTTCGTCAAATCAAAACTTCCGGTGGATACCAGTCAGTTTAACTCACAGACGGGTATGGTAGAAAGCCTCGGGCATGTATTGTTCCGGGATTACCTGCTGCCCTTTGAACTGGCCTCCATTCTCCTGCTGGTCGCTATGGTCGGAGCTGTAATGATTGGCAAGCGCGAAATAGGGGAACGTCATTTTTGAAACCCGCTCACCCCGATTTGCAATCGGGGTGTTTCCGGTTAGCGTTTTCAACGCGATTTAATACACTCATATAAATTCAACTCCCCACAAAACCCGTCAGCCCGGAATCGTGCCCGCTCACCCCGATTTGCAATCGGGGTGTTTCCGGCTTAGCGTTTTCAACGCGATTTAATACACTCATATAAATTCAACTCTCCACAAAACCCGTCAGCCCACAATCGTTTCATACAGAAATGAATAAATAATGTTCAGCTTCTTCAACAAGAATGGCCCAGAAGCCAGTAAAATGATTTGACATTAGAAAACCCGATTGCAAATTCGGGGCGAGCTCGGACCACAACCGTCATGGTCATGAAATGCACGTCATTTTGGCTTCGAATATACTACTGTTGGGAAGCCATATAAGTGTGATTTAGGATGGTTACATTGACGGATTAGTTTCATGAGCGTAACGGGTTGAGCAGTTTTTGCGTTAAAAGCGCAATGCCATGAGCACTCCGATTGCAAATCGGAGTGAGCGGATGTTCAGGGCATTAAGCCCCGAAGGGGCGCCATCTACCAGCGATGGGCATCGCCCATCGAACCATCCCCCCCAAAAAAAACAAACCTCTCGGGAGGAAAATAAAGACGTCGGATTATTATTTCAACCGGGCCAGTACGGTAATGCTTCCCGTCGTTGCGTCGCCCAGCTTTACCTTAATTTCAGCATCCAGCGGCACGAAGACATCTACACGCGATCCGAACTTGATAAAGCCCATTTCGGAAGCCTGCGTGACTTCCTGCCCTTCGCGTACATACCAGCGGATGCGCCTGGCCAGCGCCCCTGCAATTTGCCGGAAAAGGACATCCGTTCCGCTCGCAGTCCTGATAACCGTGGTAGTCCGTTCGTTTTCGGTGCTGGACTTGGGGTGCCAGGCCACCAGGTATTTTCCCGGATGATACCGGAAATACCGTACGATTCCTCCGACAGGGTTCCAATTGACATGAACGTTCAAAGGCGACATAAAAATACTGATCTGGCGCCGGGGGCCTTCGAAATACTCACCTTCGACCACTTCCTCGATCACCACTACCTTTCCGTCGCATGGTGCGATTACCTGGTTTTCCCCGGTTGCCGGTATGCGTTTGGGGTGGCGGAAGAACTGAACAATAATAAACAGGAAAACGGCGCTGAGGGCCAGCAGCACATTATGCAGTACTCCCAGATGGGGTGCCAGGTATCCGACCCCCAGGTTCAGCAGCAACAGGCCCGCAATCGTAAGCCCGATGGTAACATATCCTTCTCTGTGTAACGTCATTGCAATAAGTTAGTTATTTATCGATCATTTCAACCAAAAGAGCGAGTACGATATGTGCCATATCCCACCCGCTCCTTACAGGTTCTTTTCACGTTGCAGGCTGTTATTCGATCACAACACAGGCTCCGCTCTCTACATCCTGCTCTACTTTTTTATACTTAACATCTTTCAGGACCCTGCCGTCACGGTACTGCACGTTTACCCGCTGGTTACGATCGGCAATCTTAATGCTCCGAGCCGGTTCCTGGCGGGTGGTATTCTGCATCTGACGGGCGTATTCGTTCGGACCGTCGGCATTGCTGCCTGCTCCCACCGGCTCCCTTTCTTCCTCGTCCTTATTGGTTTGCAATTTAGGGGCCGGTTCCCGCCGGTTAACCGGTGGTTGCCGGATCTGCTGGGGTACAGCTTCTTCCTGCGGAATATCCGCCTTCATCAGGAAGGAAACAATATCAAAGTTAACCTTGCTCAGAAACCGCTTGAATAATTCCACGGATTCAAACTTATAAATCAGCAGCGGGTCTTTCTGCTCAAATACGGCATTCTGAACGGATTGCTTCAAATCGTCCATTTCCCGGAGATGTTCTTTCCACTCCTGATCAATCAGCGCCAGCACGATGGCCTTTTCCATTTCACTGACAATCAGCTTTCCTTCCCCTTCAATGGATTTTTGGAGATTGACCACCACCCCTGTTTGCCGCCGTCCGTCGGAAAACGGAATCATAATTTCCGTGATCTGTGCTCCCCTTTCTGCAAAAATATTCTTCAAAACCGGCAATGCCTTCTGTGCAATGCCCGCATTCTTCGACTGGTAAGTCGCTTCGGCAGCGGCGTACAACTTCCGGCACCGGTCTACCGCTTTCAATTCGGCATATTCACCGGCGTCAAACGGAGCCTCCATGCCCAAGGTGGTCAGCACCGCCAGTTCAAACTCAGCAAAGCTGCCGCCGTCTGTATTATTCACAATATCGTCGCAGACGTCGAATAACGTATTGGCAATATCCACTGCAAGCCGGTCGCCGAACAACGCATTTCTACGCCGGCGGTAGATCGCATCCCGCTGATAGTTCATCACATCATCGTACTCCAGCAACCGTTTCCGAATGCCGAAATTGTTTTCCTCCACTTTGGTCTGCGCCCGTTCGATCGATTTAGTAATCATACTGTGCTGGATCACCTCCCCTTCTTCCAGTCCCATCCGGTCCATCACCTTGGCCATCCGGTCAGATCCGAACAAACGCATCAGGTTATCTTCCAGTGATACAAAGAACTGGGAAGAGCCCGGGTCGCCCTGGCGGCCGGACCGTCCTCTCAGCTGCCGGTCTACCCGGCGGCTTTCGTGGCGTTCCGTACCAATTATGGCCAGTCCTCCGGCATCTTTTGCCTCCCGGAGCAATTTGATATCCGTACCCCGTCCGGCCATGTTGGTAGCAATGGTTACGGTACCGGGTTTTCCTGCCTCGGCCACCACCTCGGCTTCGCGCTGGTGCTGCTTGGCATTCAGTACCTGGTGGGGGATTTTACGCATGGTCAGCATCCGGCTGATAATCTCCGAATTTTCTACAGATGTAGTCCCCACCAGCACAGGCCGACCGGCCTGTACCAGTTCCACAATCTCATCGGTTACGGCATTGTACTTCTCCCGGACTGACCGGTAAACTTTATCTTCCTGGTCTTTCCGTACGATGATCAGATTCGTTGGGATCGAAACCACATCCAGCTTATAGATCTGCCAGAACTCGCCCGCTTCGGTTTCCGCCGTACCGGTCATCCCGGCAAGTTTGTGGTACATCCGGAAATAATTCTGCAACGTAACGGTCGCATAAGTCTGGGTAGCATCTTCCACTTTCACATTTTCCTTCGCCTCGATTGCCTGGTGCAGCCCATCCGAATAACGCCGTCCCTCCATGATCCGTCCCGTTTGCTCGTCGACGATTTTCACTTTTCCGTCCATGATGACATATTCCACATCCTTTTCGAACAAGGTATAGGCTTTCAGCAATTGGTTGACGGTATGGATGCGCTGTGTTTTCACTGAATAGTCGCGGATCAGCGATTCTTTTTGCAGGACCCGCTCCTGATCGGTGATCGAAGTATCGGTTTCAATCGCATCCAGGTCAATAGCAATATCGGGGAGGATAAAGAAATCGGCAGCCTCTGATTCACCGGTGAGGAAGTCAATTCCTTTTTCAGTAAGCTCAATGCTGTTGTGCCGCTCGTCGATGGTAAAATAAAGCGGCGCATTGGCCTGCGGCATCAGCTTTTGATTTTCCGCCAGGTAAATGCCCTCCGTTTCCTGCATAATCGCTTTAATACCCGGCTCACTCAGAAATTTGATAAGCGGCTTGTATTTCGGCACTCCCCTGAAAACCCGGAACAGCGCCAGCCCTCCTTCTTTTTTATCCCCTGCCGCAATCTTTTTCTTGGCTTCGTTCAACAGGTCCATTGCAAGGCGTTTCTGGGCCTCCACAATCCGGCCGATCCGGGGTTTCAGCTCCATAAACTCCTGCTGGTCTCCCCGGGGAATAGGTCCGCTGATGATCAGAGGAGTCCGGGCATCATCGATCAGCACGGAGTCAACCTCATCGACCATCGCATAGTGATGTTTGCCCTGAACGAGTTCTTCCACGCTTCGCGACATGTTGTCCCGGAGGTAGTCAAATCCGAATTCGTTATTGGTCCCGTATATAATCGCTGCCTTGTACGCATTCCGGCGGGCAATGGTATTGGGCTCGTGGCGGTCAATACAATCGACCTTCAGTCCATGAAATTCAAATAAAGGTGCATTCCATTCGGAGTCCCGTTTTGCCAGGTAATCATTTACTGTTACGATATGAACGCCTCTTCCGGCGAGAGCATTCAGAAAAGCCGGCAAAGTTGCCACCAGTGTTTTTCCTTCCCCTGTCGCCATTTCCGCAATTTTCCCCTGGTGCAATACCACCCCGCCTATCAGCTGGACATCGTAATGCACCATTTCCCATTTGATCGGATGCCCCATCACGTTCCAGGTAGCGCTCCAGCGCGCCTTGTCGCCCTCAATCGTAATATGCGTTTTACGGGTTGCAAACTCACGGTCATCGAAATTCGCGGTTACCTCCAGGTAGTCATTTTCCTTGAAGCGCCGGGCTGTTTCCTTTACTACTGCAAACGCTGCCGGCAGGATTTCCAGCAATACTTCCTCCAGTTTTTTATTCCGCTCAGCTTCCAGGTCATCAATCTGTTTGAAGATCCCTTCCTTTACATCCACATCCACTTCAGCGGACGCCTGTTGACGAAATTCCTCGAGCTTATCATCGATCTCCTGCAGGTGCTGCCGGATCAATTCCTTTAATCCATCGGATTTAGCCCGCAATTCATCGTGCGAAATCCCGTCTAATTTTGCGTATTCAGCATTTACCAATCCGACAAAAGGGGTTAATGCCTTTAAATCCCTTTCTGCTTTGGTACCAAATAATTTGGCGAATAACTTTAACATTTTTTACTTGTTTGAGAATTCTTCATCTTTCGGGTCCTTGTCCTGCAACCAATTATCTTTTGATCAGGCGATAGCTGTTGTTTACTAAAATCAATCCGCTACAAACTTTACTGCCAGTTTGTCAGTTGACGCCTTGCAAAGTTAAGTGAATATGCATGTGAAATTAACTATGAAAGCAATTAAATTATTCCGGAGACGCTGCCTGAATAGCATCTCCTGTTACCCGTAAGCAGGCTTTCTGTGCCCGGATCCGGGCGGCCGCGGGCCTCGACAATGACAGAACAACGCGTTGTCCGCCTGGGTTGCCTGACCGCTTACGGCTCCAGTATTACACGGATTAACTCGATCCGGTTGCCTTGCATGACCTCTACCTTAAAGGTATAGGGAGGCAGTTTGATGACATCATTTTCTGCCGGCAGATCCTCATAGACGGCTATCACCAGTCCGCCAAGCGTATCGTATTCTCCTTCCGGCAGGTTCCACCCGTAGTTTTCGTTCAGGTAATCGATTTCGTGGCGTGCGCTTAGCAGGTAGGTGTGCGCATCCAGCTGACGTTCCACCCAATCCTCGGTAGAATCGTATTCATCCTGGATCTCTCCGAAGATCTGTTCCAGGATATCCTCCATACTGACCAGTCCGGCCGTGCCTCCGAATTCGTCGACCACAATGGCCAGGTTCTTCCGTTCTTCCAGGAACCGCAGCATAAGATCACTGGCAGGCATTGCTTCCGGCACTGTCAGCATGGGGGTGACGATGCTGCTGATATCCTTGGGCTTCCGGAACAATGCCAGGGAATGGCAGTACCCGATGACATTGTCAACAGACCCGTTATACACCACAATTTTGGAATGTCCGCTGCTGATAAATGCCTTCTTCAGGTTTTCAATCGTATCGTCCACATCTACCCCGCTGATTTCGGTCCGGGGAATCATGCAGTCCTTCAAACGAACATCCTTAAATTCCAGGGCGTTCCGTAACATCTGTTCATCGACCCTGTCATCTTCCACCTCCTCTTCCGTCGCCAGACCGCTTTCTTCCCGTACTGCCATCGCCACTTTCCGCTCGGCTTCCTCATTATCTACAAAGGGTTCAATCAGCCAGTAGACCGGTGTGATCAGCCATTCCGCAAACCGGACCGGAAACCGTTCCAGCGCCATCGTTTGCGGGTAAGCCTGCCCGATCCGCACCCACAGCGATTGTCCTGCCATCCACAAAACCGATACTGCGGCAAACAGTATGATCAGCAGGGTCCAATCGGGTACCCCCTGATAGCGCTCCCATTTTTCGAGCACCAGCACCACGGACAAAAAACAGCCCGAAGCAATCAGCAACAATCGCATGAGGCGCAGTTTCCTCCGCCAGTCGAGAATAAAATGCCGCTGCTTTTCGTCGTCTGAACGGAGATTGACCCAATCGAAGGAGAAATGCAGGGTGAGCGCCCTAACGGCCCCGTAGTAGCCCGCACCCGCAAAGACAAGCGCTATCAAAAATCCGTATGCCATCATTTTTTAGTCTTTTTACGCGGTTGTCCGGATCTGGTCGCCGTGTCGCGGCTCACCGGGCTTTTTCCTTCCCTGGCCATCGCTCGCAACCGCAGATATTGAAATACCAGCAGGCAAACCAGCCCCGCCAGGAACAACCAGTAGCTTTCCGGCAGCGACGTTCGCCGCCATTCCAACACGCCTATTACCATAAATCCAATCCCCAGTGCGATCCAGATTGTTTTACTATTCTTTGCTACCATACGACCCGGTCTGTTCCTTCATATTCCCCTCAAATTTAAAAACACCTCATCAAATTCCCCTCTAAATTAGCTAACTTGCATTGTATAAATGGCTTCTTCTCAGGTAATCACGGAATAAGCTAAAACTATCTTTCAAAAATCATTAAACTTATGAGTGAAGTCATCACACGTTTTGAACCGGGTGTTGTAACCGGACAGGGGGTCAGCGATATCTTCCGTCACGCGAACGAAAACAACTATGCCTTACCGGCGGTAAACGTTGTCGGAAGCGATTCGGTAAACGGGGTTCTGGAGGCTGCCAAAAGCGTTAACAGTCCGGTTATCGTCCAGTTCTCCAATGGAGGAGCCATTTTTTATGCCGGCAAGAGTGTCCCTAACACCAATCAGGCAGCTGCAATTGCCGGTGCTGTGGCCGGTGCCGGACATGTGCATCAAATGGCCGGGCTCTATGGTGTTCCCGTCATTCTGCACACGGACCATTGCGCCAAGAAACTCCTGCCCTGGATTGACGGATTGCTGGATGCCGGGGAGCGGCATTTTGACCAGTACGGGACCCCGCTGTTCAGCTCACATATGCTGGACCTTTCCGAGGAGTCACTGGAGGAAAACATCGAAACTTCCGCCCGTTATTTTGAAAGAATGGCGAAAATAGGCATGACCATTGAAATTGAGCTGGGCGTAACCGGAGGAGAAGAAGATGGCGTGGACAACACCGATATAGACAGTTCCAAGTTGTATACCCAACCGGAAGAAGTGGCCTATGCTTATAAAGAGTTGAGTAAAATATCACCCAATTTCACCATAGCGGCCGCATTCGGAAACGTGCACGGCGTCTACAAACCCGGGAACGTAAAGCTTTCACCGGTCATTCTGAAAAACTCGCAGGATTACATCGAAAGCCACCTGGGCACAGGCCCGCTGGCAGTTAACTTCGTTTTCCATGGCGGTTCGGGCTCCTCCCGTGAAGAGATCCGTGAGGCCATTGAATACGGTGCAATCAAAATGAATATTGATACGGATGTGCAATGGGCTACCTGGGAAGGTATTCTGAAGTACTACCAGTCGAAAGAAGGCTATCTGCAAAGCCAGCTGGGTAATCCGGAAGGAGCCGATTCTCCCAATAAAAAATATTACGATCCCCGGGTATGGCTGCGGAAAGGCCAGGAAAGCCAGGTTGAACGCCTGAAAGCCGCCTTTGAGGACCTGAACTGCATCAACCGGCTGGCATAATCCATGGTCTGTGTCCCACAGACCATTTTGCGATCCAACCCGGAAACGGGTGGTCTATCCCGGTGATGGAGTGGACTGTGAAGACACAGTCCACGGGTGAAGACACAGTCCACGGTGAGTCCGTCCATGGTCTGTGTCCCACAGACCATTTTGCGGTCCAACCCGGAAACGGGCGGTCTATCCCGGTGATGGAGTGGACTGTGAAGACACAGTCCACGGGTGAAGACACAGTCCACGGGTGAAGACACAGTCCACGGGCACAGTCCACGCGTAAAAACACAATGCAAAACGGCCTGCAGCTTAGGATAGCTGCAGGCCGTTTCTATTTCACCCGGTGGCTTTTATCGCTTGTCAATCGCCACCTTTGTCCGGAAATTCTTCTGTTCTTCATCCGTATAGGGAAGAAATACTTCCAAATGACGGGCGCTGGTATCATATGCAGCCGAGACCTTCTCGGCATCGGCATCGGTAGGAATTACGAAGTTCCCGATGACACGTATGGATTTATAATGATTCGGCAACAAATCACTTTGTCCGTAAACAGGGAAATGATGGTAAATCAACAATCGGCTGTTCACCACTTCCACCCGCATATCATCCGCCTCTACCCCCGGCACCTTCAAAAGCATTCTATAGCCGTCTGCCACATCAGTGACCTGAATATCGGTAGCACTGGCTCCCCCGTTTACTGAATTGTCGAAATCAATTCGCATCAGAATTTCGGGGTCAAGATTCAAATTACGTGCATTTTTCATGACAGTTCTGTTTAGAGTTCCTGAATAACCACTCAAAATACTATACCTATGCTTGAAAATAGGACCTGTAACGTCTATTAGTATGACAATAATTATATCAAAACGTTTAACCGGCCGACAAAATGTCGTGTATCGGGTAGCTTAACTGCATTTCAACTTAGTAGATTTTTAAATTAAGTGTACTTTTAACATAAAAAAACAATCCGACCCCTATGACCCTGCCAACCTACCCTGTCATCAGCCTGGCGATTGCGCTGTTTTTCGCCACAGGAGCTTCCTATCAACCTCCCTACGCTCCGGCAGGGAGGCAGATCGCTGCTGATACTCTCTATCATAAACTTACAGAAGCTCAGAAACGTTCGCCGGCCCATGCTTTGGCGGGAATTGATGTGGCGGATGGCGTACAGGCCGTGCTCTTTGCAGCGGAACCGATGCTGATCAATCCGACGGCGATCGATATCGATCATAAGGGTCGGGTATGGGTGTGTGAGGCGTACAACTACCGGCCGGCTATTACGGGAAAACCGGCTAATCCCAAAGGTGACCGGATCGTTATTCTTGAAGATACCGATGGCGACGGCAAGGCCGACAAACAAAAAATCTTTTATCAGGATCCGGAATTAAATGCACCCATCGGGATCTGGGTCATGGGGAACAAGGCGGTCGTTTCTCAAAGCCCGTATGTATGGCTGCTGACGGATGAAGACGGGGACGATATCGCCGATAAAAAAGAAGTTATATTTTCGGGAATAGAAGGAGAACAGCATGATCACGGCATACACTCGTTCGTGTTCGGGCCGGATGGGAAGTTTTACTGTGCCATCGGCAACGAAGGGAAGCAGCTGAAGGACAAAAACGGGCAGCCGCTGAAAGACAAAAACGGTAAGGCTATTGATTTCAGCAACTACCGGCAGGGGTTGCTCATCCGCTGCGATGAAGACTTTTCGAACGTGGAGGTATTAGGACATAATTTCCGTAATAATTACGAAGCGGCAGTAGACAGCTACGGAAACATCTGGCAATCCGACAACGACGACGACGGGAACCGCGGGGTGCGGATCAACTTTGTCATGGAACATGGCAACTACGGGTACACCGACGAATTAACCGGCGCAGGATGGCGGGCTAACCGTACCAACCTGGAGGATTCCATTCCTTTTCGCCACTGGCATTTGAACGATCCGGGCGTGGTACCCAATTTACTGCAAACCGGGGCCGGGTCTCCTACCGGGATGATTTTCTATGAAGGAGACTTACTTCCGAAAGCTTTTCAAAACCAGATCATCCATTGCGATGCCGGACCGAACGTCGTACGGGCTTACCCCATCCGCCGCCAAGGGGCCGGTTTTACGGCTACCACCCTCAACCTGTTAAAGGGTGAAAGGGACCAGTGGTTCCGTCCTTCTGATATCTGCACGGCTCCGGATGGTTCGGTATTCGTTTCCGACTGGTACGATCCGGGTGTCGGAGGTCATCAGATGGGCGATATGGAAAAAGGGCGGATTTACCGCTTGGCGCCCGATGGTTCCCGGTATACCCTCCCCGCCGTCGACCTTGAAAGCAGCGCCGGCGCTGTGGCTGCCCTGAGCAACCCTAATCTGTCAATCCGTTACCTCGCCTGGAAAACCCTGCAACGGCATCCGGTAGAAGCAGCGGCCCTGCTAAAAAAACAGGCAGCCAATCCGGCCATATTGCCGGTGGCAAGGGCCCGGTCCATCTGGGCGCTGAGTAAAATGCTCCCGCTGTCCGATCCCTACTGGATCCCCTTCCTGACCGATCCTAACCCAAACCTTCGGATTACCCTTATCCGGGCATTCCGGCAGCTTCCGGGAGATATCAGTCCGTTACTGGCGCGGATGGCGGCAGATTCCAGTCCGCAGGTACGCCGGGAAATTGCGCTGTCGCTTTACGGGCGGAAGACCCCTGCCGCTACCGCTGCCTGGGTAAAGCTTGCACAAGCATACGAGGGCGATGACCGCTGGTACCTGGAAGCCCTGGGAATCGGTGCGGAAGGCAATTGGGATGCCCTCTTCGAAGCGTGGGCGGCCACGGACGGCCTGGAGGAAACAGCGGCCCGGGATATTATATGGAGGGCAAGAACCCCGTTATCGGTCCCCGGTCTGGCGCGTCTGGCCGGCGACCCGACGGTCCCGCTGCCGGAACGGCTCCGCTATTTCAGGGCATTTGATTTCAATCCCGGCGGTAAGGAAAAATCAGAGGCATTGCTGAAGCTGATGAAAGGCGATCCTTCCGGCCAACTCGCCGAAATCGCACTCCGCCACCTGGATCCCGGCTTTGTAAAAACCACCCCGGTTGCCATGGCGGAGGTTCAAAAGGTGTTGGATGCTGCGTATGGCACCACGGCTTACATGGAATTGGTTCAGCGGTTTGAACCGGCAGGAGAAAACCAGCGCCTGCTCGAGATGGCGCTCCAAAAACCTTATGATGGCCTGGGACGTACGGCCGCCCAGCAGTTGCTCAGACAGGAAGGACTGCCGCTGATCCAGTCGGTGATCAATGGGAAGGATATTGACAAAAGCAGCGCTGTACTTGCCTCCCTGAGCCGGTCAGGCAGCACGGTCGTCCTGGACCTGTTGCAATCCGTGGCGCTGGATACCGGGTATCCGTTACCTTTGCGTCGGGATGCTATTCGCTCCATGGCAGGAAGTATGCCCGGGGAAGATAGGTTACTGGAATACCTGCGGAACAGCAAACTGGAAGGAGAACTCAAAGCTACTGCTATTCAAAGCATGGGTAACGCCTGGAGAAAGGCCGTCAGAGCGGAAGCCAACAGCTATATTGACGCTGCTGCTGCCACTGCTGTCCAGAAACATCCGCCGGTGTCGGAGTTAACGGCCCGTACGGGAGATTCCTCGAAAGGGAAAACCGTTTTCGTCAACTATTGCTCCGCCTGCCACCAGGTCAACGGGGAGGGAGCTGATTTCGGTCCGAAACTCTCTGAAATCGGGGATAAACTTCCGAAGGAAGCTCAATACCTGGCGTTGTATTACCCCAGTGCCGGAATCAGCTTTGGCTATGAAGGGTATGAAGTAAAATTCAAAGACGGTGCTACAGTGGTCGGAATCATCTCCAGCAAAACCGAAACAGACCTGATCCTTAAATTTCCGGGCGGAGGCGTGCAGGAATATAAAATGTCGGCTATCGCCTCCATGAAGCAGCTGGATGAATCACTGATGACACCCGGGCTGCATGAAGCCATGACAACCGCTGAATTGGTCGATCTGGTTGAATATTTGAGTGGGTTGAAAAAGTTATGAGTTATGAGTTATGAGTTATGAGTTGTACAACTGATAGCCGATAGCTGACTTCTGATAGCTGATACCCAATAGCTGACTTCTGATAGCCGATTTCCGATAGCTGACTTCCGATAGCTGACTTCTGATAGCTCATTGAATTATAAATTGTCATTTCATTCCCAGGTAGGATAGGAATTCTGTGCGGGTAGCTTCTTGTTCAAATTTACCGCCGTAGTAGGACGTGATGGTGGAACTGGCAACATCCTGTACGCCCCGCATGCATACGCACATGTGCCGGGCATCGATCACCACCGCTACGTCTTCCGTACCCAGGACGTCCTTAAGTTCTGTTGCGATTTGCATCGTCAGCCGCTCCTGTACCTGGGGGCGTTTGCTGAAATACTGGACAATGCGGTTGAGTTTTGAAAGGCCAATGACTTTTCCCGCCGAAATATACCCAATGTGTGCTTTTCCATAGATAGGCACGAAATGGTGTTCGCAATTCGAGAATACCGTAATATCCTTTTCGACTAATATCTGGTTGTACTGGTATTTATTCTCAAAAAGAGTAGCCTCCGGTTTGTTGTCCGGATTAAGACCGCTGAATATTTCCTTTACATACATTTTGGCAACACGATGCGGGGTCCCTTTCAGACTGTCATCGGTTAAATCCAGCCCCAGGATTCCCATAATACTCCTGAAATGGGATTCGATCAGCTCTACCTTCAGATCATCGTCCAGGGCAAAGGCGTCCTCCCGTATCGGGGTATCCATCGAGGTCATCAAATGTTGCTCACCGGCCTCATCGGCCTGTTGGTCAAGCAGGATATTCAACGAAGTTTCGTTCTGTTTCATATAGGCGAATTTTCAATACTAAATCACTGGAAATCTGCGGACGCAGCAGGTCATAAATTACCATGGCGATGTTTTCGGCCGACGGGTTCAGGTCACGGAACTCCTCCAGGTCCAGGTTAAGATTTTTATGGTCAAACCGGTCAATCACCCACTCGCGGACCAGTTGGCCCAGCACCTTCATGTCCATGACATAACCCGTTTCCGGATCAACCGCTCCGGTCAGCTGTACGATAAGTTCGTAGTTATGCCCATGGAAAGAAGGATTGTTGCACTTTCCATACACACGCTCGTTTTTTTCATCTGTCCAGTTTGGATTATGGAGACGATGCGCCGCGTTAAAATTTTCCTTTCGGAAAACCGACACTTTGTTTGCTGCCATCAATTTTATTTTTCCTTATTAAAATAACACCTTAAATGCCGTTACAAAGTCTGTGTACAACACAATTTAAGGTTTGGAACGCGGTCTTCGTCCCCTGGGTTATCAACGCTTTATTAAGCTGCTCCTTCTTGCAATCTACTGCATTTAACCGGAAGGCCTTTTTAAATTTAGTTTATAAAAAAATTAAATTACTGTTTTTTCTTTAATTTGCGGCCGTCACGGGATTTGCTTACTGCCTTTGTCGGGTAGCGGGTACTTTAAAAAGCTAACCGTTAAGTAGAATTCTCCGGGATGCATATTTTAAACTGTATTTTTATCATAAAAGTTCGGAAGCGTCCACGGGGGTAGTACCCGATGTCGTTTCGGACCCTTAGTTCCTTTCCTGAAAAATAAACATGTCCGTTAGCGGTCCCATTCCGGAAACTTATCGTAATTATTCCATCAGGAAGCATTCAAACCATGTTTCTTTTGCTATTCCTGTGATTTTTTCTGCCATCATTAACCAACCCTTAAGAGAATGCGTAACAACAATTCCAATTACCTAGGCCCCCTGATCATCATCGGGATATTATTTTTTGTGTTCGGGTTTGTCACCTGGGTCAATGCTACCCTGATTTCTTTTTTTCAGAAAGCATTTAACCTGGACAATACAAGCTCCTACCTGGTCACCTTCGCATTCTTTATTTCCTACACCGTGATGGCGATTCCTTCGTCTATCGTCTTGAAAAAAACCGGGTTTAAAAACGGAATGGCCCTGGGACTCCTCATCATGGCGGTAGGAACCCTCATTTTTATTCCGGCCGCCCAGGTGGCTTCCTATCCGCTTTTCCTGGTGGGTTTGTTTACGATCGGAATCGGCCTCACACTGTTGCAGACAGCCTCCAATCCGTATGTTACCATCTTAGGTCCCAAAGAAAGCGCTGCGCAGCGCATCAGTTTTATGGGGATTGCCAATAAACTGGCGGGAATCATCAGCCAGTATATTTTTTCAGGTATCCTCCTGGCCGGTGGTGCGGTCGCAACTACTGCACAGGAAGAACTGAAGAAAGTGGAGGTGCCTTATCTGATCATAACCGCTATCCTGATCGGATTGGCCGTTTTGGTACGGATTACCAAAGGGCTTCCGGAAGTGGAGGCCGAAGAAGAGGAAGTGACAGACGCAAAAGGCGGCGCCTCCGCAAAAACCAGCATCCTGCAGTTCCCCAACCTGGTATTTGGGATTGCCGCCATCTTCTGTTATGTCGGGGTAGAAGTCATCGCCGCGGATACTGTGATCAATTACGGGATTTCGCTGGGCTTCCCGGTAGAGCAGGCCAGTAAATTCGGCATCTATACCCTGGTGGGGATGATGGTGGGCTATTTGCTGGGAATTTTGCTGATCCCGAAATTCATTTCCCAGGTCAACTATTTGATCCTCTCGGGAGTGATGGGAATTGTATTTTCCTTCCTCGCTATTTATACAGGGGGTATTGTTTCGGTTTATGCGATTGCGTTCCTCGGATTTGCCCATGCGCTTGTATGGCCGGCCATCTGGCCCCTCGCCCTGGATGGCCTGGGGAAATTTACTAAAACCGCTTCCGCGCTGCTGATCATGGGGATCTCGGGCGGGGCGATTCTCCCCATGGTGTACGGTTCCCTGGCGGATAACCTGGGAAGCACTCAGCAGGCCTATTGGCTGCTCATCCCACTTTATGTCTACATCCTGTATTATGCCCTGGCCGGACACAAAAAGAAGAACTGGTAACCTATGATTTTTTCAACTCCCGGCAGAATCTGTCTTTTCGGAGAACACCAGGATTATCTGGGGCTGCCGGTGATTGCTGCGGCGATCTCCCGCAGAATCCAGGTAACAGGTACCCATCGCGACGATACCCAGGTCCGGATTGATCTTCCGGACCTGGACCAGCGGATCTCCTTTTCCTTGGAAGACACCTTTCCCTACACGCAGGACAGGGACTATTTTAAAAGTACCATCAATGTCCTCAAACGGAAGGGAGCCCGCTTTTCAAAGGGTTTTGACGGTACCATCACGGGAAACATCCCGATTAATTCGGGAACCTCGAGCTCGTCGGCGCTGATTGTTTCCTGGGCGGCATTCCTGGACCGCATGAGCGACAGCCCTGCCCATTACGACGCCAAGACCCTCGGAGAGCTGGCCTATCTTGCGGAAGTCCCTGAATTCGGGGAGCCGGGCGGCATGATGGACCATTACTCAACGGCAATAGGAAATGTCATCTACCTGGAATCCACCCCGGAGATCCATGTAGAACGCTTAACGCCTGAACTGGGCGCTTTTGTGCTGGGCGACTCACTGGAACCCAAAGATACCCTGGGCATACTGGCGCACTGCCGCTATGGAATGGAAGCGGTGATGGAGAAAGTTGCGCGGAAGGATCCTTCCTTTTCCATTTTTACCACCCCGGCCGGCAGGATCGGCGGGTACAGGTCTTTTTTGTCGGACGAGGAATACGAATTACTGAAAGCCAACCTCGACGACCGGGATCTTCTGAAGGAAGGGAAGACGCTGTTTTCCAACCCTGTGACCGACCGGGAACAATTTGACCGGGACTTCGGCCAATTGCTCAGCCGGCACCATGCCAACCTGAGGGACTTTAAACGAACATCCACCCCCAAGATTGAACGCATGCTGCACGCAGCCCTGTCGGCAGGCGCCCTCGGCGGAAAGATCAATGGCTCCGGCGGCGGCGGCTGTATGTTTGTATATGCCCCTCAGCACACGGAAGCCGTTGCCGAAGCCATTGAACGGCAAGGGGGGAGAAGCCATGTTATACAGGTAGACGACGGCATACAAGTCCTTCCGGGGAAAACCCGGGTTGTGATGTAATCGTACCCTGGTGACAGGCTCACCATGACAGCCTACCATGACGTTACGGACGGGCCCAGCCTGACAGCTGAAATACGACCAGGCATCGTGACATAACACCAGGATCAAACACCTATTTGAAACTAACTGCAATGAATTTATTTGGATTGATCGGATATCCTTTATCACATTCTTTCTCGAAACAATATTTCTCCGAGAAATTCCTGAGGGAGGGGATTTTGAATTGCCGGTACGAATTGTTCCCGCTGGAATCTGTGGAAGCGCTGCTGCCGCTGCTTCAAAGCAAGCCCAACCTCCGGGGACTGAATGTAACCATCCCCTACAAGCAGGCGGTCATTCCGTATCTGGACGACCTTGACCGTCAGACTGCCGCCCGTATTGGTGCCGTCAATACCATCAAGCGGTACGAAGACGGTTCCACTAAAGGGTATAATACAGACTATTATGGCTTCAAAACATCACTGGAAGAATGGCTCGAACGTCGCGGAGAAAGCTGTAAGGATTTAAAAGCGCTGGTACTGGGAAACGGCGGAGCGGCAAAGGCCGTTACGACCGCTCTGGACGATCTGCAAACCGACTACCGGGTTGTCTCCAGGACTCCTAGAGAGCACGAGCTGGCGTACGGAGACCTTACACTGGACATTCTCAGCGACTTTCGGCTGCTCATCAACACCACCCCTCTGGGAATGTCGCCAAACCTGGACAGCTGTCCGCCGATCCCCTATACTTTCATCAGCAATAAGCATTTACTATACGACCTGGTCTACAACCCTGCGGAAACCACCTTTTTGAAAAAGGGGGCACAGCAGGGGGCGGCTACTATGAACGGGCTGAATATGCTTTATCTGCAGGCAGAAAAATCCTGGAGCATCTGGAACGAAGCCGACCGGGAGGAATGAACTGCTAGGAGCGTCTGTGTCCTCAGGTGACAGGGAGTTCGTTCCTGAAGTAGCTGATCACATCTTCTTTTATCCTTTCTTCCCGGTAAAATACCCCTTGGGCGGCCGGTGCTCCGATGCCTGTTCCGATCACTGCCGCCCCTTTAATCTGCCGGATTTCATCCCAGATTCCCGCCTTCAAAAATGATTCATGCACCTGGCGGCCGCCTTCCACCAGTACCGACCGGATTCCCAGTTCATACAATCTTTCCAACAGGGGCCGGAGCCCCTCCTTTCGCGTGTCGGCCTTCAGGTAACCGGTCGCCGGGGTATCGCGGCGGTAGCGGTCTAACTGTTCTATGGCAATCTCCTCCCGGATCGTGTTGACCAGGATGGTCGGCTGTGACGCCGCCCGGACCTGGTAGTTTTCCCCGATTTCCAGGTGCGTATCCAATACAATGCGCACCGGATGATTCCCTTTCCAATGCCGGAGGTTTAAAGCCGGATCGTCGTTCAGCACCGTTTGTTTCCCCACCAGTATGGCATCCTCCTCCGCCCGCCACCGGTGCACCAGTACATCCGTTTCGGGGCAGCTTATTTTCACCGGTTGTCCGTTGGCGCCTGCCAGCATACCATCCCGGCTTTCGGCCCATTTTATGATCACATAAGGTCTTTTCCGGGTAATACCACTCCAAAAACGGCGGTTCAGTTCCCTTCCCTCCTGTGCCAGCATTCCTACGTCAACTGTTATTCCCGCTTCCCGAAGACGGACGATCCCCCGTCCTTTTACCAGCGGATTAGGATCTTCCGTACAAATCACGACCCGCCCCACGGCCTGTGCTATCAGCAGGTCGGCGCAGGGGGGGGTCTTTCCAAAATGCGAACAGGGCTCCAGCGACACATACGCCGTTGCCCCTGCCAGCTTTGCCGAATGGCCTCTCCGGACAGCATCTCTTACCGCTTCCACCTCCGCGTGCGGGCCACCGTATTGCCGGTGCCACCCCTCCCCTATTATGGCCATTCCGCTTACCAGCACGCACCCCACCATCGGGTTCGGGCTCACATTCCCCGCCCCTAAAGCAGCCAGTTGCAATGCACGCTGCATCAATACTGAATCGTTAGTCATCTCGTACGCTTATTTCCTTTCGGATTCTGCTGCAATTTCGCCAACTTGCCACCCAATCTGATGTCAACCTGATTATTTTTTTCTAACTTTCCCCTTTAAAAGTAAATTTCAATGACTTCAGCCCGTCAACTATATCAGTATCTAACGAACCGGATTACCAATTATCCACCTAAAGAGACTCAGGCCATTGCCTACATGCTGTTAAAGCATTATTTACGACTGAGCAATGTAGATGTACTGGTCGACCGCCCCTTGGTCGATAACGGGTTACAACCCGATTGGGACCATGTCATCAAGCGTTTGAACGAGAACGAACCGGTGCAGCATATTATCGGTTCCGAGGAGTTTTGCGGATTGAAATTCAACGTTTCTTCCTCTGTTCTTATTCCCCGTCCGGAAACGGAAGAGCTGATCCGCCTGATCACCCGGGATTATTCCGAGCCGGATGAGAAGGTAACTATTCTGGACATCGGGACCGGAAGCGGCTGTATCGCCATTGTACTGGCCCGTTTTCTGCCGCATGCCGCCATTTACGGCTGGGATGTTTCGGAGGATGCGCTCAATGTCGCCCGGGAGAACGCCTATCAGTTAATGGCCGACGTCACCTTTGAACTGCGGGATATCCTTCAACCCGACGAACTTCCGGCCGGGCAGATCCCGTTGTTTGATTGTATTGTCAGTAACCCGCCTTATGTGACCTATTCAGAGGCAGAACAAATGCGGCCGAATGTATTGCGCTTCGAGCCCCACGAGGCGCTTTTTGTCGAAGACAATAACCCGATGTTGTTTTATGAAGCCATCGCGGCGTTCGGGAAGCGTCACCTGAAGGCGGGCGGCAGCTGTTATGTAGAAATTAATGAACATTTCGGCCCCGAAACACGTGCGGTCTTCGAAACCAACGGCTATAGCCAGGTCACGCTGTTACAGGATATTCACGGCAAAAATCGCTTTGTCCGGGCACTCAATGCCTGAGCATCTCTCCGTATTTCAGGTGGCAACCGGTAATTTCAAACCGGGATTGCCGTTTATTCTTATATTAGCCCATTCCAGATGTACCAACAGAAAATACAACTTGTTCTCAATGAAATCGGAAAAGTAGTCGTGGGGCAGGAAAAGCTGATGAACCGGATGCTCATCAGCCTGTTTACCGGAGGGCATGTATTGCTTGAAGGAGTTCCCGGACTCGCCAAAACCCTGACCATTAATACCATTGCCAAAGTACTGCAGCTGGATTTCAGCCGCATCCAGTTTACATCCGACCTGTTGCCCGCCGATCTCATCGGGACCATGATCTATAAACCCAAAGTCGGGGATTACGAAGTAAAAAAGGGGCCTATATTTGCCAATATCATACTGGCCGATGAAGTCAACCGCTCCCCGGCCAAAGTACAATCGGCCCTGCTGGAAGCCATGCAGGAAAAACAAGTGACCATCGGCGACAGCACGTATGTGCTCGACAGGCCTTTTCTGGTGCTGGCTACTCAGAATCCCGTAGAACAGGAAGGCACCTATCCGTTGCCGGAAGCCCAGCTCGACCGGTTTATGATGAAGGTTCATCTGGACTACCTGAGCCGTACGGAAGAACTGGAAGTGATGCGGCGCATGTCCGACCTGAACTTCCATTATGTTCCCCAGCCCATTTTGTCTAAAGACGATGTCTATGCCATCCGCAATGAAATCAATAAGGTCAATATTTCCGAAACACTGGAACGTTACATTATTGAGCTCGTCTTTGCGACCCGCCGCCCGCTCGAATACAACCTGAAGGAAGAGGCCCGTTATATCCAGTTTGGCGTTTCACCGCGTGCCACGATTTACCTCAACCTGGCGGCCAAAGCGCTGGCCTACCTCGAGGGACGGGACTACGTATTGCCGGAAGATATTAAGGAACTGGCGCCCGATATTATGAACCACCGGATTTTGCTCAATTACGAAGCCGAGGCGGATGATATCCGGACCCATACGATTATTGAGTCGATTCTAAGTAAAATTGCCATCGGATGAGCGGTTTGCTGCTAAAGACACAGCCGGTTCCCGTCGCAAAACGCAGCGCTGAAATCGTACTTCTTAAGCGCGAATTCCCTGTAAGCAAGCCCTTTATTTTTCAGCTTTCAACTATTTTTCATAGGTTTGCGGCATACACCAGCATCAGTAGGTTATGCGTCCCTTTGAAGTAGATATCGATCAGCTAAAAGCCGGCGACCGGAAGACGTTTGATGGCGTATACCGTTATTATTCCCGCTCGTTACAGCATTTTGCATTTTCGTATGTAAAAGACCACGGCCTGGCCGAGGAGGTGGTGAGCGACATCATGCTGAAGCTATGGGACAACCGCATGCAGATCAGGACCCAGTCCCAGATCAAAGCTTTCCTCTATATCACCACGAAGAACGCCTGTATCGACCGTGTCCGCTCCCGCCGTGGGTTGTCGATGGAGGACTTATCTGCTGCAGCCAGTAACCTGATGGGAGAGCCGCCGGAGGTATACAACCGTATTTTGTACACCGAACTGCTGAAGCAGATTGAAGAGGCGGTGAATCAGCTGCCGCTGAGCCAGCAGCGTGTATTTCGCATGAGTTTTTTAGAAGGAAAAACGACAGAGGAGATCGCAAAGGACACCGGAATGACGGTATCATCGATCTTCAGCCAAAAATCGAAGGCGATCTCGGTCCTGCGCAAGCTGCTTGACGGCAACCTGATTTTTCTGGTGTGGCTGCTGAGGCAAGAGATGTGAGGCGGTACTTAGCGACTCCCTTCATCATGTCTCCTTACTAGTGGCTCCCGCAGCAGGCTGCGGAAAAAGCAGCGCACAAGACGGCTATCTACCCGAAATAAATCAACAAAATCTTCTTTGAGTACGATTTTTTACAACCTTTCTGGTAAGGTTTACCTCCCTGTCTCCGTATTCAGCTTATGGAACGAATCAGTCAACTCCTTTACAGGCAACTGAGCGGCACGCTTAGCGAGGCCGAACACAAAGAGCTCATGACCTGGGCGACGGAACATCCGGATAACCTCCGGTTTTTGGAAGAGTTGCATGCGGGGAATAAGCTGGACGCCAGCCTGGATGACTGGTTTGCGATTCCGGAAAAGGCGGTGGCGGACGATCCGCGGTTAGAAACCGAGATTACCCGGCACGAACAGCTAATAAAAGTAAGACAGCTGCGCCGATGGTTGCCCTATGCAGCAGCAACTGTAATTTTTGCGGCGGGAATCTGGTTTTCAGCTACCAGGCAACAGCCGCCGGACCCTGCACCTCAGGCAATGGATGAGAGACTTCCGGCGGACATTCCTCCGGGTGGTCACCGGGCTACGCTCAAGTTGGCCGATGGCCGTGCGATTGATCTGAGCGAAGCGCAGACCGGAATTGTTGTCGGGGATGGGGTCAGTTATATGGACGGTTCTTCGGTCTCAGACCTCGGACAGGACGAAAAGCTCCTTTCGGAGGTACCGCCTCTCATGTCCCTATCGACGCCCGGAGGCGGCACCTATCAGGTTACACTTTCGGACGGCACCCAGGTTTGGCTCAATTCAGCTTCGACATTGAAGTACCCGGCGCGATTCGTGGGAACGGAACGTGTAGTGGAAGTCTCGGGCGAAGCTTATTTTGCAGTTGCCAAGGATGTACAAAAGCCATTTAAGGTAATCAGTGATGGGCAAGAGGTCCAGGTGACGGGTACTGAATTCAATCTATCGGCCTATCAAGACGAACCCGAAATTAAAACGACGCTGGTGAGCGGGACCGTGCAAATCGTAAATCGTATATCTAACGTCGTAAATAGCTTAAAACCCGGACAACAAGGGATAGTGCGCGACGCCTCTACCAATGTACAACAGGTAGACACCGAACCGTATATTGCCTGGAAGAGCGGCTACTTCTATTTCAAACACACTCCGTTTGAAGAAGTGATGCGGCAGCTGGTGCGTTGGTATGATGTTGAGCTTGTGTATAAAGGCGACATTCCCCAGGAAACATTTTCCGGGGAAATGGACCGGGATCTGACCTTGAACGCCGCACTGGAGCTGCTGAACGTTTCTGCCGTTCGAATAAAAATTACAGCGGGCAATAAGCTGATCGTTTATTGACCGCTCTGTGCGAAGCATTTTAGTAATCTATTCGGAAACTTAACAATGACAAGTATGAAAACATAGAAGCCAGTCCGAAAAAACAAAGGGAAGTGCGACCAACACTCCCCTCATTGTTTGGACAAAACCAGTTCACAAACCGAGTTTTTAGCAATCAGTTAGTTAAAATTATCCAAACGTACAAACGTAATGATAAATTATGGATTTTCCGAAAGGGGTGTCAGGACGCCCTCCGGAAAGCACAACCAATTATGGCGTATTATGAAAATAACGTCTTTCCTTTTCCTGTGGGCCTGTCTGCATGTGAGTGCTGCTTCAATTTCACAAACCGTTACCTTAAAGGTTGATAAACAACCCTTAACCGAGGTATTGGCAAGCGTCAAAAAGCAAACCGGCTACCGGATCATGTACAACGACCGCTTCGTCAAGCCAACCATGCTGGTGTCAATCGACGTGTCCGTTCAGCCCTTCGAGCGTGTATTGGACCAGTTGCTTACCCCCAACCGGCTCACCTATCATATAGAAGGAAAGACCATCGCGATCCGCCAGATGGCGCCCGTAAAGCCGGTGGGCAAACAACAGATTCCACCCAGCCCGTCGCAGCAACGGGTGGTGACCGGGATCGTTACGGACGAGAATAGTATTCCACTCCAGGGCGTGACGGTACGGCTGAAAGAAAGCGACGCTGCCACGACAACCAATGCCAGCGGTTATTACGAAATGCGGTTTTCAGGCGACGGGAATACGCTGGTATACACGATTGTGGGGTTTAAACCGGCAGAATCACTAATTGGCAACCGGTCTGTGATCGATATTTCGCTTCAGACCGCTTTCAATGACCTGGATGAGGTAGTCGTAGTAGGGTATGGTTCACAGTACAGGGCGGACATCGCTACTTCAATTTCGACCGTAAAGAATGATGCCTTGCAGGATCGTGCCGTATCTTCTATAGGTGAAGCGCTGCAAGGCCAGGTGCCGGGATTAACCGTTACGTCTAAAGGACAACCAGGGCAGGCGCCTTCTATTAATTTACGCGGTGCGACCTCTTTGAATGGTGCAGGATCACCTTTGATCCTTATAGATGGGGTACCCGGTGATTTTAATTATTTGAACTCTGAAGACATAGCGTCCATCAATATTCTGAAAGATGCTGCATCCGCTGCTATATATGGATCACGCGCTGCCAATGGCATCATTTTAGTGGTAACGAAACGCGGGAAACTGGGTAAACCCACGTTCCGATACAATGGTTCTGCAGGAGTAAATACCCCTACTGCGTTACCGGAACCGCTGGGTTCGGCAGACTTTGCCCGTCATTACAATATCGCCCAGATAAATGAAGGAGCAGCTCCCATCTACACGGACGAAATGATTGCGTTGTTCGAAAATGGCTCCGATCCTTATCATTATCCGAATACGAACTGGTTTGACCTTGCGCTTGAAAATACAAGAATCACCCGACACGCAATCGAGGTTTCCGGTGGCACCGAAACCGTAAAATATTTGGTAAGCGGAGGCTTTAACAAGCAGACGGGAATCATCCCTGAAAATACTCAAAACGTTTTTAATGCGCGTTCCAGTACCGATATAGCCGTTTCCAGGAAGTTTAATTTTTCCTTTGACATGCGTTATCAGCTGAGAAAACTGGACCAATTGGCGGATGTTTTCGATGTCTACAAATCGGTTTACGGTTCACATCCCACGAGTGTGGCGTATGCACAAAACGGAGAATATGCGTATAATCCTGTTTTCCACATTAATCCTTTGGTTCGGATCCATGAAGGAACCAAGGAATACAGTGATATGCATGATTTGTCCGGAATCTTCAAATTTGACTACGAGATTATAAACGGATTGAAATTTACAGGGTTATCCAATGTGAATTATACCATGACCGAGGCGCATAATCATAACCCGATCAGGCGGTATAAGCACTTATTTCAAGACGGCTATTTCGAATCCGGAGAAAACAGTTTATCGGAAAACAGGCAATCCAAGTCATATTATAACTTACAAGCCCTGCTAACCTATCAAAATACCTTTGAAAAGCATAGTATCGATGCGCTGTTTGGCTACCAGCAGGAAAATCAGAAGTCGGGATGGATTTCGGCCAGCCGCGCCGGTTATCCTACCGATATTCTTTGGGTATTGGATGCAGGTCCAAAAGAAAGATGGCAGAACGGGGGAAATGCAGAGCAGTGGGCGCTAGCCTCTTTTTTAGGGCGCGTCAACTATGATTTTGAAAAAAAATACATGCTTACACTCAGTTTCCGCTCCGATGCCTCCTCCCGCTTTGCGAAGGAAAACCGGTGGAGTACCTTCCCTTCGCTGGCTGCGGCATGGCGGCTGTCTTCGGAACAATTTATGGAAAATACACAAAGTTGGCTGGATGATATGAAGATCCGCGCGTCCTGGGGCCAGAACGGCTCCTCTACAGGCGTTGGCCTGTATCCGAGTTATACAACGATCCAGATGAGTCAGGCCGTAGTAGATTATACATGGATGCAGACAGCAGCATTGAGAACCATAGGGAATGCCGACCTGAGATGGGAACGCACGGAAATGGTGGATGTTGGCTTGGATGTCACGTTGCTTGATAACAGGTTGGGAATAACAGCCGACTATTATATTAAAGATACCAAGGACATTCTGATTGGCCTGCCGGTACCGCTGGAGTATGGGTTTGGAAAGCCCAATATGAACGTTGGAAAGATGCGAAACCGGGGCTGGGAGTTGTTGCTTAACTGGAATGACGCAATCGGGAATGTTCATTACAGTATTACCGGAACGTTTTCGGATAATAAGAATAAAGTACTGGACCTGGCTGGAACAGGACCATGGAAGGACGGGTATACAGACGAGGGCTTGCCATTTATGTCCTATTATGGCTACGAATCGCTGGGATTGTTTCAAAGTGCCAATGAAGTGGACAGCGCCCCTTTTCAAACTTCCTTAACGCGTGCGGGAGATATCCGCTATAAAGACCAACTGACGGTTGATACAGATGGCGACGGGATACCGGATGCAGGTGATCATAAAATTGATGCCAACGACCGTGTGGTGCTGGGCGACAGCTATGCGCATCATCTGTTTGGATTAAATTTAACTGCTAAATACAACGGATTCGACTTTCGCGTGTTCTTCCAGGGCATCGGAAAGAAAAATGTAATTATTACCGATCAGGTAGTACGCCCATTCTCCGATTCTCCGATATCCAAACACCAACTGGACTATTGGACGCCCGAAAATACAGATGCAAAATACCCGCGTCTGCTCCTCAGCGCTGCCCACAATTACTCCGTGTCGGATTTCTGGAAAATCAATGGCGGGTACTTCCGCTGTAAGAATATTCAGGTTGGGTATTCGTTCCCTAAATCGTTGATTTCTTCAGCAGGACTGTCCCAGCTCAGGGTATATGCGACCGCTAACAATCTGTTTACATTGTCGAATTATGTGCCGGGATATGATCCGGAGATTTCTGCAGCATTTAGTTATCCTTTGGCCAAGACCTATGCCATCGGACTGAATATACAATTTTAAAATGATTATACGATGAAACATTCTATATTTCACAAGGCATTTATCGTCCTTACCATGCTATTTGCCTCTTGCGATAGTTTCCTGACAACCCCTCCTTTGGATATGATATCAGAAGATCAATGGTGGAAAGACAGAACGCAAGTCAGTATGATGGTCAATAACATGTATACGTATCTGTTTGACGACAACGAAATTGTCTATTCGGATTGTGCTTCTGACAATGCCAAACATCGGGAAGGTGATATCCGGCTTGTTGCCAACGGTACGCATGATTCTCAGAACGGGCATGTGAGACGTTTCTGGAAATATGATAAGATCGCCCAGTTAAACTATGTGCTGAGGGGAATCGGGAAAGCAAAAGAACACCTGACAGACGAAGAATATAACCTGTACGGAGCCCAGGTACGCTTTATCCGGGCCCTGCTGTATTATGATATGGCTTTCTATTTTGGAGATGTCCCCCTGGTCACCGATATCCTCACTGTTGAAGAATCCCGGCAGCTGACCCGTACTCCCCGGGCCGAGGTAGTGTCATTTGTTTTAAATGAATTGGAACAAGAGATTCTTCCGGGACTTCAGAATGCCAAAATTGCTTCAGGCTATATCAATAAACATGCTGCGGAAGCACTGTTGACCCGGATTTATCTGTTTGAAAAGCACTATGAAAAAGCTGTCCAGTATGCAGATGCGATTATCAATTCGGGAAAATACACGCTGTATCCTGATTATGAAATGATGTTCCGCCCGCAATCGGATGGGAAAAATCCGGAAATCATTTTTGAAAGACAGTATGATTTCCCTTTGCTTGTCAATGAAATCAATCGCAATTTAGGATCCAATTCATCGCCCTACGGGGGCTGGAAACATGTAATCGCATTGCAGGAACTGGTCGATGAATACGAATGTATAAATGGGCATTCTATCAACGATTGTGAAGCGCTGCATTGTGAATATCCGCTGTTACGTGCTGAAAAAGACGTAACGGATCCCAAACGGGAGTGGGGAGAATATAAATACCGTGATCCGCGTCTCAAGGCATCAATCGTCTATCCGAACTGGAAATGGATGCAAGGAGGAAAACTTCATTCCTTATACGGTGTTGACGATCCTTCCAGTACCGATTTTGTGGTCAACAACAGTTATGTAACCGGTTACCTGTGCGCAAAATGGTTAGATATGGAAGGTACCAATGCGGAAAGAACAAAAGGCAACAAAAGCTTGACGCTATTTCGGCTGGCAGATATCCTGTTAATGAAGGCAGAGGCGTTAATAGAGCAAAACAAGGATCTGGATCAGGCGGTTTTTCTGATCAATCAGGTTAGAGGCCGCGTGCAGATGCCCGCAATCGATGCGGCAGGTCAAGGCGTTTTACGGGAGAAACTTCGACACGAACGCCGGATCGAGACCGCCTTCGAAGGGCTCCGGTATTATGATATTATCCGCTGGGAAATCGCTGATAAGGTAAAAAACAGCAAAGTATATGGGGCCCCTCTTCGTACAATAAATCCGGATGGAAGCAATGTATTTATAGAAGAACGTTTTTGGCAGCCTAAAATGTACCTGTTCCCGATACCCCAGGCTGCCATCGATCAAAATGATAAATTAACGCAGAACACCGGTTGGTGAGCTTTTAGGGATATCCTCTGTTTTCAGGGGATATCCCTTGTTTTCAGAAGAGCCGGCTGACCACTTCCATGCGGGATTATCGATAGTCCCGCCAGCCATACGGACGCAAGCTGCTGTTTCCCGGCAAACAGTCCTGTCGGCGGCCCGGACGCTGATTTTCGATCCCTTTCTTTTCAAAGTCCCCTCACCATAGGGAATCTTCCTATGAAAATATCCTTCTTCCCGCGAATTCCCTGCATCGGTTAATGCAGCCGTTGTATTCCCTGTTTTTTTTTGTACATTTATCGCGTCTTTACTCAGAAGTGCGGGTGATGCCAGGTGTTGATATCACTCTCTAATTATTGTACCACTGCTTATGCTTTCATTTATTACCTGGAATGTCTCAAAGGAGATTTTTACGATCCCGGAATTTGCGGGTCTCGGACCGTTTCCGATCCGTTGGTACGGGCTGTTATTTGCGTTGGCATTTGTCATCGGCCAGCAGCTCATGATCCATATTTTCAAAAAGGAGCACAAACCGCTGGCCGACATCGACAGCCTTACCCTGTACATGGTGTTTGCGACGGTACTGGGTGCAAGGTTCGGGCATTTTCTGTTTTACGAACCCGAAGTACTGATTAAAAATCCGTTGGAGGTCATTCTGCCGCCTTATGCCGGGTTGGCCAGTCACGGAGCAATAATTGGCATTCTGACGGGGTTATGGCTGTATTCCCGTACCCGCAGCAAAACAGGACAAACCTTTTTATGGGTTGCTGACCGTATAGCCATAACGGTTGCGTTGGCTGGAGTATTTATACGTTTGGGAAACCTGATGAACTCGGAAATCTTCGGGAAAATCACTGAAAAGCCCTGGGGATTTATCTTTATGCAAAATCATGAATTTTCGAAATATCCGCGGCATCCGACGCAGTTGTACGAAGCAGCTGCCTACCTGGTGTTGTTTTTCCTGCTGGTTTGGCTGTGGAACAAGTACAAAGCACAGACCCCATCCGGAATGTTGGTAGGAATTTTCATGATATGGGTATTTACTTTCCGGTTTATAATTGAATTTTTCAAAGAAAATCAAGTGGATTTCGAAGAAGGTCTGGCATTAAATATGGGTCAGACACTGAGTATACCGGCGATACTTCTGGGAATCTGGTTTATTTGGCGATCCCGGCAACAACAAAAACCGGTGTAAAAACGTATTAGTATTGAATTATCCAAAATAACATTGTCTTTACTGTATCATTTAGTTGACTTGGCTAATTAGTTAAAGTGTAAACATTGAATCACACTCAGAGGTAAATAGCTATGAATGACCCGAAAAACAAAAATTACTGGAACGAAGAGTGGGTAAAAATACATTTTGACAATGTAGAAAATCCCCCGCATTACGAGGTATCCAATTTTGGGAGACTGAAAAGTTTTCAGAATGATCCCAAAAACGGAGCGCTCATCAAAGGTTCGGTCATACAGGGCTATCGTTCCCTGAACATCCGTGCCGGAGGTGGTAAAACCATCAACCACTACATTCACAAGCTGGTTGCCGACAACTTTGTGCCCCGTAAAAGCCTGGACCACAAGTTTGTCATCCACCTGGATTACGAAAAACAAAACAATCATTTCGAAAACCTCAAGTGGGTGACGAAGGAAGAAATGACTGCCCATAACCGTACCAACCCGGCTGTGCTCAACCGGGCAACTCCGAAACGTACCAGTAATTACAAGCTGACGGAATCGAAGGTGCGGATGATCAAGAAGCTCCTTAAAAATGACAAGAACAGGCTACGGATGATTGCCAAGCAATTCGGGATCACCCATACGCAGCTTAACCGGATCCGGTCAGGGGAAAACTGGAAGCATGTTACGATTGATGACTAGCGGAACGAAGCGTGTACCCGCCCGCATCTTCGGAATAATCTACTTCTACACCTAGTACGTACATGAAATGGCGTTGGTCGATAACGACTTTGATGTTATCGATGTGGTAAACTTTATCATGTTCCTGGATCGTATCAAAGCCCAGCACGAAGCTTCCGCTGCATCCCCCGCCTTTTATCCCTACACGGAGTCCATAGGTATCGGGTATTTTATTGGCAGACAGGGTTTCGGTTATTTCCTGTTGTGCCCTGGGAGTGATGGTGACCGGGTCCTCCAGCATATCGATTGGTTATTTAGACAGGCATATTCGTAGCGTATAACATCGTACAATGGAATTAAATTCACTCCTGACGGTACTAATTACCGTCGCTGTTTTAACTTTCGGGATGTACCTCACCATCACGGTAATTGCCCGGAGTTATTTCGAAAAGCAACAATGGGATATCCGGATAAAAAACACCGAACTGATTACCCCTTTACGACTGCAGGCCTATGAACGGATGTGCCTGTTCCTGGAACGCATCACCCCCAACAACCTGATTATCAGGCTTTCCGGCAGTGCAGAAGGTGCTTCCGAATTCCAGCAGCTCCTGCTCCATGAAATCCGCAGCGAATACAACCACAACCTGGCGCAACAGCTTTACATCAGCCATGATGCCTGGGAAACGGTTAACAATGCCATGCAGGAAGTGGTATCGCTCATCAACCAATCGGCAGAAAAGGTGGGCCGGGAAGCTACTGCAACCGAACTTTCCCGCCAGATATTCCAGCAAGTGCTGGCTCAGGACCGGCAATCCACCGCCCACGCGCTGAAAACGCTGAAAACAGAAATTCAAACAATTTTCTGAACCGAGCCGCTTATTCCGTAAATTTGTCCCCGGTTATGTTTCCCGACCGGAGAGCAGCCGCTTTTTAGTACAACCAACGCATAACACGCACCCCGGTACCGGTCCGGTGTTATCGTCAATTATCCATTTTAGTCCGCAGGAATGCTCTACCCCCAGAATCTAGAACAGAAATTAGGTTTCGACCGGATACGTGAATTGCTGAAAGAAGCCTGTATCAGTCCGATGGGCCGTGCGTTTGTGGAAAAAATACGCTTCTCCGACCGGTATGTACTGGTCGATAAACTGGTCAGGCAAACCGCCGAAATGAAGCGTATCCTGGAACAGTCAGCCGATTTTCCCTCCCAGAATTATATTGATATTACCACGTCTCTTGAAAGCGCAAGGATCGAGGGGATACTGTTGACAGAAGAAGCCTTTTTCGACATCAAAGCTTCCCTGAATACGGTACGGCTATGCCTCCGTTTTTTCAGCGCGCAGGAACCGGAGGCCTTTCCCCTTTTGCAGGAATATGCGGCGCTGATCGTAGTGGACCGCTCTGTAACCGATGCCATTGAACGGGTGATCGACGACCGGGGAAAGGTACGCGACAATGCCTCTCCGGAGCTGGTCACGATCCGGAGAAAGCTTATCGCCGAACAGTCGAATGTCCGTAAAAAACTGGACACCATGCTTCGTACCGCCAAATCCAGCGGCTGGGTAGGCGACGACGTCTCGCTGACCGTACGGAACGGACGCATGGTCATCCCGGTAGCCGCAGAATACAAACGCCGGCTGAAGGGCTTTATACACGACGAGTCTGCTACCGGACAAACGGTTTTCATCGAACCTACAGAAGTGTTTGAGGCCAATAATGCCATCAGGGAACTGGAATACGAAGAGCGCCGGGAGATTAACCGCATTCTCATCGCCCTGACCGACACCCTTCGCCCGCACTTGCCGGAACTGCACAAAGCCTGTCAGTACCTGGGCCTGATGGACTTCCTCCGGGCCAAAGCGCGGCTCGCCATGCAAATGAATGCGGTCAACCCTCATTTTGAAAACCGCCCGCTCCTCGACTGGCGAAACGCCCGGCACCCGATCCTCTTGCTTGCTTTTCAAAAACTGGGGAAGCAGGTCGTGCCGTTGGAGATCGCGCTGAACTCCCGGCAGCGGATCCTGCTTATCTCCGGACCCAACGCCGGCGGAAAGTCCGTGGCCCTCAAAACAGTGGGCCTCATTCAGTTTATGTACCAGTGCGGTTTGCTGGTCCCGCTGGAAGAGGGGTCAACGATCGGGCTCTTCCGTCATATTTTTATCGATATCGGGGACGAGCAATCGCTGGAAAACGATCTGAGCACCTATAGCTCCCATCTGACCAACATGCGGCAGCTGCTGGCGCATTCCGACAAACAGACGCTCTTTTTAATTGATGAATTCGGTACCGGCACAGAACCGGCCCTGGGCGGCGCTATTGCGGAAGCCATCCTGGAAGACCTTGCAACTTCCGGAGCCTTCGGGGTCATCAACACCCACTACACCAACCTGAAGCTGTTTGCCGATAAAACAGAAGGGCTGGTCAACGGCGCCATGCGTTTCGACGGCGAGCACCTGGAGCCCCTGTATACGCTCGAAACCGGTAAACCCGGCAGCTCATTTGCCTTTGAAATTGCGTCTAAAATAGGCTTGCCAAAAGGCGTTATCGGGCGGGCGCAGCAAAAACTGGGCGTACAACAGGTTAATTTTGAAAAGCTCCTGAAAGAACTCGATATCGAACGCAGGGTCTTTGCCGAAAAAAACCTGGAAATCGGTATTAAGGAGCGTAAGCTGGCACAACAGCTCGCCGAGTTCACCGCCTTGAAAACAACACTGGAAAACAACGAAAAACGGCTTCGCAACCAGGCAAAACAGCAGGCTCGGGAACTGGTCGCCACTGCCAACCAGCTGATAGAAAATACGATCCGGGAGATAAAGGAGCAAAAGGCGGAAAAAACGGCTACCAAAACCGTCCGGACACAACTCGAAACGTTCGTTCAAAAAGAGCTCGTTCCGGAGGTAGTCGAAACGCTCCCGGAGCAGGATGAAATTTTTGAGCCCGAAGAAGGCGCTATCGCCGTTGGCAGCTATGTCCGGATCAAGGGGCAGACAACCGTCGGGGAAGTCATTTCACTGAAAGAGAAAGAAGCCGAGATCCGGATGGGAGCGTTAAAATCGTTCATCAAACTGAACCGCCTGGAAAGGGTTTCGGGAAAAATCTACAAAACCGCCACCACCACCAAAAAGACCCGTTCGCTGTCCGGCAGCAGTAACATCGACCTGAACGAGAAGATGCAGCAGTTCAGCTTCAACCTCGACATCCGGGGCAAGCGCGGGGAAGAAGCCATGGTAGCGCTGGACCAGTTCCTGAACAACGCACTCATCCTGGGCTACGAAGAGCTGCGGGTAGTACATGGCAAAGGCGACGGCATCTTAAGGAGTCTGGTGCGGAACCATCTGCGCTCCTATAAACAGGTAACCGGCCTGACCGACGAACATCCCGATCGCGGCGGAGCAGGCGTAACGCTGGTATCGCTGCGCTAACCCTGGTGATTTTCCATGAGGGGCAACTGACGGAGGTTGGATGTGCCGGTTACGCTACAGAATCCGGAATGCTGCCGAGGCGGTTTCGCTCCCGTTACATCACTGATGTGCCTGAGGGATATTGTACGTTAAAATCGACTGACCATGAAAACCGCCGTTTTTTTACTGACACTTATCTTATCAACCACCTCCTGTCATGCAAGGACAAGAGAAGCTACGCAAACTGAAGTAATGAAAGATCATGACATTTTAAGTTTAGTCAGGAAAAACAATCTACAAGAAGTCGCAAAGGCGCTGGGAAACGGAGCGGATGTCAATACTACAGATAACCGTAAACGCTCCTTATTATTGATTGCGGTCAACAACCGGCAAACCGATATGGCAAAATTACTGGTAAAGCACGGAGCAGATGTCAATCTGCAAGCCGACAACCAGGATAGCCCTTTTCTATATGCCGGTGCGAGCGGACAAACGGAACTGGTACAACTGTTTCTGAACAACGGGGCGCGTTTTGATATTTTTAACCGGTACAACGGATCGGCGCTGATACCGGCTTGCGAACGCGGACATGTAGAAACCGTCAGGTTACTGGCAACGACCCCAAATTATCCGATAGACCATGTCAACCGCTTGGGTTGGACGGCTTTAATGGAAGCCATTGTTTTGGGTGACGGCAGCAAAAAATACCAGCAGATCGTACAGATTTTGAAAGACGCCGGAGCCCGGTTAGCGATTCCCGACCACAACGGCGTAACTCCCCTGCAGCATGCACAGTCCCGCGGCTTTAAAGAAATAGTGGAGCTGTTGAAATGATAAATGTGGTGAACCAGACTACGGGACTGTCATTATCGGTCGCAGCAGCACTCTCATGTATTTTGACGCAATCTCATTCATTATCATGTGCCCGCACGAACGCTCAGTATAAGAGGAGGCGATAAGTTCTCTTGTTTTTGACACTTCCTCGCCGCTGACAGATCATAAGGGGAAGCAGGCGTTAACCTCGTAAACATAAAAAGCCCGGGTGGAATGGGGCTTTTTATGTTTAAAGCAATCATTTTTAAGTGTTTGCCTGGAAGCATTCCAATTGGTATATGTACTTAGTTAAGTCAAAATTGACATCAACTAATTGCTTCATCTCTTCAAGCTGGGATTCTTCAACCCAATAAAAATTATACATTAACGGATCATCGTCTGGAGGATTAAACATTTTCTTCAAAGTATCAAATTTGATGAAATCAATATTGTATTCCTTCAATAATTCTTGCGTCTGCTTATCGTATACACTAATTAGTCTTGTTATCTCCATGTCTTCTCTTTCTTAGAATCATTAATTTTCGGTTGTCCTACCAGGAACGGGATCTTTTAGCATCTCCCCGGTATTGGGATCAGCTACTCCTTTATGTTTTCCACGCTTGTTATAAACTTCAACTTCGCCGTGTTGAGAGTCCCATTCCAAGATATCGCCATCAGGGGTTACCCAACGAGCCCTGCCTCTTCTTGGTACCTTCTTTGCGCCGGGAAATCCAGGGAGAGTTTGAGGAGGTGGTGTATAATACGTACGGTTGTCGCCAAATACTGGTGCGGGCGCATTTGCCGTGGTTGGTGTGAGTACAAATGCCAGCGTCATTAATGGCACAGTGGCAATGGCTTTCAATCCGTTCAAGGAAATCTCTGTCACCTTTTCCCCTAATCCAGCTAATGGTAGTGACAGAGTTAAGGGCAATGCCACCGTACTGGCATTTTGTGCTTCGCCGTTAACCGTATTGGTCTGCCATTCTTTACCAGTCCAAGTCCAAGATCCATCTTTATTGGTCACCTGCGCCCCAACTGCATAAACTTTTTCAGCTTCCTCGCCTTGCGGACATGAGGGACAATCTCCATTCGGATCACTCTGTAAGATCGGGTTATTCCATCCATATTGGTAGGTGGAATAATTCTCTTGCGTCTCCGTCACCGGATCGACCTGCATAAACCTCCCGATACTCGGATCGTAAAAACGCAGCATCAGATCCATGTACCCTGTCTCGGGCTGCTTTTCCCTATTCAGGAACTGGTACCTATTCACCGCATCCGTCCCACTCCTGGGGATACTGAGCCCGAAAGGATAGTAATTTTGCTTATGATGCCACTATTTTAATTTTTTCTTTCCCAAAAATATTCCCCTTCGTGGTCATCAAAATAAACAATATAACCTTTCCCAATGGCTGCATCAATTATGTTGCCTCGTAAGTTATAATCAAAATCCCTAATCTTAAATATACCGCTTGAATCCAATGCTATTTCAGTCATTAGTTTCAAATTTATACTATCTGGAATGGCTGATATCTCGTACACGACACCATTTATATCATTCAGTATCTTGGTTATATCTGAGCTGTCTAGCTTGATACTGCCACAATAAATATCTATTCTTTTTTTCATTCCGAGTTGACCATTCATGACATCAGAAGGTGTAACTTTTAAAAGTTCGTTGTAACCAATACAATATTTTTTCCCTTGAGAAGTCTCTAAACTTATATACGCTGGTGACCTAGGGTTAAAAGACTCGCTCGTTACGCATTCTTTTTTTCTATCGCAACTATTCATGAATATTAGGAAGAGAATATATAAGTATTTAGCCGTCTTCATCTTTTCTCCGCTTTGGTTTTTTAAAACTATTTGGGTATATTCTTCCGCTATAATTTGTTCTCATTTCCATATTATTATTGACACGATATCTGTTTTCAACATTAACGGCTCTAATTTCATTAGGGTCTCTCTCCGTATGTTTATCATTAATTGGTACGTTCCTGTTTCTTTTTCCAGTTTCCCTATCATATTGATGAGATAACTCATGAGCCATAGTGCTTTCCAGGTTGGCCTTTTCCCCACTACCGAGTGTTTTCGAAACGTCGCTGAACTTAATAGTCATCACAGAACTTTTAGGGTCGGCAGATCCCTCATTCCCGGTTACACTAGAGCCGCTGACGTCGTTAGAGAACTCTATAAAGTGCGAAGCAAAATCCCCGGCGTGCCGGGGATTTGTTTTATAAAGGATAATCACACTTCCATGGATAGGTAAATAAAGAAGGTGCTATGTTTTGTTTATGTAGAATATCCAACAAAGTAACCTCGGAGTCGGCATAAAATATTCTTTGATTTAGTTTATCTTCCTCAGAAAAGTACTCATCTACTAAGTTACTGTCAAGTTCAAAATCTAGCACAGAATATTTGTATACTGATTCCTCCCAAGGTGACAGTGGATGCTCAGGCTTGCTTTTATAAATGGCAACCCAACGTCTATAATTTTCTTGTGAGGATGGTAACTCGGCAGCAATATACTCCCCTTGGTAATACAGCCTATTCCACACGCTTTTGTTAAAATCTTCCATTATTATCACTACTCAAAAAAGATTCTAATTATTTTACCACTTTCATCGTGAATTTGCAAATGTTTCATTGCTCCATGCGAATTGGATGCAGAATGATTTACTAATCTACCAGCAGCGTCAGTTACATCATCCCAATGGTAAGTACCGGCCTTTCCAAAAAAATCTTTGGCTTCTTTTGCTGACATTCCAGTTGTATTACGAAAACCTTTTCCTTGAAATAAACCCAAGAAAAGCTCTTCCGCTTCCGCCCGAGTTGCCACTTTTACTGTTTTACTACCACTATTGAGTTGTTTGGCTGCTTGAGCTATTCGACTGCTTGACCAACTATAAGTCCCTAAAAGTTTTTTTAGACTAATCCCTATTTTAATAGTAGACCCAACTTTTCCAATACCCAAATCTGGCGGGGTTCCCGTTCTAGATGTGTAAGTGTTCAATAGCTCACCTGAACTACTAACCTGCCTACCATCTACATAACTACGGTTTCCACTCCAAAACTGATCCAACCAGCCCAAAGCGCCTGAAACAGGCGTCATAACCTGAGAACCGGCAGGCACTGATGATGGTAAATTATCCTGCCATTCTGAACCCGTCCAAGTCCAAGAGCCGTATTGATTGGTTACAATCGCTCCGGGCTTATAAGTAGATGCAGCTTCATCTCCCTGCGGGCAAGTTGGACATCTCCCATCTGGATCTGTCCAAAGGATTGGATTAGAAAAGACATAATTATAGGGGGTTATGTCTTCATAAATCTCCGCCATCGGATCCACGACTCCCCACCTTCCAAAAAGGACCCGAGCAATAAAAATACATTTGCACTCTTAGCTTGGCTATCCGATTAACTATTTATGCCATACTTCCCCTTTCCATAGTAACTGATTATTACCTTTAATATATATGAACTCTTGATTATATGGTTCGAATTCAAAAAAACATCTATCAAAATTCGGTAAATAAATGGTAAGAAAATTGTACTTTTCAGTGTCTACATACTCATTAAAAATCTCAAACATTATTCTACTTTTATAAAGTGTAGTTCCCGACACATAAGCATTCATGTCAAAACTAATATGGTTAGTCCCGGCTCTTCTATTCCATAAATAATTTGATTTAGCGAGTACGATATAAGTACTATCTGTTGTTATTGATTTGCTATTGTTATGATTAAATGAAAAATTCAATTTAACAGGATGAAAATCGGTAGGAAATACTACTCGTATATACAAACTATCTGAAGAAAATTTATGCTGTTTTTCCATTTCATACTCATATCCTTTTTCCTCTAAATAGTAATTTTCACTTGTAATACAAAGCACATTATCGGCCATTAGAGACCACTTCCCTTTGGATGCGTATTCGCATTGTTCTATGACCGGAGTAAATAAAACTTCAGCATTAATTAATGTATAGGCCCCATCAGGTTTTAACTCCAATTTCTCCGAACTTTCCTGTTGTTCATATATACCTGATATTTCTTTAGCTTTTTGACCTTTCGTAGGCATGCAGCAAATTAAATTAATTGCTGCTATTAACGTCAATAACATGCTTATCATTTCTTTATATCTTTTAAATTTCCATAAACAGATCTACCATTTGAAGTTTTAATATTCATTAATGTTTGTTCATTTATATCCTTTAAGGAATTTGCGCCGGCTGGATAGAAGTCATCATAAGAATATTGTACCTGATAAGCATTAACTTCAATTTTTATTTATTCTAAATTCCCTATTAATAGATAAGATGTTAAAATCTTTCTAAGTTCGTCTACAAAAACACCTAAGGATGCTAAATCTGTCTGAAGGTTAAAGTTCAAACTGTTTCCGGTACCATTATTTGTGCTTCCTTTACAATTTACACTGCCATTGGGGGCCAATTCACAGTACAAATATAAGCCTTCTTCCAATGTAGCAAATTCTGCTTCTTTTCTACTACTGTTCTGCAAAGCAGTAAGCCTCTCATAAAAGCTTTTTAGGTCATCAACTCTCAGATTCGTTCCATAAAAGGCACTAAAACCCGGAACATCTATTCTAATCTCTGATTCAAGCCAATTAGCGTCCCAATAATCTTCCGTTTCAGAGTTGCTTCTCTTCAAGATTTCTATTTCCAGTTTACCTATATCACCTTTAAGTCTCATTGTATAAATTCGTTTTGCCAATAGGAAAAAACAGTCATGTTATCACCTGCCTTGTTTGTAACAACTTTTATATTGTCTCTAATGAAAACTGATGTACCCGGAGTGTTCCCAGGCAACGCTCTTGCAGGATTCTTAATTATATCAAGGACTAGGCTCGGAGAAATACTACCCCTTGATTGCATTTGATCAAGAGCATGACCCGTGAATTTTATCACCCTCTGTACTGGATCCCAAATCTCAAGTCATTTTTCTCAGTGACTTCCTCTGTGTTTTACCTCTGTGCCCTCCGTGTTACTTTTTTGCCGGGTCAGCGCGGGCCACAGGCGTTACGCTTTAGTCGCGAATGGTCTGTGAAGACACCGACCACGGTGGAAGCCGGAAAAATACAACGTACTCCACAAGTTTTACGCTTGAGCCGTTTTATGCTGGAATCCACCATGGTCTGTGAAGACACAGACCACGGTGGGCTGACCCCGTAATTCAGTACTGTGAAAGAAGCAAAAAGCACTCAACATTGCTGCTAAGTGCCTGATTTTCAAGTGATCCCGTTTGGATTCGAACCAAAGACCTACTGCTTAGAAGGCAGTTGCTC
>JBEBSD010000029.1:0-66942 GCA_040394475.1 Telluribacter humicola | reverse complement strand
GCATCATTGTCTAAAGAGAAACAGGGAACGACCAACACTCCGCCGCCCATTCCCCGTTGCCCATTCCCCCAACAGATACCAGCCCGTCTCACAATCCCCGGCATCATTGTCTAAAGAGAAACAGGGAACGACCAACACTCCGCCGCCCATTCCCCATCATCCGAACCTCCGGACCGGCCCTAAAAAATTACTTATTAGCCACCACCTTCACATCCAGTGTAAAGTCATCGTAAATCATTTTGTCGCCCAGGGATGCGGCATCAATAAAAGATTTGGAGCGGAACTTGATATCGTATTTAGCACGATCCACGGTAATTTTTCCGGTGGCTTCCGTTGTCTGGCCTTTTGCTTTAACCGAAACCGGGAACGTAACAGGTTGTGTAATGCCCTTGATCGTCAGATCGCCGGTTACCTGCAGCTGGCCGTCTTTGCCGGGAGTCGAGCCGGTGATCACCAGCCGGGATTGCGGGAATTTATCCGTTGCAAAAAAGTCATCGTTTTTCAAATGGTTCGCTAACCGCTGCTGCCCTTTCTCATCCTTGATGTCTTCAACTGTCAGGCTGGTCATATCGATAACGAAGGTCCCGCCGGTGATCGTTTTGCCGTCGTAATCAAACGAGCCTTCTGCAATCCGGATACTGCCGTAATGTTCTCCCGTTACTTTTTTTCCATTCCATTTAGCGGTGCTTTGCCGGGTATCCACCTTGTAGGTAATAGCGTCGGAGGAGGCTGTTTCCCCGGAAACTGCCCATACCGGCGCCAGGACGCACGTGGAAACCAGGAGGATGATAACGAATTTAATGGATTTCATAGACTTGAATAGATAAGTATAAAACGTATTGAACTATTGGAAATTGATTGGTAAACTATCTGGAATTGGCCTGCCGGATAGTGTCGAGCATATCGCTTACACTAAGGGCTTCTTCCGGGGTGAGATTATGTAAGGCCTCTTCTTGTACGGCTATTACCTGATCGGCTTCCTGAAGCAGGCGAAAGCCCTCTTCTGAAATCACTACATTAACCGCTCTGCGGTCGGAAGGGCAGGATTTCCGGGTGAGCAGATTTTTGGCAAGTAATTTGTCCACCAGGCGGGATGCGTTCGAGGTTTTGTCCAGCATCCGCTCGCAAATGGCACTGACGCGCATGGGCAACGGGAAAGCCCCGCGCAGGATACGCAGCACGTTGTATTGCTGCGGCGATAAGTCAAATGCACGCAAGGCTTCCTGCTGCTGGTGCATGAGCCAGTTGCTGGTGTAAATTAAATTGACGCCGAGTTTATGATACGGGTTGACAAATTTTTTTTGTTTTATGGCTTCTTCTATTGACATCTATTGCAATCCTTTCGATATATTACTCCTCTGGTTTTTATCCTGTAAAGTAAGTGTATATACATTTAATGTCAAAACATTTATTGTCTTTTTTAATTTATTCTTCGAAAATAGTGTTTATTGTGCTACTTTTTGTAGTGCTGTCTTAATGAAATCGTGTGTTAGCCTTAAAAAGAAAATTGTTATTGGCCTCAAATTCTCCAAGGAGGCGGCAGCTGCTAGCGGATGCCGGCTTTCATTTTGAACCGGTGCGTTGCGAAACGGACGAATCTTTTCCCGCAACGATGGAGGTAGAGGAAGTCCCAGTTTTCCTGGCACGTAAAAAGGCGGAATCAGTGGTGACGCGAAGTGCTTCCGAGCTGGTGCTGTGTGCGGATACGGTGGTAATTGTGGGTGACAGGATTCTGAACAAGCCCGCAAACGCGGACGAGGCCGCGTCGATGCTGACCGCGCTCTCGGGCAGGACGCACCGGGTGGTCACGGGGATATGCCTGGCAGGGCCGGAAGGGATCCGGGCAGACAGCGACACTGCGGAGGTGACCTTTTGTGAACTGGAACCCTGGGAAATCGCTTATTATGTCGCTCACTACCAGCCGCTGGATAAGGCCGGCGCTTATGGCATCCAGGAATGGATCGGTATGATTGGGGTTTCCCGGATCCAGGGCTCCTTTTACACCATCATGGGCTTGCCCCTCCATAAGGTCTACCGGTTGCTGAAACCTTATTTAGTCCGCAGCGACACCGGACCACTCATGACTTAAACCCCGACTACGCTATGTCCGCCATTCCTGTAGTATGCTACGAAATTTTTGTCCGCTCGTTTTGCGATACTAACGGAGACGGTATCGGCGATATCAACGGCATTACCTCCCGGCTGGACTACCTGGAAGAGCTGGGAGTGGAGGCGATCTGGCTGACCCCCATTCATCCCTCCCCGAGTTATCATAAATACGATGTGGTCGATTACTACCGGGTTGACCCCGAGTTCGGCACCCTCGATGATTTTAAAAGGCTCCTCCGGGAGGCTCATGCCAGGGGGATCCAGGTGTACATGGACCTGGTTATTCACCATACCAGCACGCAGCATCCGTGGTTTCAGGCGGCCCGGTCCCATCCCGACAGTCCCTACCGGCGGTATTACCGGTGGATGGACCCGGTACGTATACGGGAACGCGGGCTCGCCGTCCGGGAGCTGACCCAGGACGCTCACGTGGTTAATCCCTGGCACCGGATCAAAGGGGATAAAGAGCGCTATTACGGAATCTTTTGTGATTACATGGCCGATCTCTTTTTCGATGAGCCCAGGCTGTGGGACGAGATCCGGAGTATTGTCCGTTTCTGGCTGCTGGAAATAGGAGTAGACGGCTTTCGTTTGGATGCGGCACGCCATATTTACCCCGTTGAAGAGGAATCCAGAAACCCGGAGTTTTGGGTGAAATTCAGGGATTTGGTCGAATCGGTAGCGCCGGAAACCTACACGGTAGGGGAGGTATGGACCAAGGCCTCAAGGGTGGCCCCGTACTTTGAGGGCCTCCGGGCCAACTTTGACTTTGACCTCTGCTTCGCGCTACAAAGCTTGTCTGTCAACAGGAGCGCTGAAGCGCTGTTGGCGCTGCTGCAGGACAACTATGCATCGTTCCGAGCTGTAAACCCGCTGTTTATCGACGCGACACTGCTTGGGAATCACGATCAGCAGCGCATTGCCAGCACCCTGAAAGGGCATGCCAGGAAATTAAAACTGGCGGCTTCCCTGCTGCTGACGCTTCCGGGACAACCGTATCTTTATTACGGAGAAGAAATAGGAATGAAAGGCCAGAAACCGGACCCTTATCTGAGAGAGCCGTTTTTTTGGGGAGAGGAGGATACCGGAACCGCGCGCTGGATGACCCCGAAATATAATTCTCCGGAAAAATCGGTCTCGCTGAGCGCGATGCGGGCAGATCCCGGGTCTTTGTTTTACCATTATAAGAACCTCATCGGCCTGCGGAAGAAATACCCGGCCCTCGCACAGGTGCAGGGGGCAAACCTGGAGCCGGCTCCCGTCGGAGACGATGAAGTGCTGGCGTTCGTACGCACCCACGACACTGCGCCGGTACTGGCAATCCATAATTTGTCGGCATCGGTGAAAATCCTCCGGTGGGAAGGGGATATTGCCGCGTTTAATTGCTTTATACTGAAGACCAGCGTAATGTCTGAATTCAGAGAAGGCGTCTTGATACTACCTGGTTTTGAGAGTGTATTGCTGAAAAAGCAAACAATTAACGCCGACGGCTTTTTTGAGTTATGAGTTATGAATTATGAGTTATGAGTTATGCGAGCTGATAGCTGATAGCCGATAGCTGATTGCTGACAACCAGTAGCCATTAATTAATTGTAAATTTTTCATACAAATGAACTATCGTATCGCTTTATGTGCCTGGTGCCTGCTGGCGGGCTTGTGTGTACGGGCGCAATCCGGTTACCCGACTTTCGGGAAAGTTGTTTACGAGGATCCGTCTATGGAGAAATTACTCCCCAAAGAAAGCCGGTTAGAGGTGCTGGCCGGAGGTTTTGTCTGGACGGAAGGACCTGTCTGGGTGAAGGCGCTGAATAGCCTGCTGTTTTCGGATATTCCTCAGAATACTATTTTTCAGTGGAATGAAAAGGAGGGAATCACCGTATTTTTAAAACCGGCCGGCTACACTGGAAAAGGGGAATACAGCAACGAACCCGGTACCAACGGCCTGCTGATCGCTGCCAACGGGCAGCTGGTGGCCTGCGAGCATGGCGACCGTCGTATCAGTGTAATGCCGCTTTCAAAAGGTGGAAAGCGGACACTTTCGGATGCCTATGACGGAAAACGGCTGAATAGCCCGAACGACATTGCACAGCACCCTGTGAGCGGAGCGCTGTATTTTACCGATCCGCCGTATGGATTGGAACAAAAACAGTCTGACCCGTCACGGGAATTGCCTTACTGTGGTGTCTACCGGATCGGAGCGGATGGCCGGACGTCCTTGCTGGTTTCGGACCTGACGCGCCCTAACGGGCTGGCGTTTTCTCCGGACGGCAGCATCCTGTATGTGGCCGTTTCAGATCCGGCCCGGGCGGTGGTGATGGCGTATCCGGTCGGAGAAGACGGGCAGACGGGTGCGGGGAAAGTGCTGTACGACGCGACGCCGCTTGTCGAAAAAGGCTGGCCGGGCTTACCGGACGGGCTGAAGGTAGACCAGGAAGGAAATATCTGGACAACAGGACCGGGCGGAGTCCTGGTGCTTTCACCGGCAGGAAAATTACTGGGGCGTATTGAAACGGGCAGGCCTACAGCCAATTGCGCCTGGGGAGAAGATGGCAGCGTCCTCTATCTGACTGCCCAGAATTACCTCGTCCGGATTGCTACCGGTACAAAAGGGGCCAACTGGAAATAGTGCGAACAACCTTTCAGGCGGATTGCTAAATCCGTATTTCTCAACTACTTTTGTAGATTATTGGTGAGATTGGGAAATTAGCAGCAGAGAATGCTTGAGAATCGTCATTTTGTTATCCTTGGGGCCTTTTTGATTGTGGGAGCCATCTACCTGAGCCGGCTTTTTCACCTTCAGGTAGTGGATGACAGTTATGCGATCGAATCTTCGAGTAATTCCATTAAAAGAATTGTGGAAATCCCGTTCCGGGGACAGATTTACGACCGGTACGGCGAGCTTATCGTCTACAATACGCCCGTTTACGATATTGTAGTTACTCCGTATAAAGTCAAAGTGCAGGATACCCTGCGGTTTTGTGCGGCACTGGGCATTGAACGGGCCGAATTTGACAGTCTCATGCTGGCGGCAACGGCTTATTCCAGGGTGAAACCCTCCTTATTCCTGCGGCAGTTGTCCAAAGAAGAATGTGCCAGGATACAGGACATCATGGTCGATTATCCGGGGTTTGAGTTTGAAAAAAGCTCACTCAGAACCTACTCTTCCCAGAGCATGGCCAATGCGCTGGGCTATGTGAGTGAAATTTCCAAAAAACAGCTGGAAAACCAGGAAGTAGAGTTTTATCGTCCGGGAGACTACATCGGTCAAAGTGGTTTGGAGCGGTTTTATGAAGAGCAATTGCGGGGGAAAAGAGGGGTGAAGTTTGTGATGGTGAACGTAAACGGCGTGAACAAGGGTTCATGGAAAGGAGGAGAGCTGGACACCATAGCCGTGGTGGGGCAGAACCTCTATACCGGAATCGATCTGGAAGTGCAGCAGTATGCTGATAGCCTGCTGGTGAATAAAGTCGGGAGTGTAGTGGCTATTGAGCCCAAAACGGGACAGATCATCGCAATTTCCTCCGCTCCCACCTACGACCCGCGTTTGCTGGCGAGCCGGCATTTCTCCAAAAACTATTCGGTACTGTTTAATAATCCTTATAAACCGTTGTTTAACCGTGCCGTGATGTCGAGCTATCGCCCGGGGTCCACCTTTAAACTGGTACAGGCGCTGGTGGCTCTGCAGGAAGGGGTGATTGATCCCAATACCGGTTTCGGGCATGGGGGCTCACCTATCAAGTGTCACGGGCATCCGTTTACCGGCACGGTAGCGACGGGTGTGCAGTATTCCTGTAACCCCTATTTTTACTTCGTATTCCGGAAGCTTATTTATGACAATGACGAAAAAAATACGTACAAGGCTTCGGCAGAGGGATTGAAAAAATGGCACAGCCATGTTGCCAAATTTGGGCTGGATGAAAGGCTGGGAGTTGATTTACCGAGTGAAATTAAGGGAAATATCCCGGATGACAAGTACTATGACAAACGGTACGGGCAGGGGCGGTGGAAGTTTTCCAATATCTATTCCGTCAGTATCGGTGAAGGAGAATTGTTGACGAATCCGATCAAAATGGCTAATGTGGCGGCTATCATTGCCAATCGGGGCTATTACTACACCCCGCATATTGTGGCAGGGATCGGCGACGCGCAGTCACCGCTCCCGCAATACCAGATCCGGCATGAAACAGGCATTGATCCGCGGCATTTTGCTCCCGTGATCCAGGGGATGCAGGGAGCAGCAATCGGTGGTACGGTTCCGGCCTTTGCGCGCCTGAAAAGTGATGTGACCACAGCCGGTAAAACCGGTACTTCACAGAACAACAAGGGTAAGGATCATTCGATTTACATTGCGTTTGCGCCGGTGGACGATCCTAAGATTGCGATTGCCGTATTCGTGGAAAATGCGGGCTTCGGCGGCTCGCACGCGGCCCCGATTGCCAACCTGATTATGGAACGCTACCTGAAACGGGAAACCATCAGCAAGTCAGTGGAAGAGTATGTATTGCGGCAAAACTATCTGCCCAATATTATTTTGAAAGACAAGTCTCCTGCAAAGCCGGCTCCCCGGCCGGATTCACTCCGGCAGGAATCCCCGGCGATGCCGCTGGCGGTCCGGCAGGATAGTGTGCTGCAAATAGGGCGGCAATAAAAACAGATAACCACAGAATTAGTAACAGATAACATGGGGGCGCGGAATTCTATAATTTACAATATTGACTGGCTGGTGGTGTTATTGTACATCCTGTGCGTGCTGATGGGCTGGTTCAATATTTACGCAGCCGTTTACAGCCCGGAGATTCCTTCCAGTATTTTTGACATCTCTCACCGGGCGGGCCAGCAATTGATGTGGATTGGGACATCGATTATCCTGATTATCGCAATTCTGGTGATTGATCATAAGTTTTATGACACATTCGCCTATGTGATCTATGGAATTATGATCCTGTCGCTCATCGCCGTCCTGTTCCTGGCAACGGATATTAAGGGGTCCCGTTCCTGGATTAAAATCGGAAGCTTTTCCCTGCAGCCCGCGGAATTTGCCAAGCTGGGGACCAGCCTTGCACTTGCGAAATACCTGGGCGACCCCCTGGTAAGTCTGTCGAGGTCGTGGAAGGATTATAAAATTGTGGCATTGCTTATCGGATTGCCTGCCGTCCTGATCCTGCTGTCGAACGAAACGGGGTCGGCGCTGGTATTTGCTTCGTTTCTGATCATGCTGTACCGGGAAGGCCTTCCCGGGATTATCCTGACGATCGGCCTGGTAATGGCAGCCCTGATCGTCATAACTCTCCTGGTGAATAAGTGGCTGGTTGTGACAGGAATAGTCGTCCTGGTAGCCCTGGTCATCTGGCTGATGCCGAAAATGGCGCGCCGAAGGGGAGGGGCGCTGACCAGCATGCTGTTTGGTGTGGCAATGATCGTTACGGTTCTGGGAGTCGATTTCTTTATCAATAACGTGCTGCAACGGCACCAGCGAAGCCGGATAATGGTCCTGGTAGACCCATACTCAGACCCCAGAGGAGCAGGATGGAATGTCATCCAATCGAAAATCGCCATCGGATCGGGGAGGCTATTCGGGAAAGGTTTCCTCGAAGGAACCCAAACCAAGTTTGATTTCGTGCCTGAACAGAGCACCGACTTTATTTTTTGTACGGTGGGCGAAGAACATGGTTTTCTGGGCAGCGCTATTGTGATCGCACTCTTTTTAGGATTGATTTCCAGGGTGATGGTACTGGCGGAACGACAGCGAACCCGGTTTGGAAGGGTATTCGGGTATTGTGTAGCAGGGGTCTTCTTTTTCCATTTTGTCGTAAATATCGGTATGACGATCGGGTTGATGCCGGTCATCGGTATCCCGTTACCCTTCTTTAGCTATGGGGGCTCCTCACTCTGGGGGTTTACCATTCTGCTGTTCGTGTTTCTTAAGATTGATTCACAACGCCCGTTCAGCTTATAGCTGAAAAATCAAATTCTTGAATTATCTTGCCAGGGAAACGTGAAATACAATTCCAACCACCCTGACCATGAATATCTCGTTTGTTGGCGCCGGAAATGTAGCCTGGCACCTGGCACAGGCCTTTGAGAATGCCGGACATATCATTTGCGAAGTCTACAGCCGCGACCCTCAGAACGCACGCTTGCTGGTTGCAAATTTATACGACAGCATGATTCAACCTGATCTCAATTTTTCAGAGAGTGCCGCTGCCTTAATCATTTTGGCAGTAGCGGACGATGCGCTGGAGGAGGTGATGGAACGTATTGTATTTCCGTCCGACGTGATGGTCGTTAATACATCAGGAATTCATTCTCTTGAAAGCCTGCACCGGTTGACAGAGGTCTACAGTGATGTGCCGGTGCGGACGGGGGTGTTTTATCCCCTGCAGACCTTTAGCAAGGCCCATGTGCCGGATTACAGCGTGATTCCGTTTTGTGTGGAAGCCGATGACCGGGATATGGAAGACTTGCTGGTACAGCTGGCCCATACGATCAGTAAGACTGTGTACCGGATGGATTCTGAGGAACGCCGGTTTTTACATCTGACGGCTACGTTCGCCAATAATTTTACCAACCATATGCTGGCGGTCGCACATGATTTACTGGAATCGAAACAGATGGATTTTGAGCTGCTGAAACCGTTGGTGGAACAGACCTTCCGCAAAGCGCTGTTACTGGAGAATCCGGCGGACGGGCAAACAGGCGTGGCCAGAAGAGGCGACTGGGAAATGATTCGTCAGCACTTGTCGATGCTGCAGGATATTAATCCTGAATGGGCGCAGCTATACCACGCTGTTACGGAGAGTATACGGGGGAAATATCATTGAGAGTTATGAGTTAGGAGTTATGAGTTATGAGTTGGGGCGGGTAGGGGATGTTGCAACCGCTCTCCCTCGTCTCATGACCGGGTCGGCGAAAAACAAAAAAACAAGAACACTAAAATACAAAAACACGAAATCTCCGGACAAATGAAGCAAACTGTAACAGAAACATTTCAAAAAATTACCACTTTTATTTTTGATATCGACGGCGTGATGACCAATGGCGATGTGCTGGCATTGGAGAGCGGCGAGCAACCCCGTACCTTTAATGTCCGGGATGGTTATGGGATCAACCGGGCGCTGAAACTGGGTTATCGGGTAGCTATATTGTCTGCCCAGAATCAGGTCGGAGTCCGGAAGCGCCTGGAGTATCTGGGAGTAAAGGAAATCTTTCAAGGCGCTTCACCTGACGGGAAAGCGCCTGTTTTTTGGAAGTACCTCCGGGATAGCAACCTCGCGGTCGAGGAAGTTATTTTTATGGGGGATGATATTCCGGATTATGAGGTCATGATACAGGAAGGAGTCCTCAGCGCCTGTCCGGCCGATGCCGTGGAGGAGGTGCTGGAAGTAGCCACTTATGTGGCTTCCCGCAAGGGAGGGGAAGGGGCTGTCCGGGAACTGATCGAACAAGTGCTCAAAGCACAGGGGAAATGGCTGTCGTGGGGGAGATGAGGAACCGGCCAGGTCACAAAAAAACGCTGTAAAGGATTTCCTCTACAGCGTTTTTTTGTGACCTGGATGTTATTTAGTTACAACGTGCGTTTCACTTCTTTCAGCTCGAAGCTCTCGATGATATCACCGACTTCGATTTCGTTGTAGTTCTTAATGTTCAATCCGCACTCGTATCCGGAACGAACTTCTGTTACGTCATCTTTGTAGCGTTTCAGCGAGTCGATTTCCCCGGTATGGATAACGATACCCGCCCGTATGATCCTGATTTTGTTATTCCGTTTCACGAAACCGTCGGTTACATAACATCCGGCAATCGTACCGATGCGGCTGATTTTGAAGACTTCACGGATTTCGATATTACCGGTAATTATTTCTTCCACAGTAGGCGCAAGCATACCGGTCATGGCGTCTTTGATTTCGTCGATCGCCTGGTAGATGACCGAGTAATGACGGATTTCGATTTGCTCCTGCTCGGCCATGCGCTTGGCATTGCTCGACGGGCGTACCTGGAAGCCGACAATAATCGCATCAGAGGCAATCGCCAGGTTGACATCCGATTCGGAGATCTGGCCGACCGCTTTGTGGATAATGTTTACCTGGATTTCTTCGGTGGAAAGCTGCAGCAACGAGTCCGATAACGCTTCCACGGAACCGTCTACGTCCCCTTTCACGATCAGGTTCAGTTGTTTAAAGCTTCCGATCGCTTTCCGGCGTCCGATTTCTTCCAGCGTAATGTGCTTACGGGTCCTGATGCTTTGCTCACGCAGGATTTGTTCCCGTTTGTTGGCAATATCACGGGCGTCCCGTTCATTTTCCATCACCGCAAATTTGTCACCCGCCTGCGGGGCGCCGTTCAGCCCGAGTAATTGTACGGGGGTTGACGGGCCTGCCTCTTTCAGGCGCTTGCCCCGGTAATCGGTCATGGCTTTTACGCGGCCGAAATGCGCACCTGCCAGGACGGTATCTCCCACGTGCATGGTCCCTGTCTGCACCAGCAGGGTCGTCACAAACCCTCTTCCTTTATCCAGAGAGGCTTCAATCACGGTACCCGAAGCGCGTTTGGAAGGATTGGCTTTCAATTCCAGCAATTCAGCTTCGAGCAGTACTTTTTCCAGGAGCTCGTCAATTCCCAGGCCGGATTTGGAAGAAATTTCCTGTGCCTGGTATTTCCCGCCCCAATCTTCTACCAAAAGGTTCATCTGCGCTAATTCTTCCCTGATTTTCTCAGAGTTAGCACCGGCTTTGTCAATTTTACTGAAGGCAAATACAATCGGGACACCGGCCACCTGTGCATGGTTGATGGCTTCCCTTGTCTGGGGCATAATACTGTCGTCAGCCGCAATAACGATGATTACCACGTCGGTCACCTTGGCTCCCCGTGCACGCATGGCGGTAAAGGCTTCGTGACCCGGTGTGTCGAGGAAGGTGACGAGCTTTCCGGTCTGGGTTTTTACGCTGTAAGCACCGATGTGCTGGGTGATTCCGCCCGCTTCTCCGCTGACCACATTGGCCTTCCGTATATAATCCAGTAAAGAGGTTTTTCCGTGGTCGACATGTCCCATAATCGTTACGATAGGGGCACGTTCTACCAGGTCTTCCTCATTATCTTCTTGTTCCAGCTCATTTTCTATTTCTTCTTCCGCCGAGATAAACGCAACCTCGTAGCCGAATTCGTCGGCAATGAAGGTGATGGCTTCTGCATCCAGGCGCTGATTGATAGAAACGAAGAGTCCCATGTTGAGACAAACCGAAATCACTTCCTGTACCGAAACATCCATCAGCGAGGCGAGCTCGTTGGCAGACACAAACTCGGTGACCCGCAATATCTTGTTTTCTTCGCCGTCCATCAGGTCGAGATTCTCGTCGCCTGTACGGTCTCTGCGGCGACCTCTTCCACGTCCGCCGCCGGTGTTGCCGCGCTGGGTGGTACCGCTCATCCGGGCCATCGTCGCCCTGATATTGTCACTTACCTCTTTCTGGGAAACTTCTTCCCGCTTATCTCTCCTGCGGCCGCCCCTTAATTTGGAATGGGCGCTTTGCGTACTTTTCGCCTCAGTGGCCGGAGTAGCTGCCGCAGCTTCCTTGGGCTTAGCCGTCGGAGTTGCAGTCTTGGGCGCTTCACCGGCCGGTTTATCCGATTCTCCGCGAATCCGTTTCCGTTTCCGTTTCCGTTTCTTATCGTGACTGTCGTCTGCGCTGTCTGCGTCTTTCTTCTTATTGCGCTCGGACGGAAGTTCTATTTTACCGACTACGGTGAGTCCTTTCAGAGGAACCTTACTCTTGGCTTCAATGACTTTTTCTTCTTCTTTTACCGGAGATTTCGGGGCTTCCACAGCAACAGGCGCTGTCACCGGAGGTTCGACCGGCGCGGGCTCGGGGGCTACCGGCGGCTGCGCCACCGGGGCAGGTTCGCTGGCAACCGGTTCCGGCGTGGCTGCCGGTGCTGCAGGTTCGGGCGCTACGGCGGCGGGCCCCGCTACCGGGGGCTCTGCATGTACCGTCTCTTTCGGTTCATCCGGTACTGTTTCCGGCGTCGCTTCCGCCGGGGGCTGCTGTACGGCTTCCGGTGCCGGAGATTCCGGTTTTTTGTGGACGACAAATCCCTTTTTGTCCAGTTCTACCTTACCGACGACTTTAATGCCGGGTAGTTTATTTTCTGCAGCGGGCGTCTCCTCGGCAGGCGGCGCAGCGGGTGCTTCTTCCGGAGCGGCGCTTTCAGCCGGTTTCGCCGGCGTTTCCTGCACGGGCGTTTCCTGCTGTACCGGTGTTTCCTGTACCGGTGCTTCCCGGAGGGGCGCCTCGCGGAGGGGCGCCTCCCGGAAATATAAAATTCCTTCTACTTCACTTTTGTGTTTCGTTTCTGTTGCGGGTTCGGTATTCCGGGGAGCCTCTTCTTTTGCCGGCGCCAAAACGGCAAACAATTCCCCTGAATCGAAATCCTTTGCCAGAAAGCCGATCTGTTCACTGTTAATTTTGGTGTTAGGATTGGTTTCTACCTTAAACCCTTTGGCAGAAAGATGATCCACGATCGTAGTTATTCCTACGTTCAGGATTCGTGCCACTTGGCTAAGGCGCATCATTTTGTCTTCTGCCATATAACTAATATAAAGTCTGGAGTTCCCGTACACTGTTGTGTGGGGAACCGAGTAAATACTTAATTGAGAACCTGCTCCGGATTCTCCGGGGGTACTTTTTATTCGAATTCCTTTCGCAGGATATCCATAATCTCCTCCACTGTCGCTTCCTCAAGATCCGTTCTCCGGACCAATTCTTCCTTGCTCAGGGCCAGGACACTTTTAGCGGTATCGAGGCCTATTTTATGAAGCTCTTCGATCATCCACTCGTCGATTTCATCTGTAAATTCCGACAAATCTACATCTTCTTCGCTTAACTCCTCCACATCGCGGAATACATCGATCTCCATTCCAACCAGTTTTCCGGCCAGTTTAATGTTTTGTCCTCCTTTGCCAATCGCCAGTGAAACCTGGTCCGGGCGAAGAAAAACGGAAACCCGTTTGGCATCCCGGTCAATTTGCATGGAGCTGATCTTCGCAGGACTGAGCGCCCGGCTGATGAGCAGTTCGAGGTTATCGGTGAAATTAATAACATCGATGTTCTCATTGCCTAATTCCCGCACAATGGTATGAATCCGGGATCCTTTCATTCCCACACAGGCGCCTACCGGATCAATACGGTCATCGAACGATTCTACGGCTACTTTCGCGCGTTCTCCCGGTTCACGTACAATTTTCTTGATCGTAATGTGCCCGTCATAAATTTCAGGTATTTCTACCTCGAAGAGCCGCTCCAGAAACACCGGCGATGTCCGGGAAAGCGTAATCCTGGGCGTTCCGTTGTTGAGCTCCGCCTTATGGATGACAGCCTTTACGTTATCTCCTTTCCGGTAGCGGTCTTTCGATATCTGCTCGGTACGGGGCAGGCTTAATTCGTTCCCGTCGCTATCCAGCACGATTATTTCATTCCGCAGCGTCTGATAAACTTCACCGGTCAGCAGTTCGCCCACCTGATCCTTGTATTTTTCAAACATCATCTCCTTCTCCAGGTCCTTTATTTTCTGGATCAGGGTCTGCCGGGCGGTTTGTATCAAACGACGTCCGAAATCGATCAGCTTAACTTCCTCTGCAACCTCTTCCCCCACTTCAAAGTCAGACTGGATTTTCTTTGCCTCACTCAGCGGTATTTTGTCGAAGTCCCAGATGTCTTCCGAGTCATCATCCACAATCTCCCGGGTTCTCCACATCTCGAGGTCGCCGTTTTCAGGGTTGATGATTACGTCGAAGTTTTCATCGGTGCCAAATTTCTTCCGGATCATTGTACGAAAAACTTCTTCAAGTACGCTGATCATCGTTGGACGATCTATGTTTTTCGAGCGGGCAAATTCTGCAAACGACTCGATCAATACTCCACTATCCATGAGTTAAATTCACACTGTTTATCTTTAAAATATTTCGTTATACTAAACCCCGTAATGCATCAAAAAGTGCTGTTCGGGCTAGAAAATCAGAACAGTTACTTGAAACTGATCTGGACAAATGCTTTGGATATTTCTTCAAAAGCAACCGGTTTTACGAAATCCTCTTCTGCAAGAGGCACTTTTGACTTCTTCTTCGGTTTGGGCAGCTCCAGGACGATACCGGTGTCCGTGGCTGCTGTTAACGTTCCCTCCAGGATCTCTCCTGAAAGCAGGGAGACTTTCAGGTCCCGTCCGATATTCTTCAGGTACTGCCGGTTGATCAGCAAGGGCTGATCCAGGCCGGGAGACGAAACCTCCAGGGTGTACGGCGTATCCAGTACCTCCTGCGTTTCCATGTCATTCCCCAGCCGTCTGCTGATACTGGCGCATTCCTGTATGGTAATTCCTTCATCGCTGTCGAGCAGGATCATGATATGCTGTGACACTTTGCCCGGCTTTACCCGCATACTCACCACAAAATACTTTCCCTCCTCTAAATACGGTTGCAGCAGCGACTCAATGGTTTCAGTTAAAAGCATATTGTAATAAAAAAAGGGGATTATCACCCCCTCTGAACCTTCACGAAATGTAATCCCTGCAAATTTAAGGGATATTTAAAGAAATAACAAGAAACGATTTTAAAAGCTTGCATTACGTGCCGGCAGGGACGGGTTTTGCAGGCATCGGCAGCGGGCCAGGCGGGAGGAGCCTAGCCCAGCCAGGCGAGAAACTGCATCCAGAACTGCGGTAGCGAGGTGCCCTTGAATTCCAGGAAATAGAGCAGGAAACCAAGAAAAACATAACTGGCAAAAAGCCATTTTTTCTTTTGTTCGTAAAGAGCCCGGTGATGAATGTACTCAAACACCATGGACGCGGTAAATCCTGTAATCATCAATAAAGCCGAAAATACGCCGATTTCGTTTCTGTAGGCTGCGAGCGCTCCCAGCAAGGGGGAGCCGGCTACCAGGTACAACAACCAGCAGGCAACTCCGGAACGGTAAAGATAGACACTCAGCCTGCGGTCGTTCTTAATGTCAAAAAGTCCTTCAAACATTGATTCTTGCCGCTTGATAGTTAATTAACAAATCGAAGATACTGGGATGTGCGCTGAAAAGCAATTTTATTACCGCGAATGTTTTATTTAAACTGTACTTTTGCAGGAACTATCAGCAAGTATTATTAGTAGTAATTAGTAGTGAATACCATTTTGATTGCCATACTGAACACCTTGTCGGCGACTTCCTGGAAGACTATCTATTCCGTGTCGGATTTCCTGAGTTTCCTGCTTCATAAGGTGATCAGATACCGGAAAACAATTGTCGTTGCAAATTTGAGAAATAGTTTCCCTGAAAAGAGTGAAAAGGAGCTGAAGGAATTGACACGGGCGTTTTACCGGCATTTCGCCGATCTGATCATGGAAACCATAAAGCTCCGGAACACCCCCCTGAATGAAATCGGGGAGCGGCTGGTCCTGGCCACCGAGACCAGGGACTACCTGAACAGTCTGCAAACAGGGGCTGTGGTGGTATTGGGGCACCGGGGAAACTGGGAACTGGCCAACCTGTATGCGTCTTCTCATTTGAGACCGGAGCCGATAACCGTCTATAAGCCGTTGGCTAATCCTGGTTTTGAACGGTGGTTCCAGGAAATGAGAACGCGTTTCGGGGCGGTAATGGTCCCGATGAAACAGATTTATAGTGAGCTGGAAAAGCCCCGGGCAAACCCGTACCTGGTTTTCCTGGTAAATGACCAGTCTCCTAACCCCACTTCGGCTTACTGGACCCGGTTTCTGCACCAGGATACCGGGATTTTCCGGGGGGCGGAAACCATTGCCCGTACCTGTGACATCCCCATTCTCTTCGGTGATATCCTGAGAATGGAGGCCCGGAGAGGTTATTACCTCCTGGAATTGAGCATGCTGTCGGAAAACCCCGGCGCCGAGCCGCCGAACCGCATATTGGAACGACAGATCCGGAAACTGGAAGAACAAATATACAAGCAACCTGCCAATTGGCTGTGGAGCCATAAGCGTTGGAAACACAAAAAGCCGGAAGTACTGAAACCGGAACAACTACTCGGAAATTGACATCGGATGGCTGCAACAAAATTCCTGATTATCCGCTTTTCGTCTATCGGCGACATCGTGCTGACTACCCCCGTGGTCCGCTGCCTGAAGCAGCAATATCCGGAAGCTGAGATCCATTATGTCGTGAAAAAAAAGTTTGGGATGGTCCTGGAACATAATCCCTATATCGATCAGCTGCATTACCTTGACGGTAATCTGAAGGAACTTATACGGATATTCCGGAAAGAGAACTTCGATTACGTGATTGATTTGCACAAAACCCTGAGATCGTATTGGTTACGGGCATGGCTGCGGCGAAAGACCCTGAGTTTCCGGAAGCTTTCGGTGGAGAAGTTCCTGCTCAACCGGTTCCACCTGGATCTGCTGCCGAGGGGCGTTCATATCGTAGAACGCAACCTGGAAGCGGTGCGGCCCCTGGGGGTGGTGAATGACGGGAAGCCGGTGGACTATTTTATCGCTCCGGATGAAGAGGTGCATCCGGAACGGGTGCTGCCGTTTCCCTATCAAAACGGGTTTGTGGTATTTGTAATAGGTGGCCAGCATTATACCAAACGACTGCCGCTTGAGAAGATTATGGAGGTTTGCAAGCGGCTCCGGTGTCCGGTGCTGCTGCTGGGAGGACCCGAGGACCGGGAAGTCGCGCGGCAGGTCACCAACCGCGTAGCCGGCCCTATCTATGACCTGTGCGGGAAATTACGGTTCAACGAGTCGGTTTCGCTGGTCAGGCAGGCCCGCGTCGTGATTACGCACGATACAGGCTTGATGCACATTTCGGGTGCGTTTGACAAACGGGTAATCTCGGTCTGGGGGGCAACCTCCCCCGATCGCTTCGGGGTCTGGCCGTACCTGAACAGTGAACGGGAGGAGTTCCTCGTCGAGGGACTTAACTGTCATCCCTGTAGTAATTTCGGATCGGGCAAATGCCCCAAGGGGCATTTTAAATGCATGCGTTTGCAGGACACGGCGGCCATCGCGGCGGCAGGTGTCCGGTGGTTTAATAATACGTAGATGGTTATCGGCTATCGGAGATCGGCTATCAGCAGTCGGCAATCGGCAGTCGGCAATCGGAGATCAGCAATCGGCAATACCACCATGGTCTGTGTCTTCACAGACCATCCCATTGCCAGCCTGTAAGCGGTTTGCGCAGACACCGCCTGCAGTAAGTATACCGAAGGCACAGCCCATGGTGTAGGCGAAAGAAAGTGGCAATGGGGTAGTTGCCAAATGTTGGAAATCGGCTTGGGTAAGCCCGTGGCTGATCTTTGATTGACGAATTACGATTGACGAATTACGATTTGATTCTGCTGATTGCCGACAGAAGGCCGATTGCTAAAAAAGCCGAAGGCCGATAGCTGAAGGCAATAGCCGATCGCCGAAGGCTGATAGCTGAAGGCCGATAGCCGACCACCGATAACTTTTTATACAGACAATATGAAAAAAGTAAAAGTAGGATTAGTACAAATGAGCTGTTCGCAGGACGTTGAGGCGAACCTGCAGAAAGCCCTTGCCGGTATCCGGGAAGCGGCCGCCAAAGGTGCACAGATTGTCTGCCTTCAGGAACTGTTCCGCTCGCTGTATTTTTGTGACACAGAAGATCGGGCCAATTTTGAGCTGGCGGAACCGGTTCCTGGTCCGACAACAGCGGTTTTGGCAGGTGCGGCCAGAGAACTGGGAGTGGTGATCATTGCCTCCCTGTTTGAAAAGCGGGCGCAGGGACTGTACCACAATACAACTGCCGTATTGGATGCCGACGGCAGTTACCTGGGCAAATACCGCAAAATGCACATCCCGGATGATCCGGGATACTCTGAAAAATATTATTTCACACCGGGCGATGCCACTGAACCCGGGTTGGACAGCTCCGGTTACCGGGTATTTAAAACGCGCTTCGCCACCATCGGCGTGCTGATCTGCTGGGACCAGTGGTATCCGGAAGCTGCGCGGATCACCAGTCTGATGGGGGCGGAAATCCTGTTTTACCCGACCGCCATCGGCTGGGACCTGCAGGAGGCCGACCCCGTGATCAATGAGGAGCAATACGGGGCCTGGCAGGCGATCCAGCAGGGACATGCCGTGGCCAACGGAGTGTATGTGGTCGCTGTCAACCGGGTAGGGGAGGAAAACGGCCAGCAATTCTGGGGAGGATCGTTTGTGGCAAATCCCCATGGGCGGTTACTGTTTGTGGCCTCCCGCCAGGACGAAGATGTACACGTAGAGGAGCTGGATTTGAGCCGGATTGAATACTACCGTTCTACCTGGCCGTATTTACGTGACCGCCGCATCGACTCTTACGCTCCCATTTTGAAACGTTTTGTAGATTAACCGAAAGACTGACCGGTTCTCCGGACGATCAAAAACCAGTTATTCCCGACGGCCAGGTAACCATATTCATAACAGAATAGGTAATGCTGGCCTTTTTTGGTCGTATAGGAATGGGTATGGTAGTGGAATTGAAAACCGTGATGCCGGAGATGCTCCTCATGGACCTTCACTTTTTCATGGGTCGGGGGAAGGAGGTTTTCCAGAATCCGGCGGTTGCGCAGCAGGGCGCTGTTCACATTCCGGATGTAGTTGTTGTGGGTACTTTTCAGCCGGTTGTTATGGGCGCTCCGGCAGTAATCGTCGCAGAATTTTTTGTCAGACCGGCCCGTAAAGGGTTTGTGGCATGCCAGGCAGTGCTTAACAGGGGTAGTATCCATAGTGTGCAGGTTGATCAGAGATTGGAACAAAATCGTATCAGGTACAAAATTACTGCTTTTTGCGGTGGGTTCCAATCCTGACCGGCGGGACCGGGGTTGGGGCATCGCCCGGAAGGAAGCTTTATCCGTTTACACCCGTTTATTTACGAAAGTAGTTGGTTATTACACGGCTGGCTGCGGACAACCGATCTAGTTTTGCCCTACGGGTCACCGTAAGAAATTACTCTTCATTTAAATCGCTACAGCTATGTACACACTGCGTAACAGAGTGCAATTGATCGGTCATCTCGGGCAGGCCCCGGAGATGAAACTGTTTGACGGGGGCCGTAAAAGGGTCCGGTTTACCCTGGCCACCAATGAACGGTACAAATCGGGTACCGGCGAGTGGGTGGATGATGTGCACTGGCATACGCTGATCGGCTGGAACAAAATCGCCGAAACCGCCGAAAAATATTTGACCAAAGGGTCTGAAGTAGCGGTGGAAGGCCGGTTGATTACGCGAAGTTATACGGACAAAAACGGGCAGAAGCGAAATGTAACCGAGGTAGAAGTGAGTGAAATCCTGAGATTGGCGGAACGGAAGAAGGAGATCGCGGAAGAGGCGAACGGGTAAAGCGAAGGGCATGCAGCCGTTGAGCGAAGAGCAAGCGATTCCGTTCCTGGCTCTTGTAAATATTCCCGGAGTAGGCGCCATTACTGCCCGCCAGTTAATCAGTTACTGCGGCGGACCGGCCCAGGTATTCGAAACGGGCTTGAAAAAGCTCCTTCGGATACCGGGTATCGGGGAGCACGTTACCAGACAGATCCTGACAAAAAGCAGCCTGAGGTTTGCCGAGGAAGAATATAAACGCTGTATGCAGGCAGGTGTCCGGTTGAGCTGCTATCCGGATGCCACTTATCCTGCCCGGCTGAAGCCGCTGTACGATGCGCCGCTGGTCCTGTATTCGGCAGGGGCCGTCGACTGGCATGGTAAGCATACTGTCGGGATTGTCGGAACCCGTAAGATCACCGAATACGGGAAATCGGTCACCGAAACCATTATCAGAGAACTGGCTCCGTTTAATCCGGTGATCGTCAGCGGGTTGGCATACGGGGTGGATATTGCGGCACACAGGGCCTGCCTGAAAAACAACCTGTCGACGCTAGGGGTAATGGCCAGCGGGATTGACATCATTTATCCGCGGTCGCATGAAAAAACCGCCCGGCAGATGCGGGAAACCGGTGGGATCGTAACCGAGAACCCAATGGGTACCCATCCCGACTTTCAGCGGTTTCCGGCGCGGAACCGTATTATTGCCGGGCTAAGCGACGTATTGATTGTAGTGGAATCAGCGCTTAAAGGGGGGAGTCTGATTACGGTCGAATTTGCACAAAATTACCATCGTGAGGTCTTTGCCGTCCCGGGCGCGCTGAACCAGCCGATGTCCGAAGGCTGCAACGCGCTGATCCGGCAAAACAAAGCAGGGTTGTTTACCAGTGTGGAGGCGATGGTGGCCGATCTCGGATGGGGCGTGAAAAAGCGTAACCCCACTATTTTCAGGGAACAAACCGAGACGTCATTTGCCGTTTTTGACGGCTTTTCGGTAGAAGAAGGCCAGCTGTTAGCGCTGTTGCGGACGTTTAAGGTACTGCAGATCGATGAATTAAGCTGGCATAGCGGCATTCATCCCGGGAAGCTGGCGACGCTGCTCCTGAGTCTGGAATTTCAGGGAGTGGTCCGGTCGCTTCCCGGGAAAAAATATACCTTGCTGTAGGTCTTACGCGATGGCGACCAGTTCGAGTTCAAAGATTAAGTCTTGCCCGGCAAGCTCGTGATTGGCATCCAGGATCACGTGATCAGCCTCTACGGCTCTGACGATCACCGGCACAACCTGGCCGGAGCCTTCCTGGTGCATGTTGAGGGTGGTCCCGATTTCAAGGGGAATGTCGGCAGGGATTTGCGCCCGGTCAAATTTAACCAGCAAATCCGGATTGACCGGCCCGTATGCTTCTGCACTGGGGATGTGGATTGTTTTTTTTGTTCCTACTTCCATTCCGGTAACCCCCTGATCAAATCCTCCGATCACCGCTCCGCTACCCAGTTCGAAGGAAAGTGGTTCCCTGCCCACTGAAGAATCGAATTGTGTCCCATCGGGTAAAGTCCCCGTATAATGCACTTTTACATTGTCACCTGCTTTCGCTTTCGTCATAACTGTTTAAAAGTAGTTTGATTAAAATTTACTTCTTTGAACCGCCCCCTTGCCTGAAGCGGGGCAGCGTGTTTTTCCGGATTATACCGTCCTTAATACGCTCTGGCAAAAACGACCCGTCTCCCGGATGGCTTGCCTGAATAAATGCAAACGCCGTTTTCGACGGGTGCGTCCAAAGGAATACAACGAATAGTAGCCTTGGTTTCTTCTTTTATTTTTTCCTCCGTTTCAACGGTGCCGTCCCAGTGGGCGTACAGAAAACCTCCCCGGGTCTCCAGGATCTCCTTGAAGGTTTCATACGAATCCACCCGGTGCGAATTCGCTTCCCGGAAGGCAAGCGCTTTGTCGAACAAGGATTGCTGGATGGTCGTCAGCAAGGATTTTATGTGGTCGGTTACGCCGTTCAGCGCAATCGTTTCCTTTGTTTTTGTATCCCTTCTGGCCACTTCGATCGTGCCGTTTTCGAGGTCGCGCATCCCGATGCCCAGCCGGACGGGTACTCCTCTCAATTCATATTCGGCAAATTTCCATCCCGGTTTATTGCCGTCGCTGTTGTCGTATTTCACCCGGATACCTTCCCGCTGGAATTGCTGCACCAGCCGGGCCACCTCCTGGTTGAGAACTTCGAGCTGTTCGTCGTTTTTGAAAATAGGGACGATGACTACCTGGATGGGGGCCAGCTTTGGCGGGAGCACCAGTCCGCTGTCATCGGAATGCCCCATAATGAGGGCTCCCATCAGCCGGGTACTCACCCCCCAGGAAGTTCCCCAGACATGCTCCAGCTTCCCGGTTTTATTTTGAAACGTGACGTCAAAGGCTTTGGCGAAATTCTGCCCCAGAAAATGGGAAGTTCCCGCCTGCAAGGCCTTTCCGTCCTGCATAAGCCCCTCGATACAATAGGTTTCCACGGCGCCGGCAAACCGTTCATTGGGGGTTTTTACACCGCGCAAAACGGGTAAAGCCATCCATTCTTCCGCAAAGTTGGTATAGACATCCAGCATTTGTTCCGCTTCTGCAACCGCCTCCCCGGCCGTTGCATGCGCCGTATGTCCTTCCTGCCATAAAAACTCAGTCGTACGGAGAAACAGACGGGTCCGCATTTCCCAGCGTACGACATTGGCCCACTGGTTAATCAGCAGCGGCAGGTCGCGGTAGGACTGGATCCAGTTTTTATAGGAGCTCCAGATTACCGTCTCGGAAGTTGGTCTGACAATCAGTTCTTCTTCCAGCTTGGCTTCGGGGTCAATGATGAGGCCCTTGCCGCCGGGATCGTTTATCAGCCGGTAATGGGTGACTACGGCGCATTCCTTGGCAAAGCCTTCTACATGGTCGGCCTCTTTACTGAGGTAGGATTTAGGGATGAAGAGCGGGAAATAAGCATTGGTATGCCCGGTAGCCTTGAACATATCATCGAGTGCCCGTTGCATATTTTCCCAGATGGTATAGCCGTAAGGCTTGATCACCATGCAACCCCGTACGGCAGAATTTTCCGCCAGATCCGCCCTTTTTACCAATTCATTATACCACTCCGAATAATTTTCTTCTCGGGTTGGAAGCGCCTTACTCATTATTTTGACTTTAAATTTGATTGCTTTATTTCTTTAGATGACGGTCAGCATCCTGTCAGGGTTGCAAAGATAGTTTTTTATGCTAAATTTGTAGGTATTAATGAACGGATGCTCCGGCAAACTGAGGAGCGCTTCCCGGACAAGCAGAAATAATTTCCCGGTCCGTTTAAACCTTTTAGCCTGAAGCGGGTCTTTATTAAGTAGTTAAGGGATTTTGAACAATTAAGTGCAGTAGTTTGTTTTCTCAAAGAACCACCAACCGAACCAATATCATGACGAACCGGAAAATAACCACATATATAGCCATTGTCACGCTGTTTGTGCTCAGTGGTTGTACCTATAACCAGTACAGCACTACCCGAGGGTATGACGACCTGTACGGAGGGGGAAATCAGGAAGCTGTGTCGGTTGCAGAAAACCGTCCACAGAGTTCCTATGAGCCTAATCGCAATCCGGACTATGCCGGGAACGAAGGCGTTTCGGCACAGGAGGGAACAGATCAGTATTACGACGAAAACTACGTGACGACGAAAAATATTCAACGGAATGTAGGGAATGACGTCGGTTACGGCAACGGATTTACAGACGGCTATTATGCCGGCAGAAATGCTGGTTTCAATTCCGGATTTTATAATAGCTTTTACCCGATGATGGGTTATGGCAACGGGTTCTCGATTGGTTTCCGCATGGGAATGGGCGGCATGCTCGGCATGGGATACAGTCCTTTCGGATGGAACCGCTGGAGCCGTTGGGGATACGATCCGTTCATGAGCCATATGGCATATGGCGGCTGGGGCGATCCGTTCTACGGTGGTTTCGGTTACCCGTCTTATGGCGGCTACTGGGGAGGCTACAACAGCTTCTACGGCTACAATCCTTACGGATGGGGTAATTATTATCCGGTTATTGTGAATAATTATGGAGACAACGGTTCTGCCACGAGACGTTACGGCGCCCGCAGCAGTACCAGTGCCGTGAACAGAAATTCAGTGGCAGGAAGTACCTCCCGGACCAATAACGCCAATGTGGTGACCCGTACCGGCAGCAGTGCCCGTACCGCTGCAAGCAACCGGTCTTCTTCGGATGGTTACTATGCACGGCCCCGTAGTACCGGCAGTGAGTCTTCGGTCAGCAATAGCAGCCGCAGTACGGTAGCTAACCGGGCCGGAAATACTGAATCTTCTAATTATTATTATTCACGTCCGAGTACAAACCGTAGCAGTTATTCGTCCGGAAATGCAGCCCGTACAGGTACTTCTACCTATAGCGCGCCTTCAAGAAATAACTCGTCCACGTACAGCACGCCTTCGAGAAGCAATTCCACCTACAGTGCGCCGTCAAGAAGCAATTCTACTTATACAGCGCCTTCCAGAAGCAACTCCACCTATAGTGCTCCTTCCAGAAGCAGTACGCCTACTTATTCGGCGCCGTCACGGAGCAGCAGCCCGGCCCCTTCCGCACCGTCGAGAAGCTCCGGAGGAGGAACATCCAGAGGCCCGAGATAAGAAACAGTGCATCCGGTTTCGTGCTATTGCTAAAGGAAATACCCTTCAAAACAACAAATTTTGGGGGGTATTTCGTTTTGATGGTAGTGGAATCCTTTCAGTTTAAAAGATGTATTCAATGACTAATAAATTTTTTGCTTTGGGGCTGTGCACCCTGCTGGGAGCGTATGGCGCGAATGCCCAATTTGCGGACGACGCACTGAGATTTTCCGAAATTACGACCAACGGGACAGCCCGGTTTCAGGGGATCGGCGGCGGACATACGGCGCTGGGGGGAGATGCTTCCGCGATTGTATCCAACCCGGCCGGCCTGGGGTATTACAGCCGCTCCGAAATAACACTCACCCCGGGGTACGATCAGATTAATGCGAATGCCCGCTACCTGGGAGAAACAGGTACCGACTCGAAAGGAAACTTCAACCTGGGCAATGCATCGCTGGTAATAGCCAGTGAGCGCCCTCAGTACCAAACCTCCGGATGGCGGTCTGTTATGGGAGTGTCTTATAACCGCCAGCAATCGTTACAGCGACGGTTTGCCTTTTCGGGGTACAACCAAAACTCGGCTTTCATTGACTATATTGTAGAAAGCGCCAATGCCAACGCCTATACAGAAAATGAGCTGGGGGCCTCTACCACCGACCCGATAACCGGCGACCCCCGTTATGACTTGCTGGAGGGAGTCTACTTCAACCTGTACGCCTTTGATCCGGTAAGCGGCAATCAGCCTCCGTATGTAGCGGCTGAACCCGAAAGCGCCGTAGAGCAGTCGGGATTTTACGATTACAGAGGTTCTCACGCACAATGGACCTTCGCCTACTCAGGTAATTACCAGGACAAGCTGTACCTGGGGATTTCGGTTGGGTTTACCCGGACAAACAGTAAAATGGACCGGGTACTGGATGAACGATATGTTAAAGGGCAGGTGTTTAGTGGAACCAGCTACTGGGAAGGGGTGGACGTCACCGGGAATGGTTTCAATGCGACCATCGGGGCGATTTATAAAATAACCCCCGATTTTCACCTGGGAGCCCAGGTGTCGTCGCCGACGTTCAGCAAGTTCAAACGTTCACTTTACGAAGGCGCCAGTGTAGACCCCATCGTAAACAATCCAAGCTTCCCCAATTCCTTGTCGACAACCCCCTGGGATTTTGACTATTCGCAGCTGGGACCTTTCCGGGGATCGGTGGGCGGTACCTGGTTTTACCCGGGGAAACTCGGCTTTGTTACGGCTTCGCTGGATTTTGTCGGATATAAGGGGATGAATGTCAAATCGGTTTACGGACAATCGCGGGCAGACGAAGAGATGATGGATTATGAAACCGGGAATATCAGAGCCTGGTATAAAAATGTCGTGAATCCCAGGATTGGTACGGAAGTCCGCCTAGGAGAGTTCCGGGCCAGGGCAGGGGTCGCCTATTCCATGGACCCTTATGAAGCCAAACTGATCAACATAAAAGAAGACAGAATCCACGTGTCGGGAGGACTTGGCTACAGAGGCAACAAGTTTTTTACTGACCTTGCGGTGGTCTACGGCACTTACAAAGTTCCTTTTGAACTGTATGGCAGCTTAAGCGAGCCGGGTACCGCTACCTACCACAATGTCCGTGGCGTTTTAACCCTGGGCTTTAATTTCTGATGGTATGAAAGTATTGCTTGTCGGCACCAATCAGGATACCTCCCCGATAAAAGGCGGGAAAACCGGACTGTGGTTCAGTGAACTGGTGTATTTTTACGAGATCCTGTCGAGGAAACAGCTCCTGATCGACATTGTCAGCCCGGAGGGCGGCTGCATCCCTATTGATGAAAAGAGCCTGGACCTGAAAGACGAGCTGTTGAATTCTTACTATCAGTCCCCCGGTTTTATGCAGCAGCTTCACGTTTCAAAAGCTGCCGCCGGCGTCAACGCAAAAGAATACCGGGTAGTCTATTTCGCAGGAGGTCATGGAGCAATGTGGGACTTCCCTGACCATCCGGAACTACAGGCGATCACCCGGGATGTTTACGAATCCGGGGGAATGGTTACCGCTGTCGGGCACGGTGTGAGCGCACTCCTGAATGTGATGCTTTCGGACGGGGACCTGCTGATCCGGGACAAATACCTGACGGGCTTCAGCAATATGGAAGAAAAGCTGGCGAGTTTTGTCCGGGAAGTACCCTTTTACCTGGAGGATCAATTAACGGAGCGGGGCGCGAATTTTACCAAGGCGCTCATTCCTTTTACGGAACACATTGAACTGGATGAACGGCTCATTACCGGCCAGAATCCTAATTCCGCCCGGAAGGTGGCTACCAAATTGGTAGAAGAACTGTGGGAAAAATGAAAGCAGGGGCCTTACCCGGCAATGGGATTAGGCTGGCGTGCGAAATATTCCTGAAAAAAAGGTAAAATCAGGTCTTTTTCGGAAACGACCGGATGGGAGATCCCCCAGTCAATGGCCAGGTCCGGATCGTTCCAGATAATGCCGCTTTCGGAAGCCTTGTTATAATTCCTGGTACACTTATAGCTGAAAATACTGTCTTCCAGCGCCACAAAACCATGCGCAAACCCTTCCGGAATATAGGCCATGTTGTGCTGTTTGTCGGAGAGTTCAAAACTTTCGTATTGACCGAATGTAGGAGATCCCGGCCGGATATCAACCGCCACATCCAACACCCTTCCCTTGACCACCCGCACCAGTTTTCCCTGAGAGAACGGCTCCTTTTGGAAATGCAGGCCTCTTAATACGCCCTTTATCGAAAATGACTGGTTATCCTGGACAAAGTTCACGGGCAATCCTTTTTGTTCAAAAACATCACGGTTAAAAGATTCGAAGAAAAAACCTCGCTCGTCTTCAAAATACCTGGGGAAAATCTCAACTAATCCATCAATTGATGTTTGGCGAACCTCCATTGTATAAGTCTGGTGTTTATGTGGAACGTTTTAATGCTTATCCGTGTACAAATTTATGAATCTATTAGAAGAGGTTGTAATTTCGTGGAATTATTTCGTCAGGAATGGATAAACAAACGCTTGTAGCGCAAATTTTCGGGAAAAAATCCTATTTGTGTGTAGGCCTGGATACCGATATCCGCAAACTGCCCGCCGCGGTGTTGAAGGAGAAGGACCCGGTTTTCGAATTTAATAAACAAATTATTGAGGCTACTGCACCGTATTGTGTAGCGTACAAGCCTAATATTGCTTTTTATGAAGCAATGGGACCCAGGGGGTGGGAGAGCCTGCAGAAGACGATGGCGTTTATCCCGGATAGCCATTTTACGATCGCCGATGCCAAACGGGGAGATATCGGAAATACGTCGGGGTTGTACGCCCGGGCATTTTTCGATAAAGAGGCTTCCGGAATGGCTTTCGATTCGGTTACGGTAGCGCCTTATATGGGATATGATTCAGTGGGACCGTTCCTCGAGTTTGAACATAAATGGGTCGTGCTGCTGGCGCTGACCTCAAATCCCGGCAGCAGCGATTTCCAGCGATTGGCCACCCCGGACGGATTGTTGTACGAACAGGTCCTGAGGACTTCCATGCAATGGGCCGGGTCCGACCGGATGATGTATGTGGTCGGGGCAACCCGGGCGTCGGACCTGGCCGGGATCCGGCAGCTTGTTCCGGACCATTTCCTGCTGGTGCCGGGAGTAGGTGCGCAGGGAGGCAGCCTCGGCGAAGTGTCGAAATACGGATTGAACCGGTCGGCCGGACTGCTGGTCAACGCATCCAGGAGCATTCTCTATGCCGGAAATGGCGTGGATTTCGCCCAAAAAGCCGGGACAGAAGCCCGGAAGCTTCAAAATGAAATGGAAAAATACCTGGATCAATGGGTATAAATGTTAGCATAGAATTTAACAGGTATGTCATTCTCAACCACCTTAACCACCATTCAAAATAATAAGTTGCCGGAACTTTGCGCCGAGTACGGGACGCCGCTTTACGTCTATGACGGCGAGGTGGTCCGGCGAAAAATCGGAGCGCTGCGGTCGGCATTCTCCCAGGTGGACATGCAGATTAAATTTGCCTGTAAGGCCAATACCAATATTGCCCTGCTGCGATTGATGAAAGCAGAAGGGGTAGGTGTAGATGTGGTGTCGATACAGGAATACCGGATGGTGGGCCTGGCCGGATTTGAGCCGCAGCAGGTAACCTTTACCCCTAGCGGAGTGCCTTTTGAGGAGGTAAGGGAAGCCGTCGAGGCCGGGTTGATCATTAATATTGACAGCCTTCCGTTACTGACCTGGTTTGGCGAAACGTACGGGTCCTCCAAACCCTGTATGATCCGCATTAAGCCCAATGTCGCGGCCGGGGGCAATGTGAAGATCATGACCGCCCGGGAAGATTCCAAATTCGGCATCTCGGTGTTATTGCTGGACGCTGTCCTGGAAATTGTCGACCGGTACCAGATCCGGGTAATCGGGCTGCACCAGCATACAGGTTCGGATATCAAAGACCCGGAACCGTTTCTGAAGGTCGCTGCCATTCTCTGGGAAGCAGCGCTCCGGTTTCCGGATCTGGAAGTGATTGATTTGGGAGGAGGCTTTAAAGTAGGCTACCGGCCCGACGACGAGGTGATGGATATCGTGTCTCTCGGAAAGGAAATTTCGAAAGGCTTTACGGCATTTTGTGAGCGTTACGGGAAAAAACTGCAGCTTTGGTTCGAGCCCGGCAAGTTCCTGGTAAGTGAATGCGGAGTGCTGCTGGCCACCGCAACGGTGGTGAAGGAAGACCCGGCCTGTACCTTCGTACATGTGGATTCCGGACTGAACCACCTTATCCGGCCGATGATGTACGGCGCTTACCACCATATTCTGAATATCAGTAATCCCGAAGGGGAAATAAAGCCCTACCATGTCGTGGGCTATATTTGTGAAACCGATACATTTGCAGAAGGAAGACCCCTTCCGGAAGTGCGTCCCGGGGACATCCTGGCGTTCCTCAATGCCGGCGCCTACGGCTTTACGATGAGCTCGAATTACAACGCCCGGTTACGGCCTGCTGAAATTTTGATCGATAACGGACAGGCGAAGCTGGTGCGACGGAGAGAAACCCTGGATGACCTCCTGGCAACGCAGTTATTCCTTCCGGAGACAGTTATATAACCGAATATACCCATGGAAAAGTCGACCGTAAACGAAATAAGAGCACGCTTCGATGCGGATGTAGAACGATTTTCTAACCTGGAAACGGGACAGGCGGCGACCCTTGATGCGCCGCTGGTTTTGGAGCTGATTACGGCTGCGGCGCGGGAAGTGGCTCCGGATGCTACAGACTTGCTGGATATCGGTTGCGGGGCCGGGAATTATACGCTCAAAATGCTGGAGGCCGTCCCCGGAATGAATTGTACGCTGATAGATCTCAGCGCTCCCATGCTGCAGCGGGCTGCGGAACGCCTGCAGAACAGTACAGCGGGCACGGTGCACTGTATCCAGGGCGATATCCGGGAAGTGACCCTGGAAGCGGGTCAGTATGATATCATCCTTGCCGGAGCAGTGCTGCACCACCTGCGGACCGACAATGAATGGAAAAGCGTAATAGCGGCTATTTTCAATGCGTTGAAGCCCGGTGGATGCTTTTGGATATCCGACCTGGTAGCGCAGGATACCGGACCGGTCAACCGGCTGATGGAAGAACGGTATAAAAATTACCTGACCAGCGTGGGAGGAGAGGCATACAGTAAGCACGTAATGGCCTATATTGAAAAGGAAGACAGTCCCCGTTCAGTCACCTACCAGCTTGAATTAATGCGCAGTGCGGGCTTCAGACAGGTAGAAATCCTGCATAAAAATACGTGTTTTGCAGCGTTCGGAGGAATCAAAGCAAATCAAGCCGAAGGGGACAATTAATCCCTCGCCCCGCCACACAACATAACCCATACATCACAAATCGTAACTCGTACATCGTAAGTCGTACATCGTAAATCGAATCGCAATTATGAAATTCTTTCTTCAGGCAGGAGCTGTTTTTGGTGGACTGGCAGTTGCATTGGGCGCTTTCGGAGCCCATGCCTTCAAGGCCTCTCTGACCGCCTCGGGCCGTTTGGATACCTTTGAAACGGCTGTAAAATACCAGTTTTACCATGCTCTGGCATTGGTTGCAGTAGCCTTACTCCTCCGAAATGCAGATGCGGCTGCTGCTAAATGGCTCCATTGGGCAGGCTATTCCTTCATCGGCGGGGTACTGATTTTTTCCGGTTCCTTATACGCCATTTGTTTTTCCGGAATTACTAAATTCGGGGCAACGGCGCCGATCGGCGGCCTGCTGATGATAGCGGGTTGGGTGTTGTTATTGCTGGTGGCAGGAAAAGTATCCTGAAGCCAGTCTTCCGTGACGGCAAAAACCATTGCGATCAGGATACCGGTTCTTCAAAAGTTTTAAACCAGCAGCTTATGGCCATACTTTTGGTAGAAGATGACAGTACGTTGAGCAAGAACATCAGGGAATCGCTTGCAGAAGCCGGTTTCGGAACAGATGTTGTCTACGACGGACTCCTTGCCGAGCGGTTGCTGCGGAAGGAAACCTATGCCTGTGTCATACTGGACGTGAACTTGCCGGGCCGCAACGGTTACGACGTCTGCCGGAATTTCCGGCAGTATAATAAGACTACTCCCGTGTTGATGCTGACCGCTTTCGGAGAGCTGGAAGACAAGGTGCAGGGTTTTGAGAATGGAGCGGACGACTACCTTACCAAACCGTTCTATATGAAAGAGCTCCTCATGCGGATCCGGTCGCTGATGAAACGGTCGGGCGGTCCGTCAGAAGACCGACCCGAAAAGGTGCTGACGGCGGGGGATATGCAGATTGAGGTCGAAGCGAAAAAAGTGATACGGCAGGGGAAGGAGCTGATGCTCACACCGCGGGAATACCAGATTTTGCTGAAACTGATAAGGGGAAAGGGAAACCCGGTATCAAAGGAGGAACTGATACGTGAAATATGGGGAACCTCGCTGGACGTGAACACCAACACGGTGGAAGTCTATATTAATTTTTTAAGAAAGAAAGTGGACAAGCCCTTCGGGCGGGATTCTATCCGTACCAAGGTCGGCTTCGGGTATTATTTTCAGGAAGCATGAGCATCCGGGAAAAGATACTGATCTATTTCTCGGCCGTTTCGATCACCCTGGTCGGAATAGCATGTTTCATTATCTACCTGCTTTTCCGGGAATACCGGGAAGAGGAATTCCAGATGCGGCAAAAGGAGAAAATCGAAATTACCCTCAAATTCCTTACCGAGATCAGAGACATAGACGACCGGCTCCTGGAAGCGATGGACCGGATAACGCTCAACGATCTGTACGACGAGAAGCTCCTGATTTTTGACAAAAGGAAACAACTCATTTACGCCAGTATTGACGATACCCCTATCCCGTTTTCGAGGACTATCCTGGACGGACTGTCGCCCGAAAACCCCTGGTTGGAACAAAAAGACGGAGATTATGACGTGGTCGGCGTGTTTATTGAGAACGACAGCAATGCCTTTTACGGCATCAGCAAGGCGTACGATACCTTCGGTTATTCCCAGCTTTATTTCTTGCAGCAGCTGCTGATGCTCACTTTTGCCGGGATTGCCGTCATCATTGTCCTGGTGTCGTTTTACCTTTCCAAAAAGATCTCGTTCCCGATCACTATGATCAGCCGGAAAATCAGCAGGTACAATTTTGACAAGGATTTCATCCCGCTTACCATCCGGACCACCACAAAAGAGGTGGCCAGCCTTTCGGAACAATTCAACACCTTAATGAAGCGGCTGATGGAAGCCTATTCCTATCAGAAGCATGCGATCAATCACATCTCCCATGAATTAAAAACCCCGATAGCGATACTGGTTTCCAACTTTGAACGAATGGAGAAAGAAGAAGATCCGATGACGCTGCAAATGCTTCTCCGGGAGCAGAAAGAAGATACCAAGTCGCTGGGAACAATCATCGATCTCTTACTGGAAGTGTCCAAGATGGAAACCAGCCAGCCGCCTGCGACAGCGGAACTGCGTATAGACGAATTGCTGTTTGACGCAATCGAGGAAGTCAGGAAAGTGCGTGAGGATTTCAATTTTCTTGTTGAATACAAAGGACTTGAAGAAGAAGGAGAGCTCATCGTTGTAGGGAATGCACCCTTGCTGAAAATGGCTTTTTGTAATTTATTGCTCAATTGTACGCGCTACAGCAGCGAACATGTTGCAAGAATTCTGATAGGAAAGGAGGCCCGGATGGTGGTGGTGCACCTCGTCAATAAGGGGGAGGTAATCAGTGACAGCGAAAGGGAATTCCTTTTCAGGCGTTTTTTCAGAGGGGGGAACAGCAAAGGTACACGAGGATTTGGACTCGGCCTTGTTTTCGTTCACAAGGTAGTTCAGCTGCACAACGGCGGGGTGGAGTATCGGGTGGGGGAGGAAAATGAAAATATTTTCACGATTAAACTGGCTTTAAGCTGATTTTTACCCGGCTTAAGCTGATTTTAAGGTCTTTTGAAAGTTCTTTACGGCACGAATTGAAAGAAAACCATGTGCCGTAAGTACTTTCCAGTTTTATCCCTGATTATTTTGTTTCCGCTTTTGGCTGCCTCTCAGGATACCCTGCGTATTGACCTGAGGCAGGCTGACAGCCTTTTTGTCAACCGTAATTATTATTTGCTGGCTGCGTCGATGAATATCGAGGCACAAAAGGCCCAGGAGCTCCAGGCCCGGTTGTACCCGAATCCGGTGGCGACAGCCGATCTGAACGTGTACGATCCGGAAAACAGGAAGGCGCTCCATGCGGGTAGTTCCGGACAAAAGTATTTTCAGCTGGAACAATTATTCCTGTTAGGGGGAAAGCGGAAGGCCGAGATTGCGTTAGCTAAAACGAATACCGCAATTGCGGCACTGGAGTTCCAGAACCTGGTCCGCCAGCTCCGCTACCAGCTGCATTTCAATCTGTATGCGGTAGGGCAGCAGAAAATCCTTCTCGGTAGTTACAACCAGCAGCTTCATTTACTGGATTCGCTGGTCAGCAGCACCCAGGTACAGGCAGACAAAGGCAATGTCCCCGTTAAAGACCTGGTCCGGTTAAAAGGAGCCTACCTGAAGCTGAACAATGACCGCGCCGAAATATACAAAGCCTATTACCAGTCCCAGACAGCGCTGAATACAATTCTTCAGACACAGGTAACCGTCGACTTCGCTTTTGAAGAAAAGGATATACAAGCGTATATCAAGCCCGTTGGTTTCGGGGAGCTGCAGGAGCTGGCGTTGGCGAACAGGCCGGATATGCTGCTGGAACAGAAGAACAACGACCTGGCGGTTCAGTACCATGAATACCAGAAAAAGCTGGCCGTTCCTGATTTGAATGTTTTCGTTACCTATGACCAGCGCAGCGGGGCATTCGGCAACCAGGTCAATGCCGGAGTAGCCCTTCCGCTTCCGTTATGGAACAAAAATCAGGGGAACATCAAAACCGCCCGCCACCGGATAAGACAATCGGAATACCAGGTGGAAGCGGTGCGGAACAATATCCTGAGCGAAATCAAAAATACCCATTCCTATTACCGTCAGACCGTATCCGAGTATTTTAAAGCTACCGGATTATACGATTCTTATTTTGAAATCACTTTAAGAGGAATGACCGATAATTTCAGGAAAAGGAATGTCTCCATCATAGAGTTTATCGATTTTTTTGAGGCGTATAATGAAGTGCTGACCGAATTGGTCAGAATCAGGATACAGCTTGTGGAAAGCGGGGAGTTATTGAATTTGTTAACCGGTAAAGATTTATACTAGTATGTACAGCAGCATCCGATCAGCCCTTTTATCGCTTGGCATTTTCGCAGTTTTGGGAAGTTGTCAGAAGCGGGCTCCTGAGGAATCGATAAAAGCTTTTGCACTGAGTGAAACCATGATGGAGAAATGCGAGTTTCATGAGGCCGCGTTATCTTATGTCAAAAATGAGATCCGGCTCTTCGGTAAAATTACAGCCAACAACAACAAGGAGGCGCAGATCAACCCGATTGTCAGCGGAGTCGTAAAAACGATTAACGTGGGCCTGGGGGACTATGTACGACAGGGGCAGGTGCTGGCCACCATCCAGAGCAGCGAGGTAGCCTCCTTTCGTAAAGAAAAAATGGATGCCATCAACAATTTGACTATTGCCGAGAAAAACATGCAGGTAGCCCGGGATCTCTTTGAAGGGAAACTCAATTCCGAAAAGGATGTGGCAGCAGCAGAAAGTGAGCTGGAAAAAGCGAAGGCAGAACTGGAACGCATGAATGAAGTATATGCCATATACCGGCTCAGGAGCGGGTCGCTTTATCAGGTACAGGCTCCCATAAGCGGATTTGTCATCACCAAGAACATTACCATCAACGAGCAGCTGCGGCTGGATCAGGCCGAACCCTTGTTTACCGTGGCGGAAATTGACGAGATATGGGCCGTGGCCAACGTGAATGAAAGTGATATAGCCAAAATATCCGAAAGCCAGGACGTCGTGGTGCATACGCTGGCCTTTCCGGATTTCCACTACAAGGGGAAAATTGAGAAGATTTACAATGTGATCGATCCCGAAACCAGGGCTATGAAGATACGGGTGAAAATCCCGAATTCGGATTATAAGCTTAAGCCTGAGATGAACTGTACCGTAGATGTACATTTCACCGAAGACAAAGAGTTGGTGACCGTGCCCGCTTCGGCAGTGATCTTCGATAAGAGCAAGCACTGGGTGATGGTCTTCAGGGATAAACACAATATAGAAACCAGAGAAGTACAGCTCTACCGGGAACTGGGTAAGGAAACGTATATACAAAGCGGACTGTCTCCGGGGGAAACCGTGATATCCGAAAATGGTATTTTGGTTTACGACGCCTTAAACGATTAATCCCCGATGAACAATTTCATTAAAAACATTATAGGCTTTTCGCTTAAAAACAGGTTTTTTACGTTTTTCTGGGTCAGTGTCGTCGCTATCTTAGGAGCCATCAGCTTTAAGAATATACCTATAGAGGCGTTCCCCGACGTGACCAACACACAGATCATCATCGTGACGGAATGGAGTGGACGCAGCGCAGAAGAGGTAGAACGCTTCGTGACCACACCGGTTGAAATTGCCATGAACAGCGTGCAGCGGAAAATGAATGTCCGCAGTGTCACGATGTTTGGGCTCAGTGTTATCAAGATTATTTTCGAAGACGATGTCGAAGATTTCTTTGCCCGGCAGCAGGTAAACAACCAATTGGTCAATGTGCAGTTGCCGGAAGGGGTGGATCCGGATGTACAGCCGCCTTATGGTCCTACGGGTGAGATTTTCAGGTACGTCCTGCAGAGTGAAAGCCGCGATACCCGTGATCTGCTCACCATTCAAAACTGGGTAATCGACCGGGAGCTGCGTCGTGTACCGGGCGTAGCGGATGTGGTCGCATTCGGCGGACAGGAGAAGATCTATGAAATCTCCGTAGACCCGCTGAAACTCCAGCAATACAGTCTCACACCGCTGGAACTGTACGAAGCAGTGAGCAAATCTAACCTTAATGTAGGGGGGGACGTCATCGAAAAAAACGGGCAGGCCTACGTGGTCAGGGGGATCGGTTTACTGGACAGCACCCGCGATATCGAGAATACCATTGTCGATATTTTTAACGGCAATCCGCTGCTGGTAAAGGATGTGGCCACCGTCAGGGAGGCCAGCGCCCCCAGGGTGGGGCAGGTGGGGCTCAATCACCAGGACGATGTGGTGGAAGGGATCGTAGTGATGCGTAAAGGTGAAAACCCAAGCGAAGTATTGGGGCTGGTCAAGGAAAAGATAGCGGAACTCAATGCGACGGGCCTGCCGTCGGACGCCCGGATCGAAACGTTTTATGACCGGGACAACCTGATGGCGTATTGTACCGCCACTGTCCTGAAGAACCTGGGGGAAGGGATTGTGTTCGTGACGCTCATCGTGCTCCTCTTTATGGCTGACTGGCGAACAACGGCCATTGTGGCGATCGTGATCCCCCTTTCTTTGTTATTCGCGTTTCTGATGTTGCAGATGCGCGGGATGAGCGCCAATCTGTTGTCGCTGGGAGCGATCGACTTTGGGATCATTATTGACGGGGCAGTGGTGATGGTGGAGGGCATTTTCGTAGCCCTGGACCATAAGGCGAAGCAGGTAGGGATGAAACGGTTCAACAGCCTGGCCAAATTGGGACTCATCCAAACCACCGGCGTGCAAATGGGAAAACCCATTTTCTTCTCTAAACTGATCATTATTTCGGCATTGCTGCCCATTTTTTCCTTTGAGAAGGTAGAAGGGAAAATGTTTTCCCCGCTGGCCTGGACGCTGGGGTTCGCACTTTTGGGCGCCCTTATTTTTACCCTCACCCTGGTGCCGGTCCTGTCTGCGTATTTACTGAAAAAGAACGTTAAGGAAAAAGAGATTTTTTTCACCAGGTTCGTCAACAAGACGGTGGCACATGGGTTTCGATGGACGTTCGCACGGAAAAAATTGACGCTTGTCCTTGCGGCGGCCGCTTTTGGATTGACGGTATTTTCAACACGGTGGCTTGGGACGGAATTTTTACCGCAGCTCAACGAAGGGGCTTTATGGGTGACAGCAGAATTGCCGATGAGTATTTCGCTCAATGAGAGTGTAAAGCTGACCAATGAGCTGAGAGTGAAACTGATGGGCTTTCCCGAGGTAAAGGATGTGCTGTCACAAACGGGACGGAGCAACGACGGTACCGATCCCAACGGATTTTATTTTGTGCAGTTTCAGGTGGATCTTATTGAAAAGAGCAAGTGGCGGAGAGGACTGGATATGGAGGAAATCGTAGCCGAGATGGATGACAGTCTGTCGGTCTACCAGGGAATAACCTATAATTATTCACAGCCCATCATAGACAACGTGGCCGAGGCCGCCGCCGGTATAAAGGCTTCCAATGCCGTAAAAATATACGGTGATGACCTGGATGTCCTGAACGCGTATGCGGATAGCGTGATGGCCGGGATAAAAGGTATTGAGGGGATAAAGGATGTTGGAATTCTCCGGAATATCGGTCAGCCGGAGATAAGCGTGATTCTTGATGAAGAGAAAATGGCCATACACGGGATCACGAAGGCCGACGCCCAGGCGGTAATTGAGATGGCAGTGGGTGGAAAAACCGTTACACAGAAGTATGAAGGAGATCGCAGGTTTGATATCCGGATTCGCTACGATGCCGGTTACCGAAAGAGCGAAAGCGATATTATGATGCTGTTTATTCCGACGATTACCGGGAAAAGAATCCCGCTGAAGGAAATTGCGGTTATCCGGCAGGTTACGGGTCCGGCGTTTATTTACCGCGACAATACCAAACGGTTTATCGGTGTGAAATTTTCGGTACGGGAGCGGGATCTGGGGAGCACGATTGCCGAAGCCCGGAAAAATGTGGGTTTGATCGGTTTGCCTGCCGGTTATAAGATCGACTGGACAGGCGAATTCGAAAACCAGGTACGGGCCAGCGAGCGGCTGGCGCAAGTCGTTCCGGTAAGTCTGGTCCTGATCTTTGTGCTGCTGTTCGTCATGTTCGGAAACGCCAAAGATGCGGGTTATGTATTGATCAACGTGCCTTTTGCATTAATCGGCGGCATCTTGGCGCTGCACCTGACCAACATGAATTTCGGTATATCGGCCGGGGTGGGCTTTATCGCGCTTTTCGGGATCTGTATTCAAAATGGCGTCATCCTGATCTCTGAAATAAAGAAACAACTAAAGGTCACCAGGGATATCACTGCGTCTATTTTAAATGCGGTCAGGATAAGGACAAGACCCGTCGTAATGACTGCACTGATGGCGGCCGTTGGTTTGCTGCCGGCGGCGCTCAGCACCGGAATCGGCTCCGAAAGCCAGAAACCGCTCGCCGTGGTCATTATCGGCGGATTGGTAACGGCAACACTTTTTACGCTGCTGGTCTTCCCGATCGTCTACTATAAAGCATTGCAGTGGGAGCAAAAACGTGGGTGATATGCATTTCGTCGTGCCCGAAATGCATTTGATCGAAAAAGCTGCACGATTGGTCTAAGAAATTTCATACACGTTGTGATCCTGCTAATATTTGCCCCCGGGAACTCTCTTTTCGTCCAAACCCGTTTGAAGTATGGTCCCACAAGGCTTTTACCTGCTCCGGAGGCCGCTGATGCCTCTTGAAACGCTGTTTCGCTTTCACCAAACAGCTGCCGACACGGCGTGCTTCGAAAAGGAGCTCCTGGCGTTGTTCTCGGGCCCTGTCCTGTCCGAAGCAGTTTTTACCGCTTCCCCGGGGTTATACGAAGCTTTCCGGCAGCTTGAAGCCGGAAAGGTAAGCGGGAACGCCCGGCAGAAGATATTCGGAGCATTGTATAAATACCTTGTCCGCGTTTGCAGCAGGGCGACGCCCTACGGTCTCTTTGCGGGGGTAGCCGTGGGGCTTGTAGCACCACAAACCAGTATCCGGTTTGCGGAAAGTCCGGCCTTCCGGCGAACCACCCGGCTCGACCGCAGTGTCCTGTCGCAGCTCGCAGCAGCCTTCCTGGACCACCCGGCCGTCCGCCGCCAGCTGCGCTACCGGATTAATTCCAGCCTGCAGCTCAGGCAAGGGGCTTACCGCTACGCAGAACGGACACCAACGCCGGACGGGCCGATGCACCTGCTCGCTGCCGTCGCGTCGGGCGCCGGGACAGACCGTCTTCTGAATACCCTGGAGGATTGTACGGCCGGGGAAGTGATCGCCGCGCTTGGAGACGCAATGCCTCCGCAAGAGGTGGAGGCATTGCTTGAAGCCATGTTCGCAGCACAGCTTATCGTCAGCGATCTGGAAGAGAACGTAACGGGTCCCGAGTACCTGGATGTGCTGATAGCGAAGCTTTCGGACATGAAAGGAACCCGCCGGCAGGTCAGCCTGCTGACCGCTATCCGCAGTCACATGGACAGCCGGAAGGCCCGTTTGCGCACGCTGCACCACATCCGGTCGCTCCTTCCTTCGAATACAGTAAGTCCCGGAAACGAGCCGGTTGTACAAACCGATATCACCTTTCCCACCACCGTCAGCCACATCGGCCGGGAATGCGTGGCGGTACTGACCAGGGAGTTTGAAAACCTGCGGCCGCTTTTAACGAAAACCAATGCCGACCTGGAAAACTTCGGGAAGGAATTCTTTGAAAAATACGAAAAACGGGAGGTCTCGTTGCTAACGGCGCTTGACAGCGAATCAGGGGTGGGGTACGGACACGTGACACCGGGCAACTGCGATGAGTTGCCCTTGCTCGGGAGCATCCGCTTCCCGGAATCCGACGGGGAACGCAGCTTCAGGCATACTCATTTGAGCCATTTTAAGGAGGTATTGCTGGAACGGGCATTATCGGGCAGCTCCGGGCGTGTGCTGCTGACGGATAAGGACCTGGCTGAACTGAAGCAACACCCGTTGCCGTCCTGGGAAGGCCTTTACTGGCTTGGGAGTATTTTTACGGACTCTCAGGATGCGCTGGATCAGGGGGATTTCCGGTTCCTCCTCAGAGCAGCCGGAGGGCCGTCGGGCTTTGAACTCTTGGGAAGGTTTTGTCATTTGGACGATCTGCTCGAACAGCGGGTCCGGCAGGCTGCCCGGGTACACCAGGAGCAGGATCAGGATGTGCTGTATGCGGAAATTGCCCATCTGCCCGGCACGAAGGCCGGCAATATCCTGCGCAGGCCGCATATCAGGGATTACGAGATCGTCTATCTCTGCGGCAGCACGCGCTCCCCCGAACACCGGATAGCGCCTTCCGATCTTACGGTGTCCATGCCGGACGGGATCAGCATCGTGCTGAGAAGCAGGAAATTCGACAAAAGGGTGATCCCGCGGATGGCGACCGCCCACAATTATACAGGAGGGTTGCCTTTGTACCGGTTTCTGTGCGATGTCTCGGTCGGTCGTACCGGTTTTGGCTGGGACTGGGGGCACCTCTCCGGCCGCTCGTTTTTACCCGCAGTGAGATACGGGCATTGGGTGATTTCCAGGGCCGCCTGGAACCTGGAAAAGGAGCGGCTTCCGGAGCTTTTTCATAAACATGCCGATTTTCACACTGAATGGAACCTTCTCCGAAATCGGTTGCGTATACCCCGGTATGTGCAGCTCTGCAGGGGAGACAACGAGCTGCTGATTGACAGCGAGTATCCTTTTTCGACCGCTTTGCTGAAAGAAGCATTGGCAAAGGACGGCCGGATAAGGCTGGTGGAATTTTTGCAGGGAAATGAGGCGGCTGTAAGCGGCTTGCTGAACGGGTATACCAATGAAATCGTACTCCCCTTCCATACGATGAAACCTCCGTTCGGCGGAAGCCCGCAACGCTGCCCGCAACCGGAGCAGCGGGATTTCCCGCCGGGAAGTGCATGGCTGTACGTGAAGCTGTACTGTGGTACCAATACTGCAGACAAATTGCTGACCGGCGTGCTCCGGCAGCTGTGCCGCGATCAGATGGATTCGGGGATACTGATGAAATGGTTTTTTATCCGGTACCACGATCCCGCTCCGCATATAAGACTCCGGTTCTACAACGGGCGAAACCCGGTTTTCTGGCAGGAAATGATCCAAATGCTCAACCAGCGGCTACAGCCCTTCCTGGCGGACGGAACGATCGCGAAAATCCAGAACGATACCTATAGCCGCGAACTCGAACGTTACTCCGGACTGGAATTTGACCTGATAGAATCGGTATTCCATGCTGACAGCGAAGCGGTGGCCGGCCTGCTGGTCCTGATAGAAAACCACGACGATGAAAACCTTCGCTGGGTGGCAGGGTTGATGGGGGCCGATGCGCTCTTGGATGACTTCGGGTTGAACCTCCCCGGTAAGAGGGAACTGACCGGCGTGCTCTACCGGCGAATGTCCGAAGAATTTGAAGGAGCTGACGCGCTCCGGATACAAATGGATGCCCATTACCGGGCGGAGCGTGCAACCATCGGGAATTGCCTGGACAGCGCGACCGTCCAGGAGCCTCTTCTGTCGTTCAGACAGATCTTCGAAAGGCGCTCGGCCACCATCCGGAAGTTATCGGAGGGCCGGATTTCAGCCCTGCAACCCTCGGTTACGGCTTCCTTTGTGCACATGTTCTTCAACCGGCTGCTGCTGTCCAAACAACGCCAGCAGGAACTCGTGCTCTATCACCACTTATCCAAGCACTATACAACTGAAATGAAGAAAAATAGGTAATTTAATTCCAATTTGGAGTTATGAATTATGAGTTATGAGTTATGAATTATGAATTATGAGTTATGAATTATGAATTATGAGTTATGATAGCCGACTGCCGATAGCTGATAGCCGATAGCTCCACCCAACTACCAACTACCAACTACCAACTACCAACTACCTAAAACCTAATACCTAATACCTAATACCTAATACCTAATACCTAAAATATGTTAAACGATAGAGATACTTTGCATTAAGCGACGATTTGATTATTTTGTGATAGGTTTTCATATCAACACAACTGGACGAATGAAAAAAAAAGCTATCACGACCCTCCGGTGCCTGATTTTGGATGATGAGCAAAAGGCTCACCAGGCATTACGCGAGCTTATCCGCACTATATCATGGTTGGAAGTAACAGGCAGCTGTTACAGCGTTACCGAAGCCATGGACGTGATTCTCGGGAAACAGCCCGATATTATTTTTCTCGATATCAACATGCCGGGCCTTACAGGCCTGGACCTGCTCAAATCGCTCCCCGAACCGCGTCCCCATATTATTCTGATCACGGCACACAAGGAATATGCGCTGGAAGGGTATGAGCATGAGGTTTTCGATTTCCTCCTTAAACCCGTCGATCCGGGCAGGTTTTTAAGGACTGTGCTGAAAGTAGCCCGACAGGTGCTTTCCGACAGGCAGCCATCCATCCGGCCCGTCTTCGAAGCCGTCCGGGTGACCCCGTCTCCCGCCAAATCCGATAAGGGACCGCAGTCGAATATCTGGATACGGGCCGACGGGAAGAACTTCCAGGTTGCCGTAGATGAAATTTATGCGCTTACCGGGTTGCGGGATTACGTAAAGGTTCTTTTCAAAGACGGGATGCTGGTGACCTACAGCACGCTTTCTGCGATGCGGAATAAGCTCCCCAAGGGAACATTCGTCCGTATCCACCGATCGCATGTCATCAACCGGAATGCGATCAAATCGATCGATGGTAATATCATAACGCTGCACAATGGGAAGGAGTTTTCCATCGGTGCACGGGGCGTCCCGAGAGAAGCGATCATCCGGGAGTTAACGCAAGACACCCGATAGCCATGCGGACCCTTACCGAAAACCTGTACGGCTTCCGGAAGCTGCTTTTCCCGGATAATCTCCGTACCAGAATAGGGGTACATGCGCTGTTCTGGACCGGGTTTATCCTCTATCACCTGCTGTATTTTGTTCCCGCATTTAAAGAGCGCCTCGCCGACGCAGCCGTCTGTTGGGCGTATGTCATCTATTATGGACGTTACATTCCGTTGTTTTATCTTTTGGCGCGCTGTTACCCGGTGATTAGAGAAAGGTTTAAAGGAGTCGGCCTGCTGTTGGTTCTTTTTGCCGCTAGCCTCCTGCTGACGCATGTTACCACCTACCTACTGTATCGCTTTTACCAGGCGTTCATCGGGCTGGAAAATCTACCGGTTAACTTCACCGTCATCGGACAGCTCTACCTCAAGCCGCTGGCTGCCAGGCATGGGACCGACTGGCTTGTCTTCGTGTACGACCTGCTGGATTTACAGCTTCTTGCATTTCCGGTAGGTATCCGGATGATGAAGTACGGCATCACCTGGGAAATGGAAGATATCCGCAGGCAAAAACGAAAAGCGCAGGCAGAGCTGCAGGTCCTGCGTTCCCAGCTCTCGCCCCATTTCGTACTGAACATTCTCAATTCTGCCGCTGCCGAACTCGGGCATTTCAGCCGAAAGGGGGCCGGCTACCTGGCCCAGGCGGCCAACCTGATCCGGTTTTCGCTCTATGAAACGGGGAGCGAGTTCATTGCGCTGGCGAAAGAGCTCGACTATATCCAGCAGTATGTCGAATTAGAAGCCATGCGGACCAAACAGCGCGCCGAAATCACCTGTTTCAGCAGCGGCGACCTCCGGCCGGAGCATTGCGTGCCTGCGCTGATGCTGATAACACTCGTAGAGAATGCTTTCAAACACAGCGTGCATACCACCCATGAGCGGTCGTTTATCACCATCCACAGCCAGGTGGAGGCGGACCGTTTACGCCTCAGCATTGCCAACAGCATTCCCCCCGCGCCGGGCCCGGAAACGCCGGGAGGGATCGGTTTGGCCAACCTCCGCCGGACCCTGGAGCTTAAATACCCGCACGATCATTTGCTGGACATTTCGAAAACACAGGAAGTTTTCAGCATCCGGCTCGAATTGCCGCTTACCCGTTATGCCGTGCAGTGAGGCAATATCCCGTTGGTACCGGTCATCCTGCACCCGGTCGAAAGTTTCATGCAGTTGGTCTAAAAAAGTTTCAGTAACGCATTTTTGTTAGTTGGTTTGCTGTCAGTTACTTAGTTGTTCCACCTAAACGGCAAATGCAATGAAAAAGCAAACTGCACACGAAAAAGTCTCCCTCAAAAAGTACACCGTAGCACGGTTGGAAAACCTGCACGGGTTTCCCGTAAAAAAGGGGAAGAGCACCATTACGACCAGCGGAACTACCTGCGTTGGCGAAAATTAACAGGGCCTGAAAGGCCGCACCCGTAAAAGCCGTGACGCGACTCCGGTTGCGTCGCGGCTTTTAGAAACAACACAGAATATGAAAAAGAACTATCTGATCGAATTCATTTACTTCCTGTATATCCTGTTATTCCTTTATGCAGGCGGTATTAAGCTCTGGGATTATAATCGCTTTGTCGGAGAATTAGGAAAGTCTCCGCTGATCACCCGATATTCCGAATGGCTGGCATGGTTCGTACCCTCTCTGGAGATAGCAATTGTCATACTGCTGATGATACCCAGATACAGACTCCGGGCGATGCAGGCTGCTACCGGGTTGATGATACTTTTTACGTTGTACATTGCCGTTATGCTCAGCCTGTATGAAGAACTGCCTTGTGCGTGTGGAGGGGTCATCTCGGGGCTTCAATGGCAAGGGCACCTTTTGTTCAATCTTATGTTTGTGATACTGGGATGCGCCTGTATCTGGTTATGCATCAATTATTCAAGAGGTCATTCCAACTTTGCTAATCCATCAAGAACTTATGAAAGCTAATATGATCAGATGGATTTCCGTGACGGTGACAATTAATATGACCATCATTGTCTTACTGGTAACTTTCTCTTCGAAGAAGAAACAGATCAGCGATTTTCACAGGGTATGGATACCTGAATTTGCATCTTTGGAAAAAGTATATAATATCAGCAAACCGACAGGCTACATCGCCGGTTTATCCGATCGTTTTGTCTATATCGGAGATAGGGAAGAAGTAACCAACCTATTGATTCTGGACATCCTAAAGGAAAGAATTCAACAGGTAAAAATACATGTGGAGGGAGCTGTTGATAGTTCTTTTAACCGCGCATACCTTAAGGTGGACTCCTGTTGCTTTTACATTAAGAACGGCGCAAAACCGGTATTATTTCGGGGAGAAACCGGCCAATGGATTGCCCGGCCGGTTAGTCTTCCGGAAGTTTCCTATAGCGTCGTCATCCCTCTCTCTTCAAACTCTTACGCTATAAGGACCCTCATCGACAGCGGAAATACGGGAATAAAGAAACGTGTTTTGGGGAAAATAAAAGAGAATTCAGAACAGGTGTACCTAAATACTGCCCTTCCCGAAAGCCAGGAAGATGGTTATTTCAGTACCCGGGGAACATTTAGATACAGCCGTGAACGTCAATTGTTTACTTATACTTATTTATACCGAAATCAATACCTGGTTATTGATACCAGCCTCAACCTGTTTTTAAGGAAAAGTACCATCGCCCCGCTTGACAGGCAGAAACTTAAGCCGATGGAAATTCGAAAAGATCTATATACTTTGGCCTCGCCCACCACCATCATAAACAACAGTTCCCAACTATGCGACAAATGGCTGTTTGTGCATTCAAACGTCAATACAAAGAATGATATTTTGCCTTTGCGAGAGGCAATGGTGATCGACGTATACGACATCATCGCGGGAGAGTATCGATTTAGCTTCTGCCTGCGTCACGATAGAGATCTAAAAGCTAATAGCTTCATGCTAGACAAAAGCCGGTTAGCAGCCGTATTTGGGCAATATGTATTTGTCAATCACTTAAGTCCAAATTGGTGGAAAGATGATTTGGGCGAAAGAAAGACTGATCAGTTAGTGTCTTCCACTTCGGCCAAAAGTGGAAACGTTCAGGTAAACGGCCGAAAACCTGTAATCAAAGAGTAGGTCATATGTATAACTTTATAATTTTTGTCAATTATGAAAAAGATCCAGTTAGCGTTTGCCGTGTCAGCGATTATGTTGGCTAGCGTTGGAGTTTTTGCCAACAAGTTGTTCTCAGAGAGTAGTAGAGCTTATTTCCAAAAGGGGCCGTCAGATTCGGACTGTACTGTCCCACTGACTTTGGATAGACCTTGTGAGGGGGAAAGCCAAATTCTCTGCACGTTTACCAGTGGAGGAGTGACCTATCAGGTTCAATACATTGATGACGCGAATCCGACTGAGTGTGAAAACGACACACGTGAAGAGTCATGGTAATATAAAGAAATGAGTAAAGGGGAATCCTCTTTACTCATTTTTATGCATATCGAATTGGGTTGTGGAAAGATGCGGGTCATTCAATCGACGCTATCGGATCTCGAATTACCAGCGTCTTCATCTCTTTATTTACCGGGACAAGGTGAAGACCGCTTTCAAGAAGCGCTCTTTTCAGGTCTTCCAGATTAGGTATAATTGCATCAATGGTAATATCGATATTGCCCTGAATACCTGTTGCATCGAATATGGCCGGTTGCGTCTGATGGTAAGAACTTATAAAGGTGAGCAGTGCAGTAACGGGTAGGTTTGTAAAGGTCATTCCTGCATGGCCTCCGTTGGTATCGGGTATTCCACCTTTTGTCATAAGATTCTTTCCTGCATTTCCGATTGTGCGAAGCTCCAGGCAAGGAACCGACCTCGTTTCCACTGAAGCCTTGAATCCGAAACACCTGAATAATTCTGTTTGCAATACCTCCTGAAATTGTCTTCTTGTGGCGGTCCCGATAGGGATTTTCAATTTGCAGTTGTAAAGGCTCATCCCGCTGGTATAATCCGGAATAAATTTTGAAGAGTCCGAGGTCAGCAGAACAGGGAATCGACTTACTGTACGGACAAGCGAATCGTTCATAGGCCAATCGTCCAGGCCAAAGTAGGCATAGTTATAAAGATTCCTCAAGGATAGTCCCTTCCCCGTAAAAGTGCCCTTTTTGAGTTGACTGTCAATTCGGGGAGGGATTCTTTGACCTTCTCCGGGTATCCATTGGCTGATCTCCGATCTGGACAAAATGGTTGAATCGCTTTCAATAAATCGATTTTTTTTGTCCGATGAAGGCTGCAAAGCGTTACTACTCATTATTTCACCGAGAAGGCTCTCATTCAGAAACCAAGTTGTTTTACGAACTATTCCGGCAGGATCAATAACGACGATGTAAGGAGTGGCAAAGATACCAAATCGCTGAAACAGGACCGAGTCGTATGCAACTGTTAAATCCAGATCGTAATGATTTTTGAATCGTTCATACAGTTTTTCTATACCTGCACCATGTTTTTTATCATTCCGTCCAACCAATATAAATTGAACATCTTGCGTAAATTTTTTCTGTAGCAGATTTACCTTCGGGAAGCTGGCAACACAAGAGACGCAGCTTTTCGTCCAAAAGTCAAGAACCAGCCATTTTCCTTTAAAATCCGTGAGTCCGGCTTCCTTGAGCGGATAATATTGCAGATCCCGGAGATGAAAGTCGGGGCAGGCGCTACCTACTACAAATTGCTCCTTAGTAGAATCGGATTGCGCTGAACAAGTATGGCGAAATAGCAAGGATATTGTCAATAAAATAGCTATATATTTCATACGGGTTTGATTTCTTTTCTTTAGTATCCTGGATTCTGTACCAATACCAGATTGGTCTGCACTTCCGATTCGGGTATCGGATAAAGTAGGTAGTCGATCGCAAAATCCGGCTTGCTGCTAAGCACGGATTCTGCCCGACCGGTTCTCTTTAGGTCCATCCATCGGTGCCCCCACTCTGTAAAGAGCTCAACACGCCGTTCGTGTAAAATGACATCAAGCGAAACCCCTTGGTTCACAAGAGCCAGTGATTGTAAGCCGCTTCTTTTCCGTATTTGGTCGATATCTGCTGTGGATTGGTCAAGCCGGCCTAGTTGAAAGTTTGCTTCTGCCCGGATCAGATATACTTCTGCAAGGCGTAATACCATAGAGTATTCCTCAAGCGGAGTATCTCCCGTTCTTATTTTATATTTATGAGGGTAGGAGAACGTAAGATCTCCTGCCGTGGCTGTACCCGTCCATGTTTCCTTGCGAGCATCACCTTCCTCAAAAGCATCGGTCAGGCTTTCGGTCATTATAGCGTAAGCAGGTGTTGCTGCAGGTATAAATGTGAACCCTTCAAAGGTGTTTCTGGAAGCAGTTACAGGTTTGAGCTGCCAGATAGCTTCGTCGCTGTTCTTAAGAAACACCTCCTCCAAAGGTGTAAGCGAAAACAGCCCGCTATCAATCACCTCGCTAGCCAGAGCTGCCGCCAGTTCCCATTCTCCTGTATATAAACAAACCCGGGCCAATAGTGCTTTGGCAGCCCATTTGCCGGGGCGTATCCGTTCATTTCCGGCAAAACTGTAGTCATTGGGCAAAAGTTGTTGAGCCCCTAAAAGATCTTCTTTGATCTGAATATAAACCTGAGACGTTGCCAAACGCGGTACTTTCAGATTTTCCCGGTAATCCGTAGACATTACATAAGGAATATCTCCAAACAGGCTGACCAGCATAAAGTGGCAAAACGCTCTGATAAACATAGCTTCACCTGTGAGCTGTTGTTTGAGCGCTTCGTTGACATGGCCTTCTTGAGCCAGTCCTTCTATTACATTGTTGGCCAGGTAAATGAAAAAGTAAGATCGCGACCAAAGGCGCCCGAGAAGACCGTTTATTGGCGAAAGCTTGTTTTTCTGGAACTGCTCAACTTCACCGGTTGGCGAATACAGCGCAAGCTCATCTGCCGACAATCCGCACAGGTACGTTGGGCTGGTAGAAGAACCGTTATAAATGCCGGCGGAGTAAATCATCTGGTAATAAATACCCGTTACCGCTGCAGTTGCAGTAATGTCGTCGTTGAAAACTTGCTGACGGGTAATTTGGTTCGATGGAATACTTACTTCCAGAAGGTCGTTGCACGATGCTGTAGAAAAAGCTAACAAAATAGTAAGCGTTCTGAATGTAGCGGCCACTTTGCAATTAGGATTAAGCTGTTTCATCTCTTTAAAATTCAAATTGAAAGCCTGTTGTCAATGTCCTGAGGGGAGGTAACATTCCAATGCCCGAATTCTCTGCATCCAACCCATCATACTTCGTAAGTGTTAGTAAATTTTGTCCGTTAACGTAAATGCGTACTGTTTTGTCTTTTCCGAGAGGAAGCCGGTAAGAGATCGCTACGTTTTTTAACCTCAGAAAAGAGATATCTCTGTTCGAGGCATCACTGGACATATTATAGGCAAAAGTTTGAGAATATTGAGTTGTCAATCGTTGGCGTAGTGCCGTGTCACCTGGGTTCCGCCACCGTTCTTCCATTACTTTTGCCGGCTGATTTACAAAGTTACCAGGGGCAGCACCCGCATAGTCTTCAAAACTACGCCCCCGGCGTTTTACGACTTGCATGAAAATGTCGATTTGCAATCTCTTGTAATGGAGGGTGTTGCCAATACCTCCATACAGACGTTGACCCGTTTCAGTGATGACCAGCCGGTCTGCTGTTGAGACTAATCCATCGCCATTTAAATCAGCGAATTCGTGGTACCCCGTCTCAGAGTTTACTCCTATCCAGTGATATTGTTTGATGACAGAAAGTGATTTTCCCACTACATACTGATTGGCGTAAGACGATTGTTCCAGGTGGGGAAAACTTATCAGTTTATTCCGGGGCAAAGTCATGTTTACAGAAGACGTCCACCTAAAATCGCCCTTATTTATCAATCCTGCCGATAGCTCGTATTCCTGCCCGGTGTTTTGTACGGTAGCACTCAAATTCCTGATAATGGACCCAAAGCCGGTTGTTGTGGGTAACGGATAATTAATCAGTTGATTGGACGACCGGTTGCGGAAGAATGCAATACTGAGCTGAAAGCGATCGTTGAAAAAGCCTAAATCAATGCCGCTTTCCAGCTTTTTGTTTACCTCCCAGGCATAGTCCGGATTGAAAAGTTTGGTAACTATCAGGCCGGCCGCTTGCTGGTAGACGCCACTTGAACTATAAGTATCAAGATAACGATAATCCCCAATCTGGTCGTTACCGGAGCTACCGAAGCTTACAGTTAGTTTGCCAAAGCTTAACCAGGAAGGAAAGGATTTTGACCAATTTTCTTCCGAAAAAATCCAGGCGGCCCCTACTGCCCCAAATGTTGCAAATCGTTGTTCGGGGCCAAAACGACTGGAGCCGTCTCGTCGGGCTGTTACGTTAAGTAAGTATCGGTTTTTTAGGTTATAATTGATCCTGCCGAAAACCGCTACATACCGATACCGGGTGTCGATATTGTCGAGTACCTGAGAGGTGAAAGCTGACCGGGGATCGCCAATAAGTGAATTTGTGGAGAAACCCTTAAATTCCTGTGCAAGGCCCTGGCGATCACGCGACTGGTAACTGAAACCTCCCAGTACTGAAAGTTCTGTGCCCCCAATGTGTTTTGTCCAGCTTATCTGGGGCTCAAAAATCAGCGACCAGGTACCGGCATTGTTGTGTCTCAGGTAAGAATCAGCCGGGGTAGGGTTGTTTACCGGCGAAAAAAAAGTAGAAGGCACTCGTAGGCGTTCTCTTGTGACCATGTCATTGATCCCAATATTGGCTTTGATCTGTAATTCCGGAAAAAGTTCGTAGTTAAGCATTGCGTTTGCGACCAGGTTGCCTGTCCGGGAGGTATATCGCTGCTCAAGGTAAGAAAGTGGGTTCCACCAGGTGGCGTTTTCCCAGTTAAGCTTTCCGTCCTGGTCGTAAATGGCCGGGGCATTGGGTGGAAGTACAAATGCCTGAAGCGTCAGGTCACTTTCTAGCATATCACTTCTGTTGCCCGTATATCCTACGGAGGCGGTCGCCTTGAACCGTTTATTCGTGGTCATGTGCTGCAATGACAAGTGCCCTGAATACTTCCTGGCGTTAAAATCTCCCGGAAAGACGAGCCCCTCTTTCTGAAACGATCCGCTTAACGAAAACTGAGTGGTACCGCTTCCACCGGAGATCGTCAATTGTGAGCGCGTCACGCCCGCCGTGCCTCCTAGTAACACCTGCTGCCAATCCGTTGATCTGTCACGGGCCCATGTGCCATTTACATCGTAATGTCCTGGTCCTGGCATAATTCCGTCATTTGCAAATGCCTCTTCACGCATTTGAAGATAAGCGGGTGTATCCAGGAGCTTTACCCGACCTGCTACTTTTCCTTGACCGACAGACATGCCAAAGTTGACTTTTATTTTCCCGGATTGGCCCCTCTTGGTAGTAATAAGCACCACTCCGTTGGCGCCCCGGGAACCGTAAATTGCTGTGGCATCAGCGTCCTTGAGTACTTCTATACGTTCTATGTCTCCTAGGTTGATATGGTCAAGCGGACTCGCCAGAGTGCTACCGCCAGGCTTGGAACCAAGGATTCCTTGGGTAACGCGTGAGGAAGACAATGGATCGGAAATATAAGGCACCCCATCGATTACGTACAGCGGATCGTTGCCTGAAGCTATACTGTTTCTTCCCCTGATCTGGATGCTGAACGCTCCGCCGGGAACACCGGAATTTTGAGTAATCTGTACACCGGGCATACGCCCGATCATCGCTGCCAGCGGATTACTCACCGGCTGCTTCTCAATCGTCTCGGCCGTCACCTTGCTGATATTCCCGGTGCTCAGCCTTTTCGTACTTTCCCAATAACCGGTTGAAACCGTTACCTCCTTCAGCATCGCTTCATCCGGCTTGAGTGCAAGCAGCAGTTCTCTGGTGAGCGGAAGCTGCAGCAGTGTATCCAGTGTGTGGTAGCCGATAAAGGAAACCCGCAGCGTGACGCGGCTATCGGCGGCGCCGAAGGTAAAGGCGCCTTCGGCATCGGTGGTAGTACCCTGGCGGGTGCCTTTGAGCTGTACGGAAGCTCCGGGTAAGGGCTCGTTAGCGGTGGCCGAAAGTACCTTGCCCTGAAAGTGGTACGCGACGGGCTGTCCGTAAGCCGGCCCGCACAGCCAGGGGGTCAGAAAGAAAAGGATAACGCAGAAAGGCATCGGTAAATACCGGGCAGGAGGACCCGGAGAGGCGCTTCCCGCAAAGCGATAAAGTGTTTTCATTGAAGAATAGGGTTGTTAGTGAAATTGATGAAAATGCTGGGAAAGGGGCATAGTATTTCCGTGCACTACCGGAATACGGCAGGCGGCAACTTGGAAAGGATGCCCTAAGAGATGTGCTTACTCCGGTTTACGGATGATAAGGCGGAAGATGAAGTTGGGGTGATGGTTCATTTGGGTCTTAGTTGGTTGACAGGGGGTATTCAGCTATCAGCCGTCAGCCATCGGCTATCAGTAGTCGGCTATCGGATTTCGGCAGTCTGCTATCGGCTTCGCACCGAAAATAGGGTAATAATCATATGCAGCTAAAAATCCAGGCGGTCTGCCAGGGCACACCCCTCGGCAGACGAAGGGACCGTTCAATAATCAATAGCTGCCACGAACCTGGTTAGCAGGGGACTCCCGCTAACCAGGTACAATCGACCGCAATACGTCAGGTTTCCTGAAAGGGATTAATCCGGGTTGCGTTTTACCCTTTGAAAGAGACAAGGATTCATGATCTTTTAGTTTGGTTGTTGAATGGAAAGGGAAATCAGTAAAGTGCACTTCACCCGGTAAATATAGCAAATTGTCATGCAAACAAAAAATAATGAATAATTTTTATGGCAAAATGTTGTGTGCCTTTGTGCATGCAACAGCGAAAACACCCTCATCACGATGAGCTGGCCCGGAGGATCCGGCAGCTTATGGAGTTTGCGGGCCTGGAACTTGCGGGACTTGCCGAATTTACGGGAGTTTCCGAAAGCCACCTGTATGCGGTCCTCAACGGTCATCGTAAGCTGACCGGCCCGGTAGCCGGCAAGATCGGCGTAAGGTTCGGCCTGAAGGACCGGGGGATTCTGCGGCTTGATTACACGATACCGCCCACCATCCGGCAGGCGCCTGCGCTGATTGAATTTTACAAGGATAATGCGGGCACGAGGGCCTATTTTACCGATACGCTGAACGACGGGAAAGCATCGTATTTTATCGAATTCGGCCTGATTGAAGCCGACTTGGTCAATGAGCCCAAGTACGTGTGGGAGATCCGGGAAATGTGCCGGGACGCAGGCCGGGTGTACACAAGCAAAAAACTGAGCCAGAGCCTGCTGTACTTTTCGGAAAAGAAGAAACTGGTCAAAGAGAAGCGTCCGCTTAAGCGCCGCGATGGTACGTATGCGGCCAACCGGAAGGTCTACGTATTTTCCAGGCCCGGAAACAAGCCGGGCTGACCGGGCTGTCGGGAATCGGCTTTCAGAAATCAGAAATCGGCTATCTATTTAGTTCAGCACCTCTATTACTTGCCCTGAAAGGGCAAAATACCCCAGCACAGGGTGAAGCCCTGTGCCCCTATGAAAAAGAAAATCGCCATCACATGGCAGGTCATCACACCCACCATTCATTTCGTTCCCCGCCAAGCAGCTATTGCCCCAAATCCGAGAGCCCAAATCCGATAGCCGACAGCCGCTAGCTATTCCATTTCCTTACGGATACCGGCCACATATTCAAGAGTGACTTCAAGTGCAGAGGCAATCTGCTCGTCTGTCAAAACGGATGCCTTCACCAGGTTACGAACCGTTTTTTCACGCTCTGCGTTACGGCCCTTCTCAATTCCCCTCCTTTCACCTCTGATGAACCAGGGATCTCTTTCTTCCTTAAAAAAACTGGCTACTTTTTCCATTGCTTTATCAAATTGTACAACTAAGTTACGTAATTGGACGATCACCCGCAACTGCTGCAGGTACCGGTTTTGGGAAATCGGAAATCAGCCGTCGGAGATCAGCTTTCAGAAATCGGAGATCAGCTATCTATTTAGTTCAGCACCTCTATTACTTGCCCTGAAAGGGCAAAATACCCCAGCACAGGGTGAAGCCCTGTGCCCCTATGAAAAAGAAAATCGCCATCACATGGCAGGCCATCACACCCACCATTCATTTCATTTCCCGTCAAGCAGTTATTGCCCCAAATCCGACAGCCGAGAGCCGATGGCCGATGGCCGAGAGCTGACAGCCGATGGCCGATCTCCGACAGCCGTCAGAAACGCCCTTCGTCTGTCTATTTTAGGGGTACAATACCTAAATTCAAAAACTAGGCATTGTAAATGATGGCATTAACAAATTATTTTGTCTTTCAGGCCTGTCGCTTTTGACCGAATGTCTCTTTATTAAGCGGGAGCCCTGTTTCACCAAGAGGGTATGTAAACCTGTCAGAGACCATGTCGGAAGAGGAACTATGGAGTGCGATACAAGAGGACGATTCCGAAGCATTTACAATGCTTGTCCGGCGCTATACACGTCCGCTGATTAGCTACGGCCGGCGATTTTCTACTGACCGTGCTTTAGTGCAGGATGCGATCCAGGATTTGTTTGCCGAGATCTGGCTCTACAGGAAACGGCCTAAAGCGATAAGAAACAGCCACACGTATTTACTGGTTTCGCTCAGGAGAAAAATCCTGAAGGCCGGCAGACGATCTTCCGGCATCAGTTTGTCACAACCCAATCCGCCCGATGTATCTTTTCATATTACCTTCTCCGTACAGGAGCAATGGATCGAATCCGAATCGGAAAGCCTCCGGATACACCAGCTGAACTCCCTGATCAACCGGCTTCCGGAGCGCCAGAAGGAAGCGATTTATCTTAAATTCTACCAGAATCTCAGCCACGAAGAAATTGCAGAAGTATTGGGAATACGTTATCAATCGGTTTCCAATCTGATACAGAGAGCGCTGGAGCAAATCCGCCGGCAATGGAAAACAGAGCTTGATATAAATCTTATCCTGTTTTTCGCTTTCAACACGCCCTTATAACCTGCCGATAGCACTTGTTATAAAAAAATATAAACTCTAGTGAGTATATATAGTAGTTGCGTTTTCTCCATCACAGTAGAACGTAAAATATAACCTGATGTCTGAAAATGAGGATAAGCTTCTGTCCAAACTGCTGGCCGACGAACCATTCCGCAAATGGGTTGCTGCAGGAGAATTCCGGAAGTCGGGGAATTACTGGTCGGATTGGCTTGCCGGCCACCCTGAGTTTTCGCAGACTGTCTGGCAGGCGATCGATATCGTGTTGGCCAGCCACTGGGACGAACCGGTTGGAGACGATGAAGTAGAACAGGTTCTGACGGGCGCGGAAAAGAAGATAGAAGGATACCGTCAGCATCAGCGCGTCCGGAAAATCTGGTGGCGTATGGCGGCGGCATCGGTACTTTTAGCCGGTGCATTGACATGGTGGGGCAACTCAACAGGCGAAGCCAACGGTTCGTCCGAAGCATCCGTATCCCTGACCACTCCGGAAGGTTGGATGGAATTCAGGAATACAGGCAGCGTCAACCGGTCCCGGGTATTGCCGGATGGAAGCTCCATCGTTCTTTTACCCGGTAGCCGGGTACTTTACCACAGCGCGTTCGGAGACAGTACGCGCACAGTGAAATTGTCGGGAACCGCTTTTTTTGAAGTAGCCAAAAAGGAAGGAATTCCCTTCTACGTACAGGCGCCGGACGTGACGATGCGGGTAACCGGTACGAGTTTCGGAGTCAGGACTCCCGGGAGGTCGAAGGACCTGGAGGTAGCCGTACATTCCGGCAGCGTAGCGGTGTACCCGGGAAAAGCCGGGCCCGTGACCCTTACAGCCGGCCGCCAGGCGGTGTACACACCGGAATCGGGAGAACTGAAGGCCGCGGATCCGTTTGACTGGATGACCAAAATCCTGGAGATTTTCCAGACTGAATTTGAAGACGAGCGGGCGAGCGACATCCTTACTAACCTGGGAAAGGCTTACGGAATGGAGGTACAGTTCGACGAGGACAGGTTTTCGGAATGTGTGCTGACCACTTCCCTTTACGATCTTCCCTTACCCAATAAGCTGGCGTTGATCGCAACGTCCCTGGGCGGGGACACCCGCTATGAAATCACTGATGACAACCGGATTATTTTCAATGGCTCCGGTTGCAAACCGGACAATCAATAAAAGAGATGCTTATGAGCGGAACCTGACGAACGATTATCAAAAAAAGGATTGGCATTGCCGCTGCTAATCCTTGTAAAACCCCTTTGTTACCTGAACACAGACATCCCCGTGAAGGGATGCGGGGGTGTTTTTGTCTGAGAATGAATCAAAACAAAACATTGCAATTATATGAATAAAGAAGAACACCACCGACATCGTAAGGCTGTTATTATGAAAATTACCTTGCTGCAGGTCGTATTTTCCGCATTGGTCGCAGGAGTGAGCTTTGCCTCCGGATTGAATGCACAGGATTTGCTGAACAGGACGATCAGTGTTAAGGCGTCCCATACGGAGTTGCGGATCGTACTGAAGCAGATTAGCCAGGCGGCGGATCTCAGGTTTTCATACGATTCGAAGGCCATAGACGCCAATCGTTTGGTAGACATAACCGCGAGCAGTGAAAAAGTGTCACAGGTATTGGACCGGCTGTTATTGCCGCTGAATATCAGTTATTCCGTGTTGGAGGGAAGAGTGGTATTACGCCCTGTGCCGGCCAGGGTAACCCGGGCAGAGAATCTCTCACAGCCTGACAAAACCGTGTCGGGCCGTGTGACAGAGGAAAATGGCGAAGGGCTGCCAGGCGTAAATGTACAGGTGAAGGGGACTGCAAGAGGCGGTGTTACGGACAGCAACGGACGTTACGAACTGACGGTTTTGGAGGAAGACAACGTGCTGGTATTTTCCTTTGTGGGGTATGTGGCAAAAGAAGAAAGTATTGATAATCGGACGGTCATCGACACCAGGCTCACGCCGTCCGCCAGTCGGCTGGATGAGGTAATTGTAATCGGTTATGGCACACAAAATCGCAGCAGTCTTACCAATTCCGTAGCGCAGATCAATGGGGAAGAGCTGGTACGCCGGCCTGTGTCAAGTATTCAGCAGGCGTTACAGGGGCAGCTATCAGGACTTACTATATTAGACAGAGGAGGACAGCCTGGTTCCCCGAACACCCAAATTATTATCCGGGGCGCCAACAAACCATTTGCCCCGGCCGGTTTACTGCCCGGAGCAAATTCGCAGATCGGTGACAATGCCCCGCTGGTAATTGTTGACGGTGTTGAACAACCTTTCCAGAATATCAATCCGGATGATATTCAGTCGATTTCAATCCTGAAAGATGCAAGCTCCACCGCGATCTATGGGTCACGGGCAACTAACGGAGTGATTCTCATCACGACAAAACGCGCAAATGACGGGAAGATAGCTGTCTCATATAGTGGGTTTTATGCTATACAGCAAGCCATCAGCAAGCCGGAACATATGGATATAGAAAGCTACCTGCACCTTCAGAATACTGCACGTGAAAATGTAGGAGCGGCGCCTGCATACAGCGAAGCCTATATTCAGGAATACGTTGCAGGGACAATTTCGGATCCGTTGAGCTATCCGTTGCCGTATGACTGGTACAACATTATGCTGCATACTGCGCCTCAGGTAAACCACGCGATAGCGGTAAGCGGCGGGAGTGAAAACTTAAGGACCAGGTTCAGTCTGCGCTCGCAGGAACATGAAGGGGTAATCGCCAATACCAAGTCAACGTTAACAGAAGTAAGAATGAATACCGATTTTAACGTATCCGATAAGGTAAAATTTGCTACTGATATTAACTACCGGCATGAAAATAATTTAGAACCCGATGATATTACAGGGATTTTTCGCTACATGATGCAGAATGCGATATGGGCAGTGCCCGAGTATCCGAATGGAACTTACGGCGGCGGAACCCAGGGGTGGAACCCCTTGCTGCTTGCGGAAAAAGGGGGGACCAATCGCATAAAAAGTGATTATATCATCGGTAATATCAAAGGTGAGTGGGAAATAGTAAAGGGCTTGAAATTAACCTCGCAGCTATCGCTCCGTTCCACCAATCTATACGGAAAGAATTTTATAAACACCTGGGAAACCAGGGATTCAACGATTGTCAAAAGAACTAATCTTATTAACCAGTTAACCGAAAGCAGGGTTTATAACCGGGAAATCAATTTCAACAACCTGCTGAATTATGCTGTCTCAACCAGTAACCAGGAACTAAAGCTGCTTGCGGGATATTCTCAAATTGCAAATGACCACAGTACCCTGAATGCAAGCCGTCGGAACTTTTACAACGATGACGTACAATCCATTGGTCAGGGAGCAAATGACGCCACGAAAGATAATGGTGGCGGCGATCATGAATGGCGTCTCCGATCGTATTTCGGAAGAGTAAATTACGCCTACCAGGGTAAGTATCTTTTGGAAGCAAATGCCAGGTACGATGGCTCCTCCATGTTTGCAAAAGCAAACCGGTATAGTTTCTTTCCATCATTCTCGGCCGGCTGGTGGCTGTCTCATGAAAACTTCTGGCGCGGCTTGAAAGAGTATGTTACGGATTTTAAATTAAGAGGATCGTGGGGTAAAACCGGGAACCAGGCGGTTGCGCCGTACAGTTATTTTTCAATCCTGAATCCCGTAACGTATAACTTTAACAATACGGTCGTCCAGGGGTATGAGCAAAGGCAGCTTGCCGACCCGAATCTTATCTGGGAGACTACCACACAGACCGACGTGGGGGCGGATGTCGAATTCTTCAACGGCAGGGTTTCTTTTGTCCTGGATTACTATAAAAAAAAACCAACGATATTCTGCTGCTATTACCGATCCCGGCAACAATAGGTTTGCAGGCCGGGCCGCAAAACGCAGGAGTAGTAGAAAACAAAGGCTGGGAATTTGCCGTTGGAACGCGGAATAAATTGGGAGCTGTCCACTTAAATGCCAATCTGAACCTTAGCATTAACCACAACAAGGTGATCGATCTGGGCGGAACGGGGCCTTACATCGAGGGGAGCGACATAGACCCCCGGTATATCACGGCTGAAGGTTACCCTATCAATTCCTTCTGGGGGTATAAAACAGACGGACTCTTCCAGATTCACGACGAAATAGGCGATTATCCCCAATTCATGCGTCCTGCCCAACCGGGAGATGTGAAAATAGCAGACGTGAACCGGGATGGACAGATCACGCCGGAAGACATGACCTTTATAGGAAATTCTTTCCCGAAATACACGTTTGGCGGCTCGGTAAACCTCGCTTATAAAGCATTCACATTCAACGTACTCTTTCAGGGAGCTGCTGATGTGGGCATGCGGGTCGCCAGGGCCCTGGGTGAACAAGGGAACTATGAAGGATTCACGCATCGAATATATACCGGTAATTTCTGGACGCCCGAACATCCGGACGCACGTTTTCCCAGGCCCACCAAGCAGGATTTGAGAAACCAGGCCTCTACAGACCGGATGATACTGGATGCTTCGTATCTCCGCGTCAAGAACCTGCAGGTATCCTACAGGCTGCCGGTATCGCTTACGAAAAAAGCCTTTATCGAGCAGGCAGCAATTTACGTTTCAGGGACCAATTTGCTCACGTTCTCTAAGCTGAATGAATGGAATCTTGACCCGGAATCAACCTCAGGATGGCAAAATTATTATCCTCAGACTGCTGTCTATACCCTGGGAATTAATCTGCAGTTCTAGCAACGCGAATTTTTTATTCATCCTAATTATAAGTCCCGTGAATAATTCAAAGAAAACAGCACTTATCATCATGACATGCTTCACGTTTACCGGGTGCAGCGATTTTCTGGAAACCATACCCAACGACCGTATCTCATCCGAAATATTCTGGAAAACCGAGAGAGATGCAGTACTCGGGGCGAATGCGGTTTATACCCATCTCGTGGAAACCGCCAGCCACTACGCAAGCTGGGACGGTATGACGGATATTGGCTATACCCATTCCCCGCAATCCCCGGAACAGTTCATTTTACAAGGACAGTTCGACGCCCTCAACAGCAGGGTCTATAACGATTGGTCGGCTCTTTATGCCGGTGTCAGATCTGCGAATTCTTTCCTTTCAAATGTTGACAGAGTAGAGACTCCGAATGCGGCTTTAGTGGAGAGGCTGAAAGGGGAAGTCAGGGTTTTGCGCGCTTATTATTATACACGGCTTGCCTTTCTGTGGGGAGAGGTACCGCTTATTACGACCGAAATCACGTTGAACGAAAGTAAAAACCTGACCCGGTCACCTGTCTCCCAAGTTTGGGATTTTATTGATACCGAGCTCTCTGAAGCAGCCAGTCAGCTGCCTCTTACGCAAACCGAAACGGGTAAAATTACAAAAGGTGCAGCGCTTGCTCTCAAAGCGAGGGCAATGCTGTATGCAGGGCGTTTTCAGGCTGCAGCCGATGCTGCCCAGGCTGTGATAGACCTGGAAATATATACACTGTACCCGGATTACCGGAATCTGTTCAGGTACCCGGCTGAAAATAATGCGGAAATCATACTGGATATCCAGTTTATCAAGGATGCCTACCCGAATGATATCTTCAGGGTATTGGCTCAGAGAAGTGTGAATGGTCAAAGCTTGTTTGTGCCGACAGAAAACCTGGTCAATGCCTACCAAATGACGAATGGAAAGCACATTCATGACCCGGCCAGCGGTTTCGACCCCTATAATCCCTATCATAACCGTGATCCCAGGTTGCAGTATTCCGTGTTTGTTGAGGGGGATATTCTTCCAAACGGAAATGTATTTGATCCTAAACCCAACAGTGTAACCGGCGACGCGGTAGGTTCTACCTTTATTGTTTCTCCCACCGGTTTCAATGTGAAAAAATACATCAATACAGAAGATTTAGGTACACCCGTCAACAGTGGTGTTAATTTGATACTGATGCGCTATGCAGAAGTCCTGCTGATCTATGCGGAAGCGAAGATAGAACTCAGTGAGATTGATAATTCAGTCTATAATGCTATCAACAGGATCAGGCAGCGCCCGGACGTAGCCATGCCGGAGATCTTAAATGGAAAAACCCGGGACGAGCTGAGGGAGATTGTCCGCCATGAACGGCTGGTGGAGCTGGCATTTGAAGGACAACGGTTTTTTGATATCCGCAGGTGGAGAATTGCCGGGGAGGTAATGCCCGGTAAAGTATATGGTATGACCTACAAAAACGAAAACGGCGATTTGCAGACTGTAGAGGTTACGGGCTGGGAAAGTTTCTTCAATGAACGCAACTATCTGTGGCCTGTCCCCCAGGCCGAACGGGACCTTAATCCGCAATTGCATCAAAACCAAAACTGGTAGCAGACCGGTAGTTATTTCACGAAAATTAACTGTATATCCCTATGAATTTTCAACCATACCTTCTTTCCTTTTTCGGAGGCAAACGGAAAGGATGGAAATGGCTGCCGTTCGCAGTAGGGGCGATTGGTCCGGTACAGGCGTCTGAACACGCAGCACCCCACCCGAATATTGTCCTTATCGTTGCCGATGACCTGGGCTACGGAGACCTGGGCGCTTACGGGGCAACAAAAATTGCAACGCCGGCTATCGATCAAATAGCCGCTGAGGGCATGGTTTTTACGAATGCTTATGCCTCGTCGTCGCTATGCTCTCCGTCTCGCTATAGCATCATGACAGGCAGGTATGCGTGGCGAACCCGGTTAAAATCACGTGTTTTGAAGTATTTTGAAAAACCCCTGATCGAAAAAGACGAAACCACGGTCGCATCAATGCTCAGACGCAATGGGTACTACACGGCCATGGTGGGAAAGTGGCACCTGGGTTTTGACTGGAGTGTGAACGAAAAAGCCCCGTCCGATTTTGAAGAGTCTGTATTTAATTCGTGGGATGAAAATCTCCAGGAGTTTATCGATTTCTCCAGGCCGGTAAGAAACGGCCCGGTCGAAAGAGGCTTTGACTATTTCTACGGAACAGCAGGCTCTAATAACATGAAGCCCTATGTTTACCTGGAAAATGATCGCGTCCTGCAACCGCCGTCAGTTGAACAGCAGGAATATGATCATTATGCAAAGGCGCTGCGTGCGCCGGATTGGAACATTGAAAAAATAAACAGTGCGCTCACCCATAAAGCGGTGGACGTGATCGATGCGCATTTTAAAACTCATAAGCAAGAGCCGCTCTTCCTGTATTTCCCGACGACAGCCATTCATCGTCCATGCCTGCCAACCTTTACAAAGGGAAAAAGTAAGGCTGGCTTGCGGGGAGATATTGTCGAGGAGCTCGATTGGACGGTAAGCAGGATCGTGGAGGCGCTGAAAAGAAACAACGCGTATGAGAACACATTGTTGATTTTTACGTCTGATAACGGAGGGCAACCGGGCGACCCGGCCTTATGGATCAGGAAGTATGCTGCGGGTAATTATGAAGACTATCGCCAGGATTGTTTCAACGATTTTGCCCCTGAATACGTCGACCCCCATGGGAATAAAATCTGGAAAGAAGGGTGGTTTACCTACGGCCACAGCGTCTCGGGCAACTTGCTGGGCTTTAAATCCGATGCATGGGAAGGCGGGCTTAAGGTCCCTTTTATAATTCGCTGGCCGGGCAAAGTCAACGCCGGTGCTGTAAATACTACTACTATGTGCCTGGCGGATCTGCTGGCAACGCTGGCTGACATAGCCGGCGATACACTTTCAGCCAATGAAGGCGTGGACAGCTACAGTTTCGTCCGAAATATTGTCGACGCAGCGGCCGGACAAGCGAGAAAATCACTCGTGCTCACTGCCGGAGCCAGCGGAGCATTTGTTGCCATAAAAAACAGCTGGAAATACATCGAAGCAGCGCCAGCCGGCGGATGGCCCGAAACGTATTATCCTGATGGCCCCAGCAAGCTTGACCGGCAGTTATATAACCTCTCGGCTGATCAATCGGAACAAAATAACCTGTTTGAAAGACATCCTCAAAAAGTTTCCGAGTTCGTAAGCCTTATTGAACGTGTAAAAACAACGCCGAAAGCAGAAGGTCAGTGAAGCGAAAACTTAGCTGCCGGGTTCCGGCTTAAAACGAATGTTAACCAGATCGATCACTATGACCTACCATCCTAAGCCCGGCAGCGGCCGGCAAAGCAGCGAGAGAAAAATTTTCCGGATAGTGCTGATCGTAATCAGCTGGCTGCTCCCGTTGCTGGCAGGCGCTCAAACCTATAACTTTATTACAACCGGTGAAATGGAAAGCGGGAACTGGACCGCCGTACCGGGGAACACAAACATGACGCAATCTTTCGATACTGCTGCCGGGATCGGCGGAAGTACTGCTCTGAAGGTAGTTGCCGCCGGCATGGGTAGTGATGCCTATTATATAGTGAGATGCGAAGAATCTTTCCACATGAAGGAAGGTGACAAGCTTACGGTTAGTTTCTGGGCAAAAGGCTCTGCGGCTGACATGCGGTTGCAGCCCTGGGTACAGGAAGCTGATGGTAACCAATGGATGGATTTTGGTGATGCCTACCTGACAACCAACTGGAGGCAGTATCGTTTTACGGTGACACTAACATCCCAAACTTCAAACAATTATAAAATAAAATTCAGGGGCTATCATACCGGGACGATACATATTGACAAGGTAGAGATCGGCCCGGTTGATTACGAAGATGTTCAGCAGTCGGGTATTTATGAAGTTTCGCTTAGCCAGAATGGAATGACCTGGCCGGTAAACGTGTTCAGAAACACATGCCCCGCTTTTCAGCTCGGATACCAGAACATGCAGGCAAAAGATGAGTTTCCGTTGGAACTGTTTGCAGGAAGGACAATCAGCTGGACGAAGTTTTCCTTTGAAAACCCCATTACTGTCCGGGTGAAAGTGACTAATACCGCAAAAGTGCCCGTCAGTGGGCAGACTGTCAGGATTTTTCCCTCAAGACACGGAGTAACCGCTGCAGTCAGCGGTAATAGTGTAACGTTCACCATAACTGCTCCCGGGCAATATTCTGTTGAAATCGGAGCAAACGGATACAAGAACGGGCTCATCATTTTTGCGGATCCTCCGGAATCCGATGTTCCGGAAAAAACAGATCCCGACTACCTGGTGCTGTCCGAAGCGGATGCGTCAGCCATTGCCTCAATACCTGGTTCTTATAATGGCGTTTATTTCAGGCGGGGCGTTCACAATATTGGAGTTTTTAACGTACCGGCTCATATCAAGAACATTTATTTTGAAGACGGTTCCTGGGTTTACGGCGCCTTGATAATGGATGGGAATTCCGGAGTGAGGATATACGGCAGGGGAGTACTTTCTTCCTATAAGTTCAATTACCGGCAAACCCATTGTGTTGAAGCCGTTAACAATAGCAACAACATCACCATAGAGGGACTGGTGGTTGCAGACCCTAAATATTTTGCGGTCAGGCTGATCGGCACGGATAACGAAGTATCGTATACCAAGGTTATCGGCGGATGGGTTTACAATTGCGATGGAATTTCCGCATTTGAAAGATCAACCGTATCCAAGTGCTTTATCTGGGCAAATGACGACGCCATAAAAATATACCGGGACTCGACTGAATGGTCAGATATAGTAGTGTGGCAGCTTAATAATGGTGGTGTAATCCAGATGAGTTGGGGAGGGGCAATAGGCGGCTCTACTGCCAGAGGCGTTAAGATCAGCAGGCTCGATGTGCTCCGTGCGGAATGGAACAAACCCCGTTTCAACTGCGCCGTGCTTAATATGGCAGGAAATCATTACCAGGAGGCCGGAAGGTATTCGTTGCAGGAGAACTGGTTAATAGAAGACGTGGTTACTGAAAATCCTGTTCCGGTTGTATTTAAGATTACACCCGATTCCCATACACATTGTCACATTAACGGATTGTATTTAAAGGATTGGAATGTAAAGATGACGATGGGGACAAACTTTACAAACGAGATAAAAGGGGAAGATCCCGAGAATTTTTTCAGCGGATTTGTATTCGATAACGTCTTGTTTAACAACAAGCTGCTGACAAATATAAACTATATATCCAATGGGGATATGGAAAGCGGAGGATGGGTTGGTGTTCCGAAAACAACCGATCAGCTAGTAACATTGGGAGCGGGAATGGGAACAGGAGGAAGTACAGGTTTACGCTCCGTAGTGACGGGCATGGGCGGCGGAACTGATTATGTGATAAAGGGAAATGAAGAATTCCACCTGGAAAACAACCAACAGGTTACCGTCAGTTTTTGGGCCCGGGCCACGGCAGCAGGTAAGAGGATCGTCCCATGGATACAACGAACGGACAACAGCAATTGGCTGAACATCGGCGAAGTGTTTCTCACTACAAATTGGGAATGGTACACCACGACGGCCACTCTCAACCAAGGGACTTCGGATCACTATCAAGTGAAATTCAGGGGGTATGAAACCGCCTGGATTTTCATCGATAAAGTGCAGATAGGGCTCCCTGACTGGCGCACGGTCATGCAGCCGGAAATCCGGTTTCTGAACACTCCCACCTTTCTGCCCACCGATACAAATGCAAGAATCAGGAATGATACTGCAGCAGAAATACCGCATAAGGAAGTTGCAATTGTTTATCCAAACCCGGCAAAAAATCTGCTCCATATTCATGGTTACACAGAAGACGTAAACTACAAGATATATGGATTGGAAGGTAAGCCGGGCCTGTCAGGAACCGGTAATCGGGTTGATATTTCAAATTTGCCCGCTGGAATATACATACTTGTTATAGCGGAGAAAGAAAAAATCACGTTTGTCAAGCATTAAAATAAGGTGATCGCCACACCGTATGGGGTGATCGCGGTAAAATTCTACTACCATTTATATACCGTCTAACAATGAAGTCAGCAAGAAAATCCTTGTTTATAATTACCCTGTCTGTCATTGCACTGAGTATGTTTCAGTGCAGGCAAAAAAATGACAAACCGGTAAATGTCGTCTTTTTTCTGGTCGATGATCTCGGATGGACAGATGTAGGGTGTTATGGCAGCAGCTTCTACGAAACTCCGAACATCGATCGTCTCGCAAATGAGGGAATACGGTTTACGGATGCTTACTCGGTCTGTCACGTGTGCTCGCCTGCACGTGCGAGCATCCTGACGGGAAAATATCCGGCAAGGATTAATATGACCGACTGGCTGCCCGGTCGGAAAGATTACCCTTTTCAGCAATATAAAAATGTTGAAGTTAACCAGCAGCTGCCATTTGAAGAAATAACACTGGCAGAAGCGTTGAAATCCAGAGGATACGCGACAGGTATCATCGGCAAATGGCATTTAGGGGAAGATCCCTCCGGGCCATTGGCACACGGGTTTGATTTTCATGTTCCTGAAGGATGGAATAAGGGTTGGCCGCTGTCCTATTACGCTCCGTTTCGTCTGTCGGGGTTTGAGGGAGAGGAAGATGAGTACCTCACCGACAGGCTGACGACCGAAGCATTGAAGTTTATTGACACCAACAGGGACAAGCCGTTCTTCCTCTATCTTTCCCACTATGCCGTACACGATCCGATTGAAGGACGGCCGGATCTTGTCGGGAAATACGACAAAAAATTAGCCCTGCAGCAACCTGGATTAACCCCGCCTTATATCCTTGAAGGCAATCCCGACGCCGATAGCCGCATCACTCCGGATGAAAGGAGCACGCTCTTAAACGAAAAGGGGTATGAAGGGTATAGCGCGCTTCCGGGAGGAACCGTTAAAATCAAACAAAGACAGGACAACACCCACTTTGCTGCAATGGTTGAAAGTGTAGACGAAAGCCTGGGCCGGGTAGTCTCCAGGCTTGAGGAATTAGGGCTGGCGGAAAATACAATCATCATTTTCACCTCTGATAACGGCGGCATGGCCGCAGCCAATTTCGGAAATCCGGCCAGGAAAATCGATCCCGACAAACTCGATAAGGCTTTTTCTACTTCAAACCTTCCGCTGAGAGGCGCCAAGGGCTGGTTATATGAAGGAGGGATTCGTGTCCCGGCAATCGTAAAATGGTCAGGAATAAAATCACCGGGAACGAGTTGCCGTGTTCCCATCGTAAACACAGATTTTTACCCCTCCATTCTCGAGATGACGGGGGCCGCACTGCAACCCGTGCAGCATCCGGACGGAAAAAGTTTTGTGCCCTTATTAAGGGGTAAAAATGAAATTGACAGGGAAGCTATTTACTGGCACTTTCCCCATTACAGCAACCATGGAATGCAAAGTCCCGGGGGAGCAATAAGGCACGGCAATTACAAACTGATTGAATATTATGAAAACAACACCGTACAATTATTTGACCTGGAAAAAGACCTGGAAGAAAGGCAGGATATTTCCGGAGAGAATCCTGAAAAAGTGAACGACCTGCGGCAAATGCTGCATAAATGGCGAAAAGACGTGGCTGCCAGGATGATGCAGGCTAACCCCGATTACATTCCAAACAGCGCGCCGGCACCACAAACAAGGTAACAAACAGAAGAGCAATAGCTGGCCGGCCAAAATCCGATAGCCGAAATCCGAGGGCTGAGGGCTGATCGCCGAAATCCGACAGCCGATTGCCGAAAGCTGACAGCCGAAAGCTGTGGGCTCAGGTCCTGGGTTCGACTGCGCTCACCCATCGTATTTTGTCCGATAGCTGA
>JBEBSD010000028.1:0-68072 GCA_040394475.1 Telluribacter humicola | reverse complement strand
AAAACACAAACCTAGAAAAATCCTATGCACTCCACAACTTTTGAGACTGATCCGTTTTTTCAATCGAAATGACGACTTGTATAGGAGTTGAGCATTTCACGGTTTTGAAAACCGGAGGGTCAGCAAACAAGTGGAGAATTTAAAAGTATGTAAAAAGCATGTAACTAAAAAACAAAAGGAGCTACATTTTCATGTAACTCCTTCATTTTCAAGAGCCCCCAGTCGGGATCGAACCAACGACCTACTGATTACAAGTCAGTTGCTCTACCAGCTGAGCTATGGAGGCCTCTGTTTATTTCAGAGCGTTTTCTGAAATGGTGGTGCAAATGTAGGAGTCGTTGTGTTATTATGCAAGTAGGAGGCGGATAAAATTTTACTTTTTTTGTGCCTTTTTCGGGAGGGCGGAATGCGGCCGTCCCGCCGGGTTCAGGGGAAATCAAGCTTTAAAAGAGCGGGGTAGTTGAAAAGACAAAAAAAAACCGTACGAAAATGTACGGTTTCTGGTTAACAATATAGTAGTAATGAAGAGGTTAGCTTAATTGGCTTCACCCAGTTTGAGGACTGCCTTGTCGATCTGGTAACGGCCGGTGCCTTCTTCGCCGATGACATCGAACAGCTCCAGCGCACGGCGTGCGTTATCTTCCTCTTCGATTTGTTCGGTTACAAACCATTGCAGGAAGTTCTCTGTGGCGTAGTCTTCCTCCGCGCGACTTGCGGTGATGATCCGGTTGATGGACTGGGTAACATTTATTTCACTTTGCAGCGCCAATTCAAAGACACTTCTGAAAGTAGGGAAATCCTGCGGGACAGCCCCTATCTCCGGAGACAGCGCAGTGCCGCCCACAGTCATGATGTAATTGAATATTTTCAGCATGTGTACCCTTTCTTCATCCGATTGCCGCAGGAAGTAGGCAGCGCTGTTTTTATATCCGTTACGGTCACACCAGGAAGCCATTGCTAAGTACTTGGAAGAAGCTTCTGCTTCCATTTTTACCTGGCTGTTTAAAAGAATTTCTATTTCTTCCTTAAGGGATGTCCGTTGTCTCAATAAATCCTTCATGTTGCTCTTTGTTTAATTCGTATACAAATGTAAACGCATTTGGGGTAAAGTAGTTCACCCTGCCCGAGAAACCTGAGGAATTTGTAATAAGTCTAATAATGAGCTGCTTATGACTGTTTAATTGGTTTTTTTCTAAACAAGCCTCCTGGAAGAATGGCGTGCTTGTGCAATAGGGAGTTGAGTTCAATAACGAAGTAGGTCCCGTTGACGAGCTCTCTGAGCTGGATCAGCTCACAGAGCGTAAGCCGTTGCTGGAAATTGGCCTGAGGGGCTTCAATAACCTGATAATCGCATTCATCCGATAAATCAAAAAGTTTACCGGTAATATCAATTTTGTTGAGTAATCTTCTGAAATTCAGGAAATCATGTATCCTGAAGCCAAGCAGGGCCGTATCAAACTTGACAATAATCCGGTTGGTGACGTCGCACTGGTAGGCAGTACCTTTGTTTGTCTGGAAAAGCTCAACAGAGGATTCGGCACTAAAGCAATTTACCATTAAAATACTAACGTAGTTTATGTTACTTTTGCAAAGGTAATGGAGACAAACTTGGTAAGCAAGTTTATTTATACCGGATATAATTAAAAATAGTAATCCTTATAGCCTGTGAACAGGCTTTTCTGCAATAGTATGAATACGCTTATCCGAAATACTTGTAAAACAGTCATTTTAGCTGCGCTGATGGTCACAGCCGGCGGCGTCAGCGCACAGGTGGAACTTTGTCAAAGAGATTATTTCACACCGGAGCAAGGGGCGGCTTTTCTGGAAAAGAGCAAACCCGGAAACCTGGTTTTCTGGCAAAACCGCCGGGTGGCCATCCTGCAAAGGATCCGGGAAGGCATGGAATTGCTCGAGTTGCCTCCTGCACCGGAGTCCAAACCCATCCGGCACAGCCTGAAAAAAATGAACGGGTATACCGTAGAAAATGTGGCGATCGAAAGTTTGCCGGGTATCTATGTGACCGGGAACCTGTACCGGCCGGCGGGTAAAAGAACTTCCTATGCCGCGGTGCTGGCGCCTCATGGCCACGGAAGAGAGCCGGACGGACGGTTCCGCGATCAGGGCCAGATCCGGGCGGCCATGCTGGCCCGGTCCGGGGCAATCGTGTTCTTGTATGACATGATAGGGCACGGAGATTCGCAGCAGTGTGATCATCAGCTGAGCAAGGCGCTCAAACTGCAAACGATCAATAGCATCCGGGCGCTCGACTTTCTGCTCTCGCTCCCGGGGGTGGACCCCGAGCGGGTAGGGGTTACCGGAGAATCGGGAGGAGGAACGCAGACTTTTTTACTGGCTGCGCTGGATAACCGGGTAAAAGTTTCGGTTCCCTGTGTAATGGTATCTTCTTATTTCTTTGGAGGATGTATGTGTGAAAGCGGTATGCCGGTTCACAAAAAGGGTACGTTTCAGACGTGTAATGCGGAGATCGCGGCCCTCGCTGCTCCCAGGCCTATGCTGCTGATTTCCGACGGTAAAGACTGGACACAATATACCCCGCAGTCGGAATACCCCTTCGCGCAGCATATTTATGGCCTTTATGGTAAAACAGAAGCCGTCGAGAATGTCCATCTGGCGGAGGAAGGTCATGATTACGGGCCCTCCAAACGAAAGGCAATGTATAAGTTTATGGCCCGGCACCTTGGAATCGATTTGAAAGCGATGCAGACAGACGGGGAAATCAATGAAAAGCTGGTGAGGGTCTTGCCGGAAGCACAATTGCGGGTATTCGATGAAAAACACCCGCGCCCGCAGAACTATCTTGTCGGGGATGCCGCGGTGTTATCGGCCTTGTCACAATAAAAATGCGGCATTGCCGGCAGCCGTTACTTGACTTCCAGATTGTAAATCTTACGGATGTTGGAAAGGATCTGGTCAAAATTAAGATGAAGGTCTTTCAGCAACCCGGTGTGCATGTCAAATACCCAGCCGTGAACAATCGGGTATTTCTTCCGCAGGTATGATTTCTGGATCACTGCCAGTTTCATAATGTTGATACATTGTTCCTGGACATTCAATTCTACCAGCCGGTCGTAGCGTGCCTCCTCGGAAGCGATAGCGTTCAGTTCGTCGATATGCAGCCGGTACACATCGCGGATATTGCGCAGCCATGGATTAAGAATACCCAGATCGGTTTGCTGCATGGCCGCTTTTACCCCGCCGCACCCGTAATGGCCGCAAACCACAATATGTTTTACGTCGAGGTGGTCAACGGCATAACTGATCACAGAGATGGCGTTTAAATCGATGGTACAAACAAGATTGGCAATATTCCGGTGAACAAATACCTCTCCCGGCCTTACGCCCATCAGTTCTTCAGCAGTAACCCGGCTGTCGCTGCACCCGATATAGAGATAGTTGGGGTTTTGATCGGCCGCCAGGTTCCGGAAAAAGTCCAGGTCCTCTCCGGTTTTTTGAGCGACCCATTTCTTATTGTTCTCAAATATTTCGTTATATGTTATCATACAGATGCTCCTTAAATGATTAGCGGGTAAGTTACGAAAGAAGAGAAAATGCTACCAACAAAGACGAACTATTTTACCATTAATTTCAGAGTGTGTAACTTTCAGTAATTTTTTGTTGTTTTAAAGATTGAACAAGAAAACACCATAACAGGCAATAGTGAACGAAGAAACCAAAAGCGGGCAGATTTTTGATATGCCCACGTTGCGAAGGCTTTATAAGTTTGTTAAACCCTATCAGAAACAGTTTTATCTACTGATCGGAATTATCATCATTAGCGCAGCTACAGCTCCACTGATGCCGCTGATGATCCGCTATACCATTGATACGCCTATTTCGGAACGTGATTTTGAGGGCTTGTCGGTGATGATGGCGGCGATGATCGGGCTGTTGCTGCTGCGAGGCGTGATCCAGTTTTTCAATACGTACCTTTCCGGATGGCTCGGACAGCATATTATAAAGGATATCCGGATGCAGGTGTACGACAAGATCGTCGGACTGCGGTTGAAATTCTTCGACAATACCCCTATCGGAAGGCTCGTGACACGGACGATATCGGATGTGGAGACACTATCGGATGTGTTCAGCGACGGCATGGCAGCGATTGTAGGTGATTTGCTGCAACTAACGCTGATTATCGGGGTAATGTTCTATACCGACTGGCGATTGTCGCTGATCAGCCTGGCTACCGTCCCGCTGATGCTGTTCAGTACCTATGTTTTCAAGGAAAAGGTGAAAGATGCTTTCAACGAGGTCAGGACGGCGGTGTCGAACCTGAATACCTTTGTGCAGGAGCATATCACCGGAATGAGCATTGTCCAGATATTCGGGAACGAAGACCGGGAATACCGGAAATTCTATAAAATCAACGAAAAGCATCGGAAAGCACATGTACGGTCGGTGTTATATTATTCGGTTTACTACCCGGTGGCTGATGTTATTTCGGCAGCAGGAATCGGGTTGATTGTCTGGTATGGCGCCAATCAGATTATGGGGCAGCAGATGACATACGGTACGGTGATGGCTTTTGTGATGTTTGTCAATCTCTTTTTTATGCCCATTCGCCAGCTTGCCGACCGCTTCAATACCCTGCAAATGGGGATTGTCAGTACTGACCGGATTCTGAAACTCTTGGACAGCAAAGAGTTTACCGACAACAGCGGCACATTTATCCCGGAAGCGGTACAGGGAAATGTTGCTTTCCGGAATGTCTGGTTCGCTTATAATGAAGAGCAATTTGTGCTTAAAAATATCAGTTTTACGGCGCAAGCCGGAAAAACGATTGCCCTGGTCGGAGCCACCGGCGCAGGGAAGTCGTCAATCATCAACCTGCTGACCCGTTTTTACGAGGTGAATGAAGGGGAAATCCTGGTGGACGGCATGCCTATACAGGAATATGAACTGGGGGCCTTGCGGCAATCCATCGGAGTGGTGCTGCAGGATGTCTTTCTTTTTTCGGATACGATAGAAAATAACATCCGGTTAGGGAATCCCGATATCACGCATGAGAAAATTGTAGAGGCTGCCAAACTGGTAGGCGTGCATGACTTTATTGAACGCTTGCCGGACGGCTATGGGTATAATGTCATGGAACGGGGAGCCACCTTGTCGGTTGGACAACGGCAGCTGATTTCGTTTGTGAGGGCGATGGCGCACAACCCTAAGGTAATTGTACTCGACGAAGCCACTTCTTCCGTGGATAGCGAAACGGAGGAGCTGATCCAACAGGCAATTGAGAAGCTGATGAAAGGGCGTACGGCGATAGTGATTGCGCACCGGCTTTCAACGATTCAGGAAGCAGACAACATACTGGTAATCGACAAAGGAGAAATCAAGGAAGAAGGGACACATGAACAATTGCTGGAGAAAGAAGGGCTTTACGCCAACCTCTATAAAATGCAGTACAAAGAGGTGCTGAAAGTAGAGTAACGCACCCCTTCCCGGGAAAAATGTCAAAACAGCATTCGGGTATGGAAGTATTTATGAGTATCTGTCTGGGAGTCGGGTTAAGCGCCGCTACGGGATTTCGGGTGTTTATTCCGGCGCTTCTGGCGAATGTCGCTGCCATGAACGGGATCATTACTCCGGCAGAAGGTTTTGCGTGGCTCGCTTCATGGCCCGCTTTTGTCGTCTTAGTGACGGCGTCCATTGCCGAAGTTGCTTCTTATTATATTCCATTTATTGACAACCTGCTGGATACGATTGCCACTCCGGTTTCGGTGGTTGCCGGTACGTTACTGACCACCTCCTTTCTGCACATCGAGAGTGACGTGCTGCAGTGGACGCTGGGAATCATCGCAGGCGGCGGCACGGCAGGAGTAGTCCAATCGGCTACCGGTTTATTACGGCTCTTCTCGTTAAAAACTACGGCAGGTTTGGGGAATCCTGTAGTGGCTACAACCGAGAATGTGGCGGCTTTTGGATTTTCAGGATTGGCTGTATTTTTGCCGGTCCTTACTTTTGTACTGGTAGTGGCCCTTCTGATCGGGATTGTGATCCGGATCCGGAAGCTGCGCCGGAACCGTTAACCCACCTATCTTTAGCGACGCTGGACCAAGAGCGTCAGAAGGTTAAATCGATGAATGAATGGAAAAAATCCCGGTACATGTTCTCCCTGAAATGAAGGCTCATTTGCCGGATTTGCAGATTTTTCGATTCAAGAATACCCGGCATATGCCGGGAAGCCTTCCGATGATGCAACTCCCGGTCACCCCGCTGCCCACTGATTCTCCCCATCGCCATACGTATTATGAGATCCTTTTTTTTGCAGAAGGGCAGGGGTTTCATGAAATCGATTTTCACACGTATCCCATCAATGCCCCCGGCATCCATTTCGTTACTCCCGGTAAAGTACATCTGCTGACCCCGACTTCCGATTGTATCGGCTACATTATTACGTTCCCGGAAAACTATTATTCTTTTTACGGGCTGACTAAAGACACCCCGTCCATTATGGCTACGTATTTCAATAATGCAGAGTCAGCGCCTATTATTAATCTTACACCTGCCTCCCATACTTATTTTCGCAACCTGCTGGAAAATATGTTATGCGACTACTTCGAAAAAGCAACCGACAAAAACACCTCTCTGGCGGCATACATGCATATTTTTATCAGCAAGTGCCTTGATCTGGCCGGAGCCGGACCGTCCCGCCCGGAATTTACTTCCAGCGACGTGGCCGGCCGGTTTCAGGAGCTGGTTGAAAAACATTTCCGGGAACGGCACGGTGTTCAGGATTATTCCGATATGCTGGCGGTAACCTCCGATTACCTGGGAAAAACCGTCAAAAAAGCACTGGGAACTACCGCCAGCGAATATATCCTGGAAAAAATCCTGCTGGAAGCCAAGCGGCTCCTGGTCTTTACCAACATGTCGAGTAAAGAAATAGCGTACCATCTCCACATGGACGATCCTTCCTATTTCAGCAGAATTTTCAAGCGGAAAACAGGGCTGTCGCCAAACGAATACCGTGTTTCCTTGCGGAAAAGTGCCAACAATTAACACCAATGTACCTTGCCGCCGGAGGAGAGATTCTCTAATTTTGTATTATCCTTATAGGAAAAGGTAAAATTGCAGGGCGTTCCGGCTAGGGGATCCCGGCTAGTGTAGTGTCACGTATGAAATGGCGGTTTATGTGTCATCGCGCGGCGAACGGTGAGCTCACCATGACGTTTCGGAAGGGCTTAGCCTGACATCTGGTATACGACAAAGTATGGTTGACACGACACTAGGACCTTCGGACCAGGATACGCATGGGCGCCTTGCTGTCAGTAATCATTTTTAAACAGGTTTGCTGTGAACATTAACCAACATCTTCAATTAGCCGCTCTTTCGTCCAAGATCGACCGGTTCTGGGAGCTTTCAGGGGAAAAAATTAAGTTGATCAACCGGGAGTATGATGCCGCCAAAGGCTCTCCTGTATTTACGGTAAATGGAAAATATACCGTGAGAGGATGGACCGAATGGACCGAAGGGTTCCGGTATGGGGCGGAAGTGCTGCAGTACGATGCCACCAATGAGCCGGAATTTCTGGCATCTGCCAGGGAGTTTACCGTTTCCCGCATGGCGTCGCACGTGGGGCATTTCGGAGTGCATGATCACGGTTTCAATAATGTCAGCACCTACGGCAACCTGCTGCGGTTAATGAATGAAGGAAGGATAGAGGAGAATGAATGGGAACGTAACTTCTATGAACTGGCGCTGAAACTATCGGGCGCCGTACAAGCCAAACGATGGACGCCTATCAAAGACAGCGGGTATATATATTCTTTTAATGGCCCGCATTCCCTTTTTGTCGATACGATCCGCTCCGTGCGGGCGTTGATGGTTTCGCATTTGCTGGGGCATCATCTGATGGGTGAGAATGACCAAAAAGTGAGTTTGCTGGAGCGGGGAACGGGACATTGCATCCATACAGCGGATTATTCTGTTTTCTACGGGGAAGGACGGGATCGCTATGACAAGTGGGGAAGGACTGCGCACGAAAGTATTTTTAATATCAATGACGGCAACTTCCGCTGCCCCAATTCCCAGCAGGGTTTTTCAGGATTTACTACCTGGACCCGCGGGCTGGCCTGGGCCATGGTGGGTTTTGCAGAGCAGCTTGAAACGCTGGCTTACCTGGACGAAGCAGAACTGGAATCCTGGGGCGGGAAGGCTGCCCTGGAGGCCAGGTACCTGAAAGCAGCGCAGGCAACCTGTGATTTCTATATAGATTATACCGCGGCTGACGGCATACCGTACTGGGATACCGGCGCTCCGGAAATTCACAGGCTCGGGGATTACCAGAGCCGGCCCTCAGACCCTTACAATGCCCACGAGCCGATCGATAGCTCTGCGGCTGCCATCGGGGCACAGGGACTGCTCCGTCTGGGGCGCTATTTAGCTGAAAAGGGTGATCAGGCACAGGGAGAAAAATATTTCCAGGCCGGGTTAACGGTCGTAGACACCCTGCTGGAGGCGCCGTATCTGTCGACTGATCCCGGTCATCAAGGGCTGTTGCTGCATTCTGTTTACCATTGGCCCAATGGGTGGGATAATGTTCCTGAAGGACAGCAGGTGCCTTGTAATGAGTCCAGCATGTGGGGAGATTACCATATACGCGAAGTGGTGCTGTATGTCCAGCGACTTATCAGCAAAGCCCCGTATTACAGCTATCTGGGTTGTATTAAACGTTCGTAATTTCCTCAAAACTATTCATCTGATTCTCTGATAATAAGGAAGTACCCGCAGCTATGGAACTGAACCGCTGTTGTATTCATACAATTACCAATAAACCCTGGACCCTGGAGGAAATGGCCGACCGCTACGCGGCTGCCGGAGTCGGAGGGGTCAGTGTCTGGCAAAGTACGATTGAGGGCCTCGGGCCGGAAAGAGCTGCCAGGATTTTGAAAAGTGCCGGCCTGGATATTGTCTCCTATGTAAGAGGCGGTTTTTTTGCTCACACAGAAGCCTCCGGAAGGGCGAAGGCGATTGCCCACAACAAAAAAATGCTGGAAGAAGCCGCAGCCCTGGGCGCTCCGCTGATTGTACTCGTATGCGGCGCTGCTCCCGGTCAGCCGATGGCTGAATCGCGGAAACAGATTCAGGCAGGAATTGAAGCGGTGTTGCCCCTCGCCGAACAACTCAATGTAAAACTGGCCATCGAACCACTGCATCCGATGTATGCAGCCGACCGATCGGCGATCAATACACTCGCCCAGGCCAACGATATGTCGGAAGCCATCCGGTCGGACTATGTAGGGGTCGCGGTAGATGTGTACCATCTCTGGTGGGACGAAAACCTGGAAAAGGAGATACTGCGGTGTGGAAGCCACGGGAATTTACTGGCTTACCATGTCTGTGACTGGAAAGTTAACACGCTGGACATGCTCAACGACCGCGGGTTGATGGGGGAGGGGTGTATCGACCTTAAAAAGATACGCAGCTGGGTAGAAGCTGCCGGATTCCAGGGGTATCATGAAGTGGAAATCTTTTCGGACCGGTATTGGGCGATGGACCAGCAGGAATACCTGGACCGGATTACCCGCGCGTTTATCGAAAAATGTTAGTTGAACTCAAATCAATCGAAATAAATAAGAAAACACATGGTGCATAGAGTTGGAATCATAATGAACGGCGTTACCGGCCGGATGGGAACGAATCAACATTTGCTGCGGTCGATCAAAGCGATCCTCGACCAGGGCGGGGTGAAATTGTCGGACGGGGAAAGTATCCTGCCCGATCCGATCCTGGTAGGACGGAACGTCGCCAAACTGGAAGCCTTATGCCGGCAGACCGGGATCACTAAGTACACCACCGATCTGGATGCTGTGCTTGCCGATCCGGAATACCAGGTTTATTTTGATGCGCAGGTTACCGGAAGAAGGGCGCCTGCCGTAAAAAAGGCAATTGAGGCCGGGAAACATATTTATTGCGAAAAGCCGACGGGGACCACCACCCAGGAAGCCCTTGAGCTGTTTGAGCTGGCTACTAAAGCGGGAGTCAAAAACGGCGTCGTGCAGGACAAGCTGTGGCTGCCCGGAATGCAGAAAATCCAACGGTTAAAAGAAAGCGGGTTTTTCGGCGAAATCCTGTCGGTACGTGGTGAATTCGGTTACTGGGTATTCGAAGGACATTCCATTCCGGCACAACGTCCTTCCTGGAATTACCGGAAGGAAGATGACGGAGGGATTATCGTGGATATGCTTTGCCACTGGCGCTATGTGCTGGACAACCTGTTTGGAAATGTAAAGGCAGTGTCCTGCCTGGGGGCAACCCATATTCCCGAACGGATCGACGAAAATGGAAAACCCTACCAGTGTACGGCAGATGATGCGTGCTATGCTACCTTTGAACTGGAAGGCGGAGTGATCGCACAGTTCAACTCCTCCTGGACCGTACGGGTGCGCCGTGACGATCTGCTGACGCTGCAGGTCGATGGCACCAAAGGATCGGCGGTAGCCGGACTCCGGGAGTGTTACACCCAACACTATGGCAACACCCCCAAGCCTGTCTGGAATCCGGATATCAAGCAGCCGATCGACTTTTTTGACGGCTGGTCCCAGGTCCCTGATCAGGAGCTGTTCGACAATGCCTTTAAGATACAGTGGGAGCTGTTCCTGAAGCATGTGGTCAAGGATACACCATTTCCGTGGGACCTGAAGGCAGGCGCCAAAGGGGTTCAGCTGGCGGAAAAGGGATTGGAAAGCTGGGAGAAACGTGCCTGGGTAGCCATTGAAGAACTGTAGCGGAGTATGACAACTAAAACCGCTTTAATTACGGGCAGCAGCCGGGGCATTGGCCTCGGCATTGCCCATGCCCTGGGAAAAGAAGGCTATAATCTGGTGATCAACGGAGTCCGGGAAGAATCGGAAGTGCAGGAAGCGATGGCTGCGTTGGCCGGCTACCCCGGTGGGGTAGTCTATGCCCGGGGGAGCATCGCCTCGCCCGCAGATCGTGCCCGTATTATCCAGACGGCGGTCGATGCCTTCGGGTCGATCGAAGTATTGGTAAACAATGCCGGCGTGGCTCCGAAGGAACGGCTGGATTTACTGGACACCACCCCGGAAAGCTACCGGTATGTACTGGACACCAACCTGGAAGGCCCCTTTTTCCTGACCCAGGAAATCGGCCGGCAGATGGCGGCAAACAAAAGAAATGATCCCGCTTTTCAGGGAACAATTGTTTTTGTGACGTCTATTTCTTCAACAGTTACTTCCGTCAACCGCGGAGAGTACTGTATTTCCAAAGCCGGGTTGTCGATGGTATCCAGCTTGTTCGCGGTCCGGATGGCAGCATTCGGAATTCCCGTGTATGAGGTACGACCCGGTGTAATTGCTACTGACATGACCTCTAAAGTCCAGGGGAAATATGACGAATTGTTTGACCAGGGCATGGCGCTGCAACCGCGATGGGGTTCTCCCGACGATGTGGGAAAAGCAGTGGCAGCACTGGTACGCGGTGATTTCGGGTACTCCACGGGACAAGTAATTAATGTTGACGGTGGTATGCTGATCGACCGGCTTTAATAGTAAACAGAACTTTTAATCCTAACCTTATCCAGATAGATGACATCCCGACCTTCGGTTCTTTCACAATTAATGCGAGTACCCGTAGTGGTAGCCGCTTTAGGTTATTTGGTCGACATGTACGACCTTTTTTTATTTAGTGTAGTCCGTATTCCCAGTTTAAAGGCCCTTGGCCTGGAAGGCGATGAGCTCCTGGATCAGGGAATCCATCTGTTGAATATGCAAATGGCCGGTATGCTGATCGGGGGCGTCCTATGGGGGGTGCTGGGGGACAAAAAGGGCCGGCTTTCGGTATTGTTTGGTTCCATCCTGATGTATTCATTAGCTAATATAGGCAATGGTTTTGTGACCACCGTTGATCAGTATTCGGTTCTCCGTTTTATTGCCGGAGTCGGACTCGCCGGAGAATTGGGTGCAGGGATCACGCTCGTAACAGAGGTACTTCCCAAGGAAATAAGGGGGTATGGAACTACCCTGGTGGCGACATTGGGGGTTATGGGAGCCATCCTGGCCTATTTTGTAGCCGATCTGTTCGAATGGCGGATTTCCTACTTCGTCGGAGGAGGAATGGGACTTTTGCTACTGGTTCTCCGGGTGAATGTTTTCGAATCCGGGATGTTTCAGCAGATTAAACACCATCAGGTGCAAAAGGGGAATATCATGATGATCTTTAACAACGGCAAGCGGTTCCTTAAATACCTGGCGGCCATTCTGGTCGGACTGCCCATCTGGTTTGTTGTCGGAATCCTGGTTACCTTTTCTCCCGAGTTTGGAGCGGCCAAAGGAATCGATGGCGTCAACGCCGGAAAAGCAGTGATGATGGCATTTTCAGGACAGGTTTTCGGGGATATTTTCAGCGGGTTGTTCAGCCAGTATCTAAAAAGCCGGAAGAAGGTTATCGGTATGTTTATTATGCTTTCCGTGATCCTGATGCTGGTATACCTGATGTTTCCGTCCAAAAGCACCTATTCCTTCTACCTGATTTGTATGCTTCTTGGTTTCTGTAACGGGTACTGGACTCTGTTTATTACCATCGCTGCCGAGCTCTTTGGTACTAATTTGCGGGCTACGGTCGCTACGACGGTTCCGAATTTCGTAAGGGGGGCTACCATCCCGCTGGCGGCTTTGTTTATACAATTCAAGCCGGCTATGGGGGTGATAAACAGTGCGTTGATATTAGGAGTGGCCACGTCGGTCATTGCGCTCATCGCCCTGTACTTCATGGAAGAGACCTTTACCAAAGACATGGATTTTATAGAGGAAGATTAGCCCCTCTTTTAGTAGCAGTTACTTAGCAGCAACGGCCGGTCGATCGACTGGCCGTTGCTGTTAAGTACGCGGTAGCGGGACAGGTTCCGAAAGAAACGGGAGAGGGATGCAGCAGTTTTTAACCGGTCCGTTGTTAAAACAGTTGGGAGTGTGCGGAAAAAGCAGCAGTTTTGTGGATAGCGTTTCAAACAGGAAGAGCGATGAGTTATTGCACGTATGTCAATGCACTGCAGGAAGGAGAGGCCATCCTGCATAAGACGTATCATGATCAGCATTATGGATACCCTATTGAGGATGACCACGAGCTATTCGGCAGGCTGCTGCTTGAAATCAACCAGGCCGGACTGAGCTGGAGCCTCATCCTGCAGAAAGAAGCGGGGTTCAGGAAGGCTTACGACAATTTTAATATCCGGCAAATAGCAGCTTACGGAGAGCAGGACAGTTTGCGGCTTCTGAACGATGCCGGGATCGTACGCAACCGGTTGAAAATAGCAGCTGCCATTTATAATGCCAATGCCGTACTACAGCTTCAGGAGCTGCATGGTTCCTTCAAAAACTGGCTGGATCTCCACCATCCCCTGCCGCTGCAGGAATGGATGAAGTTGTTTAAAAGAACCTTTAAGTTTACAGGGGGTGAAATTGTGAACGAGTTTTTAATGAGTACAGGGTACCTGCCCGGAGCGCATGACAGCGATTGTCCCATTTACCGGCAGGTGCTTCAGCGCGGGGTAAAATGGCAGCAACTCCCTGAATGAGGTTCTGGTTCTGCCAATAACGAAATCGTATGAAGGCAAGAATTTTTTTTGCGGGAATTGTAACCCTGGGAGCCGGCGCGCTTTATTACAGGAAACGTACGCTTGCACCTCCGGGAGTGGTTCCGGTTCAGCCTTTTGAACTGGAACGGTATTTAGGCAAATGGTACGAAATAGCCCGGCTGGATTTTCGCTATGAAAAACATCTCAGCCACACAACCGCTTCTTATACGCTCAACGACGATGGATCCGTACGGGTGGTGAACCGCGGATATCACGAACTGAAGCGGAAGTATAACGAAGTCGTCGGGAAGGCCAGGTTAGCAGGGGATAAGTATAAAGGACAATTGAAAGTTTCTTTTTTCGGTCCTTTTTATGCAGGATACACGATTGTCGCGCTGGATCAGGATTATCGGTATGCGCTTGTGGCAGGTAGAAACCTGAACTATTTATGGATCTTATCACGAGAACCTGTGCTGCCGGACAAGGTCCGGAAGCATTACCTGGAAATAGCTTCCAATCTGGGCTTTAAGACGGAGCAGCTTATATGGGTCTCCCATGATCCGCCCGGTCAGGAGCTCTCCTGAACCTGTTTCAACCGACAGACGCGCGGAAGATGCTGCTGAACGGGGAATCCCGGGAAAACGACCGCCCGGAATCGGAGACGCCCGGTGAAAAGCAACCCGTCTGGTGTCAATTTACCCGAATTGAATGTTTTAAAGAAGGAAAAGGAAGTGTTAATCCAATTTCCGGTGTAAATTTGTGCAATTAGGTATTTTAGTTAATCCGATATTTTTGAAAAAGGTACTTTTTATAGATCGGGACGGCACCTTGATTTGGGAGCCGCCGACAGATTTTCAGATTGATTCACTGGAGAAACTGGCTTTTTTACCGAAGGTGATTTCCAACCTGCGGAAAATTTCGGAAGAAGGCGACTTTGAACTGGTGATGGTCACCAACCAGGACGGATTGGGGACCGAGGCATTTCCCGAGCCGACATTCTGGCCGGCGCATCATAAGATGATGCAGCTCCTGGAAGGTGAAAATATCCGGTTTGCAGCAGTCCATATAGACCGGCATTTTCCGGAAGAAAACTCACCCGACCGTAAACCGGGTACGGGAATGCTGACGGCTTATTTCTCGGATGAATATGATCTGAAAAACAGTTATGTGATAGGCGACCGGCTGACAGACGTGCAGCTGGCGGTGAATCTGGGGGCAAAAGCGATCCTGATTGCCGGTTCAGAGCCGGAAGGGATGGATGCCGGCTGCCATTCTGCCCTGCAACTGGTGACCAGCGATTGGGATGAGATTTACCGGCATCTGAAATTACCGGCCCGGACTGCAGCAGTGGAGCGGAATACCAAGGAGACAAAAATCCGGATAAAACTTAACCTGGATGGTAAAGGAAATGCCAATATCCATACGGGTCTCGGTTTTTTTGATCACATGCTCGATCAGCTGGCACGCCATTCGGGCGCCGATCTGGAGATTTCAGTGGAAGGTGATCTTCATATTGACGAACATCACACGATAGAGGATACCGGCCTGGCATTAGGGGAAGCATACCGGCTGGCAATAGGGGACAAGCGGGGAATTGGCCGGTACGGTTTCGTACTGCCGATGGATGAAGCCCTTGCGCAGGTAGCCATCGACTTCTCGGGCCGGCCCTGGCTCGTTTGGCAGGCGGTGTTCAAGCGGGAAAAGATCGGCGATATGCCTACCGAAATGTTTCATCATTTCTTTAAGTCCTTTACCGATACCTCGTTGTCGAACCTTAATGTTCAAGTGGAGGGAGACAATGAACATCACAAGATAGAATCAGTATTCAAGGCGTTTGCCAAAGCGATTAAAATGGCGGTGAAGCGGGAGGTTTCGGAACTGAATGTACTCCCTTCTACCAAAGGTGTTCTTTGAACTTTTTGTTAATTGTCTGTTAATACGCTGGATTGGCCATTGTTTTTGTTTATTTTTGTAACCTGAAAAAAGTTAAATTTTTGAGCTATGTATATGACTATTATAATGATCGCCTTCTACGTCGTGCTACTGGTGTCCGCTTTTTTGGTCGGACGCTGGCTGGAAAACCACGAGAGAGGGTATAAATCATAAGATCAGTTGGTAAACCTCCCGGGGTTTGCATTGTTCATTAAATAGTTACTTAATCACTGTATTATTGTGTTTAAACGTTTATCTTATATTGTTTTAATGTTGTATTTCCTCGGTATTGCTACCGGCGGACTTACAACGTTGCTGCAATGTAAGACAAGCGCCGACTGCGTTGAACCCTGTGAGGAGGAGGAAAATAACCTCCTGCGGACCAATCTTTCGCTGGAAGAAGATGTTATCTGCCATGAAATTTGGTTTTCGCCCTCACAATTCGAATTTTCTTCACAAAAAAGCCCTGTTTTATATAACAGAGGGTTTATGGACATTCCATTGACCCTGGTGCTTCCACCTCCGGAACGGGCCTGAGTTATTTCTGTCTTTTTGATTTATTGGGTTAGAGCCGCATGATTCGGGCTCTGCAGAAACCATGGATGTGATTTCCATGCGGATGTGCTGGTATAAGGCTGTTTCCTCAAGAGAAGTGGCTTATCCGGCGACCCGGTTACTTATTTTTTAATCTGCTAAAGCAAAAGAAAATGACCAGGTCGTTAAAAAAAATATTTGAAAACAATGTGAAGTGGGTAAATGATAAGCTGAATGGCGACCCGCGGTATTTTGAGAAATTGGCAAAAGGGCAAAAGCCTCATTTTTTGTGGATCGGTTGTTCCGACAGCCGGGTGCCGGCCAATGAGGTTACCGGAACGGCTTCGGGAGAGATTTTTGTACATCGCAATATTGCCAATCTGGTGGTTCATACGGACATGAACCTGCTGAGCGTATTAGATTATTCTATCAATGTATTGAAAGTGAGGCATGTGCTGGTAGTGGGACACTATGGCTGCGGCGGCGTCAAAGCCGCTATGGGCAATGAGCAAGTAGGGATTATCGATAACTGGCTGCGCAATATAAAGGATGTGGTACGGCTCCATAAAGACGAATTGGACCTGCTCACGGATCCTGAGGCAAAAATGAATCGGTTGGTTGAGCTGAATGTGGAGGAACAGGTGTACAACCTGACGAAAACATCGATTGTTCAGAACGCCTGGTCCCAGAACATTCCCCTGCAATTGCATGGGTTGGTATATGACATCAATAACGGGTTCTTAAAGAACCTTAAGGTAACGAAGGGAGATGCCAGTGAGATCGACGACGTGTACGTGTTGAGTATGAATGGCGAAAAGTAATGACCGGCAGCTGCTGGTACGCTTCGGTCGAAGTAGCCATGAAAAATAATTGATAATACTATCGAAATAAAAAAGAAATATATGTTTGCCAACAAAAAGGAATTATTTTCTAATCTGAAATACGATTTTCCCGCAGGGCTGGTCGTTTACCTGGTGGCACTCCCGCTTTGTCTGGGTGTGGCGCTGGCCTCTACCGGACGATCGGATCTGCTGTTTTCGGGGATTATTGCAGGCATAATAGGTGGAGTGGTGGTAGGGATGATCAGCCGGTCGGCACTCGGTGTGGCGGGACCGGCTGCAGGATTGGTCGTGATTGTCCTGAATGCCATAGAATCCCTGGGAAGTTTTGAAGCGCTGCTGCTGGCAATTGTCCTGGCCGGCGTTCTGCAGGTGGTGGCCGGTTTTTTAAAGGCCGGTATAATAGGGTACTATTTTCCCTCTTCGGTGATTAAGGGAATGCTGGCAGCTATAGGTATTACGCTGATTCTGAAGGAAATACCGCACGTGATGGGGTATGATAAGGATTTTATCGGCGACCAGAGTTTTGCACAGGCCGACGGGCACAATACGTTCACTGAAATCGGATATGCCATCCGGTACAGCAGCTGGGGCGCCGTGATCATCTCCGCTGTTTCCCTGCTGGTATTGCTGTTGTTTGACAGGCCGTTCATGAAAAAGCTGCAGCTCTTCAAGTTTTTGCCGGGAGCGTTGTTTGTCGTATTGCTGGGAATCACGATCAATGCCCTTTTTCAGGGCCTGGCGCCCGGCCTGGTGATGAGTGGTGAACACCTGGTGCAGCTTCCGGTAGCCAATAACGTGGAAGAGTTTCTCGGGTTTTTCAAGTTTCCGGATTGGGCCATGATCACGAACCCGGAAATCTATACAGTAGCCCTGACGCTGGCGATTGTCGCCAGCCTGGAATCATTGTTGTCGGTGGAGGCGACGGATAAGCTGGATCCTTACAAGCGGAATACGCCCACCAACCGGGAATTAATTGCGCAGGGAGTGGGTAATATCACTTCCGGATTGATTGGCGGCCTGCCGGTTACCCAGGTGATCGTGAGGAGCTCGGCCAATATTGCGGCCGGGGGCAAAACCCGGATGGCTACGATCCTGCACGGCCTGATCCTGCTGGTGTCAGCCATCATCATCCCGAGGTATCTGAACCTGATTCCGCTGGCCTCTCTGGCTACGATTCTGCTGCTGGTCGGGTATAAGCTGGCCAAACCTTCGCTGTTCGCCGCTATGTATAAGCTGGGATGGGATCAGTTCCTGCCCTTCGTCGTGACAGTTCTGGCGATTCTTTTGACTGACTTGCTCAAAGGGATTGCGATCGGAATGGTGTTTGCGATTTATTTCATCTTACGGAAGAATTACAAACATTCTTACCATTACAAAAAGGAGGAAGTCAAGGATGGAGAGGTGATTACATTGGTCCTTTCAGAAGAAGTAACGTTCCTGAACAAAGGAAGCATTGGCTTGACACTGGAAAAATTGCCGGATAATTCCCGGGTTATAATCGACGGGTCCCGATCGGTGAACATCGATTACGACGTGATTGAGATCATTCAGGATTTCAAGCAGCACACCGCGCCCCTTCGGAATATCCAGGTAGAAACGAAAGGGATAAAAGAGGTGAAGTCCGTAGGCGGACATTGATGTATGCGGCAGGCAGCAAGGGGCTGCCTGCCGTTTTTAAATGCGCAGTGGTCAATTCGCTTCTTCGATAACCAGGTTATGGTTGGTGTAGATGCATAAATCAGCTGCAATGTGCAGTCCTTCCTGTACCATCTCTTTCGCCGGTAAATGAGGAGCATGCTTTTTGAGGGCAAGTGCAGCGGAAAGTGCGAAGTTGCCCCCGGAGCCGATGGCTGCAACCCCGTTCTCCGGTTCGAGCACGTCGCCGGTCCCCGAAATAATGAGTATTTCTTCCTTATTGGCGGTAATAAGCATTGCCTCCAGCTTCCGCAGGTAGCGGTCGGTACGCCAGTCTTTCGCCAATTCAATAGCCGCTCTCTTCATATTGCCGCCGTAGGCATTCAGTTTTTCGTCGAATTTTTCGAGTAAGGTAAAGGCATCGGCGGTTGATCCGGCAAAGCCTACCAGTATTTTCCCGCCTTGCAATTTCCGTATTTTCTGTACATTGCTTTTAGCCACCGTGTTACCCATGGTGGCCTGCCCGTCGGCGCCCAAGGCGACCGTCCCATTATGCAGGATACCCAGTACCGTGGTCGCATGGATTTCTTGAATTGCCATAACTGTCAGTATTTTTCTGCAATGATACGGTCTTTTTATGAGTTACGCAGTCATTGGCCGTGAAATCGATCGTTCCGCCAATTGGCCGGATTGTTTTGGATGTAGTCAGAAATACGTTGGTATTCAGCGTTATTCCTGATAATGTGATCATGGAAACGGGGTTGCCAGACCGGTTGTTTCGGGGTTTTACGGTATTCATTTATCAATTTGGTTGCCGACGATTTGAATCCTGCCATAAATGATGATATGGATTTTGGCGACCGGTGGGCGATCCGCGGTAGAGACGCACGGCCGTGCGTCTGTACGTCGTGCGTCTGTACGACGGCGGCCGGATTATCAATCCGCAAAATGGCATGCAAATGGTTCGGCATCAATACAAATGCGTCGCAAAATAATTCCTGCCTGATTTCAAATGATTTTTCCCATTCCTGTAAAACGATTTCACCAAGGGGTGAAGCCGATAATTCGCCGTGTTCGATGTCCCCAAACAACCATTCCCGGTTTGCGGTACACACTGTAACAAAATACCTTCCATCTTGCGCGTAATCCCACCAGGATGCGCGGGCAGAGTCAATACGATACTTGGAGAGAAACTTTATTCATAGTGCGTGATTAAATGTGTATTCCACTAATATACATCATACAATTAAATTTACCAGTGTCCTGTTCCGATCATCCCGATGACTTAAAAGCTACCTGCCGCTGAAAGAGCGCTGATAGCCAGGATGTGTATTTTTGACTTTAGGAGTTGGTAATGGTTTCAAATACAATGGGTTATGCTTTTTTCAATCAGATAAAGAAAAAATTATCAAAAAAAAGTGACACTTTCTTTACGGGTTTCGCTGCCAAGTGGAACCTTTAACCAAATGCAAGATAAGAATACTGATATGCATGGTACGGACCTGACCGACGAAACACTATTGAAGCTGCTTAAGGATAATAATTCCTATGCCTTTGAAACAATTTACCGCAGGTATTGGCGCCATCTGTTTGGATTTGTGTATCAACAAATAGGATCGAAGGAGGATACGAAAGAGATTATTCAGGAATTGATGCTGAATCTCTGGCAGAACCGGTCGGCTTCCGAAATCCATAACCTCAGAGCATTCCTTTTTATTGCGGCAAGAAATCAGGCCAATAAATACTTCCGGAAGGAAATCAATATGCGTAAGTACCGGGAATACCAGCTCATGCAAGAAGTGTTCGAAAGCATGGATACCGACGAGATTTTTAACGAAGGTCAATTATCCGAGGCCATTGAAAAGGCTCTTGAGAGATTACCGGAAAAAACAGCAAACATATTCAGATTGAATAAGTTAGATGATATTTCGGTGAAGAAGATCGCAACGCAGATGGGCTTATCCGACAGAGCGGTGGAATACCACATCACGAAATCGATGCGAATGGTAAGAGTACATTTGCAGCGATTCCTTACCGATAACTAGGAGCGAATTGCGAAGGCCCCAATTAATCATTAGCATACAACATGACAAGGCAGGAATTTGAACAACTTACAGAGCGGTATAAGGCCGGAAAATGTACTCCGGAGGAGATTGTCTTTGTGGAGAAATGGGTGGATTCGAATTGCCGGCAGCAGGACGCAGATTCCCTGTTTGAAAATGAAGCCGAAGCAATCGAAACGGAGAACGAAATCTGGGAAAACATACAGGACGTAGCAGGGATATCACCGAAGCGCACGCTATTATGGAAGAGTATACGGCTTTTTTTGGGGGGGGCCGCCTGCCTGATGCTGGTAGTGCTGGCTGATTCCTATTTGCAGGACAGGCACCGGAATAACTCAGAAGGGACGATGACAGGACTTAAAACCTACAATACATCGCTGACTCGTCAGCGTATAATTCTCCCCGATAGTAGTGTCGTTACGCTGGCAGAAGGAGCCGTTATGATAACCAGTGAAAGCTACGGAAAGCAGACCCGGACTGTCCATCTGACTGGAGAAGCATTTTTTGAGATACGACCGGATCCGAAAATGCCTTTCCTGGTCTATAGCGGAGATTTAGTAACGGAGGTGCTGGGAACCAGTTTTCACATCAAACCGCAGGCAGGGAAGAAGACCGTTGAAGTTTCGGTGGTTACCGGAAAGGTGTCGGTGTATACTCATTATAAGGGCCAGAACCAGCGACGGAGCGGAGTGATTATCACTCCTAACCAGAAGGTCGTGTACAACACAGAGCTTAAAACAATCCGGCAGGATCTGGTGGATGATCCGAAAATTGTAGTAAAGGATACAGTGGCATCGGTTTTCAATTTCGATGAAACTTCCGTGGGGACCGTACTGGCCGTCATGCAGAAAGCATACGGAACGGAAATCGTCGTGAATAACCCGGAACTGAATCATTGTGAGTTTACAGGAAATTTGAATGGGTTCGATTTGTTCAGGCAGCTGGATTACCTCTGTGATGTCATCCATGCGGAGTACGAAGTGAGAGGTACGACTATTTTCCTGACGGGAAATGGTTGCAATGCGGCCCGATAGAAGGGTGTTAAAAGCTTTTTTTAACAAAAATGCAGGTGTATGAGAAAGGATGTGACGTGAAGTAGTGACGGGTGGTCGGCTATCGGCATTCAGCAATCGGCGGTCAGCGGTCAGCAATCAGCTATGGGCGGTCAGCAATCAGCTATCAGCAATCGGCTCAGCTATCAGCGGTCAGCAATCAGCATTCAGCTATCGGCGGTCAGCAATCGGTAGTTGGCAATCGGTAGTCGGCGGTCAGTCGGGCTGCGATGAGTCGGGCTGCGATCAGTATAGAAGCCGGAGAGTGTGTAAAGTATTGACAAGTAAGTGGTTGCGTGATTTTGCAACAAAAAAAGGCCGGCAATGCGTCAACATTACCGGTCTGTCGTGTACGGCTCAAACGTCAATTTGAGCTTCAATGACCTGACGATGTCAGATTCAAATGAGGTACACCTGTTTTTAGAGTCCTTAAACCTTAAAACGTTACTAAACTATGAACAAAAAATTACATATCCCGTTGTGGATCTGGAAAATTATGAAAACAACAGTACACCAGTTGGTCTTACTTGCTGTTTGGTGTGGGGTTTCGTACGCACATGAAACCAACGGACAAACTGTGCTTGAAAAAAAGGTATCGTTTGATGCACGGGGTCAGCGGATGAAAAAAGTACTTTCTATCATTGAAGAGCAGGCAGATGTGCGGTTCGTTTACAGCCCCAGTACGATAGACGTTCGGCAGAAAGTGGATATAAAGGCAGATAACAAAAGTCTGGAGTTGGTACTGAAAGAGTTGCTGCAGCCGAATTCGGTAGCATTTACTGTTTCCGATAACAGGATGATATCGTTGAAGCGAGTCGTATCAGCAGAGATAACTGGAAATGTGCTTCCTGACGTATCGGAAGACAAACAGAATAAAGAAGTAAAGGGGAGAGTGACGGACGAGAAAGGAGACGGTTTGCCCGGTGTGAGTATTCTGGTAAAAGGTACCCAACAGGGGCTGATTACGAATGCTGCAGGAGAATTTTCGATAGAGGTCCCCGATGAGAGTTCCGTTCTGGTATTTTCGTTTGTGGGGTATCTTTCTCAGGAAGTAACAGTCGGAAACCGTACATCGATTGAAATTTCTTTAAGGGCAGACGAGAAAGCGTTGGACGAGGTAGTCGTGGTGGGGTATGGGACGCAGAAAAAAGTCAATCTGACCGGGGCGGTGGACCAGGTAGCCAGCGAAGTTCTGGAGAACAGATCGATGCCTAATATTACACAAGGTCTGCAAGGGATGATTCCCAACCTTACTATCAGAATGATGGATGGGAAGCCTACACAATCCCCTACCTATAACGTGAGAGGGACCACTTCAATAGGGCAGGGCGGCAGTGCGCTTGTATTGATTGACGGAGTAATTGGGGATGCGAGTTTGCTAAACCCAAATGATGTGGCAACTGTGACTGTACTTAAAGATGCCGCAGCCGCGTCCATTTATGGTGCCCGCGGCGCCTTTGGAGTTATTTTGATCACGACCAAAACTCCGGAAAAAAGCGGTATGAGGGTATCTTATAGTACGAGCTTCAGTTTGAAGCAGCCCACCAGCGTTCCGCAGTATGAAAATGACGCGTATACCTATACTAAAATGTTCAACGAGTCGTGGAGCGCCTGGAACGACTATGCGCAGACTCCTCAGAACATCAATAAGACCATCCCGTTTTCGCAAGCGTATCTTGCTGAAATTGAGCGGCATTCAAAGGATCCCAGCTTGCCTCGTACGGAAATCGGGGAAGATGGCAGGTACGTCTATTATCATAGTACCGACTGGTTTGAACATCTTTATAAACAGCATTCGGCCACAAAAGAGCACAACCTCTCCGTTTCGGGGGGGAGTGACAAGCTTAACTTTCTGATCAGTGGCCGGTATTATAAACAAGACGGATTGTTTCGCTATAATTCCGATGACTATAAACTCTATAATTTCCGGGCGAAAACTGCCGCGGATATTTCCAGCTGGCTGACCTTAGAAAACAATACCGAGTTTGCATCTATGGCCTATCATAACCCTCTAAACGTAGGAGAGCAAGGCGGTATCTGGCGAAATATTTCCGACGAGGGACATCCTTTAGCCCCGATGTTTAATCCCGACGGCACGTTGACTTTCTCTGCTGCTTACACGGTTGGCGACTTCTGGTACGGAAAGAACGGGATAGATTTCGACAGCAGGTCATTGCGGAATATTACTTCCCTCACTTCCAGTTTTCTTCAGGATAAACTCAAAATTAAAGGGGACCTTACATTCCGGTACAGAGACGACAACGAACAAAGGAGGCGGGTACCCGTTCCCTACAGCAGAATACCGGGAGTGGTCGAATACCTCGGCACCAATACAAATGATCTTCAAAACAGCTATCAGAGGAATTCTTATATCGCATCAAATATCTATGCCGAATACGACCAGACTTTTAGTCAGGTGCATGCTTTGAAGACAACACTGGGTCTCAATTATGAGAATTTTGCATTCAAAAAAAACGAGATGTTTCGGAACGGCTTGCTTTTTGAAGATGCGGAAGACATTAATCTGGCCATTGGACAATCCATCAGTACGACAGGTGGTTGGGAGCAGTGGGCGATCCTGGGAGGTTTTTACCGAATCAACTATGCCTTTAAAGATAGATATTTACTGGAGCTGAACGGGCGGTACGACGGATCCTCAAAATTTCCGAACCATCAGCGTTTTGGGTTTTTTCCTTCGTTTTCGGCCGGGTGGAAACTGGAGAACGAGCCATTCTGGAAAATACCGGCGTCCCGGGTAAGTGGTTTAAAATTACGAACCTCCTATGGAGCGCTCGGTAACGGCAATATCGCTTCCTATTCATTTCTTGAAAAATTCTCTGTGGGGCGTTCTGTCAGAATCATAGAAGGCGCTCTCCCTCCCATTACCGGACATCCCAATGTACTGCCGGAAGGCCTTACCTGGGAAAAATCCGCAACGTGGAATTTCGGCGTAGACCTTTCTCTTGCTTCCAATCGATTGATTGCCAATTTTGACAGGTATATACGCAAAACGGTGGACATGTACACGGTCGGGAGATCCGTTCCGGCGGTTTTCGGTACAAGTGTTCCAAGGGGCAATTATGCAGATTTGCGTACCGACGGCTGGGAGCTCTCTTTGCTTTGGAACGACAGGAGATCCGCTTTTTCGAAACCGCTTGGATATTCCGTGAGATTGTTTATTTCTGACAACAAATCTGAAATACTAAAATATAATAATCCTGAACGTCGGCTCTCTGACTACTACGAAGGCCAGGTTATCGGGGAAATATGGGGATTCGAGACGGAGGGGCTTTTCAAGTCACAGGATGAAATTAACAACCATGCCAACCAAAGCTACTTTTTTTCTTCTAATACGCGCTCGTTACTGCCTGGCGATATAAAATTTAAAGATCTTAACGGAGACAACACGATTAATAACGGGACTGATCGTGTCGATGACCCGGGAGACAGAAAAATCATCGGAAATTCAAGCCCAAGATTTGCCTATGGCGTGAATGTAGGCGCTGACTGGAATAATTTCTTCATCTCTGCATTTTTACAGGGAATAGGTAAACAGGACTGGTATCCTCATCCTGACGCAGGAATTTTCTGGGGGCAGTATACCCGTCCATACGGTAAAATTCCCTCGTCGCAAATTGGGAATATTTGGTCTGAAGAAAACCCTGAGGCTTATTTTCCGAGATACCGCGGATATATCTCCCTGGGTGGACGTCCCTTAGGAGAGAATCAAACCAGATACCTCCAAAACATCGCGTACCTGCGTATGAAAAACATTCAGATAGGGTATACCATCCCCTCCGGTTGGACGTCCAAAGTCTATATGAGCAACGCGAAGATATTCCTCTCAGGAGAAAACCTGTTTTCCTGGTCGCCCCTTTACCGGGTTACGAGAAATCTGGATGCCGAAAATGCGGCAAATCGTTCCGACGCCGTCGTTACGCCGTCGAACTACGGAGACGGGAATAATTATCCCATTCTCAAGAGTTTTACCCTGGGTCTTACTATTAATTTTTAAGATTGAAACTTATGAAACCCATCTATTCTATAGCAGTTCTCTTTTCATTCTTTGTTATAGTGGCAGGTTGTGAGAGCCTGGATCAACTCCCTAAAGACACTCTTAACAAAGACGCCGTGTTTAACTCAGAAAGTGGGTTGGCTCTTTATACGAACTCATTTTACAGTATTCTGCCGACGGCCGACAACATAACTCAAAGCGATGCTTTAACAGACTTTTCGGCCGTCATGGTGGTTGATAACTTTATCCGGCCCGGATCGTATAGTTCCAGGGAAAGCACGGGATGGAGTTGGAGTGAACTGCGATCTATCAATTATTTTATTGCCAATTGTAACAGTGCGGCTATTAGTCCGGAGACTAAAATGCACTACCTGGGCCTGGCCAGGTTCTTTCGTGCCTGGTTTTACTTTGAGAAGGTAAAGCGTTTCGGGGATGTCCCGTGGATTGATACGCCGCTGGATGTGTCAGACCCGGCGTTATACAACCCGCGTACGCCCAGATCAGTTGTAATGGACTCTGTTCTTGCCGATCTGAATTTTGCCTGCCTGAATATCAAAAACAACAATGACAATACCCGGACAACAATTAGCCGGCACATCGCATATGCATTTAAATCACGGGTCTGTCTCTTTGAAGGTACTTTTAGAAAATATCATACGGATGCCGGTTTGTCACAAAGCACCGACTTCTGGCTTAAGGAAGCCGCCGATGCCGCTGAAAAGGTAATACATGATTCCGGACATTCTCTTTACGAAGCGGCTGGAACCGAAAATTCGTACCGTCAGCTATTTATTAACGACGCACCCGTACCCTCTGAAATTATGCTGGCTGCGGTAAGCAGCTCGAGCTTGGGGATTTATCACCAGGCGACCTGGTGGTGGACCAGTGCGACCGTTGGGCGAAGACTAAGCCTGACAAGAAGCTTCGTAAATCTCTATCTGACATTGAATGGCTCGCCGTTCACCGATTTCGAAGGATATCAAACGCTGCCATTCGAGCAAGAAGTCAGGAACAGAGACAAGCGGCTTCAGCAAACCATCCGAATGGGCGATTACAAAAGAATCAATGGAACAACTACGGAAGTCAGTCCTCCTTCGTTCTCCTACACCTACACCGGTTATCACCCGATCAAATGGAGCTTAGACAACGCCTATTATGATAACGGAGTGCTTAGCACCAATGCTGTTTCAATTATCCGGTTTGCAGAGGTTCTTCTCAACTACGCAGAGGCCAAAGCAGAATTAGGCATCCTCACGGACCAGGACTGGAATTTAACGATCGGCGCCCTCAGAAAACGGGCAGGAATCAATGCCGGTATCGATGCGCGTCCGCAGCAAATAGACACCTATTTGCAAAAAGAGTATTTCCCGGAAATTGAAAACCCTGCGCTGCTGGAAATAAGAAGAGAAAGGAGCATCGAACTGATTTTCGAGGGTTTCAGATTCTATGACCTGGTAAGATGGAAAAAGGGAGAACTCGCGGAAAAGGAATGGAATGGTATTTATGTGAAGGAATTGAACACCCCCATGGACCTCAATGAGGACGGGAAACCCGATGTTTGCTTCTACCAGGTCATGCCTTCCAACCCCATCCCCGGAGTACAATATGTCAATGTAAGCCCCACACTCGCCAATGGATCGGTGAATCCGCAGCAATTGAAGATGGGAACCCATGGAGAAATCACATGGCTCAACAATATCGAAAGGAGATGGGAGCAGAAACACTATCGCTACCCGATACCTGAAAACGACAGGCTGATGAACCCGGAGCTCGGTCAAAATCCGGGCTGGTAGTGAATTGGCACGCGCTCTCGGGCGCGTATAGGAGGACTTCCGGGAGACGTCCTCCTTGAACCGCTATGCGATTCAGCCAAGCAGTCTGGGATGTTAACCCAAATGTTGTTGTGTTACTTCAAGTTATTTATATAATGAAAATCTACAGCCTTCTTTTTTTTGCATACCTGCTTATCCCCGCTAAATCACTGTCACAATCTACCAGTCATGTAGTTTTGGTCACTATAGATGGTCTGCGCCCTGACTTTTACCTGAACCCCCAATGGGGAGCTGAAAACCTGGCAGGATTAATGAACCGGGGAGTTTATGCGAAAGGGGTAACAAGTGTATTCCCGTCAATGACCTACCCTAATCATATTTCTATTATGACCGGAACTACTCCCGAAAAGCATGGTATTTATTACAATTCTCCTTTTGTTTCCTTTACGCGAAGCGATTCTGTTTACTGGCAGTTCAGCTCCATCAAATCCCTCTCATTATGGGAAGCCGCCAGAAAAGCCGGACTTTCTACGGTGTCTGTGATGTGGCCTGTATCTGCGGATGCACCGGTTGATTACAATATTCCGGACGTAGGCAAGCTCGGAGAGCGTACTTACGCTCATTCAAGACCATCCGGGTTAATTGAGGAGATAAAAGAAAAGGTATTTAACGAGAAAGGCACTGATATGAATTTTTTATTTTACTCTCCTCTGAATAAAGGAATCGACGTCAACATAGCAACTGCCGCCAGTTACCTGATAGAAAAGCATACCCCTGGCTTTACAAGTATTCATCTCCTGGGCCTGGATGCCGCCCAGCATGGGAATGGGCTTGAAGGAGAACCGATCGCAGAGGCAGTAAGACAGGCAGACCGTGCGATTGGTCTTATTATACGGGCGTTGGAATCGTCAGGAATCCGCGAAACAAGTACGATTATCGTGACAGGAGATCATGGGTTCGTTTCCGGAGACAAGGACCTTCATCCGAATGTATGGCTTAAAGAAGCAGGACTGATCAATAACGTCGAAAATGGCGACTGGAAGGCCTTTTTCTATCCCGTTGCCGGATCTTCCTTTTTGCATTTGAAAGATAAATCCGATAAAAAAACACTTCAAAAAGTCGAAGAGCTCCTGCAGTCGCGATCTGCATACGAGAAAACGCATTTTCGTGTCATCAAATCAGCTCTGTTGAGGAAAGCAGAAGCCGACCCGGCGGTAGATCTTGCCCTGACAGGTGAGAATGGAGCTACCTTAGGTTGGGAAACAGAAGGGGAGGCGATAAGACCCAAAGCAAAAACCAGAGGAGATCATGGACATTTCCCCGACTTCCAGCAGATAGAGACCGGCTTTATAGCGCAAGGCGCCGGGATAAAAAGCGGCATTAAGATTGAAAAAATGTCTGTAACAGATATTGCCCCCCTTATCGCAAGACTTCTCAATTTGGAAATGCCAGCCATAAAGAATTTGCAACAAACTGTTTTGTCGAATGTTACTGACTGATCGGAAAAGCTTTGAATACGCTGTCTGACAGTGAAGGAGCGCAAAGGGGTATCACCAACGATCTTAAGTCACCGGAAATAAATTTAGACCTATTGGCTTACCTATCCCCCACAAAAGTCCCGGAGGGACGGTGTCCCCCAATCCTGGCAAAACGCAAAAAAAAATCCCTGATGAATTTAGTTCCCAAGACCTGAGCGCCCTGGTCACCCGGCCCGATGCGGACGTTAAGCGGATCATCGTTAATAAGAGCAGCGACAGCAATCATACCTATAGCAGCATTTTCCTGCTTCCTTTCAAGGTATAAATTCAGTTATATTTGCTTTTCTTTTAATGATATTCTCATTCCCCGGCATCAACTATCCATGAACTATCAGCAGTATAACGATCATGAACTGGTTGCCCTGATGAAAGCGGGGGAGGATGAGGCGTTCACGGCAATTTACAATCGTTATTGGAAAAAACTGCTGGTCGTAGCTGCCAACAAAACCGGGGGCGATATTGCCGAGGCGGAGGAAATTGTACAAGACCTCTTTGTTGCGCTCTGGAACCGGCGTGACCGGCTGGAGCTCACTTCTTCTCTTGATAATTACCTGGCTGTCGCTGTAAAGTACCGCGTCATTAAGACCCTGGCCAGGCGCGATCATCAGCGACGGTATGCGGCTCATCGGCAGCACACACAGGGAATATTGGATAATGCTACCCAGGAATGGCTGGAGTTCGAGGAATTGCGTCGCCGACTCGAAGTGATGGTCGCAGCCTTACCCGAAAAATGCAGACTGGTATACCATCTGAGCCGCGAACAGGGCTATTCTCAAAAACGGATCGCTGAGGAGGTAGGCATTTCTGAGAAAACAGTAGAAGCCCACCTGGGAAAGGCGCTGAAAACGCTCCGCAACGGACTGGACATCCTTCTGGTCGCCGTATGGTTGCAGTTCTTGCTGAGATAAGGACTCGGCGAATTAATTTCATCTTTTTTTACAGGAGACTAAGGGATTCGTATCCCACGAGGGACTTATCTATAAAGTACCTCTAACCTGATGAGACCAACCGATCCCGAAAAACGTCTGGAAGAACTGGCCCGGAAATGGCTGGACGGCACCATTACTGCTACCGAGCAGGAGGAGTTTGCACAATGGTACAACCAGGACCAGGATGTCCTTGTGCATGTGCCGGAATCCAGGGCCGGAAGCGAGGACGCTCACCGCGGGCAAATCCTGGCCGGCATCCGCCGCAGGCTGCAACCCGTAGTATCCCGGTCACTACCGTTGTGGAAGTCCGTAGCCGCTGCCGCTGTCCTGTTGGTTATGATTGCTACGGGAGTCTACCTGCTACCCGACCGGATTTCCCCTCCCGCCACCGGAACGCTCACCACGCTGGCCGTTCATGATGCTGCTCCCGGAGGGAATAAGGCCTTCCTTACTTTCGGCGATGGTTCGGTGCTTTCCCTCGACAGCCAACAAAACGGGATACTAAAGGACGGGCAGGGGATCCGTATCCGTAAGGAAGGAGGCCTGATAGTCTATGAAACGCTGGACTCGCCCAACGAACCGGTTGCCTATCATACCATTACCACACCCCGCGGCGGCCAATACCGGCTGCGTCTTCCCGACGGGAGTATGGTGTGGCTGAACTCGGCGTCCTCGCTGCGGTATCCCACCCGGTTTATTTCGGGTGAACGCTATGTGGAACTTACCGGAGAGGCATTTTTTGAGATCGTTCCGCTATCCGGCGACCAGGAAGATGCCACCAGGAAAATTCCCTTCCTGGTCAATGTCAACGACAGGCAGACTATTCGTGTACTGGGGACGCAGTTCAATGTCAACAGTTACAACGACGAAAAAAGTGTGAAGACCACGCTGCTGGAAGGAAGTGTGGAGGTAACCGGCAAAAAAGGAACTAAAGCGCTGCTTATGCCCAACCAACAAGCACATTTGTCAGAAAACGGAGAGCTGCTGGTGACCGATGCGGCCGACATGGAAGAAGCCATTGCCTGGAAGAACGGGCAGCTCCTGTTCAAGGACGCCGACATCAGGGACATCATGCGGCAAATCGCCAGATGGTACGACGTAGACATTGTCTACGACGGTGAGATTCCCAAACGTCTCTTTACCGGGGGGATTTCCCGGGATTCGAAGCTTTCAAGTCTGCTGCAGATACTCGAGACCAGCGGCATCCGGTTTCGGGTGGACGGAAAGCACATAAATGTAATTCCCTGATCACCAACCATTCAGTCCCATGTTCCGACCCGACACATAATTCTTAACCGCCCAACAAAAAAGCCGGGAGTGCTACGAACACTTCCGGCCGACAGTCAGGGTGTACATCTCGCAAAGTCCATTTGTTCCATTTAACCCAAACCGTACAAAATTATGACATTTTGTATTGACAAGACGCGTTTTTACCGAAAAATTAGCGTATTACACAGCCTGGCACCCTTTCAGGACCGGCTTAATCCCGTTACCCTAGGCCGAATCATTATGCGGATCAAACTGATTGCCATTTGCATCACACTGGCCTGTGTGCATGTTTTTGCGGAAGGTTTTTCCCAGAAAATTACGCTATCCGAGAAAAGTGCTTCGCTTGAAAGGGTTCTCAACGAAATCAAGAAGCAGAGCGGGGTGATTTTCTGGTACGAAAGCCATTTGCTGAAGAGTGCAGGAAAGATTAACGTCAGGGTAAAGAACGCCACCGTCAGGGAAGCGCTCGACCTTGTACTGAAGCACCAGCCGCTTACCTATGCCATTATTGATAACACGGTAGTGATCAACGAAAAGCGCCTGCCGCTTGCGGACAAGCCGTTGATGACGATTCAATCGTCCGTCCTACCCATTCAGGGCACCACCGCTCAGGAATGGTTGGAGGCAAAGGATTTATCTCAGAAGGTAGACCTTCCGAAACCGGAAAACATCACGATACGAGGCAAGGTAACGGATGAAAAGGGAGATGGTCTTCCCGGAGTCAGCATTCTGATCAAAGGGACGCCACAAGGGACAAGCAGCACCGGGGACGGGAGCTTCTCTATTGTCGTGGCCAATGAAAAGGCGGTGTTAGTGTTTTCGTTCGTGGGGTACCTGTCCGAAGAAGCCCTGGTTGGAAACAGGACCACCATCGAGATTGCCCTGAAGGCCGATGAAAGGGCGTTGGAGGAGGTGGTGGTGGTGGGGTATGGCACCGAGAGAAAAGTTAATCTTACCGGGGCTGTTTCAACCGTGGACAGTAAAGCCATTGAAAACCGGCCGGTGACCAATTCAGTAGCGGCTTTGCAGGGTGCGGCTCCCGGTTTGGTCATCACGCGGTCGAGCGGTCAGCCGGGAATGGAGGGCTGGGGAGCCCAGATACGGGGGGCTACCTCTATTAATGCGGAAGCAGGCAATAGCCCCTTAGTGATTGTGGATGGTGTCGAAGGGGATCTTTCATTAATTAATCCGAATGATATTGCGAATATTTCGGTGCTGAAAGATGCCGCTGCGGCCGCTATTTACGGCGCTAAAGCGGGTGGCGGCGTCATTCTGGTATCGACCAAAAAAGGATCTGTACAAAAAGTGCGCGTCGATTATACCGGCCTTTTTACGATTAACAGCCCTTATAACCAACCTGAGCTGCTGCATTCCTGGGAACAGGCGCAAATGAACAACCTGGCGCAGTTCAATGTCAACGGCGGGCGTGCCTATTCGCCGCAGCAGATTGGCTGGCTGATGGATCCCGATACGAATGTCGTTGAAAACGGGGCCGGAGGCTACGACTTTTTCTTTGACAACAACCTCGCCGATATCCTGATGCGCCGGACCAGCCCGGTTCAAAACCAGAACGTCAGTATCAGCGGCGGGAACGAACGAACCCAATATTTGTTCTCAATCGGATACTTTTCCCAGAAAGGAACGTTTAAGATCGGACCCGACGCGACGCAACGTTACAATGCCCGCCTGAACCTCAATACAAAGCTCAACAATGTATTCAGCATAGACACCAGGCTGTCTTATACGCAACCACGTATTCAGGCGCCTGCCATGTCGATATCCAATGATTATGGGCTGATGTATCAAATCTACCAGATCCGGACTGCCAGGAATCCGATTTTTCTCCCGGGCTATGAGGACCGGTATGCCTATGTCGGAACAACTTCAAACGCATACCCGGTATTGAAAGACGGAGGCTATGATAAGTCGATGCAGCATAGCATGGAGGGCGTTATTACCTTCCGGGCCGATAACCTTGTAAAAGGATTGGGACTTCGCCTGGTTTACAGTCCCCGTTTTCAACAGTACAACAGGGACAACTTCCAGCGGACTATTCCCCGTTATACATTAAACGATCCCCATACACCGGTTTCCGGAGGAAGTATCAATCCCACGAACTCCCTGCAGAAAAGCAGGGCCACCCAAAGCTGGCAAAACGTACAGGCACTGGCAGACTATGACTGGCAGTTCGGCGATAATCACTCATTTCATGCGCTCGGGGGATTTGAATACAAAGAGTACAGCTACAACTTTATATCGGCCAGGCAAACAGCCCTGTTATCCAACAACCTTCCCACGCTGAACTATTCGATACTGGCTGCTACTTCTCCGGGCAACGTAACGGATAATATACAGGTCAATACATGGGTTTCCTATTTCGGGCGGCTAACCTACAACTACGCCAGTAAATATTTTCTGGAAGTGAACGTACGAAACGACGCTACTTCAAGGCTGGCCCCGGGTTATCAGAGTGCCTTTTTCCCTTCGGCCTCGGCGGCGTGGCGCTTAAACACCGAACCCTGGTTTGCCAGTGCCCTGCCCTTCATGGACGAATTCAAACTGCGGTGGTCCTGGGGACAGCTGGGCGGCGCCCAATCCACAAACCTGAACGCCTATAACTATGACTATCAGGCTTTGCTAAACGGCGGTGTCTATCCCTTCAATGATGCCGCTACGCCGTATGTGTATCAGAATGCGATTCCTTCTGCAGGAAAAGGGTGGGAGATTATTGAGACCATCAACGCCGGAGTTGACATCGGGCTTTTCAATAACCGGCTGACCGGAAGTTTCGATTACTATGTGCGCAATAATAACAATGTGTTTATCCGTTTGAACCTGCCCGCCACGCTTGGCCTCACACCCAATTCGACCAACGCGGCTTCGCTCAGGGTAAAAGGCTGGGAGACCATCCTAAGCTGGCGCGACAAATTCAGGGGCGGCGGTTACTCCGTCAGCCTCAATGTCAGCGACAACCAGAATACGGTCACCCGGTATGAAGGTCCCGTCGCATATAAAGAAGGGCTGAATCCCTATCTGCCGGGGCTGCCGCTGAGCACTATTTTCGGCTATGTGGCCGAAGGCTATTTTAGCAGCGCCGAAGAAGTAAAAGCGCATGCCTTGCAGAACACCCAGACCGGCGCCGGCGATATCAAGCTGAAGGATATCAACGGCGACGGCAGAATCAATGCCGGGCTTGGCCGTGTGGATGACCATGGCGATCTGGTGAACCTGGGAGACTTGAACCCCCGTTACACCTTCGGCGCCAATTTAGGAACTAACTGGAAGGACTTTGACTTCTCCGTACTCTTCCAGGGGGTGGGCAAGCGAAAAATGATGCTGATGGCACAGACGTTGGTTCCGTTTTACGAGGGGTGGCGTCAGCCATGGGCCATACATCAGGATTATTGGACCCCGGAAAATACGGATGCACGTTTTCCCAGGCCCTATGTAGGCGCCGTATGGAATGCCAACACGTCGAGCCATTGGGTGCAGAATGCCGCTTATATCCGCCTGAAAAACATACAGGTAGGCTATACGTTGCCTGCGGCGTTGACTCAGAAACTTCATATTGCGAAGGCGCGCATCTTCCTGAGCGGGCAGGATGTATGGGAGAAGAACAAAATGTGGTTTAAGTATTTCGATGCTGAAAACCCGAACAACTCAGGATTTCAATACCCAATGTTCCGCTCCTATTCAATGGGTGTGAATGTATCATTTCAATAAATCCATACAACTCATTTTGGTATGAACCATATTAGAAAATTTTTAGGTTGCCTGGGGGGACTGCTAATCGTCCTTGTCATGCCGGGTTGCGAAAAAAACCTGATCCAGGTTGCCCAGACTACGATTACGGACGGTGCTTTCTGGAAGACTACCGGGGACCTCGCCACGGGCTGCAACTACTTGTATACCTTCCTGCCCGGTCTGAGCGATGCCACCGATCCCTCCGGCACGCCGACTCCCTTGCATGATAACTATTCGGATATCGCGGCTCCTATCGCCGGATCGCTGAATACGGTCAGCAACGGCTCCCGTACCACGGCGCCGGCTACCTCGGTGGAATGGACAAATTTCTATAAGCTGATCCGGGCAGCGAACAACATTCTGGATAAGGCCGGCCGCATAGAGGGGGATCCGGCAATTGTGAATCGCTACCGGGGCGAGGCACGTTTTTTCCGTGCCTTTGGATATTTCGAACTGATCAAACGCTTTGGAGACGTGCCTCTGATCCTCAAGACGCTTACCGCCGAAGACCCCGATTTGTTTGGTCCCCGTACTTCCAGCGAGGTGGTGATCGACAGCATCTATGCCGACCTGGATTTTGCCGCCGGGCACCTTCCGCAGCCGGATTTACTTAGCTCGGCGTCAGGCAATGAATATGGTCGAATTACGCGAAGCGCTGCGCTCGCGTTCAAATCGAGAGTGGCGTTGTTTGAAGGAACAAGACAGAAATTTCTGGGAATAGGAAATCCTTCAAAACATTTACAAGCAGCCATTGATGCCGGCAAAGCGGTGATTTCCGAGGATAAGCACCGCCTGTTTTATTATCCCGCTAAAGAAGACAGCAGTTTTTTCTACCTGTTTCAAAATGCAGGGGAAACCTATGCCGCCAATAAGGAGAATATCCTGGTGCGCCTCTACGGCCAGGATATTGCCAATGTTATCTCATTCCACGGCTATATAAGGCAGGTACTGGATCTGGGAAGCGGACTGTTAACGGCGACCCGGGCATATGCTCATTTGGTCTTGTTTAAAGATGGACTGCCTGTCGGTAAATCCGTTTATGATTCCACCGGCCGGGAGACCAGCTCGCTGACCGAGTTCAGGAACCGGGATCCCAGGTTCGGAATGACAATCTTCAGGAAGGGGGATGAAACCGGAAATACCTTCCAGCCCCAGTACGTTGCGACACCCTACTACAGGCTTAAGAAGTATCACACCTCGGCGGACTGGCTCCCCAACCGGAGCTTTGTCGATCTGATAGTCATACGGTACAGCGAGGTATTGCTGAATTACGCAGAAGCGCTTTTTGAAATGACAGACGGGATCAGCGACGACGATCTCGACAAAACCATTAACTTGATCCGCAGCCGGGCGACCAACAACCGGCCGGACCTACTGCCGCCGTTAACAAATGCCTTTGTAAGCTCCAACGGATTGGATATGCGCACTGAACTCCGGCGGGAACGAACGGTGGAGCTGGCATTTGAAGGCTTTCGGTACTGGGATCTTCTCCGGTGGAAGGCTGCAGAAAAGGAGCTGCCTAAAGCGCTTATCGGAGCCCGGATTTTCCCCAACGAGTACGCGACCGGCACAGCATTGCCCGCCATGCAGGACGGATATACACTTCTGGAAGCGGCAGACAAGCGGACGTTTAATGTAGGTCGCGACTACCTTTGGCCTTTGCCTGTCAACGAGCTGGGGCTTAATCCGAATCTCGGAACAAATAATCCCGGATGGTAGCCGAGTCGAGAGTTGGATAATTCTTTATTTTTCAAATCAATCGGCAGCCTTATGACCGCCGATTGATTCAACTCAGATTACTGATAAATGGACAGGAGGAAGTTTATAGAGAAAAGTTCGCTGGGAGCGCTGGCACTGCACGTTGGAAGTGCCCGGGAAGCGGATTCTTTGTACCGGCGGATACCACATGCCCTAAAGCCCGCAGGTGCTTCGGAAGCGCGCCCGATATGTGTATTTAGTAAACCTTTCGACCACATGTCAAGCCAGGAGCTTATTTCCCTGGTTGCAGGATGTGGATTTGAAGGTATTGATCTTAGCTACCGCCCTAAAGGTCACATTCTGCCGGAGCACGGCCGGAAAGCGCTACCGGAATTCGTGCGGCTGGCTGGTATAGCGGGCTTGACGGTTCCCATGGCCGTCACCGCGATCACCGAGGCGACAACGGAGACGGCGGAGTATATCCGGGTAATGGCCGACAACGGTATCCGCTATTATCGTATGGGTGAGCTGAAGTACGATCGTTCGATATCCGTGCCGGCCAACCTTGAGCGGTTCAGGCGGTTGCTGGGTGATCTTTGTGAGCTGAATTCCCGTGTGGGCATTCACGGTGCCCTGCAAAATCATGCAGGCGAGATTTTCGGCGCCGCAGTATGGGATTTATACATGACTATTAAGGATTTGGATCCCAGGTATATAGGGTGCCAGTATGATATACGCCATGGGATGGCGGAAGGAATGCAGTCCTGGGTGAACCCTTTACGGGCGCTGGCGCCGCATATAAAGACGATCTGCATAAAGGATTTTATATGGAACGACAAAGGCAAAAATGGGATGAGGCCCCTGGACGTTCCATTGGGGACAGGTTATGTTGATTTCGAGTCGTTTTTCGCGATAGTAAAGGCAACTTCGATTTCAGGGCCAATCTCCCTGCACTTTGAATATCCGCTTATCGCGGGGAATAAGGAAACGATGACCGCGCACCTTAATGAGGTGACCGGCACCGTAAGCAATGACCTGCGCCGGTTAAAAAGCTACCTTGCGGAGGGGTAAACCGGTAAAAAGAACCTCACGCCAATACACTATTAACTAAAAGCGGTTACTTTACAACCTGCCTGATAGCATATAAACCCAATAAGCTTAAAATGAACTATTTTCGATATGTCAGGTTGCCGGTTATTACCCTGGTCTGCATGCTGTTTTCTGATTGCCAAAGTTCACGGACCCGCAAGCCTACTAATTTGTCCGACATCGCTGTCAACGAAGAAGTTGCCAGAACGCTCCGCAATTTCGAAGGATTCGGCGCGATGTCTGACAATTCCCAACCTACCTCGGCCGACCGTGCTCTTTTAGCTTTCAAATACCCAGACGACCTAAGGTTGGACCTCGTGCTCTCCGAACCGCGGGTATCGCAACCCGTTTTTATAAACTTTGATCACCGGGGCAGGCTTTGGGTGGTTCAATATAACCAGTACCCTTATCCCAAAGGGCTTAAGGTGGAGCGTATCGACGAATATCTGCGGATACAATACAACGATAAACCGCTTCCCCCTCCGAACGGCTTAAGGGGAGCAGACAAGATCACGATATTCGAGGATACCAATGGCGACGGCAAGTACGATAAAGCCACGGATGCCATTACGGGCCTTAATATTGCTACCAGCGTGGTGCTGGGGAGGAAAAAAGTGTGGGTGCTTAGTCCACCGTATTTGCTGGCCTATCCTGATCCTGACGAAGACGGTTTGCCTGACGGCGATCCTACGGTTCACCTGGAAGGGTTCGGACTGGAGGACACCCATGCGGTAGCAAACAGCCTCCGGTGGGGGCCGGACGGGTGGCTATATGGCGCCCAGGGCAGTACTACTACGGCAAACATTAATTCACGGGCTTCTAAAAATGTAGCCTTTCAAGGCCAGGCCATTTGGCGATACCACCCGGAAACCTCGGTATTCGAAGTGTTCGCCGAAGGGGGAGGGAATACTTTCCATGTTGAAATTGACGACAAGGGCCGGATCTATTCAGGAGATAACGGGACTTCCAGAGGACAGTACTACAAGCAGGGAGCCTATTACCAGCGAAATCTTGACAAACACGGGCCTTATACCAACCCTTATACTTTCGGGTATCTTCCCAATATGAAGCATGAGGGGGAAAAAAAGCGGTTCACTCACGGCTGGATTCGTTACCAGGGTGGGAATCTGCCGGAAAGGTATCATGACAGGATGCTCGCCGTCAATCCGCTGCATGGCTATCTGCAGCTGGCGTCGATCGCTAAAAACGGATCCTCTTTTTCGGTTTCGGACCAGGAGCACATATTGTCCACCGACGACAGATGGTTTCGCCCGGTGGACATAAAGGCGGGGCCGGATGGGGCCGTCTATCTGGCAGACTGGTATGACAGCCGGCTGACGCACGTTGATGCACGCGATACGTGGCACAAAACCAGCGGCCGGATTTACCGGCTCAGGAAAAACGATAATACCCCGGCCCTTACCCGACAATTCGACCTGACCAAATATTCGGGCGACGAGCTGATCGCCTTGTTGTCGAGCCGTAACAACTGGTTTCGGCAAGAGGCGCTCCGGATCCTCGGAGACAGGAAAGACAGGAAGCTGCTCCCCAAATTGACGGATCTCCTTCAATCCGACACGGCGCAGATCGCACTTCAGGCGTTGTGGGCCATTAATCTGTCCGGCGGATTCGATCAACAGATAGCCGATATCGCCTTGACGCACCACGATTCTTTTGTACGGATGTGGGGTGTAAGGCTTCTTGGTGACGCTGGTACGGTAACCGCAGAACAGGGTAAAAAGCTGGCCGCGCTTGCCCGCACCGAGCCTCATCCGGAAGTAAGGAGCCAGTTGGCTTCTACGGCAAAGCGGTTGCCTGCCAGGGAAGCAATCCCCGTTCTTGGTCAGTTGATGCGACATGATGCCGACGCGTCGGATCCTGACATCCCGATGCTGATCTGGTGGGGGATTGAAGCCAAGATTGGTTCGGACAGGAATGCCGTGATATCCCTTTTTGAGGATAAGAGTTTATGGAAGGCGTCAATCGTAAATGAGCTGATAGCGGGCTTACTGGCAAGGAGGCTTGTAACCGAGGGCACCAGGGAAAGCCTCGATGCATGTACTGCATTCCTGAAGCTCGCCCCGGAGGCCCGCTATCAGAAAATGGTGACGGATGGCATACAAAAAGGACTGATAGGGATGGAATCGCTGGAATTGCCCGGTGAGCTTGTTCAAATGATTAGCGCTTCCGGCGGCGGCCCGGGAGCGGGATTGTCCATTCTGATGCAGCTCAGGCAACGAGATCCGGAGGCCTTTCAGAAAGCATCGGGAATTATCCGAGACAACCGCGCTGATTCCAAGGAGCGGCTTGCCTATATCCGGGTATTGGGCGAGACGTTCATACCGGAAGCCGTGCCGGTTTTGTTGAATCTTGTCGGGAGTACAGAAAGTTCTGTTCCGATCAAGCAGGCCGCATTGAGGTCCCTGCAGCGTTACCCGGACGAATCGATCGCCGCGAAGATCATAGAAATTTATCCCAAGAGGCTGCAGCCGAATACGGCCCTGAAAGCCGAAACCTTGTCTTTGCTGACCAGTCGGCCGGACTGGGCCAATCAACTGCTGGATTCCATCGAATCCGGCAACGGGATCGATAAGAGCGACCTGGACAGCCACATCATCCTTCGTCTGAAATTGATCGACGCTCCCGGTTTTACACAGCGCGTACAAAGGGTGCTGCCCGAAAGCAGATCGGTCACTTCCGATCAAAAAATGGAGCAGATCAAGTCTGTATCAAAGCTGCTGCAAAAGGGACAGGGCAGTGTCGAACATGGAAAGGTGATTTTTCAGAATGTCTGCGGAGCGTGCCACCGCCTTTTTGATGAAGGCGGAGATATCGGGCCTGACCTTACCGGGTACGACAGACGTAATATAAACGATCTCCTCTTTAATACCATAAATCCCAATGCCGACATCAGGGAAGGATATGTGTATAACCAGGTCACCACAAAGGACGGGCGAGTTCTGCTGGGCAAGATCGTGGAAAGAAGCGGTGCAACTATTACGATTCAGCCCGTAGGCGGCAATGCCATCACTTTAGCTGAAAAGCAGATCGTGAAGATGGAAGCTCAGAAAAATTCAATGATGCCCGAGCGCCTTCTTGACGATCTGTCCGAGGAGCAGATACGTGATCTGTTTTCCTATATAATTTCAATTAAGCCTTGATGTATTCTGATTAGGCTGACTTAAAAAAAGGCTGTCCGAAAATAGGCAGCCTTTTTTTGATTTCTTTTTCAAATTTACCATCGAACGCATCAGTAATCGCCTTCAGCAACTCAAAATTTCCGGATTTTTCTTGTTGATCCGATAATTGCGCTACGCCGGCAGTGAGCGACAGACAGACGCGGCGACCGTCACCTCGTACTTTTTTGCTATTTTTGGAAAGAGGCAGGATTTGTCCGTCGTGCCGCTACTAACTAAATCCTTTAACATTTTCCCTTTCCGACGTGTCCCAGTCTGCTAGTCCGAACAATCGTATCATAAAGTCCATCATTACCGGCTCCCTGGCCAGTCTTCTGATCTGGTACGACTGGTATATTTATTCAGCATTTGCCATTTATTTTTCGGCTGCCTTTTTTCCGCATGGCAGCCAGACCGTGCAACTCTTGCAAACCGCGGGTGTTTTTGCCCTGGGCTTTTTCATGCGCCCGGTAGGCGGTTGGGTATTGGGCGCCTTCGCCGACCGCTTCGGACGCCGGAAATCGATGCTGTTGTCTGTGTCCCTCATGTCGTTTGGCTCCGTCGTGATTGCCCTTACGCCTGCGTATACCACCATAGGTGTATATGCGCCCATTTTACTGCTTTTCGGAAGGCTTGTCCAGGGATTGAGTATCGGCGGAGGAACAGGAATATCCACGGCCTACTTAACGGAAATGTCCCCGCCTCACCGCAGGGGCTTTTATGCCAGTTTTCAGTATCTGACACTCGTTGGAGGCCAGCTAATCGCATTAGGCCTGCTGATTGTACTGCAAAAATTTCTCCTGAGCGACAAACAGCTTCACGACTGGGGCTGGCGCATACCATTTGCCATCGGGGCAGTGCTTACGCTGGGGATGTTTTACTTGAACAATAATCTTCCTGAAACCAAGGCCTATCAGGCAGCCGGCGGAAAGGATACTGTCAAAAAAAGTATCTGGTCGCAGCTCGTTCGCCACCCGAAGTCGATTATGATGGTAGTTGGACTTACATTGGGAGGGACGCTGGCGTTTTACACGGCGATCATCTACATGCAGAAGTACCTGGTGAATACAGGAGGAATCTCAAAAGAAGACGCCACCCTGATTACCTTTGTCAGCTTGCTGGTTTTTGCGTTGGCACAGCCCCTTTTCGGAGCGATTTCAGACCGGATCGGCCGTCGTCCGTTACTGCTTGTATTCGGTGTATTAGGGGTATGCCTCACCGTACCGCTGATGACGGCAATCGGCAGGTCTACCTCCAACTGGGAAATACTAAGCCTGCTGTTGGTGTACATGGTGATCCTCAGCACCTATTCAAGCATCAGCGTGGTGGTAAAAGCGGAACTATTTCCGGCAGAGGTCCGGGTGATCGGGGTGGGGCTGCCGCATGCCATCACGGTAGCCGTATTCGGCGGGTCGGCGGAATATGTCGCGTTGTGGCTGAAGAACATCGGGCATGAGATGTGGTTTTACTGGTACATCACCATTGCGATTTTTATCTCGCTCCTGATGTTTATTTTTATGAAAGATACGCGGACGAATAACAAGATGACCGGGGAACCGCACGGGTAGCGAAAGCCGAAGCTCGCTTTTTCTTCCGGCGGAGAGGCTCCTTTTGAGCGGGTTCTAAATTTTTCCGGTCGCCTGAAAATGAATCCTGTATTCATGCCGGGTTCGTTATTTCACCCCTTTCGGGGTTGGGATATCTCCTTTGATATACTCGTGTAAGTATCCTGACACCCCTGCGGGGTTGGTACGGGTCCCACCCCAATCCCGGATTGGGATAACCGGGCGTTCTCCCGGCACGACCATTCTTTATGGTGTCTCCACAAACCTGCCCTCACAGGGCCCGGAAGCGGACTGGCAATGACTGGTTATTTTTCCTTAGGAGGAAACGATAAAAAAATAAAATTATCCCTTGACTTTTCCTGAATAATAGCTAAAATTGTAATCATTGTAAAATTAATTTTTACAATATAAAACTATAGGCTTTCTTATTTTTCAACTAATGAAAAGACTATTACAATGCAAAGACTCTTATTAATAATTGGACTGTTCATCGGAGGTACGACGTTTGCCCAGGACATCGTCGTTTCCGGTAGCGTGACGGGCGCTGAAAATGACGGATTACCGGGTGTGAGTATACTGGTAGCGGGAAGTACTGCGGGGACAACTACTGATTCGGAGGGCCGGTATTCGATCCGCGTTCCTTCCAGTGCTGCTGTATTGATTTTCTCCTATATCGGATATGTTACAAATCGCGAGACGGTGGGAACCCGGACAAAAATTGATGTCGTTTTAGAAATCGACACCAAATCCCTTGAAGAGGTGGTTGTGGTCGGATACGGAACTGTCCGGAAAAGCGACCTGACCGGCTCGCTTTCGCAGGTGAAAGCAAAGGAAATCAATGCTTTCCCGGCCACTAATGTATTGCAGGCGATGTCGGGGCGCGCACCTGGGGTACAGGTCGTGCAAAATACCGGCGCACCTGGAGGCGCTGTGAGTGTGCGCATAAGAGGTACCAACTCGGTTCAGGGCAGCAACGAGCCACTTTACGTGGTTGACGGATTTCCTATATCAGGAAGTAATCCTACTATATTGAATAACAGCGATATTGAGTCGATTGAAATTTTGAAGGATGCTTCGGCAACGGCAATTTACGGGTCTCGTGGCGCTAACGGCGTCGTAATGATCACGACAAAAAGAGGGAAGTCCGGCAGGACGAATGTGGATTTTGAAACCAGTTATGGCATCCAAACACTCAGAAAGAAACTGGATTTGATGAACGCCGGAGAATATGCGGAATTCTATAATCTTCAGGCTGCCAACGATGGGCTGGCGCCGAGATTCACACCGGGAGAAATAGAGGGGCTAGGCGAAGGTTTCGATTGGCAGAGTCTGATCTTTCAAAAAGCTCCTATGAAAACCCATAACCTGACCGTTAGCGGTGGTAATGAAAAAACACAATTTTCGGTTTCTGCCAGCATATTTGATCAGGATGGCATTGTAATCGGCAGCGGGTACAACCGCTATTCCCTGAGAGCAAACATTAATCATGACATAAGCAAGAAACTGAGTGTCAGCTATGGTGCAACGTTATCCCGACCACGTATACAACGTCGTGATAATGGAGGCGGTAATAGAGGAGGGTCTATGATTTCTTCTATTTTATCAGCCCCCCCGACATTGACACCCTATAATGAAGACGGGACTTATCGAAATCTGGCGACAGCGTATCCCTGGGGTTCCAATGTACTCATTAACCCCCTTAACCATATTAATGAACAAACCAACGAGACAGTATCCAATAAGGTACTGGCCAATGCTGCCATGACCTTCAAACCTTTCGACGGACTCGCGATCCGGGTATCAGGTGGTATTGAGAGTTCAGATGACCGTACAGATTCCTATACAACACTCAATTTTCTTAACTCAAGAGGATCGGCCAGCGCGAGCGTCAGCCAGGCCATCGGTCTTCTCAGCGAAAACACCATCACTTATTCCAAAACCCTTGCAGATGACCATAGCTTTACCCTATTGGGGGGCTTTACTTACCAGGATTATATAACGAAAAGCTTAAGCGGCTCAGGGGTCGGCTACCTGAGTGATGCACAGGAAACCGCTAACCTTGCCTCCGCCGATGTTCCGGGTATCCCCGGGACTTTCTATAGTAAATGGGCGCTCCTTTCCTATCTTGGCCGCCTTAACTATAGCTTCAAAAACAAATACCTGCTTACTGCCAGCTTCAGGGCTGACGGGGCATCTAAATATAGCGCGGGCACCCAGTGGGGGTTTTTCCCTTCCGGGGCTTTTGCCTGGCGATTGTCTGAAGAAGATTTTATAAAGGATCTGCCATTCCTTTCTGACCTTAAGTTACGTATCGGGTGGGGCGCCACCGGGAGTCAGGCGATCGACGCTTATGCTACGCTCAACCAATTGAATTCCGGGAAAATAGTGCTTGGAGACGCTTTGTTTACCTCTTTCTCGCCCGGCGTCCGGTTGCCGGGGAACCTTAAGTGGGAGACTACCCAACAAACGGACATCGGCCTTGATGCGTCATTTTTCAGGAATCGATTACACATCACCGCTGACTATTATATTAAAAACACGAAGGATCTCCTGAATACCGTTTCTCTACCGTCTTCGCTGGGATTTACAAATACCATCCGAAATGTCGGCGCGATTCAGAATAAAGGCTTTGAGCTGGCAGTAAACACCACTGTTTTCGACAAGGCATTTAAATGGGACATTGGTGCCAATATAGGTTTCAATCGGAATAAAGTCGTGAAATTATACGATGGCAAAGACATTCTGGGAACTGCAATCAATATCACTGTGGTGAACGACGTGCTCAACATTTTGCGGGAAGGCGACCCGCTTGGCTCGTTCTTCGGATATACCGAAAAGGGCTATGACGAAAATGGGAAAATTCAGTATGTCGATACGAACGACGACGGTGCGATCAATCAGCTCGACAAGACAATTATAGGTAATCCCAATCCTGATTTTATTTACGGGTTTAACTCTACTATGTCTTTTAAAAACTTTGAGCTTAATGTCTTCCTCCAGGGATCGGAGGGAAATGATATTTTTAACCTGAGTTCGGTTAACCAAACGCTTGATTACGGATTTGGCCTGAACATGCCCCGCGAGGTATATCTTGATAACTGGACGCCCGCAAATCCGAATGCCAAGTATCCGGTTATCAGCCGTACAACGGCAACGTTTATATCTGACCGCTTCGTTGAAGACGGGTCTTATCTGCGACTTAAAAATATTCAGCTTGGTTACAATATTCCTTTCCAAAACTGGAATATAAACTGGATTCGCAATGTGCAGGTTTACGCAAGCGCGCAGAATCTGCTGACCTTTACCAAGTACTCCTGGTGGGATCCCGAAATCAATTCCTACGGATCGGGCAATTCTATACGGCAGGGCATCGACCATTATAGTTATCCGACAGCTAAAACGGTCACTTTCGGAATCCGGGCTAATTTCTAAAACTTTCTACTCTTGAAACAATGAAGAAGCTACTTTTCTTAGTACCCCTGATCATTTTAGTGTCCTGTGAGGATGCTTTAATAGAGAAGCCGAAATCACTGGCGGTTGAAACGTTTTACAACACGGCGATGGAGGTTGAGTCAGCCGTCAATGCCATCTATGGACCATTACGGAGCGATGTCTGCCTTGGAGGCCTGTACCCTGCTCAGATGGAGGCATATGTGGACTATGCCTACGGGAGAGGAAGCTACGGAATATTAAGTGAGTTCCAGGGGCTGGACCCTACGAACATCACACGGACCGGGCAAATGTGGGATCAGTTTTACCTGTCGATCCGTAACGCCAATCTGGTAATAGCAAACGCTCCGAAAGGGTCGAAAATCAGCCAGGAAGACATTACCAAGTACGTAGCCGAAGCCCGCTTTCTGAGGGCGCTGGCCTATTTTTATCTCGTTCGAAACTATGGCGGCGTGATGCTCAGAACGGTCGACAATATGACCGAGCAGAGCTTGCCCCGTAGTACAGAGGAAGCTGTTTATGAGCTGATATTGGATGATTTGACCGCTATCGAAAATGAGCTGCCTGATACACCGTCAATTGCCGGAAGGCCCTCCAAATGGGCTGCCAAATCGCTCCTGGCTGACGTATATTTCTACCGGGCGCAGTATGCCGAAGCAAGGGAGAAAGCGCTCGAGGTGATTCAGTCGGGCAATTATTCGCTCGTTCAGGTGACAGTACCTGAAGATTTTGAAAAAATAGTTGGTCCGGATGTTGTCGTTACTACGGAGGAAATATTCTTTCTTAAGTATACGCGGCAGGCGGGATATGGTTTTCAGCTGCCCATGTTTGCCCATCATCCGGGATCGGGACTGCATGGGGCAGGTGGCTACTATGCGCATTATACCGATAGTCAGAGCAATCCGGTATTTAAAGAGTGGAACAATAATGATCTCCGCAAATCCTACAACTGGTACAACTACAATATAGGACTGGGTGCTAATTCCTATCTGTGTAAAAAATTCTCGGATAGCGAGGCGATCGGTGCGTCAGGAGCAGGGAATGACAATCCTCTGTATAAGTACTCCGACATCTTGTTGCTTTATGCAGAAGCCGACACCCGGGTAAGCAACGGCCCCACTGCAGACGGTCTTGAGAAATTGAACATGGTGCATCGCAGAGCCTACGGAAATAACCCGACCCAGCCTTCCGCTATTGATTTCAAACTGGGAGATTACAACATGCAGACTTTTCTGGACCTTGTATTGAAGGAGCGCGGCTATGAAACACAATATGAAGGGAAGCGATGGCTGGATTTAAAGAGGACCGGCAGAGTGAAAGAGATTATTAAGGCCGCGGTAGGTAAGGATGTGGCAGACAAGCATCTTTTATGGCCCATTCCACTGTCAGAATTGAATTTCAATACGGTTCTTGATCCGGTACGGGATCAGAATCCCGGGTATTGAAGTGACTGGCTACTTATCGGCATCTCGTGAGAGAAGGCAGCGTTGACACGACGAAAAGTGTACGCGACAGCATAATATATTGTAACAACAACTAAACCAAATGAACGGCATAAAAACAACTGCTAAGCTACTCTGCTTCACAATCGGAATTTTAATGGCTTTTGATGCACATGCTGCATTTAACAACTTTATCACAAGAGACGGAGACCAATTAAAAGACGGCACGAACATTTTCAGGTTTATTTCTGTCAATGCGCCCAATATCAATGGCCACTATGACGGTTATAAAAATACCAATCCTGGCAGTGGTTACATCTATGACCCGATGGAGCTCTCTTATGAAATGGAGGCGTACTTTAAAGACATGGATCAGATGGGGGTAACGGTCATCCGCAACTGGGGAATTACGGTTGAAGACGGTTCGGGAGAATTCGAGGCGTTGGTGAGCGGCCCTTATACCTATAATGAAACTGCATTCCGACGGATCGATAAGATGCTGGAGCTGTGTAACAGGTATCATATCCGGGTAATTCTATGCCTGGTGAAGGAAAACAAATTTTGGGGATCAACCAGTAACTTCAGTCAGTTATACGGAGGTGGCGATTACTACAGTTCACCTGCCGTCAGAGATGGTTTTAAAGATTTGCTGAAAACGTTTGCCAATCGGAAAAACTACTATACTGGCACCTTGTATAAAGATGATAAAGCCATTTTGGCCTGGGAATTCGGAAATGAGGTCCCCAACAGCCAAGGAGTATGGATCGCTGAAATGGCCAGGTATCTGAAAAGTATCGATCGCAATCATCTGATCGCGGATCCCCGAAGAGCGAATGGCGTGCAGCAAATGAAAGCCAATATTGACGATGTAGTGAACAACTGTAAAGAAATTGATATTGTAAAGACCCGGCAATACCCCAATTACCGTAACAGCGTCGCAGAACTCTGGAACGAATGCAAGGGAAAGAGGCCGATGATCATTGATGAGTTCCAGAAGATGGACGGCTTTAAAGAGGTACTGGAGGAGATCTGTAGTACCGGAACTACCGGCGGACTACTCTGGAGCTTAATGAAACCGCAGTATAAGGGTGGAATAGGAGGTCACGCACTGTTTCATTCCTATTCGTGGGGCGGTAGCCGTTGGCCGGGATTTGACAGTGGTGAGTATTTTAATGAAAGGGGAAATCTGATGCTGATCAGAGAATATGGTTATAAAATAAGAGGAATGGCTGTTCCGCCAGTGCCGGCTCCGACAGATGAACCGCATTTATATGAGCGTGTAAGAAACGATGCCGTAGCCTTGAAATGGAGAGGCTCTCCGGGATCCCGATACTACATCGTCGAAAGAGCGGTTTCCAAAGAAGGCCCGTGGGAAAATATAAGCGGCGACTTTGATATCAGCTATAACTTGTATTTCTATCCAATGTTCACGGATTCAAGCCTTGTTCCCGGTCAATCTTATTACTACCGGGTGAAGGGTAAGAATGAATCAGGAATATCGCCTCCATCGAATATTATTGGGCCTGTATCGGCCGGTACCCGAATGGCAATGGACAATTTGAGCGATTTTTCATTAACCTTTTCAAACTCATCCAACCTCCGTGTTAACCCGGAATCATGGCCCCGGTTGCGACAAACAGAGGAGGACTTTTTTCAGCTGGAAAGAATCCCCGGAAGTGGGGCGGGAGAGGTAGTATACAAGGCCGACGCCATCAAGTGGATGGAGGTGTTTGCTTTTAGCGACAGCGCCGAAAGTGTCAATTTACAATATTCTATCGATGGAAACACCTGGAAACCGCTTCCTCAAGGTGCAGTGATCACGATACACAGGCCGGCGTACGAAAGTCAGATTTCACGCAATAAGGATTACTCCATTGATAAATATACCTACCAGGTGCCGGCATTTCCTCATGGAACTACTCTGGTGAAAATACTGACAGGAAACAGTGGGGCAGAGAACTCATTTCCCTGGATCGGGCGTGTGCACATTGGGTATACGGGATCCCTGCAAAACAAAAGATAGCCTACGCCTGCCCGGCTCATCCCTTTCAGAAGGAGCCGGATGCCGCTATGGTACTTAGTTTAATCATTTTTAATTGTATTGACATGCTCGTTAGAATATCCCTGAATCTCAGAATGATAAATTGGCTTATCATATTGGGAATGGTATGTTGCTCCTTTCTTTATGCCCAAAGCCAAACTCCCTCCTGGTCTTACAAAGACGCGTCCAAAATAATGGCCGAAGGCTATTGGAAGCATTGGAGCCCTGACGTTCAGAAAAAAATAGATGCGGATATCGATAAGTACCGCAAGGCAGATGCGGTGTTGCATGTCGGGAGTGTTGCGGAGGGAACTAATGTAAAAGTCGAGCAGATTGGCCATGATTTTATTTTTGGCGCCAATATTTTCAATTACAACCAGTTAGGGACAACCGAGCGGAACAACCGGTATAAGGAACTTTTCGGCACGCTCTTTAATTCTGCTACAATCCCTTTCTACTGGAAAAAGTTTGAAATGGAGCCGGGCAGGCCACGCTTCAGAGAGGAATACTGGGATACGGAAAGTTTTTGGAATGGAATAGCCGAGCCAAAGAAGCAGCCGCACTGGCGCCGGCCGGCGCCCGATCCGATCGTTGCGTTTTGTGAAGACAAAGGCATACGGCTTCATGGACATACGATGGTGTGGGGCATCAGACGCTGGCAGCATCCGGATTGGTTGCTGGAAGACTATGCGACTGAATCGGAACAAACACTGATTAAAAGTTGGATGACCCAAATCGCCAATGAAAAGAAAGGGATCCGCAGCGACGTTTATACCGAGGCCTACAAAAAGTTGTCGGCGAAGGAAATCGGAAATCAAATCCCGCAGTTCGCATCGGAGTTAAAACGATTGTCGGAAAAGAGGATTCTGGAACTGGCGGCCTACTATGGAGACAGGCTGCACAGCTGGGATATTGTTAACGAAAGTGCAACGGATTTTGCCAATGGTGTAATGATTCCCGGAGATGCGATCACAAAAAGCCATTATGGCCTCATGCCGGGAGATTATACGTTTGAAGCCTTCCAGGTGGCACAGAAAGCGTTGCCGTCCAAGGTGCTTTTAAACATCAACGACTATAAAAATGACGAATCTTATGCCCGTCAGACGAAGGATCTGATCAGGCGAGGTAGTAAAATCGATATCATGGGATCACAGATGCACCTGTTCAATCCTCAGCAGTGCCTGGATATTGCGGAAGGAAAGGATATAGAATCTCCGCAGAAAGTCTGGGGTAAAATGGATGCGATCAGCCAGTCAGGCCTTCCCTTGCATCTGAGTGAAATCACGATTACCGCACCGGGGGATGATGAAAAAGGTCGCCGGATTCAGTCGGTGATCGCCTATAACCTTTACAGGTTATGGTTTAGCATTGAGAACATGATGGGGGTTACCTGGTGGAACATCGTAGACGATTGCGGGGCCCCTGGAGAGCCTGCTACTTCAGGGATTTTCACCCGTAATATGGAACCCAAGCCTGCGTTTTATGCACTCGATCAGCTGATCAATCACGAGTGGAAAACCAAGCTGACCACCAGGGCAACTGCCGATGGAACGGTTAACTTCAGAGGGTTCAAAGGGAAATACCGGGTGACCTGGAAAGATAGGGAGGGTACTTATAAGGAAGAAATCTTTGACCTGAAAAACAACGGTGACGGCTTCTGATATAACCTGATAAAGCAAGCGATGATTCGATAATTAACTGTATTGACCGGACTGGTTTGTCTTTTTCATGACGCGAGCCGAGCGGTCAGGGCCTGATCGGGGAGGGTTGCAGATGCCTATAATTAATTCCACCCGACTGGATGGCCCGGTGATACTGTCACCTTTCTTTTCCAGTTGCTACCCCCTTCCGATCCAAACAGTTCTGGTTGCAGGCGAACGAATCCTTTCATCTCTTCGGGATTGGGTAGGAGTCCGGTTTTCAAATAGGTTTAATCCCGCATAATGCTCTAAAATCAGATTCGCTTTATTTCAAATACCGGCCATTTCTGCCTAGGAGGAAACGACAAAAAAATAAAATTATCCCTTGACTTTACCTGAATAATACCTAACATTGCAATCATTATAAAATTAATTTTTATAATGTAAAAACCTAAACTTTCTTATCTTTTAACAATGCAAAGACTTTTATTAATTATTGGACAGGTCATCGGAGGCACAACGTTTCTGAATGCCCGGAACATCGCCTTATCAGGTAGCGTAATCTCCTCTATCGATTATGCAAGAAAGTACAAGACGACGGGAAGTCGGATACCATAGGGAAGCGTTTGCGGCCCCGATTCAGCAATTCGTGGGCGGCTGGGTATATCATCAATCAGTTATAAATTTTTAACACATGAAGAAAAGACTACAATGGTCTGTTTTGATGTATCTCTTTATTTTCCCTTGTGTAGGGAAAACGGAGCTGCTACAGCAAATTGAAGATTCCGGAAAAGTATTTCGAAATGAATTGACCGACCCGATTGCACCGGCTGCGGTTGACTCGATTGCTGCCGGTGTTGCGAAGGGCGTTTATTTTTCTCAGGAGAAGCCTATTTCCGTGTCGGCACAAGATGCAGTATATACAAAAGCGCTCGAAAAAATGCCGGTTGCCAGCTTTCTGTCAGCATTGGACGGCCGGCTGGCCGGATTGGTGGTGCACCGTAGCTCAGGGCAACCGGGGAATGAAGGAGTTTCGGTTACCCTGAGAGGAAGAGTGCCTATCATCGTGATCGACGGGATCGTCCGCAATCTCACGGTGATGGACCTGGAAGGCATCGAGTCCGTCACGGTTCTGAAAGACGCTATTGCCGTGGCGATGCTGGGTGTCAGGGGTGCCAACGGAGCGGTACTGGTCACTACCCGGAAAGGGCATGAAGGTCATCAGGAGATTACCTTTAACGCCCAGACGTCTTTACAGCAACCGCTGTCCAGTCTGCTCTCCGATCCGCTGCGTGCCTATGATTATGGAGTTCTGTACAACGAAGCCCAGTACAATGACGACCGTTTCCTGCTGAACCCCCGAAATATTGCGTATACACCTGAAGCGCTGGACGCCTACCGGACAGGCGCAGACCCGTCGGCATTTCCTGATGTAAACTGGCGCGACGAATTACTTCGTAAAAGGTCCCGGTTTGACCGCTATACCTTCACTGCATCCGGGGGCAATGAGTGGGCCCGCTATTTCGTCTCGGCAGAGCATTTCAATCAGCAGGGACTCTTTAAAACGCACGACTGGAATCAGTACGACACCGATACCGACTATAAAAGCTACTCCGTACGCTCGAATGTAGACCTCCGCATCACTTCGCGGCTGGAAGGGGGGATCTCCTTGCTGGGGCGTCTGCTCAGAACGAATAATCCCGGCAATAACCTCACAGCCAACATTTTTTCCGGGATACTCACGACTCCCAACAACGCCTATCCGGTTTTCAATCCGGATGGTTCTTTCGGGGGTAACCGCCAGTATCCCAATAATCTGCTTGCGCAATCTATTCATTCCGGCTATTCCGTAAACACCAAGCGCGATATCATGACGGATTTTTACCTGAAACGCAATCTGGACGATGTTTTACCCGGACTATGGATCAAGGCCCGGGCCTCTTTTACCAGTCATGTGTCCGAAAATATCGTCCGAAATAAGTCATTTGCCGTATTTCAACGGTCTGTAGCGCCTTCCGGTGCGGAAAGTTACACCCAGTTCGGGACCATCGGTACACAAGCGAACTCCAACAATGTGGATGCCCAGAACCGGATGGATTACCAGGAGTTTTCTGTCGGGTACAAGCGGACATTTTCCCGTAAACACGGACTGAGCCTTCTGGCGCTGGCTAACCGGGACAATATCGTGTCGGGTTCCAATCTGCCCCTTACCTACAAAGGAATCTCCGGGCATTTCGCCTATGACTACGACGAAAAATACCTGTTAGAGGTGGGTTTCGGCTACAACGGATCTAACTGGTTTCCCGAAAAAGGCGATACCCGGTACGCCTTTCTGCCGAGCATCGGTGCCGGATGGGTGCTGAGCAAGGAACGGTTTGCCCGGAACCTGAAAGGCGTGGATGAATTGAAACTGAGGGCCTCCTACGGACTGACCGGATGGGATGCCGCCGCCTATTTCGCCTATGTCACCCGCTACGGGCTCGGCCCCAATGTGAACTTCGGAACAGCAGCCGGCAGTCTGAACACTATCCGGGAAATGGCAATCGGCAATCCCTCTATCGGATACGAGAAGGCGGCAAAGCTCAATATTGGTATCGACACCAGGTTGTTCAGCAACCAGCTGTCCGTCAGTCTTGACTACTACCAGGATCGCCATTCAGGAATTTTGATGGAGAAGGGACTGAACACGACGATATTGGGCCAGGCCTATCCGCTTGAAAATATTGGAAAGTATGATTTCAGCGGTGGTGAAGCCGTCGTTTCCTGGCAAAAGTCATTTGCCAATTCACTGTCGTTTTTCCTGACTTCGAATATAGCGATGCAGGATTCCCGGGTCAGGTACATCGCAGAGGTATACCAGCCTCACCCCTGGATGGAGCGTACGGGCCAACGTCCCGGTCAGCTTTTCGGATACACTGCCGAAGGGTTGTTCCTGACAGATGCCGAGGCCATGGAGAGTCCCGTAATGGAGGGGTACAGCGCCCAGGCCGGTGATATCCGGTATAAAGATCTGAACGGCGACCAGGTAATCAACCAGCTGGACCAAAGCCCCATCGGGCTGCAGCGCCCGGCAATTCATTACGGGTTGACTGCCGGCATCGAATTTCACGGGATAGACTTCAGCTTCCTGGTTCAGGGGGCCGGAAACCGCCAGCTTCTTTTGTCCGGCAATTCGTTCTATGAGTTCCAAAACGCGGGAACCGGACAAGCTTATACCCATCATCTGGACCGCTGGACGCCGGAACATCCGGAAGCCTCCTATCCCAGGCTCAGCCTCGGGCACAATATCAACAACCACGTTGCCTCTACGTACTGGCTCAAATCGGGGAGTTACCTGAGGCTTCGCCATGCCGAACTGGGCTATTCGCTGCCTGCGGCCGTTTCCAGATCGGTCAAGCTGGAGTCTATCCGCTTTTTCCTCAGCGCTACGAACATTCTGACCTTCAAATCAAAAGAGCTGGGGAATGCAGATCCTGAGCTTTTTTCCGGGCAATATCCGCTGCAGCAGCTCATCACCCTCGGCGCAAAAATCAAGCTTTAAACCTATGAAAAACCGACTGAAAATAGTATGCTGCGCGGCGTTGTGCCTGGGCAGTATGTGGGCCTGCGAAAGGCGGACAGTGGAACCGGAAGTGTCATCAAACGGCTGGATCCGGGACGATTTTATGTGGGACGTAAATGACAAAAACGGACAGCTTTCCGCTTTCTTTCTAAACTATGCGTATTCCTATCTGCCGACTGGTTTTAACAGAATAGACGGGGATTTCCTGGATGCGGCCACCGACGATGCTATTCCCTCGAGAATCAACACGGCTGCTGAATCCTATACCAATGGCCGGATCAGCGTGATGAACAATCCCGACCCGTACTGGGCAAGAAGTTATGAAGGGATTCGTCATGTAAATGTTTTCCTGGCGAACATCGATGAGGTACCGATCACTGACGAAATAAAGGCTTATCGGAAAGCCGAAGCCAGGTTCATCAGGGCAATGCTCTATTTTGAGATGTTGAAACGCTACGGCGGGATCCCGTTGGTAGGCGATACACTTTTCAGGCCGACCGATGATATGGAACTTCCGCGCAATACGTATGAGGAATGCGTCAGCTATATCGCAAGCGAATGCAATGCTGCCAGGCGCGATCTCCGGGCAGAATCGGCGATCAGCGATTCCGAATGGGGCCGTATCTCGAAAGGAGCCGCCTTAGCGCTCAAAAGCCGGCTATTCTTGTATGCGGCGAGCCCTTTGCACAACGGAGGAGGTATTGAGACCGATCCTGTACAAAAAGCATTGACCGGATACTTGACTCCTAACCCTGCTTTGTATGACAGTGTCCTGAGCGCTAACCAGGCGCTGAGGGAGCTGAATTATTACCAACTGCATACCGGCACCGGTACTGCGGCCTATGCATCCGTTTTCACTGCCCGTAAAAATCGTGAAATCATATTAGCGCGTCAGGAAGCCCTTAACTTTACTATTGAGACCCAGAACGCGCCGGTAGGCTATACCAACCCGGCCGAAAGCAATGGCAGGACGAGCCCTTCCCAGAACCTGGTCAACGCCTTTCCGAACCTGGACGGCACCCCCTATACGGCCGGCGACGACCATCCGGATCAGTACAGCAACCGTGATCCCCGGCTGGCAGCAGTGGTTTTTACAAACGGAACCCGGTGGCTGGCGCGGGAGGTGGAAGTTTTCGAAGGCGGGCGTGACAAACCCAATCTTGGCGGGAACAGCGTCCAGACCCGGACGGGGTACTATTTGCGGAAATTCATGGGAGATTTTTCCTCGGGCAGTGCCTATGGCAATCAAAGTCATAATTTCCCGATCTTCAGATATGCCGAGATACTCCTCAACGAGGCGGAAGCGCTGACAGAAAAGGGCATGCTGGAAGAAGCTGTCGAAGCGATCATCCAGATCCGCCGAAGAGCCGGAATTCTGGCAGGCGCGGACAACCGGTACGGCATCCCGGCCGCGATCGACCAGGAAAACCTGCGGCTTCTGATTCAGAACGAGCGACGGGTCGAACTGAGCTTCGAAGAACACCGTTTCTGGGACCTCCGCCGATGGAAAATAGCGTCCCGGAACCTGAACAGCATTCTGTTGGGAGTAAGACTGCTCAGGAACGAGGATGGAACCATTCGCTTTGAGCCCGTCAACGTCTCCAGACTCCTCTTTACAGACAAATTATATCATATGCCGATCCCGTATTCCGAGGTGATCAAGAACAGGCAGATGATTCAAAATGTCGGGTGGTAATATTTCAAGCATCGAAAAACCGGAACAAACATGTTAAACAGGATTATCAATTCCATAGTCTTTATACTGGGTATCTGGGGGTATGCCCATGCCCAGAGTCGCCTGGTAACAGGAACCGTCACCGAAATCGGCGGCGCCATCCCCGGGGCGACGGTGGTCAGTAAAGAGCAGCCGTTACAAGGCACCATTACCGACAAGGACGGCAAATTCAGCATTTCTGTGGACAACCGGACCACCACCCTGATTATCCAATCCCTCGGATACGAAGCCAGAGAGGAACTGATCGGAAACAGGACCCATTTGAACGTGGTACTCGAGGAAGCCTCCAAAGGACTTTCTGAAGTGGTAGTGGTCGGATACGCCAGGCAGACAAAAATCACGCTCACAGGAGCGGTGAGCTCTGTTTCCGGCGCCGAAATACGGCAAAGTCCTTCCGCCAGCCTTCAAAATACCCTCGCGGGCCGCCTGCCGGGGTTTTCTTCCCAGCAGCGAAGCGGCCAGCCGGGAAATGACGGCGCTGAATTTTTCATCCGCGGACAAAGCAGCTTTTCGGGGAGCAACAGTCCGCTGATAATTGTGGACGATATTGAGTTTACCTATTCGCAGTTCTCCCGGCTCGATCCGAACGAAATCGAAAGCGTCAGCATTCTGAAAGATGCCTCCACTACTGCCATCTACGGAATCAAGGGGGCCAACGGGGTAGTAGTGGTCACGACTAACCGCGGCCGGTCGGGGAAAGCACAGGTTTCTTTCCGCACCGAATACAGTATGAGCAAACCCACTATCTGGCCCAAGTATCTCGATGCCTACGAGTCGGCCAGATTCAGGACAATTGCCGAGATGAATACCAACAGCCTGAACCCCAACCCCAATTTTAAGCCCACCTTTTCAGAGGAAGACCTGGAACTGTTCAGGACCGGCGCCGATCCGTACGGACACCCGAATGTTGACTGGAGAAAGGTGATTTTCAGGGATTACAGCAACCAGCTCAGGAGTAATTTCGACATCTCGGGCGGCTCGGAAAAGGCAAAATATTTTGTCTCGCTGGGCTATCTTGACCAGGGCGGAATGGTACGCGACTTCAGCAAGGACCAGGACCTGAACAGCAATTTTTACCACAAGCGGCTCAATTACCGGTCTAATCTGGATCTGAGCGTCAACAAGAACCTGGACATCCGGATCGATCTGTTTGGAAACGTCGGCGAAACAAACAGCCCGCAGGTAGGCAACCTTTTTGGGATAGTAGCCCACTGGGATCAGCTTACCCCTTTTACCTATCCGGTTTATAATCCCGACGGGAGCCTGGGCTACAGCTACCGGCAGCTGAACGGAAATGCCAACAACAACAATATTGTCGGGCGGCTGAAGTATCAGGGCTATGTACGTCGCCACGACAATAACATGAACCTGGTAGCGTCGGCCAATCAGAAGCTCGGTTTTATCACGCCCGGGCTGTCTTTTAAAGGAACACTCTCCTATGCCAATACCTATGGCTACAACCGGAATGTAACGCGGAACAACTTTCCTTCCTTTATCTACAATCCCGTAAACGATACCTATACACCCAGGGACATCAATATTTTTCGGGTACAAGCGGTTGACATTACCTATAGCCCCGGAAGCACCACCCGCAACCTCACCTTGCTGGGGATCCTCAATTACGACAGGACTTTCGGGAATCACCATGTGTACGGACTGGCGCTGGCAAACCGGACCGGCAAGACCGCACCTAACAGCAATGCCACTTACAACTTTGTTCCCGAAAACAACCTCGGCTATACCGGCCGGCTCGGTTACGACTACCGGAACCGGTACCTGGTCCAGCTGAACGTCGGCTACAACGGATCGGATCGTTTTGGGGACGGCAACCGGTTTGGCTGGTTTCCCGCGATTTCGGCCGGCTGGAACCTGTCGGAGGAAACCTTCTTCAAGGAGAATGTCCCGTTCATCAGCCAGTTGAAACTCCGGTCGTCCTACGGCCTGGTCGGTTCCGACGGAACGAACGGCGTCTATTCTTATCAGCAGGTGTACACTGTCGGCGGCAATAATACCTCTTTCGGCATCAACCATACCGCCTATCCCGGTGTGACCGAAGGCATACTTCCGAACAACAATGTTACCTGGGAAAAAGAAAGGAAGCTGGATATCGGGTTGGATTTTGCACTGTTCAAGGACAGACTGACCGGTGCAATCGACTATTTCTACAACAACCGCTATGATATCCTGACTTCCAGGGGGGCGGTGTCGACAATCATCGGCCAGTCGCTGCCTTTGGTGAACCTGGGTGAAACCGAGAATAAGGGTATCGAACTGGAGCTGGGCTTCCGGGACCGCATCGGCGGAGATTTCGCTTACCAGGTAGGAGGTACGTATTCGCTCGCCAGGAACAAAGTGCTATACCGCGATGAGGCCCCGTCGGTCGATGAATACCGCCTGTTTACCGGAAAGCCGATCGGCGCTGAGCTTTTGTACCAATGGACCGGCTTCTACACAGAAGAAGAAGCGGCGGCTAATTACCCGACCGCGACCCCGGCCCCGCGGCCCGGCGATCTTAAATATGCCGATCTGAATGACGACGGCGTCATTAATTCATCCGACCAGTTCGTGACGAACTATTCTAATTTTCCGCCTGTGACCTACGGATTGAACCTCAATGTGAGCTACAAGGGAATCGCTGTCAGTCTTCAGTTTCAGGGATCAGCCGGCAACTATGTGAGAGGACACAACGCCGGGATCATGGCCTTTACGTCTCAAACGCAGCCGATCCACCTCGAATACTGGACACCCGAAAGGGGGGATAATGCCCGGTGGCACGGCGCTTACACCACGTCGCAGCTGAGCAATGCGGTAAGTTATCCGTCGACTTTTTTCTCCAGAAAGGCCGATTACTGCCGGCTGAGAACCGCGGAAATCAGCTATTCGTTGCCGGCGTCCATTACCAGCCGTCTGAAAATGCAGTCGATCAGGCTCTATACCAATGGCTTCAACTTGCATACCTGGGCTTCGAAGTCTGTAGCATTTTACAACATGGATCCCGAACTGGCCAGCAACAGTTCTTTCGACGCGTATCCTCCGCAAAAATATTTCAACTTTGGTATCAACATCCATTTCTAAACCTGCGAACAACATGAAAAAATATATGCTCCTGCTGGCCGGTTTGTGGGCGCTGGCCTCCTGCAGGGAAGGAGATTTTCTGGACAATAAGGCAGATACTGCGCTTACCGATAATATCGTGTTTTCGGATAGTATTCAGACCCTCCGCTTTCTTACCCGGATCTACGAGGATGCAGGGTTCAGTTTTGTGAAAAATGGCAGTTATGTGACCGAACACGCCACGGACGACGGCGAACCTCAGGCGCTGCAAGCCAGTACCAGTGTATCGTTCATCCTGGGGAATGGTCTTACGAATCCGAATACCCTGAACATCGGTTACTGGAGCCTTCCTTATCAGAACGTGAGAAGGGTGAACCTGTTGCTTTCCAAATTGCCGGAAACACCTTTTTCGCCGCAAATGAAAACACGCATCGAAGGACAGGCGAGATTTCTGCGGGCCTGGTACTATCATTTTCTCCTGAAGTATTTCGGGGGCGTGCCCCTGATAGGCGACCACCTTTTTGAAATCACTGACCAGATTGACCTGGAACGGAACACCTATGAAGCCTGTGTCGATTACCTTGTAAGTGAGCTGGACGCTGCTGCGGGACTATTGCCGAATCCCGGGTCCGGAGAAGCCGGTACCTATTATTCCGACGTAGATTTCGGAAGGGTAACTTCAGGAGCCTGCATGGCGCTTAAAGCCCGCGTGCTGCTGATTGCCGCCAGTCCGCTCTTTAACGGAGGATCAATCGCCACGGATCCGGAGCTGGCCCGCCTGGTAAGCTATCCGGACTACAATGTCGACAAATGGCAGCGCGCGGCTGCCGCCGCAAAGGCGGTAATGGATTCCGGCTTTTATACCTTGCATGAAGATAATACCACCAGACCGGGGAACGGATTTTATCAGCTCTTCCTGACGAGAGACAATAAGGAGTACATCTTTGCCCACAACCGGGCGCCTAACCGCGAGCTCGAATCTTATTACAATCCACCGTCACGGGGAGGCTCCCGCGGGACCATGCCCACTCACAACCTGGTCGACGCCTTCCCGATGAAGGATGGGAAATTCCCGGTTAAAAACGGCGTTGCTCCGGCGATCGGACAACCTTCAAAATACGCCTACAGTCTGAACCCCAATCCCTATACCGACCGGGATCCGAGGTTTTATTTTACCGTGATCCATAACGGCGCGCCTTATTTTCTTAATACCACCAACAACCAGCAGCCGGTATACAGCTATCTGAATGCCCCGACGGATGGGTACAATACCGTTACAGGACCGAACTTTACCGGCTATTATGCCCGGAAGATGTGTGATGAAACTATCTCTGCCAACAGCTCTTTCACTACTAACCGGGGATGGCCGCTGATACGCTACGCAGAGGTGTTGCTCAATTATGCCGAAGCGGTCACTGAAGCAGGGCAGCCGGAGCTCGCGTATGAGGCGCTTAAACAGATCAGGCGCCGGGCGGGGATAGAGCCTGGTGATGACCAGGCGTATGGCCTGGAACCGGGGATGAATCAATCGGAAATGAGGGAGATCGTCAGGAACGAGCGGCGGATTGAACTGGCCTTCGAAGACCACCGGTGGTTTGATCTGCGTCGCTGGAAACTTGCGGTCGCCCATTTAAACGGGAATTTTAACAAAGCCATACGGATCACGCCCGACGGGGATGCTTTCCATCACGAAATAGTGGATGTCGTCAGCCAGCGGATTATGGTTTTCCCCGAACAGATGTACCTCCTGCCGATCCCCGACGCTGAAATCCGGAAAATGTCGTTGCTCCGGCAAAATCCTAAATGGTAGCTTTTGGGGAATTTATCACCAGGAAGGGGGAACCATTAAAAGACGAATCCTGGCTATGAAACGATAGGTATATAAGAGTAACGAAGAATGAAAACAAAGAACATTTTAACGAGCCTGATCTTTTTTCTAACGATAACAGCCGCTGCAGCACAGGCTACTGCAGACGGTTTTATAGCCAAAGGACCAGTGCCTTGGTTCAGAAACGGTGTCTTCTATCAAATATGGCTTCGTTCCTTTACCGAAGAAGGGACATTGAAAGCAGCGGAGAAACGCCTTCCGCAAATCGCGGACCTCGGTGCTACAGTCATTTACCTTCCACCGCTTATGCTGGCTGATACAGCAAGCAACAGGCAGTTTTGGAGCCCCAGGCAAAATGCTTCTCCCGGTGGTGAAGCCCGCAATCCCTACAAGACCATGGACTATTCCAAAATCGATCAGGAGTATGGTACAGAAAGGGATCTCAAGGATTTTATTGCCGCGGCACATGCACTGGGCCTGAAAGTCATTATGGATATGGTGTACCTGCATACGGGTCCTTCGAGTAATTTGACCCGCGACCCCAAAAACTATCATCTTGACGCAAACGGGCAGATTTTAAAAAACAATTGGAATTTCCTCCGGCTGAATTTCAACCATCGTCCTTTAAGGGAATACCTGATCAGGGATATGGAGCATTGGATCAGGGATGTCGGAGCTGATGGTTTCCGGTGTGATGTTTCGGGGGGAGTTCCGGTCGATTTCTGGGAAGAAGCACGGGAACGGCTGGAGAAAATCAAACCGGATATCGGTATGCTGGCTGAAAGTAACAGTCCGCCCGAACTTCTCAGAGCCTTTGATGCCAGCTATGGATTCCCCTGGATGGAAGAACTGAAAAATGTGGTAGTGAATGGGGCTCCGGCGCAGCGGTTAAGGGAGCAATGGGTGAAGCAAAATGCGGATTTTCCCAAGGGAACGTCGTTTATCCGTTATACCGATAACCATGATCAGAACAGGACGGACCTGGTATTCGGAGAGGCAGGAAGCAGAGCATTGAACGTGCTGAATTTTATGCTTGACGGCATCCCTTTTCTCTATAACGGACAGGAAATCGGTGACGGGTCGCCGTTCGGAATATTCGAACACTGGCCCATTCTCTGGGAATCTCAGGGGCTTCCTCAGAAAACAGAATTGAGAAACTGGTACAAGGAGCTGATCCGGCTGCGAAGGGCAACGCCCGTTCTGCATTCGGGTGAAACGATCTGGCTGGAGACATCCAATCCTGAAGCAGTTGTGGCCTTCTTACGTACAGATGGTACGGCGGAAGTATTGACCGTAGTCAATCTTTCCAACAGGCAAACAAACGTGCAGGTGTATTTGCCGGGGGGGAAATCAGCTGTTTATAAAAGCAAAATGAGAAAATTTGATAGCCGTACCGTCCACAATTCTGTGCCGAAAACTGCTATGCCGCCGAAACAACCTGAGATAGCCGTAAATGGAATGATCAGTGTTTCATTAGACGGGTTTGGGTACTTCGTAGGAGGGCAATAATTGTTAAACAAATCATTGCAGGATGCCGGGACAGTCGTACGTAATGGCTTCCTGAAAGAAGTTGCCGGTGTTGCGGAGGGAACGTCGAGCAGATCGGCCATGATTTGTTTTGAGTGCCAAATTACAACCGGTTGGGGACGACCGAACGGAACAACAGGCATAAGGAGCCATTAAGCAATTAGTATAGTAAACAGGTAATCGAATGAACAGGATAACGATAAGTAGTACGATAGGCTTTTTCGCGATCGGGATTTTAATGGTTGTCGATGCATATGCTGCGTTTGACAACTTTATCACCAGGGAGGGAGATCAGTTAAAGGACGGTAAGAACATTTTCAGGTTTATTTCCGTAAATACACCGAATATCAACGGGCACTATGATGGTTATAAGAACACGAACCCCGGCAGTGGTTACCTCTACGACCCCATGGAGCTTTCTTACGAAATGGAGGCTTACTTTAAAGACATGGTTCAGATGGGAGTAACCGTTATCCGTACCTGGGGAATTACGGTTGAAGACGGTTCCGGAGAATTCGAAGCATTGGTCAGCGGCCCCAATACGTATAATGAGACGGCATTCCGTCGCATCGATAAGATGATGGAGCTGTGTAACAAGTACCATATCCGGGTGATCCTCTGCCTGGTGAAGGAAAACAGATACTGGGGTTCAACCGGTAATTTCAGTGCGTTATACGGAGGCGGAGATTACTACAGTTCGCCTGCCGTAAAAGACGGTTTCAAAGACCTGCTGAAGACCTTTGTCAATCGGAAAAACTACTACACCGGGACCCGTTATAAAGATGACAAAGCCCTTTTAGCCTGGGAGTTCGGAAATGAAGTCCCCAACAACAAAGGCGTATGGATCGCTGAAATGGCCAGGTATCTGAAAAGTATCGATGGCAATCATCTGATCGCCGATCCCCGGCGCGCGAATGGCATTCAGCAAATGAAAGCCAACGTGGACGATGTGATCAACAACTGTAAAGAAATTGATATCGTAAAAACCCGGCAATACCCAAACTACCGTAACAGCGTCGCCGAACTCTGGAACGAATGCAAGGGAAGGAGACCTATGATTATTGATGAGTTTCAAAAAATGGATGGTTTTAAAGAAGTTCTGGAGGAGATTTGCAGTACAGGAACTACCGGCGGACTACTCTGGAGCTTAATGAAACCGCAGTATAAGGGTGGAATCGGAGGGCATGCGCTTTTCCATTCCTATTCGTGGGGCGGTAGCCGCTGGCCGGGATTTGACAGTGGTGAGTACTTTAACGAGCGGGGGAATCTTATGCTGATCAGGGAATATGGGTATAAAATAAGAGGATTGGCAGTCCCCCCGTTGCCGGCGCCGACGGATGAGCCGTATTTATATGAGCCTGCAGGAAGCGATGCCATCGCCCTGAAATGGAGGTGTTCGCCGGGTGCCAGGTACTATATGGTAGAAAGGGCAACCTCCGAAACGGGTCCGTGGGAGAATATAAGCGGTGATTTTGATATCAGCTTTAACTTGTATTTTTATCCGATGTTCACAGATTCAAGCCTTGTTCCCGGGCAGTCTTATTACTACAGGGTCAGGGGGAAGAATGAATCAGGAATATCTCCTGCCTCGAACATCATCGGACCCGTATCGTCCGACGCCCGGATGGTAATGGACAACCTGCAGGATTTTTCACTGACCTTTTCAAAAACACCCGGTCTCCGCATCAGCTCGGAATCCTGGCCCAGATTGAGACAAACGGAGGAGGATTATTTTCAGCTGGAAAGAATCCCCGGAAGCGGGTCGGGAGAGGTCGTGTATAAGGCCGACACTATAAAATGGATGGAGGTGTTTGCTTTCGGCGACAAAACCGACAGTATTACATTACACTATTCTACGGATGGAAACTCCTGGAAATTGCTCCCGCAAGGCGCCGTGATCAAAACACACAGACCGGCGTATGAAAGTCAGATCTCACGCGATAAGGATAACTCCGTAGACAAATATACCTACCACGTACCGGCAATGCCTCATGGCACTACTTCGGTGAAAATACTGACAGGAAACAGCGGGGCGGAGAACTCGTTTCCCTGGATCGGACGCGTGCACATCGGCTACACGGGATCCCTGCAAAACAGCCACTAACCTGCCTTTCGGAAGAATTCGGATAAGGCTTACTTTATTTACCTCTTTACAGCAATTAAATTTAACACTTATGTATTTCAAACAACGTCTAAAGCTGCAATTAACCACTTGGCTCCCTGTAGTGGGGCTGCTCTTTGTTTCGTCCCTCGCCGCCCGGAGCCAGACAGCTGCCTGGAGCTACGCCGATGCCAGGAAAATAATGGGCGAGGGCTATTGGAAGCATTGGAGCCCGGACGTTCAGCAAAAAATAGATGCGGATATTGATAAACATCGCAAGGCAGATGCCGTGTTGCATGTCGGAAGCGTTGCTGCAGGAACTACAGTACAGGTCGAGCAGCTCAGCCACGATTTTGTCTTCGGGGCAAATATATTCAACTACAACCAGTTGGGAACAACCGAACGCAACAACAGGTACAAGGACCTTTTCGGCACGCTATTTAATTCCGCAACGATCCCTTTCTACTGGAAAAAGTTTGAAATGGAACCGGGCAGACCGCGGTTCAGAGAAGAGTATTGGGACACGGAATTTTTTTGGAATGGTGTCGCCGAACCCAAAAAGCAGCCGCACTGGCGCCGGCCGGCGCCTGACCCTATCGTAGAATTTTGCGAGGACAAAGGGATACGGCTTCACGGACATACCATGGTATGGGGCAACCGGAACTGGCACCATCCGGAATGGTTACTGGAAGAGGTTACTTCGGATTCGGAAAGAAACACCATTAAGAGCTGGATGACCGAGATTACGAATGAAAAGAAAGGGATTCGCCAGGACCGTTATACGGACGCCTACAAAAAGCTGTCGGCAAAGGAAATCGGAAATCAGATCCCTCAATTTGCATCGGAGCTGAAACGATTGTCGGAAAAGAGAATTCTGGAGCTGGCTAACTACTACGGAGACCGATTGCACAGCTGGGATATCGTCAATGAAAGTGCAACTGATTTTTCCAACGGGGTAATGATTCCGGGGGACGCTATCACGAAAAGCCATTATGGCCTTATGCCGGGAGACTACACTTTTGAAGCCTTTCAGGTGGCTCAGAAAGTACTGGCGCCCCATGTGCTTTTAAACATCAACGACTATAAAAATGACGAATCGTATGCGCGTCAGACCAGGGATCTGATCAGCCGGGGGAGTAAAATTGACATCATGGGGTCGCAGATGCACTTATTCAATCCGCAGCAGTGCCTGGATATATCGGAAGGGAAGGACATCGAATCTCCACAGAAAGTCTGGAACAAATTGGGTGCAATCAGCCAGGCCGGTCTGCCATTGCATCTCAGTGAAATCACCATCACAGCGCCCGGAGACGATGAAAAAGGCCGCCAGATCCAGTCGGTTATAGCGTACAATCTTTACAGGCTGTGGTTCAGCATCGAAAATATGATGGGAATTACCTGGTGGAATATCGTAGACGATTGCGGGGCGCCGGGGGAGCCTACCACTTCCGGAATTTTTACCCGTAATATGGAACCCAAACCGGCGTTTTACGCACTTGATCAGCTTATCAATCACGAGTGGAAGACCAACCTGACCCCGAAGGCAACTGCCGATGGAAAGGTTAGCTTCAGAGGATTTAAAGGAAAATACCGGGTTACCTGGAAAGATAAAGACGGTAAGTACCAGGAAGAAATATTTGACCTGAAAAATAACGGCGACGGTTTCTGATTCAACTTGACTAAATACATGATGCTTAGACAATTAACTGTATTGGCCGTACTCGTTTGGCCTTTCCATGACATGAGTGGTCAGGGCCTGACCGGAGGTGCTGTCAAACCGGGAGCCGACTCCCTCCGGCTGGTGATGAGCAAGCCTTATGATGAATTCTGGAATGACCAGGTGCAGGAAAAAATTGACAGGGATATAGAGGTAAACAGAAAGGGAGATGTTGAACTGATTTTTAAAGGAGTACCGGCAGGCACAGAGCTGGTGATCGAACAATCCGCTCATTCCTTTCTGTTCGGCGGCAATATTTTCTTGTTCGGGGATTTAAAAACTCCTGAAAAGAACAAGAAATACGAGGACACCTTCGGGACGGTTTTTAATGCGGCTACGGTTCCCTTTTATTGGAAAACGTTGGAGCAGGAATGGGGGAAGCCGCGATATGCGGCAGGGAGTTCTTATGAGTACCGGCGCCCCCCTACCGATCCGGTGGTTGCGTTCTGTGAATCAAAAGGGATCAATATGAACGGTCATGCGATTATCTATGGGACGAGAACCTGGGGGCATCCGGTATGGATGCCTGAAAACCGGAAGGAGATGGAAGCGGTTTTTGAATCGCATGTCCGTGAGCTGGCCGACAGGTATAAGGGCAGAATCCAGCGGTGGGACGTTGTCAATGAAGCCACTGATCAGGCAAACAGGGGAATTATGCCCGACGACTATGCGCATAAGAGTTTTTTATGGGCGATGAAGTATTTCCCGGATTCGGTTTTGCTGAATATCAATGATTCGGATATGCATTGGGAAATGCCGCTCTACCGCCGGTATCTGGAAGTTGTCCGAAACCTCCGTGACAGGGGCATCAGAATTGACCAGGTAGGGTTGCAGATGCATATATTTAACCCCGCCGAATCGCGCAATATCTCCAAAGGCGCCAATATTTTAACGCCTGTGAAAATCAATGAGCGGTTAGATTATATGTCAGACACGGGGTTGCCGATCCATGTAAGCGAAGTAACTGTAAGTGCCCCCGACAGTACCAGTGAAGGGAAATGGATTCAGGCAGCGATTACACGAAATCTTTATCGGCTCTGGTTTAGTCATGCTAATGTGATGGGCATCACCTGGTGGAATGTTGTGGACGGCGGGGCTGCTTCCGGGGAGCCGTCGTTATCAGGAATCTACGATAAGGAGATGAATTATAAACCTGTTTACCACGTCCTGGACAAGTTGATCAATGAAGAATGGAGGACTCGCCTTCGACTTACGACAGACAAAAGCGGTACGGTAACGTTCCGTGGTTTTAAAGGCCGGTACAGCGTGAAATGGACCGATAAGGATAAGAAACAACGCGTGGCTGAATTTGAAATCAAGGATGGAGCAAACAGCTATGTGCTTCAATAGCAGGCAAGTCCGGCAGGATTGGCGACCACTGTAAAATGCGGGGGAAGTAAGCATATCGTCCGCTGCACCTTCACCGGTCATTTGAGATCGATCCTGACCGATGGACAACAGAAGCCGGCAGTCTTTTTCATGTGTATGTTGTCTTAACAGCACCGGGCTGCCGGCCACCGGGCTGCCGGCCACCGGGCTGCCGGCCACCGGGCTGCCGGCCACCGGGCTG
>JBEBSD010000027.1:0-72496 GCA_040394475.1 Telluribacter humicola | reverse complement strand
TCTCTGTGCAACCTCAGTGCTTTTCCTCCGTGCAACTCAGTGTTACTTTTTTCTCTGTGCAACCTCAGTGCTTTTCCTCTGTGCAACTCAGTGCTTCCCTTTGTCTACCTCCGTGTTCCCCATTAAAACCCACTCTGATCAGGTAATTGTTTCTTTAAAAACCTGAAGGGTCCTTTCCCAAGCCAGTGAGGCGGCTTCGGGGTTATAGCGCGTCGGGGCTGTGTCGTTCAGGAACGCGTGCTGAGCTCCTTTATAGATATAGATTTCGTAAGGAACGCCGGCTTTCTTCAGCGCCTCCTCAAATGCAGGGATTCCCGCATTAATCCGCTCATCCATCTCCCCGTAGTGCAGTTGCATTTTCGCTTTTATTTTCGGAACCTCTTCAGCTGTCGGCTGGCGGCCGTAATAGCAAACTGCAGCCTTTAGTTCCGGACTGTTCACAGCTAGCTGCCCGCTCAATCCGCCACCCCAGCAAAATCCTACGGAAGCTACTTTCCCGTTTCCTTCCGGACGCTCGCGGAGATAGCTAATCCCATTCAGGAAATTATGCATGTTTTTCACCGGATCCAGCTTACCGATGAGGGTACGGGCTTCGTCCTCATCGGCCGGCGTTCCTCCGAAAGGGCTCAATCCGTCCACGGCCATGCCGATATACCCCGCCTTAGCCAGGCGGCGGGCGATATCCTTTGTGTGAGGATTCAGGCCCCGGTTTTCGTGTATCACCACGACACTGCCCTTCTTACCTGCAGTCTTCGGGCTGGCCAGATACGCCTTTACCGAAGTCCCGTCACCATGATAGGTGATTTCCTCAATCTGCACATCCCCGTCCTGCTCACTTATTGTGGCGGCGTGGGCATAATTGACTTCAAGAAGCGGCAGGACTGCCAGCGCCGCGGCGGTTCCCCCCGTTAGCTGCGCAAGCCGTTTAAGAAACACTTCCCGGCTCAGGGGTTTATGCGTGTACTCGTCGAACAGGTTAATAATACGTTGATCCATGGTACTATCGCTTTAATTGTGGTTAGTAAAGTTAAGGAAATATCCCGTTTACTTGTATTCTCTCCAATATTCGCCTTCCTGCCGGACGAGCAGTATTCCGGGCGATACCGTGCCCCGCGGACATGGCGATCACCGTCTGTAGCCTTCAGCCCGTAAGGGTCGCGATTAACCTGGATTGGTATCGCTCATAAACTCCGCTTTTTTCGTATCTTTGCGGCTTAATTCAGTCATTACTACCACAATTAATATGATTACGGTACAGAACGTATCACTCCGGTACGGCAAAAGAGTGTTGTTTGATGAGGTCAATATCAAGTTTGTTCCGGGTAACTGCTATGGAATAATCGGCGCGAACGGGGCTGGAAAATCTACTTTCCTGAAGATACTTTCCGGTGAAATTGAGGCGCAGACGGGTTCTGTTACCATGAACCCGGGAGAACGGCTGGCCGTTTTGAATCAGGATCAGTTTCAATTCGACGAGTATCCTGTACTCGACACGGTGATCCTGGGCCATACCCGCCTCTATCAGATTATGAAAGAACGGGAAGCCATTTACGAGAAGGCCGACTTCACGGATGCCGACGGTGAGAAAGCAGCGGAGCTGGAGGCCGAGTTTGCGGACCTCAATGGCTGGGATGCCGAAACCGAAGCCGCACAGTTACTCAGCGGACTTGGATTATCAGAAGCCCAGCATACGACCAAGATGGGCGACCTGAATGGCAGTGATAAGGTCCGGGTACTGCTCGCCCAGGCGTTGTTCGGCAATCCGGATGTACTGCTGCTCGACGAACCCACCAACAACCTGGATATTGAAACGGTGATCTGGCTGGAGAATTTTCTGGCAAACTTCCGGAATACGGTAATCGTGGTTTCCCACGACCGGCATTTCCTGGATGAGGTCTGTACCCATGTTGTGGACATCGATTTCAGCAAAGTACAACTGTATTCAGGCAACTACACGTTCTGGTATGAATCCAGTCAGCTGGCGTCGAAGCAGCGTCAGGATGCCAATAAGAAAACCGAAGATAAACGGAAGGAACTGGAGGATTTTATACGACGCTTCAGCGCCAATGCTTCCAAATCGAAGCAAGCTACTTCACGTGCCAAACTCCTGGAAAAACTGACGATCGAAGACATCAAGCCTTCCTCCAGGAAGTACCCCTACATTGCTTTCAAATCTGACCGGGAAGTGGGCGACCAGATCCTGACCGCAGACGGCCTTTCCAAAACAGCCGACGATGGCACGGTATTATTCCGGAATGTATCTTTTATGGCCAACAAAGGGGATAAAATAGCGTTTGTCGGGAAAAATGTCCTGGCGATCAGCGCCCTGTTCGATATCCTGACCGGTACAGACAAAGCGGATAAAGGAAATTTCAGCTGGGGGGTAACCATCAGCACCGCCTATTTCCCGAAAGACCCTACCGCCTTCTTTGAAACCGACCTAAACCTGGTAGATTGGCTGCGGCAGTACTCCACCGAAAAGGACGAAAGCTTTATCCGCGGTTTTCTGGGCCGTATGCTGTTTTCGGGAGAAGAGTCGCTTAAAAAAGCTACCGTGTTGTCGGGAGGGGAAAAAGTACGCTGCATGTTGTCGCGAATGATGCTGTCAGGCGCCAATGCGCTGCTGCTCGACGACCCTACCAACCACCTCGACCTGGAATCGATTACCGCACTGAACAACGGTATGCGGGATTTCCCCGGAAATATTTTCTTCTATTCCCATGACCATCAGATCATCCAGACGGTGGCCAATCGTATTATAGAAATCGGGCCAAACGGCATTCTGGACAAATTGATGACGTACGATGAATTCCTTCAAAGTGAGGTTGTTAAAGAGCAGCGTGTGGAATTGTACCGGTAGCGCCGGTTCCGATGAACACTTTATAAAAATGAATGGCCTCCTTGCAAAAGGAGGCCATTCATTTTTATAAACACAATCAATCTACTACAAATTCAGGCTCCAGCCTTCGCGGTACTCACGTTTTACAAACTGGTTGGCAGGATCCCAGTTGGTAACCCGTACGTTCTGAGCATCCCAAAGGAGCTTTTTACGGCCATTGTAACGCTCTACAGTCCGTTTTCCTTCCGGATTATCACGGAACATCCAGGTACGGAGCGCGACGTTTCCGATGAGAATACTTTCCGTAAACGGCGCGGCATATTCAAAGGGTGAGCTCGTTTCGGCATTTCCGTACCCTGCGATACAGCCATCCACCCAGTTAAGATAATGGTCTTCATTCGGTACCCGTTTGATGGTCTCCGGAATGTTCAGGAACTCATTGTCCTTCAACGGCAGTAAACGCGGACGGGCCCCGTAACAATCGCACATCAGTTTTCCTTTCGCACCGATAAACAACACCCCGCCATCCGAGTTGCCAAATTCTTCTCCTTCCTTCAGTTCTTCCGGAAGCTCCGGTAAGATACCCCCGTCATACCAGCTCACTTTCAGATCGCCTTGTCCGTCTTTTCTGGGATAGACCAAATGGATATTCGATGAGAACGGCGTCCACGCCGGGTCGTTGTCCTGGGGTCTGAGTGTCATGGTCCAGTTACCGGCCACACTGCATTCCACAGACTTGGGGTAATCGATCGGCAGGATACGGAATACCGGGTCCATGATATGGCAGGCCATATCGCCCAGCGCACCCGTTCCGTAAGGCCACCAGCCGCGCCAGTTCCAGGGAAGATAGGCTTCGTTATACGGCACTTTAGGAGCCGGTCCCAGCCAAAGGTCAAAATCGAGCTCTTTCGGAATAGGGAACGTTTTATCTGTAGGAACCGCCTGCGGCCAAACGGGGCGATTGGTCCAACACAGCACTTTATCCACCTTCCCGATAATGCCCGAATCGTAAATTTCCTTCATACGACGCACCCCGTTGCCGGAACCGCCCTGATTTCCCATCTGGGTCACTACCTTATATTTTTTTGCCGCCTGTGCCAGCACCCGTGCTTCATGGATACTATGCGTGAGCGGCTTCTGCGTGTACACATGCTTGCCCAGTTGCATAGCCGCCAGTGTAGCGACCGCATGGGTATGATCAGGAGTTGAAATGGAACAGGCATCAATATTATTTTTCTCCTTGTTCAGCATTTCTCTGAAATCCTTGTAATACTTAGCCTTCGGGAAATTTTTACGCGACTCTACCGACTGCCGGTCGTCTACGTCGCAAAGTGCCACAATGTTGACCTGGGGGCTCTTTGCAAAAGCAGCAAGGTCACTTTTTCCTTTTCCGCCTACTCCGATTCCTGCAATGTTAAGCTTGTCGCTCGGGGCAACATATCCTTTCCCCAGGACATGCCGGGGAACGATAAAAAAGGCCGATGCAGCTAATGAGGATGTTTTTATAAAGGTTCTACGCGAAGACGCGGCTTTTAGAGGATCGTTAACAGGATCTTTCATCGTAAACGTGATTGGGATGGGATTAAAGTTATATTTCCACTATTTAAATAAATACGCATACTGCGAAACAAAGTACTATTGCTTCTTCCTATAAAATACTTTCTATAAAAGTGGATCCCGATGCGTTTCTCCTCGTATACCTGCTACTTTTCACCCGTATACCTGTTGCTTCAGAAAATTCATGGTTCGGGCCTGCAGTTTCCCTACCTCCTTTTGGGCCTTTTTCACTTGCCGTTTTGCTTTTTCAGGATGCTGTACCATGTCCAGGACTGTCGGGGTTATCCGGGCAATATCGCCGGGAGTATCCAGATCGAAAAGCCAGTTTCCCAAACCAATATCCTGCCACATATAGCCCTTGCTTGTTTGCTCCTTAAACCGGCATACAATCGCGGGTATACCGATTCCAATGCACATGATGGGGGAATGCATTTCAATTCCAAACAAGCCGGCCGACCGTGCATAGGTACTGATGGCTTCGTCCGTCAGCCAGTAACGGTCGCGCCATACTACTTTCTTTTTGACATCCTCCGGCAGCGGATCATACAGCATCTCTTTTCCAATCCGGACCTGTGTTTCATTCTCCGGGACAATCAGTACTTTTTTGGGAGTCTGCCGTACCACGGCGATAATCGCTTCCCGGATCGGGGCGTTATCCTGCTCTTTCATCTGGTGATTGTAAGCCTCCTTCGCCTTGTCGACCGGACGGTTTTTACTCGCGAGTTCCCACCAGGGGGTAAACCGGTACTGCGGGATCACACAAACAAATTCCCCGGTTTTTAAATCATGCTGATCGAGAAAAGCGGCAGCGGCGGCGTCATCCCGGACATCTACTGCAAAGGCTCCATCCGGGCAAAACGCCATTACCGGACACTTCGCGCCATGGTTCCTGGCAAATTCCAGTGAAACCGAATCCCGGAAATAGGTAAACCGCGCTGCATTCATCAGCTCGATATCCAGCGGATCGAATTTGGAAGTAGCGTCGGGAAAGCCATATACTCCCGGAAACGTGATTCCATAAATCCCGTAAGGTTTCCCGGTTTTCCGCCACACATCCAGGTCCTTGCGGGCAACCATCGACGGGCCGGAACCATGAACCATAAAATCGCCTTCTTCCAGCGCCTTGTCCCGTGAGGCCTTTGTTTTCAGGATCGGTACATTCGGAAAGCGCTTTTGCAGCATTTCTTCTACCCCGTCGCCCACGTCGGAAGGCCAGAGACGCACTTCCGCATCCGGAATATATTTTTCCAGCAGCGTAAGTACACCAGGGGTGTGCCCGATGTCCCCGATATTAACCGTTTGCCAGGAAGAGCGCAGAATGATTACCTTTTTCTTCAATGCTTTGCCATTGACGGCCCCCAGAGCCCCTACCAGCAGTCCGGCCAGTACAGGAGCTTCTTTCAGGAATTTTCTTCTGTTCATCATGTTGTATACGCTTTCGCTTAGTGTTCTGTGTTGTTTTGCTGTCGTATCAGCCTTTCCACGGCATCTTCCGGCAGGTCCTTTCTTAATTGCACCACCGTCTTGTCAAACCCTTTCTCCGGGTATGCAGCGGCGGCCCGGTCAAATATGTCCCGGACACCTGCCCCGGGCGGCTTTCCTTTATCGATATCTTTCCACGGCCATTCCCGGGATCCGGTTACAAACGGCTCCAGAAACCGGAAAGCAAGCTCCAGCCCACGCCCGTCGTCTGACCGGTACCCCCATAAATCAGAGCCCGTCAGCTCGGCACACCGGGCCAGGCAGGTAAAGGCCTGCAACCCGTAAACCGAATAGTGCAACGATCGCTGCCGCGCTGTTTCCCGGGGCATGCTCCCGTCAGCTGCCACCTGCTCGTCCAGCTGTTCTCTGGCCCGGGCGATTACCGGCGCTACCTGATCCGGACGGTCGTTGTAAATCGAAAAAGCGGCCACCTGGGCACCATACCAGCTACCGTGGTTATTGGTAGCCGCGCCCTCTTTTTTTCCAAGGTTGCTTTCCAGCAACCAGTCTCTGTAGGCAGCAAACCACCCCTTCAGCGCCTCGTTATCCTGTTGCGTCCAGCTGGAAGAGTGCGTCAGCAGTTTTACATGATCAACCATTTTGATCAGCACCACTCCAAAGATAATCCCGACCGGCATCCCGTCATACACTCCCGGGAGGGCCGATGCGTTTTTGAGAGTAGGATTCATCCGGCTTTCTTTATTCAGGAACCAGACCCGTAGCAATTCCGTTGCCTTCCCGGCATATTTTTCATCACCGGAATAAAACCACGCCAATGCCAACAGGTTAATTCTCGAAATGGTCCTGTTATACCGGCCAAGGTCGTACCGGTCGCCATCGGCCTCCGGGTTGGTAAGTCCGTCACGTCGGCTATATGGTAACCCATCCGGTGTATCCGGGTTCCGCCACGACAATTTTCCGATTGCGTAAAAATCATGAACGTCCCCGGAAGGCGGCACATCCCCGTCAGTCACTTTTTCCGGGGTAACCGCCAGCAGCTGATCGGCCTTTTCGATCAATTCCTGAAATGCCTTATTCCCGCTGTCCAGCGCTTTTTTGCGGGCCAGTAAAGACGGATAATCCAGGGTGACCAGGGCCAATTCCTGCGGAGCGCTTTGTGAATAACCTTGCCAGCCCGTCAAAAAAACCGGCAGCAGCAATGCAATCCTCCATTTTCTGTTAACCATTGTCCTTCTGTTATTCAACCGTGTACAATAGCTGTACCGCACCTTTTAAAACCGGTTCTTTCAACCGTATGCCAATCCGCGTATAGGGGACGCCCCCTTCGCTGATTTCTTCTGTATGTAAGGTATAACTGTTTTCATAGCTGTCTATCGCTACAACCAGTTTCTCATTTTCCCTCTCCAGCAACAATTTTCCCGAGGGAAGCCGGGTGACTGTTGCCCGCGTAATCAACGCCGTTTCGAACGTCCGCGGCGTCCCGAATTCTACCCTGTCAACCACCGCTAACCGGCCATTCCGGTCATAGATAAACTCCCGGGTCAGCTGCTTCAGGTCGGGAAGCTCATAAGCCGAAGCGAGATCCATCACCAGCAAGTCCGTTTGATCGGTAAAATCCTTCTTCAGCACACGGGCCCTTGCTTTGGCCCCTGTCTGCTGCGTCTTGCCATCGACCAGCGGGACGGGATGTCCGTAGGAGGCCAGTGTTTTATAGGTATAACGAAATTCGGCGGTAAAAATATCGGCGGTATAGGGAATAGCCCCCGGGTCTCCCGCCATCAGCTGCGATCCCAGCGCGACGGTATAAGAACCGACATCATTGTGATTATGGTGTTCCTGATTATTCCCCCCTTTCATCACTACCCCTAACCCGGATCCGGAAGCCGGGCGCGTAATAAGGATAGCGGATTGCTCAAAAAACGACCGCAACGGCAATGCAGGTTCTTGTGCGCCTGTTGTTGCCAGGGAAGCCGAATTCGGGAAAACCATCATGACGCTCATGCGGTTATCGTTTATTTTCCCTTCAAAACTCATTGTATCATAAGCCGTAAGTCCCATCTGGAAATTACGGCTCAGGTAATGCATCATCGCAGGATCGGGCTTCGCCCCGGGATGGCTGTCGGAAATAGCCGGAAACACGCCTTCGCTGATCTGCAGATGGGTCGCATAGCCGGCAATTTTACGGACCTTAGGGATTGCAAAAAGATCCAGTTTCCCGCCTGTGGCCTGCCAGATATTTTCCCGGAGCAATACATAATGTCCGAAACCGTAGTTATAATAGCCAACGCCTTCCGAACAATATCCGTCGTCCCCAAAGCCCATCAGGCCGTTTTGGGCGTAATGCTCGCCGATGTAGGCGAATACCGCTCGCTGGTAAGGGTCGTCGATTACCGTCAGGGCCGCCCCCACGACGCCCGAGAGGCATACGTGATTATAATTATTGGTCATGAGCAGGAACCGGTTTTCCCGGTCGTTGTTCTGCGTCCGGATCTTGTCCAGCACCGGGTTAAAAACCCGTTGAAACAGCGCTTCTACAGCTTCTTTTTTCAAAGCCGGGTTCAGCCTGTCACCCAACAGATACAGGGTTTGCGCAATGGTATGCGCATAAAGCGCAGAAGTCAGTTCTACTGAATAACCGACGCCATTGTAGTTTTTAAAATCAAAATCATTCCTCGGGGAAACCCAGGATTTCTGATCCAGGATATCCCGTAAACCTGCTTCCGCCAGCGGCAAATAGCGGTTGTCGTTCGTCAAACATTCGGCCCAGGTCACTTTGGACAATCCCCGCGCCCGTTCCCGCATCATGTTAAGTCCTCTGCCCGAAGAAGGAGCGCTTCCATCAAACAGTGAAAAGTAATCTTCCTTACTGAAAGGCGGAAAAACAAACTGTTCCATTTCTTTCAGGAACTCGTCGTACTTCCCCGACTTTAACAGGGTATCCCAAACTTTTCTGTTGCTGCAGGGATCACCCAACCCGGCAGGCTGCGGGGGTAACCACGAAGCAATTTCACGAACCCTGTGTTCATCGACGGGTTTAAGAGGCAGCGGCGTTACCTGTGCGGAAAGGCTGATTCCGCCGCCAAGGCAGCAGACAACAACTATCCGGAAAAATCTTTTTTTCATATTCGTATGGTATTGCGGGAAAGGCGATCTGCTTTGTCCCCCTGGCTATTTATTCTTTTTGCGCATACGGGGCGTAACTCACCACCCATTTCCCGTTGATGACCGGCCGGTCCGATCGCAGGGCAATCCGGGTGTAGGGTTCGCCGTTTTCCTCGCTGATCGTTTCACTTTCAATGGAAAACCCGGCATTGTCTGACTGTATAGTCACAACGGTCTGTTGATTTTTCCCTTCCAGGAGGAGTTGGTTGCTTCCCAGCTTTTTCCATTGACAGCGCGTAATCAATGCCGTTTCAAACTGCTGGGGCTCCGAAAAGGTAGCTTTGTCGATAACGGTTAAGGTCTCTTCGGCGCCCCGTTCGTATACAAACTCCCGCGTACAACTCGTCAGCGCTGGCAGCGCATAGGCCGATGTCAGCTCCAGCATAAAGGTATCCTTCGTGGGTGTAAAATCAGCTTTGACCACCTTTGCCTGTGCTTCGGCTCCGGCCCGCTGCTGCATTCCTCCCAGCAGCGGAACGGGGTGCCCGTAAGAAGCCAGTGTTTTATAGCTATACCTTTCGGGGCCAAATGTTTTGGCGGTATAGGGGATAAGCCCGGGGTCCCCTACCATTATCTCATCTCCCACAACGAGGGTATAGGACCCGAGATCGTTGTGATTGTGGTGTTCATCGTTACGCCCCCCTTTCAAAACGGCTGCCAGCTTCCCGGAGGACGAAGCCGGCCGTACGGTTAAAATACCGGCAACGTCAAAATACGAGCGCACAGGCAGCTGCTCCGATCTGTTCCCGCCGGCAGTTTTTAGTAGCGTGGAGGAATTGGGAAACACGTACATCACATCGGCTACGAGATCAGCAGAAGCCCCCTCAAACGTAAGGGTGTCGTACCGGCTCCCTCCGGTTCCCATCGTACGGCTCAGGTAGTACATCGTGTTTTTTGCGGGTTTGGCACCTGTCCGGCAGTCGGCAATAGCCGGATAGTTATCGTTCATTATTTCCGAATTAGGTCCAAATGCCGCTATCTTCTCCATTTTCGGGTGGTCGAAGAAATCCAGTTTGCCTCGTGTGGCCTGAACCACGCTTTCCCGTAAAGTAATAAACCTGCCGAAGCCATAGTTATAATACCCGATTCCTTCCGTGCAATAACCATCGCTGAGAAAGCCTGCGATAAAATTCTGATGGTACCTTTCCGCCATGGCCACAAACTGTGCGCGTTCCGTTTTATCCGATAAGACGGCCAGGGCGGCTCCTGTCACCCCGGAGAGGCAAACAGCATTCCAGTTGTTGGTACTCTTTAGCCAGCCATGGTCGCTATTTTCGCCGGCCAGCGTAGCCAGTACCGGATTGAATGCCCTTTTCCGGAGCGCTTCCACGATCCGGTCCCGTGTTGCCGGTTTTAATTTATCGTCCAGCAGGTACCGGACCTGGGCCAGGTTATGCGCGTAACTTGCGGTCGACAATTCCACCAGCCCCCTGTAGTTGCGTTCATTATAATTGCGGGGGTATACCCAGGTCTTCATGCCCAGCAGCGCCTCGATTACCGTCTCGATTTTCGCTACGAATCGTCCCTTGTTTTCCAGGCATTCGGCCCAGGTCAGTACGATCACCCATTTCAGGTGCGCATTCTGAAGGTCCTTACCGGACTGCGAATCCCCGTGCGTAAACATCCGCATGTAGGTCGCTTCGTCCCATTCCGGGTATTCCTGCTGAAGGAGCGACCCGGCCTGGGCCAGCAAGCGATCGTACCGGCGGGTCGCTTTCAATGCATCCCACGTTTTCCGGTCTTTGTACGTATCACCCAGTCCCCTGGGTTCCGCAGCCAGCATGCCGGCGATTTCCTGTACCCGCTGCTTGTCCAGAGGTGTTACCGGCGCCACAGGCTTCCCGTAACCGGACTCCTGCGTCTGACCGTTTGCCGGCAACCGGCAAAACAGGCCGGTAAGCAACAACAGCATTATGAATTTCATCGGCATGAAAATGTTTTTTCGCTTGTTCTCAATACAATCTTTCGGAGAACCTCCCATCCTCGCCCACTGACCCAACAGACAGCCGACTACCGATAGCTGACTTCTGATTGCCGATAGCTGACCGCCGATAGCCGGTAGCTGATTTCCGACAACCGACAGCTCCTCCACCCAATCTCCCTTACCAATTCTCATTCTGCGTCATCGCCGGATTGGCATCAATTTCCGAACTGGGAATCGGCCATATCAGGAATTTCTTATGGAACGGCACGATGTTCAGCGGCTGTACACGTCCTCCTGTCCACGTTTTGGAAGCCGATACATAGGTAGGGGCTGTATGCGGAAGCAAAGTCGGCAGGAAATCGGCATACTGGTGCTCCATCATGGTTTTATTGGTTTGCTGATACCGCATTCTTACCAGATCAAACCAACGGTGTCCCTCCCCCACGAGTTCCAGTCCTCTTTCGTCAAAAATCTTCCTCCGGAATTCCTCTTTGGTAAGTCCCGCCGCCAGGTTCAACGGTGTTTCCCGGGCATTTCCGTCGGCCAGCCGGGCTCTTTCCCGCAGCTTGTTAAATGCGGCATAAGCTTCTTCCGTCGGGCCGTTCAACTCGTTTTCAGCTTCTGCCTTGATGAGGTATACCTCCGCGAGACGGGTAATGAAGAGGTCATTCTCATTGTTCCGGGCCTGATAACCATCCGGATCTTTGTACTTGTCAATATAGGGATAAGCCTCTACGGTTTCGTTGGTTGTCCGTACCAACGGGTAAGTGATCCGTGTTACCCCCGTTATGGTATTGAGCCACGTGGTGGTAAAGGACACCTCTGCCCGGTAATCATTTTCGAAGTCTCCCGTGGTACAATAATCGTAAAACCACGGCTGAATCCGGAGGGTACCGGCGCCCAGACCATCCGTCACATTACCGCATACGTTGTTACGGGTACTGGGTTGGGTATAATAGGCCAGTTCCGATCCCCGTGAACTGGCGCTTGCGGCCAGGGCATCGCGGGTAAACTGTATGCCGTAAATAACTTCCCGATAAGCTCCTTTTTCCTTGTTAATGTCCCATAGGTCGGCATAATCAGGGATGAGTGCGTATTCACCTGACAGGATCACGCTATCGGCATAGCTCTTCGCCTGCAGGTAATGCGCCTGCGCCTCCCCGGATTTATCGGCCAGGTCCAGTTGATTAGCGTACGTCAGACTGGCAAGCGCATATACGGCCTGCGCCGCTCCTTTAGTGGCCCGGCCAAACTCAGGGCCAGGCTGTTTGCTGAACGGCAGACAAAGCTCGGAAGCCTTTTTGAGGTCCTCCAGTAAAAATGCATACACTTCATCAACGCTATTCCGCGCCTGGTAAAATTCAGAACCTCCTGTAGTGGAAACAGCCTTAATCGGTACGCCTCCATAGAAACGAACCAGGTTGAAGTAGGAAAAACCACGCATAAACCGAAGCTCTCCTAGGACCCGCTGCCGGAAAGCTTCCGAAACTTTATCGGTCCGCTCCACTACTTCCATCAAAGCGTTGGCATTGTTGATCGTATTGTAGTAAATGCCCCACCCCGTATGGTACTGATTGGAGGCCGGAAGACTTTTGTCGGCAAACAGCCGTTGAGCCGCACCTGTCGTGGCAATATCATCTCCTCCGTACAAGATCGGATAGGTGAGGTTGGCAGCATACCCGCCGAACTGCGTAAAAAAATTATACACCCCGCTCAGCTGGAACGCCACGTCATTCTCATTGTTAATGAAGGTTTCCGAATTAGGGTTGTTGTAAAGCGTTTCTTCCAGGCTGCACGCCGTTAACGAGGCTGTCAAGCTGAAAAGCAACAAGTATTTCTTCATGATCTTTCCTGATTAGATTGGTAAATTAAAACCCGACATTGACTCCGAATGAAACGTTCCGGTATTGTGGAATACTGCCGTTGTCTACTCCCGGCTGCATGGCCCTGTCGGCCCGGCTGCTGATCTCCGGGTCATAACCTTTGTAATTCGTCCAGGTAACCAGGTTGCTGACGGATGCGAACAGCTTCAGCCCGCCGATGCGGGGAATACTGCCCGGCGGAAAGCTATACGATAAGGTGATATTTTTCAAGCGTACAAACGACGCATCCTCCACGATAAAATCCGTGAACCGGGCATTGAACGGAACTGTAGCGGCAGTTGGCTTCGGGTAGTAATTACTCGTGCCTTCCCCTTGCCAGCGGCCTTCCCAGGCTGCCTGGCTTACGTTTGTCTGCAGCCCGCGGGTAAGCGCATCCAGGTAGAAGCGATTGGCATTGATGACATCCTGACCGATACTTCCCTGGAAGAACACCGACAGCGACAAGCCTCTCCAGGCGAAATTGTTGGTAAGTCCGAATATAAAATCAGGATACGGGTTTCCGATGATTTCCCGGTCGTCGGCATCAATCTGATGATTTCCGTTCAGGTCCCTGTACTTAAAGCTGCCCGGCTGGGGCAATGCCGAATCCGTTGGTCCGCTGTCCACTTCATTCTGGTTTTGGTAAATGCCATCGATCCGGTAGCCATAGAACGCTCCGATCGGGTTTCCGACCTTGGCGATATGAAGGGACTGTCCGGCCACCGCCGTAAACACCGACCCGACAAATGAATCCACTCCCCCCAGGCTCAGGATTTTATTGCGGTTGACCGAAAGGTTTCCGGACGCATCCCAGCTAAGCGGGCCTGTCAGTATTTTCCCGCCCAGATCAAACTCAAGCCCTTTGTTTTCAACCACACCCAGGTTGGTATTGTAACGGGTAAACCCATTGGACGGCGGGATGACCAGGGCAATCAGCAGATCTTCCGAGCGCTTGTTGTAGTAATTAAATTCAAACGTCAACCGGTTATCAAAAAAAGCCATATCTGCCCCGATGTTGGTTTGCCGGGTAGTTTCCCAGTGCAGCTGGCTGTTGGCCATATTGGCAAGCACATACCCGGTCTGCACCGCCTGGTTGATGACCGCACTGGTTGTTCCCAGCGTCGCCTGCGTGGCGCCCACTCCGATTGCCTGATTGCCGGAGGTACCGTACGAAGCCCTGATTTTCAGCTGTGAGAAGAAGTTCAGCGGTTTCATAAAGGCTTCATTATGGACATTCCAGCCCAGCGCGGCGGAAGGGAAAAACGCCCATTTATTCCCCAGGGCCAAACGGGTCGACCCGTCGCTGCGCCCGGTCAGCGTCAGTAAAAAGCGGTTGTCAAAACTATAGTTGATCCTTCCCAGAAAAGATGCCAGCGCCCAGGAGGTAGTACTTACGGCCGGCTTTGTAATGGAGTTGGCGCCGGAAAAATTATAATATTTCTGATTGTCATTTGGGAAATTCAGCGCGTTTATTCCAAAACTTTCGCGTTTCCATTCCTGCCAGGTGTAGCCGGCCACCGCATTTATCCGGTGCCGCTTGGCAATCGTTTTATTATAGTTCAAGGTATATTCCGTAAGATAATTGAACGCACCGACATGACCGCGATAGGCATAACCTCCTTCCAGATTTCCGAGCGTAGTTCCTCTCGGATGATAGAAATCACGCTGGGAAGCCATGTTATTGACACCGCCATTTACCCGGAACGTGAGACCGCTGGCAATGGTATACTCGGCAAACACATTGGCCAGGACCGTGGTCACCCGGTTTTGGTCATCGGCCAGCGTAATCAATGTGAGCGGGTTTCCCTGGTAGGATTGATCCAGTTCATCGTCGGCCGTAAAGGGCGAAACCAGGGGCCGGGAGCGCAAGGCGCCATGGACTACGGACGTAGAGACGTCTTCACGGTTGGATGACTGCATCGCTGCTTTGTTATTGCTGATGGTACCACTCATATTCACGCCCACTTTAAAACGTTTCCCGATCTCCCTGTCCAGGTTAATCCGCAGTGATCCTCTGTCGAAGCGGGAATTTTTGACAATTCCTTCCTGTCCGAGATATCCCATTACCACCGCATATTTCATTTTATCCTGACCGCCTGAAAGACTTACCTGGTGGTTCTGCGTGATGGCAGTCCGGTAAATCAGATCTTGCCAGTCATAATCTGTCTTCAGGTGCTGGGCAATCTGGGCGGCCGTATAAGCGGAATCCCTGCCATCGTTCAGATAGGCTTCATTGGAATATGTAATGTAATCCCGCGTGTTAAGCACCGGAATGGTTTTAGGCAATTTTCCGATATCATAGCGAAAACTGTACTCTACCCGGTCCCGACCCGATTTTCCTCTTTTGGTAGTAATCAACACCACCCCGTTCGACCCCCTGGAGCCGTAAATAGCGGTAGCTGAGGCGTCCTTGAGTATTTCTATGGATTCGATATCACCGGGGTTCAGACTGGCCAGGGCGTTATCGTTGGGGAGCTCGCCCAGGTATCCCGACTGACTACCGCCCGACATTTTAACAGCGCCGTTATCGGATTCTACCGGGTAGCCGTCAATCACCACCAGGGGTTGATTGGAGCCGCTTACGGAGGTTGCTCCTCTGATGTTAAAACTTATCCCCCCGCCGGGAGCGCCGGTATTCTGCGTAATCTGAACGCCGGAAACCTGCCCCTGTAAAAACTGTTCTACCGAGGAAACTGCACGTTCATTGACATTTTCAGCGCTGATTTTGGAAACCGAACCGGTAATGTCGCTTTTCAACACGGTACCATAGCCCACCACGACCACTTCTTCCAGCGCCTGGTTATCCACCTCCAGCTGAATGGTTATCGTACTCTGATTACCCACAACCACCTCCTGTGTCAGGTAACCCACAAAAGAAAAGGTCAGACGCGCCTTGTTATCAGGAACCGAAATTTTGAAATTGCCTTTTGCATCCGTAAGGGTACCTCTCGAAGTACCGCCCACTACCACGCTTACCCCCGGCATTCCCTCCCCTCTTTCATCGGTAACGGTTCCCTGCACGTCAATAGCCACCGCAAATGTATTCAGGGCAGTGGTACCTGTAAGCTGCACCGGCGCTCCCTCAGGAATCTTCGACAGGCCGCCGGCATGAATCCCTTCATAGGAGATATTCAACTCTTCCATGGCCCCTGACGAAAGCGTTTTTGCCGCCGTTGCGGGGCGGTAAATCAGGTAGGAATTGCGCCCGTGCCGTTCGTAACGGATCGATAACGGATCCAATATACGTTTCAGGACATCTTCCAAGTCTCTGCCTGCAAGCACATGTTTTGCCTCCACAGACTTATCTTCTATTACCCGGTCATTGAATTCAAAAATAACCTGATACTTTTTGGAAAGAATTTCCAAAGCCGCCGTCAGCGCCAGTCGTTTCCCGGAAATCTCTGTCCTCGTATCCACTGATACCGCGGGCGTTCCGTAGCCCGGCCCGGCCATAAGGGCGCCTGCCGCCATCAGCAGCAGCTGTCTTAGTTTTGCAAACATCGTTTTTGGTTTAGGTAGCACATATTTACTCGGCCGTTTTACCGAACGCCGGTATCCGTCGAATTTCTTTATTCCAGAAAATACTTTTTCCCCTCTCTGGTAACCGTAATGGGGTATAGTTTCTCTAATTTATCAAAAAACAGGGTAGCTGAATCGGATGGAAAAGAACCTGTAAATCGTTCATTTTTTAGTTTCTCATCCATGATTATCACCTGTATATCATGCACGTCCATCAGCATTTCCGCTATTTCCTGCAGCGTGCTGTGCCGGTACCGGATCACCCTTTCCTTCCAGGATGCCTCTTCGGCCGCCTTCTCCTTTTTCAACGGCGAACGACTTCCGTACTGCAAGGCCTTTTCACCGGGCTGCAACATCAGGGTATTCTCACTATTAGCAGTATCGGTTACTCTCACCAGTCCTTCTTCCAGGGTTACCGCCACTTTTCCTCTCCGGGTGGTTACGTTGAACTCTGTTCCCAAAACGTGCACGGCCAATCCATTGGCATACACTACAAAGGGCTGTTTTTTCCCCGCCAGTTCCCGTTTGGCCACTTTGAAAAATGCTTCTCCGTGAATACGGACACTCCGGATATCCTGCTCCGGAAAGTCTCCGGAATATTCCAGCCGTGAATTGGCATTCAACGTTACCTGCGTGCCGTCTTCCAGCAGCAGCTCCCGGATTTCCCCGAAATCGGTACGGATCTCATGGGTCGTCCCCATCCGGTAGTACCATCCGATTCCTGCGAGCAGCAGCACCGAAGCCGCTACCGATAACCAGGTCAGGCCGGAGCGGAACCACTTGGTCGCTATACTGTCGGGTAATGATCCCCTGTCCATTTCTACGGCGATATTCCGCCACATCCGCGTACGTTCCCCGGCACTCCACGTTTCCCGGAACTCCAGGTTCCGGATAAAATTCCTGGCCCTTTCCACCGTCTCACGTTTATCGGGATACCGCCCGAGCCATTCCTTCCAGAACTGTTCGGTCACCGGATCCGGCCCGGTCACCCACTTGACAAACTCCTCATCGGCGATAAAGTCTTCTACCTCAAACTGGTTGTAATCCATATCAGTGTATTCACGAAAACAATGTAAAGGCACTTTAACTGTAGAGAGACCGTGCTGCGGGGTTTGTAACCTCAGGTTGAGCCGAAATTTATAAAAAAAAACAAAAAAATACCGTTAACAGCAAGTCTACCTGCCCGACCAGCGTTCCCCGAAGCGTTTTCAGCGCCCGGTACAACGTGTTCCGGAGTACCTGGTACTCCAATCCGGTTAAAGCGGTAATTTGTTCATAGCTGAGTTTTTCATAATATTTCAGAAAAACCAGCTCCTGCTGTCGTGCGGGGAGCGATCTGACAGCCCTTTGGAGATACTGGTGCATCTCATCGTCATCTCCGTGCTCATCGGCCACATCCGGCACTTCTGCCGTAACTACTATATTCCTCTTTTCGGAACGTATTGCCCTTAAAATCCGGCGGCGCAGGGAAGCCATCAGGTAATGACGCACCGAATCCGGTATAGAAAGCTGATTCCTCCGGGTCCATAAGGTGATAAACAGTTCCTGGACAGCATCACTTATCAGTTCTCTGTCCGGTGTCAGGGAAAGCCCGTACCGCAATAAGTGGTCTGCGTATTTTTCATAGAAATACGTCATCGCCTCCTGATTTCCGTTCAGAAGCCGCCCCCATACTACCCGATCCGTTTCCTGGTCTGCCGACACCCTGCTCATGTACTTTTTTTAATAAACCATCTTCTTTTCACCTTAATCGTGGACTGTGTCTTCCCCTTAGCCGTGGACTGTGTCTTCACTTAACCGTGGACTGTGTCTTCACAGCCGTGGACTGTGTCTTCACAGGCCACTCCGTTCCAAGCTGGTATCCAAAATGGTCTGTGGGACACAGACCATGGCGTTATTTCGCTCCTTCCCGCACCAAGGTACTGATCCCATCAGTCATGTAAGTACCGATTTCACCACTGTTTTCCGAATAAACGGCATACACATTTAGCTCCGGAAGGCGCGGCAACAGTTCCTTCATTTTCGCCATGCCCATCACAACAAAGGCCGTTGCATAGGCGTCCGCCGTCATCGCATCCGGCGCAAATACCGTAACACTAAGCAAGTCTCCCTGTTCGGAAAGACCGGTTTTAGGATTAATAATATGATTGTACCGGACACCGTCTTTTTCGTAATAATTGCGATAGTTACCGGAAGTCGCCATTCCGCAATCATTAAGGGCTACCGTTGCCTTTAACCGGCCGGTAAACGCCGGATTGGCGATTCCTACTACCCAGGAACTCCCGTCGGGCTTTCTCCCCGAGGCCCTTAATTCTCCGCCTACCTCCACCAGGTAATTCCGAATTCCCATTTCGGTTAAAAAAGCTCCTATAACATCTACTGAATAGCCTTGCGCAATGGCGTTGAAATCAAGCCTGACCTGTTCGTATCGCTTGCTGACAGAAAGACTGTCAAATGTAATTTTATCAAATCCAACCAGCTGCAGCACCGAGTCCCGATCGATCTGCCCCACCTCCTGTCTTCCATCCGGACCAAATCCGTAGGCGCTTACCAAAGGCATCACCGTCGGATCGAACAGACCACCGGTCCTGAGATAAACCTCTTCAGACTTCCGCAGTACCGGGTAGAAGTAGGGCGACTGAAAGCGGATGGCATGCGACCGGTTCAATACGGAGATTTCCGATTCGGGGTCGTAGGTTGACAACGATTTGTCAATAGCTGCCAACAGGCTGTCGATACCTCTTTTAAGATTGCGTCCCTGCGTATCGGCATATTTTACCTGGTAAGTGGTCCCCTGTGCCTCCCCGTTAACAGTTATCAGCTGGGCTGTCACCTGTCCCATAACCGCGCAATACAATAAACCGATAAAGCCAATTTTTTTCACCAGGTATGCTATTGACTATTTTCAAATGCCGCTACTGCCTTCTCCACGGCAGGAATATCGCTCGATTTCAGTTCCTCTACAACGGCAAGCACGCGTTTGGATTGTGTTTTCCCAAACCTCAATACCTGTAACAGCTTAGCGCTCATCCAGGGGTCTTCCGGACTCAGGTCCTGTGCAAGCGCCTCATAGAGCGGCGCCGATAACCGGTTCATCTGCCGGATGCCTGAAAGTATTTCCACTCTTTCGCCCGCAGGCTTTTGCAGGTAAATCGCCGCCAGTTCATTCTGGAAATCCATATTGTCCCAATTAAGCAAGGCAAGTGCATGCACCGCAACGGTTTTGTTCACGACATCCTTATCCTTCAGGCCTTTCAGAATCAAGGGCTCAACCGCTTGTTGGTCCCTCAATTTCCCCTGAACAAATAATTCCAGCAGAAACCGCTGATAGCGGCTATCGGGCGATGCGGCCATTTTCCCGAACAAATCGCCTTCTGACAAACGGCCAACGGTAAGGCCGACCAATTGCTCCTTTTCGCCCAAATGGATCAAATGCCAGAGCGTATAAGTGGTGTATACCGCGTTTTCTACTGCCTCGGAAGCAATTTCTTTCCTGGTAGCGCCGGTAATCCCATCCACACCTTCTTCCTTTTCATCTACCAGTTCCCCAAAATCGTATTCCCGCAGCGACGACCAGTCATTGCGGAGAATCGACAGCAGCTTACGGTAGTCCCAGTCCTTAAAATCGCTGTGATCTGTCTTTGTCAACGGCTCCCGGTAGACTTCAAGCCCCAAAAAATCACCGGTCCCTTCCCAGAAAATTCCCACATCCACGGGACGGCAATCACCGGTCAGGCACACTTCTGTGAACACTCTCCGGTACCAGTACAGGAATCCGTTCTGATCGGTCATCGCCGTCACCGGCGCTACTTCCTTCTTATCATCCAGGATGCTGTAGTTTCCTGCAATCGCTTTTAACTGCAACTCCTCCAGGCCATTGCTTCGGTAGTAAACCCTTTCCTCCGAAAGCTCCTGCGCAAATCCGGGGAGGTTCCCTAAAATACCTATCCAAAAAAACCACTTCATGTACTGTGTTGTTATTCGTCAACATGGCCCGCCTTCCCCCTCGGCCCCGGGTGGAGCCCCCGGCCCCCGGTCCCCACCCGGGGCTCGAAGATTACGCCCTTTCAGGGCTTTCCTTCGCACACTACCGTGGTCTGTGTCTTCACACTACCGTGGTCTGTGTCTTCACAGACCACTCCGTTCCGGATTGGGCGGTCGCGGCTCGGCGCTTTCGGCTGGTATCCAAAATGGTCTGTGGGACACAGACCATGGGGACTCAAAGTTCCGCATCTTTTTGCAATGCCTTAACTGCCAACGGATATTGCTGTTTGGCGAGGTAGTTTTGCCAATCCTTCGTAGTAAAACCGAAATCTTTTCCGGTCAGTTCCTTTAACTCGGAAACGGCAAATTCCTTGAAATTGAAATGGAGATCCTCGAGGTAGGCAGCCAGCAGGTGAAAGCCGGTTTTCCCGCCGCAACGGGCCAGCCCCGCTGCAATTCCCAGTTCCAATGAGCCGCCAAACACCCGCCAACGGACTTTTTCATAGGTGGTGGTCACATAACCGCCTACGTTCTCGTCCTTCAGCAATTTCTCAAAACCCGGGATAAGGGCCTTGTCAGGAACCCTTTCCGCATACAGGCACAGGTTCAGGATACGATTATGAAACGGAATGATTTTCAGGTCGATACGCCCGTCATAATACTCGTTGGTGCGGGGTACCATTCCCCCACCACCTGCCGTATGCTCCAGAATATGCTGAACCGTATCGCAGGCCGAGCCGTTTCCGGACATGGCCAGCAGCCCGATATTTTGATTAATCTTCCAAAACAAGCCCTCCAGCATGTTTTTCTCTCTTCCCCGGATAAAGTCATAATCGTCGATATACCCGCCCGGATAGCCCTTTTGCTGTTCCTCCGCAAATAATTGTTTTAATTCCTCCTCAATGAGGTCATTCCCGGCGCCGTCGCCAAACCAGGCCAGCATTTTGCCCAACAGCAGCTTCCCTTCCGGGGTATCGGCGGCACTGAAGCGTTCCTTCAGCAAGGGTACAATACGGCTTTTTTCAATCCGGCTGCATTCGTATAAATACTCAGGCGCCCCGCCCTCCAGTTGCTGCACCCGCCGCCGGATTTCGCCGGTATCGGCCCGTTTATCCCCGGGTTTCAGGGTTAGGTACTTTGCCGGCAGGTAATCCAGTGACGCCCATTCTTTTTGCAGGGCCGTGATGTCGTACTGACGGGGCTGCACCTTTTTCCAGGCGGCATCCGCCGCTATCTGGCCGGTAAGATAACCCAGTACCAGTAAATCGGCTGTCATCCGCGTAAATTGCAGGGCATTATGGGTCTGCCCGTATCCTCTTCCTGCCAGCAGCAAACCATCCAGTGTCTTTGGAACAATGGAACGGTAGGGTACTTCAACAGTAATATCGTTGGAGTGCGGCAGCAGAAACCCGCATTTGGTAAATTCCGAGGAGCCGATATTGTGCGGGTCAAAGTCACTGCTGGCCAGCGCCACCACATCTTCAAAATGCCTTCCTTCCACACAGTCAATCAGGTCGAGATTATGCACCGCGTCGATCCTACGCGACTCCCGTACGGTCAAGAACGGGTGAAAGTCGTAGAAATGGGCTTCATAATGCGAAATAAGCAACCCTCGCTGCTGTTCCGAAATTTTGGTATTATCGATAATGTCGTAATCACGGTTGGTATTGGAGGGGAGCTTGCCTACCCCTGCCACATCCCATTGGCTGTAATTCTGGGTATAACCAATGCGGGTATCCCCGATCTGGTAGGGCGCCCCCGCAAAAGCAGCCACGTCGCCATCGCCCGTAGCGTCGATGGTGAGCGCCGCTTCCACCATTTCGAGCTGTCCGTGCCGGCAAATTAATACGCCTGTTACTTTAGTGCCTTCCGTGAGCGCCCCGCACAGCATGGCGGATGTAACGAATTGCCCGCCCTTATCCAGGACTGCTTTCAGGTGGTAGTATTTCCGGCCGATTTTCTTGTGCATGTTCGCTTCAAACGCGATCCGCTCTGCCTCCTCGTTCTGTTTCTTAAAAAAGGTGTTGTCCCGCACACCATGGTAGTAGCCCATGACTCCTCCCATCGTTTTGGTCCCCCCGAGGTCGTTGAAATAATCGACTACGATGGTATCCACTCCTTTGTCTATCGCTCCCGCAGCGGCCAGCGCCCCGGCAGTTCCGCCGCCGGCCACCAGTACCTGTGTCTGCTTTTTCACCTTTACGGCGGCCTTCCAGTTGAGGCTTATGTTTTGAAGCGGTATGGCAAATCCCGGTTCCTGCAGGGGCGTCAGCGAAGCTTCCTTCAGGGCGATCTCCTGCCCCGGGAGCACCAGCTTTTCCGGTGTTCCCGTCGTTGCCGGAATGACCAGGCTGTCTACCAGACCCGCTGCATTTTTCGCAATTGCCTGCAGCCGGGCTGCACTAAGGGCTTCCTGACCGCTTTCCAGTAAATAATGCCCTTTCAGACGCAGTTTCGGCAAGGCGGTGGTTTCCAGGTGTACGCTGGTTTCGTAGGCATACTGGTAGATCTGGGCCTTCTCAAAATCAGTGCCGAGCGACTTCAGGTTAGTTCCTATCTGCACCGCCAGCCGGCGGGCCTTATGCTCCACTTCATCCAGGTCTGCGGTGGCGACAGGAAATTCAAAAGAAAGGAATAACTGATTGTTCGCCAATTTTCCCGGATGCGCCTGTATCCGGTTCTGGAGCAATCCCCAGGATGCCGGTACCGGTATTTCCTTGCGAACGGGCTGATTCACTTTATTCAACTCCAGTACGAACCCCGCCCGGTCCATCTTCAAGGACTGTCCGGACAGCCTCCGGCTCAGCAAAAGATTATCGGAAGCATCTACAAAGCTTTTACACCTGACGGTATGCAGCCCGTGTTTACTGGCCAGCAGCACGCCGGTCACCTGGCCTTTTGTCTCCAGCAACCCGCAGACGTCGGTCATCAGCAGCACATCCACTTTGTTAACCAGCAGGTTGCGCAGCAGCCCTTTCCGCAAACTTCCTTTAAACAAAGCGATTTCATCCCCCAGCCGGCTTTTGCCCGGACCGGCGCCTTTTGTATTTTTAATTTCCTGCTCTTCCTGCGCCGGTAAAAATAATTCGACCAATTCCGGAGGCAGCGCGTCAAACCCGTCGGCCTCCATCCATAATTTACTTTTGGCCGCCACGTCGTATCCCGGTGTGGCCCGGCGGTCAGTTATCAATACCTTTTTCCCGTTCCGGGCGGCATGAATGGCTGCGAAATAGCCCGACAATCCCGCGCCGCCGATCACCACGTCATAGGCATCAAAATCCGGCCCGCCCGTAAACTGCCTGCTGATTTCGGCATACGCCTGTTGATTCATCAGCGTATTGCTCAACAAAATCGCTCCGGTGGCAGGAAGCGCGAGGTTTAAAAAATTTCTTCTGTTCATGAAAAAGATATTAGAAATTAGGAAACCGGGGAAAACCCGTTCTTATTATTTTGCCCACCTGCCCTTCAGGTATTCCTGCAAATCGGCGATGTATACTCCACGACCATCGTCGTCATAACCATTGTAAACAACATAACGTCCGGAACGATCCCATGTTGGGTGCGCATCCAGGCGAAATGCATTATCAGCAACGTCCGGGACTTTCACTGTAGCGACTAAAGCCTCCTCCCCCGTGTCCGTATTTAATAACCTTACAGGCACATAGCCATCATTTTTTGTAACACTGGTTTCATTCCGATAGGCATCTGTAATAATCAGCGGCAGCCCTTTCGGATGAAAGCTGGGATGTCCTGACCCGGGGGCAAACACTTCCTTTAATTCACTTCCGTCGTACCGCGCTACAATCACTTCAAGTCCGGATTTGGTACTATCTACTTCTAAATTCATCGAAAAATGTGCTCCATCCGGAAGCCATGCCATGTGATGCCCTCCTTTGGCATACTGTCCGGTTGTAACAGCAGTCCGGATATCCGTTCCATCGGGTTTCATAGTAATAACCGCTACTTTCCGCTTACCACCCGTAATGGGTTTAAAAATCAGACAGGTCATGATACGGTTTCCCTGCGGATTCCACATCGCTTTGAAACAATATATTTCGTATTCCTCCGGGTTTTCTACTCCGATACCAGGAACTGCCTTGCGGTAAATCTCCCGGATGCTCGCAATCATTTTGCTGGTATCCGAAGCAATATCCGTTACAAAAATCCCATCAGAATCGACCAGTCCTTTATTTTTTCTCCGGAACTGCTCCGGCACTATAACACCATATCCCGATTGCGCATTGACGGAATTGATTACATTATGGCCGACCAGCTGCTTTCCATCCGGCGATACCATAAACATCCCCCCTTTAATCCGCTTCGAAGATTTATCCGCAAGATTGTACCGGACCGTAAATGCCTGCCATGTGACCGTATCAACCTGATTATAAAATAACGCTTCATCTGTCGCTCCCCATTGCACATTGGCTCCTACCTGCATTTCCCATCCGTAAGAAGTGGCAACTTCCGTTTCCTTCCCCGTTTCCAGATCCACCAATACCACCGTTCCACCATCACCCGGTTCCGGGTACCGGTCTTCAAAAGGTATCCGGAACAACGCCAGGTACCGGCCCGACGGGCTGATGGGAGACGTATCATGAAAGCGATGGATGATCCTTCCGGACGCTACTTTTGTAATGGGAATCTGCCCGGTTGCCTCGTTAGCAGACTGCCCGCATGCCAGCACCATAAGCCCTCCCCATAGCATTAAAAGGTTCAAAACCCACCAACTGTACCTGTCAGTTCTCTTCCTCCTGTTACCCGTCATTTTATTTCCTTCGTTATCGCCGTTTCAATTGACTGGCTTCAAGGCATTGCGGGTCAATTATAACCCGGATTTTGTGCAATTACCGCTCCGGTATTCGAATCAATCGCACTCAGAGGAATCGGCCATAACTGGTTAAAAGGCTGGATCGTACCTGCAGAGGACGGGTTGTATTTCCTGACCCTTTCATACAACACCCCCATCCTGACCAGGGTACGCCTGCGCTGCTCTTCAATTACAAGCTCGCGCGCCCGTTCATCCAGGATAAAATCGATACTCACGTCCCCTTCACCGATCTGGACCGCCTGGGCACGGGCTCTGACAGTATTGAGATCCTTTGCTGCATTGGTCAGGTCGCCTTTTCTAAAATAAGCTTCAGCCCGCAGCAGATAGGTTTCCGCCAGCCGCATCACGATAACGTCATTCGGAGTCCGTCCGGCGGTCACATCATCATTAAAAGGCAGCCCGTCTATTTTTCTAATCCATGGATAATACATCCGGAGGGTGTCCAGTACCTGGGTGGTCAGCGTACCGTTTTCAAGGGCAACCACGAGTCTTCCGTTCGCATCCCGTCCGGTGCGGATCTTTTTCCCGAAATATTCCGGATCGGCGGGATTGTTGTAATAAAACTGCCGGCGGATGTTATGGTGGGAGTTCCGCATATCATCCGGGTCAAGTTTCCAGATGTCGTACTTGAAATAGTTCAGGGGAATCATGACTCCGATCCCTCTTTGCAAGCTGTCCGCCGGGATATTTGAAATGGCATTCGGCGTACGGATCCGGTCGTATTCAGGGGCCCACAACCGAATCCAGGCATTTCCTGCATTTATACCCCCCAGGCTGGTACCGCCTCCCAGGGTAAAACTTTCGAACTGCCAGCTCCAGATCACCTCCATGTTACCCGAATTCCGGTTCTGCTGATTGGTCCAGAACAGGTCAGAAAACACATCCCCCGGCCTTGAGGTATCCCCGAACCGCTGCGTCATAAGCCTGTACTGTCCTGCCTCCCCGTCAATTACCTTTGAAGCCGCTTCGATGGACTTATCGTAAAAGGAAGCATCCCCCGTTTCCATCCCCAGGCTGATATACACTTCCGAAAGCAGGTGATAAGCCGCCGCCCGGTAAATCCTGCCGTTCGATTCATTCTGGACAACGGGCAGCTCCGCAGCAGCATCTTCCAGATCTTTCCGGATAAACTGAAGCACTTCTCCCTTTGTTGCCCGCTGGAAATCGAATTTGGGTTCGGAGATCTGCCGGTCCACAAGGGGTACGCCGCCGTACAGGTTCACCAGCACATTGTAGGCATACGCCCTGAAAAACTTGGCCTGTCCCGAAAAATAAGCCCTGGAAGCCTCACTCACGTTGATGTCGGGGTTGTCAAGGTTGTCCAGGATCAGATTGGACTGCCGGATCATACTCTTGTAGGCCCAGTCCCAATAGGTATTTACGGGTTCAAATTGTGAGTTCAGGAGGGTATAGTCCTTAAATCCCCGGCTATCGGGTCTCCCCCACTCGGTCAGATCGGTACCCAGGTTCATATAATCGAAGTTCACGCCACCCAACTGGTGTTCTTCCCGGCTTGCCTGGTACAGCGCTACCGTGGCCGCTTCAAATCCGGCTTCATCCACCAGGAGGTTTTCCGGGCTGAACCGGTCTAAGGGAATTTCTTCCAGAAAAGATTCGCCGCAACTCAGCAGGATCATACAGGATGCCAGCAGGCAGGTCACGCCGGTCAGTTTTTTTGTCATTGTCGAATACGTCTTCATTACTTTTGCTACTTTTTATAGCTGAATGTTTAACCCAATTGTAAATGTTTTCAGCAAGGGTCCGTTATCGCCCGGATTCCTGTTGCTTCCTGCTCCGTGCTCGGGATCCCAACCATTCCACTTGGTCCAGGTAATGAGGTTTTTACCACTGCCGTAGATCTTGAGGTTGCTGACCCCTATCTTTTGCAGCAGGCTCACCGGAAGATCGTAGGAAAGCGCTATGTCCTGGAACCGGACAAAGCTTCTGCTTTGATAGAATCCATACCCCATTGGGTTTCTGTAATTAATGGATGGATGCGTATTAATGGGATTATCGGGCATCCAGTAAGGCAGGTTCAGAGTGTTCATCAAATCGTAGTAATTAGTTCCCGGGTTAAGTGCGGCGTTTTGGCTTTGCCCTCCCTGCCGGATATTGAACAATACCATTAAAGCCAGCCCCTTATAGGAAAACGTATTGGTAATACCCGACACAAAACTGGCCTGGTCGGAGCCGATCACCGTACGGTCACGGGGGGTGATAAGCCCGTCGCCATCCAGATCTTTGAATTTAACATGTCCAGCCTTCGCGCTGGGAATCAGGGAAAGATCATCCCCTTCCTGGTAAATACCATCAAACACGTAATCAAAACTGGATCCCAGCGGGTGGCCGATAAACCATTTGCTGCTGATATCATCGTCCTCGATACCGTCTCCGTCCAGGTCATTGCCTGTCAGCTTGACGATTTTATTACGGTTCAGTGAAAACACGATACTTGAGGTCCATTCAAATCCCCCCTTTTGGATATTGGTCGTATTCAAAGAAACCTCAATCCCTTTGTTTGCTGTTTCTCCGATATTTCTCAGAAAAGAAGTAAACCCTGACATAATCGGTATGGTCTGGCGCAGCAATAAATCATGCGTACGTGTTTGATAGTAGTCGATCGAACCGCTGATTTTTCCCGACAGGACGGCGTAATCGACCCCGAAGTTGGTACTTTCGGTTGTCTCCCAGCCCAGGTCGGGATTACCCAATGAATTTGTATAAAGCCCTACCGAAGGACCGGCTCCGTCCCCGAAAACATAATTGGTCTGGGCCAGGCTGCTCAAAGACGAATAACGGTCCACCCCCCTGTTCCCGTTTTTGCCCCAGGAAGTCCTTAATTTGAGGTTGTCTATCAGCGATACTCCTGCCATAAAATCTTCTTCCGACAAATTCCAGCTTACGCCGACGGCAGGAAACAACCCGAACTTCCGGCCATTTCCGAAAGCGGAGTAACCGTCCCGCCGCATGGTCAGGTCCAGGATATACTTGCCTTTAAAACGGTATCCTATCCTGCCCATAGTAGACAATTGCTGACTTTTACCGGCATTGGAAGTGATGGCAAAATTCTCTCCGATCTGTAGCGCATTGTAACCCAGTGCATCGTTAAAAATATTGTTGCTGCTCAACTTTGAACTTTCATCGTTTTCCATATACAGTCCATACATCAACGTAAAATTCAACGCGTGGTCCTGAGCGAACGTACGGTCGTACCGCAATATGTTCTCGATAGTCGTATTCTGATATTCGGAATGGTATTTATTTCCGCTTCCCAAATTGAAAAACTGCTCTCGCTCGAAGGAAGGGGTATAATTAAACTGCTTGAGGTTCCGTTGGGTGTACCCTACATTCAGGCGGTAGGAAAGTCCCTCCAAAGGCAGGCTCACATCCGCATACGTATTGGTAAACAGCGTATTGGTGACGTCCAGGTTCCAGTTTCTCAGGGTAGCAGTAAGCGGGTTGGTTGCTGCTCCGATATTCATAGGCAGCGGACGCGGCACGCCGTCCTCGTAATACAGGCTGGCAAACGGACTGAGCTGACTGGCTGCGGCTAAATTGGCTCTCACGCCCGAATTATCCCGGGAACTATACCCGCTGTTGGTACCGATGTTCAGCCAATCCGTAATGGCCACATCCAGGTTGACCCGCGCAGCCCATCTTTTGAAATTATCGCCCATCACCGGCGATTTTATATCCGAATAGGACCCGGAAATGTAATAATTGACCTTCTCGCTGCGTCCTGAAACGCTTAATTCATTACTGGATACCGGCGCTTTCCTTTTGATTTCTTCCCAGGGATCTATCGTAATTCCGGCCGCAATATTCTGTTCTTCCAGTACCTGAAACGGCAGTGCTCCGTTATCCATGATTTCCGCATCTTTCCGTGCCTGCAGGTATTGTTCTGCGGTCTTGTATTCCGGGGCGTGCGCAAAGTTAGAGGTGCCGAAATACGTATTATAGGAAATCCGTGGCTTGGATGAGCTGCCCTTTTTGGTCGTAATCAGGATGACCCCGTTAGCTGCCAGCGAGCCGTAAATAGCCGAGGAGCTCGCGTCCTTCAAAATATCGATGGATTCGATGTCGTTGGAATTGATGTCAGACAGGCTCCCTCCGGCATAAATGATCCCGTCCAGCACGATCAGGGGATTGTTGCTCGCCGAAATGGAATTCCGTCCGCGGATGACAATCGAAGCATCCGATCCGGGTCTTCCGTTATCGACTACCGTTACGCCGGCCACGGTGCCGCGCAGGTTTTGAACAGGGTTTACATTAGGCTGCAGCCTGTTTTTTTCAAGATCCACCCGCGTCAGCGCACCGGTCAGGTCCTTTCTTTTGGCCGAACCGTAACCTACCACCACAACTTCTTCCAATGATTTGGTTTCTGCGGTCAGGACCACATTCAGTAGCGACTGGTCCCCTATTTCGATGCTTTTTGACAGATAGCCGATAAATGAAAAAACCAGGGTGACTGTTCCATCCGGTAAGGCCAGCGAATAATTTCCCTTGACGTCCGAGCTTGTTCCTCGTTGCGTTCCGTTCATAATGATGCTGACGCCGGGTAGGGCTTCTCCTTTTTCATCGGTGATGTTACCCGATATTACTCGCTCCGCTACCTGCTCTGCTAAAGCCGGCCTGTTTTCGTTTGTCTTATCGGCGCCCTGCTGCGCACCTGACCAGGCAGCCGTTTCTGTTTCCGGTACAGTATTCGACACCTTTGCTCCTTTGTGGCTTTTCTTACCGCCTACGATCAGGTAGGAAGAGGTATTCACCTTTTTATAGGTGAGTCCCAGGGGAGAGAGAATGACATCCAGGTTTTTTTCGAGCCGCAATTTTTTGTTGAATGTACCAGGCACCCAGAGTTCCCGTACCGTTTCGTTGTCGAACAGGATATCCACTTTATAGTAATTCTTCAGATCCCGCAGTACGTCTTTCAATAACAGGCGGGTTGTTACCCGCTGAGCAGCCGGACTCATCAAATCGGGACGGGTATTCATTGCCACAATCTGAGCTACTGAAGAGAGATTCAAAAGACATAGCAGTCCTATTCCCCCGATAACAGGGGTATTTCGTATTCGTTGCAGCATATAAATGAAGGTAGTTTAAAAGTTTAAGGTTGTTCCGCCAAAAGCCGGTCAAAGGGTCCCTTTCTGACCTGCAATCCGGCGGGTATTTTTAATTATTGCCCACATTATTTATTCATAAAATACACCTCGTTTCCTTTACGGCTTACGGATATATCCAATACATCTGCGATAGAAATCAGTAATTCGTCAATCGTTTTCCCTTTGAACGACCCCATGAGTGTACGCCTGGCAAGGTCCTGCTCTCTGAAATCCACCTGCAACCCATAATTCTCGTGCAGCAGAAAACCTACTTCTTCGAGCGTCGTCTCCTCGAATACAAACCGTTTGTCTTCCCATTGCGCATACTGCTCCGGTTCGTCTGTTTTCCGCAGTACCGGCAGAGTATTCGGCGACAGCTTCACCAAATCTCCCGGCATCATCACCAGTTCCTTCTGCTCGCTGGCATCGCGGTACCGCAAGCTTACTTTTCCATTGGTCAACACAACCTTGGAATAATATTTACGGGCAGTCATGGTAAATTCTGTCCCTAACACCACTACTTCGAAGTTTTCAGAAGTCTTCACGATGAACTTCTGGTGATCGGGCAAATGCCGGATATGGAATCCTGCTTCTCCCGACAGATAGACCTCCCGTGCGTTGCGCCCGAAATCCCAACGGGGGATACGAAGCGTTGTATTGGCGTTTAGCTTCACCACACTCCCATCCGGTAACTTGTGCGTCGCGATCTGCCCATACCCTGTCCGGTAGGTTTCAAAACGGATCTCATCCCGGAACACCCCGCCCGCACAAATTCCCAGCAGCAATACCGCGGCTACCTGCAGCCAGTTACGCCGCCACCACCCGGGAAGTTCAGGCAGTTGCTCCCGGGCGGCAACCTGTTCCGTATCGTCAGCCGTTGCCGCAAAAAATTGCTGCAGCAAGACTTCCGTTTCAGGGGTATACTGTAAATGAATTCTTTCCCATTCCTCCAGCCATTGATAATACAACTCCTCATTCTCCCGGTGCTGCAGCCACTGTTCTATGGCTTTCCGCTGGATGGGGGAAGTGTGGTTACCGAAATGGTCGAATAGCATCTTTTTGGTTATAGCCGTTTCCATCAATTAAATCCAATGGTCTTTTAAGCCCTGCCGCATTGAAACCAATGCTTTACCGATATGAACTTCAACCGTTTTAACGGATATGCCCAGTTCGTTCGCAATCTCCTGGTATTTTCGGCCTTCAAACCGGCTCATTAAAAATACTTTGCGACACTGGGGCGGCAGTGATTCTACCAGATATTCAACCCGTCCCAGCACTTCTTCGTACTGCGCAATCGTATCCGGCGCACTGGCCTGTCCCGACTCCTGGAATTCGGCTGTTTCCAGCCTTTCCAGCTTCTGAAACTCCAGCCGCAGGTAATTATAGGCCTCATTCCGGACCGATCGGAACAGGTAATGCCTGAACGAATTGGTTACCGACTCGTACGATCTGCTTTTCCAGAATTTGCAGAACACGTCGCTGACAAGATCTTCGGCAATTTCACGTGAGTAGACAAACCGCACTGCATGACTGCACAGCACTTTATGGTAACGCCTGAATAACAATTCAAACCCGGCTTTAGGGCTCTCAAGGAATCCGTTCCGGATGAATAGTTCCGAATCCGTCGTCACTTCCGGGGCGGGTACCGGCTGCTTCTTATTCACTACCACTCCCGGTACCTTATCCCATTCGGTATGTTTATTGCTATTCGTCACAATCTGAAATCAGCGTTTTATAGTCAGAGTCACCTGACCTTTCATAAGTAAAGACAACTTTTGGAAGATAACCCCTTAGTGCGTTAATAATTATTTTCATTTTTTTTTGGATTAAGAGGCATCCCGGCTGATTCCGGGTATACTCTTTTTCTCTGCCATCCAATTTTCAGGAAGCATTTTCCGTTATTCTCCGAACTGTTTAAGTAGTGATAACTAAAAAAAGACACCCATGAAACGCACACCAATTGCCTTGTTAGGGCTCATTTTCCTGTTCGTTACTGCCTGTGAAAAGGAAAAGATCGTTGAGTCCGGAGAACTTCCTGTCAATGCACAGACCTTTGTGACCACTCATTTTTCCGGTGAAACCATTTTACAGGTAAAAAAAGAAAAGGATTTGTTGCAGAAACTCCAGTACGAAGTGATTCTCAGCAACAATTACGAGTTGGAATTTAAAGAGACCGGCGAAATCAAAAAAGTGGACGGCAACAACAAAAGTATCCCGGAGTCGGTGATCACCCCGCCGGCCATTCTGGACTATGTAACGGCCAACTTCGAAGACCAGGTCATTTACTCCTGGGAAAAAAACACCAACGATACCTATGAAATAGAACTTGCCAACGGACTGGATCTTATCTTTGATAAAGACGGCGCTTTCCTGCGAATTGACGATTAGGCGTCCCCTGTAACCTACTAAAATTCAGAAAGGCACTCCGTGAGCGGTTACTCACAGAGTGCTTTTTTATTGCTATTCTTCCAGGAAGTCCAGGTCCCGGTCATGGGTTTCGGGAATGGTCAGTGTCGAAGTAAACCCGATCGCAAAGCAAATCAGCCCGACCAGAGCGCCCGCTTCAATTACTGTAAACGGCCCTTTAAACGTACCGTAGAGTGTTGTCATCAGGATCACCGTTCCCCGTACCATGTTGGGGACGGTGGTAGCGGCCGTGGCGCGCAGGTTTGTCCCGAACTGTTCGGCTCCGATGGTCACAAACATCGCCCAGTAGCCGATCCCAAAGCCCAGTACAACCATCAGGGTGTAGAAATACGTAATATTCTGAATACCGGCATAGAGATAAACCAGCGTTCCGGCGAACGTAAGCAGCATCATATAAAACACCGCCATTTTACGTGATTTAAGTGCATGGCTAAAAAAACCGCTGCTCAAGTCACCGGCCGACAACCCCACATAGCACCACATGATCGACAGGCCCGGATCCACCGGCTCACTGATTCCCAGTGCAATCCCGAACTCATTGCTGAAGGTAGCCAGGATCCCGATCACAAACCAGGTGGGCATTCCCATGCCGATACATTTGATATACCGGAAAAACCGGTCTTTATTGGTAAAAAATGAAAAGAAATCCCCTTTGACAAGGTGCTTCTGACTTTTTATCCCTTCAAATATCCCCGACTCGAATACTCCTACCCGCAGCAGCAGCAGCAGCAGTCCCAGTCCACCGCCAATAAAATAGGCCGTGCGCCAGTCAAACATTTCGACTGTAAAATAGGCCACCACTGCTCCCAGCAATCCGATCCCCGCTACCAGTGACGTTCCGATTGCCCGGAGGTTTTTGGGTAATATCTCAGAAACCAGGGTAATTCCTGCACCCAGTTCACCTGCCAAACCGACGCCGGCGATAAAACGCAGAATTTTGTAGGTACCCGGATCCTGTACAAATCCGCAGGCAATATTGGCCAGGGAGTAGGTCAGGATCGAACCAAACAATACCGACAGGCGCCCCTTTTTATCTCCCAGCACTCCCCAGAGAATACCTCCCAGCAGCAGTCCTGCCATTTGCCAGTTCAGGATGGACAATCCCACTGACGATATTTCAGCTTCCGTAGCGCCCAGCGCTCTCAGGCTGGGGATCCGGACAATCCCGAAAAGAAGCAAGTCATAAATGTCAACAAAATAGCCCAGGGCAGCAACAATTACAGGGGCACTAAAAAGATACGAGGCGGTACTTCTTTGCAATACTTCAGAAGATTTCATTCAATTTTGGTTAAGGTGGTTAAGAGAGATATACCTTTTAAGGTATAAATGATTGATTTTTACTACTTATTTCGACGGTCTGTTATCGTTTATTCTAATTTAAAGACAAGTTTCAGCCCTGAATCCCTTATTGCCGTGTAAAATTCCGGAGGAAAAACCCCTTCTTTTCACATTTGGATTAAAATTTCTGCAAAAATAAAACTATCTGATCATGGTAAATAAGAATAATGTATTCTATTTTTAGCCGCCCGATACTAGAGAAAGGAAAAATCGCGGCAATGCCTCCCATCTGTGGGGCCTGATTCTAATTAATCACTTAAATACCAGATCAAATGAAAATTACTGTGGTTGGCGCTGGTGCTGTCGGCGCCACAACTGCCGACAACATTATCCGTAGGGAACTTGCCGAAGAGGTTGTATTATTAGATATTAAAGAGGGTGTTGCGGAAGGAAAATCGCTGGACATGTACCAGACTGCTGCACTACTGGGATTTAACACCCTCCCGGTCGGCAGTACGAATGATTACGAAAAGACGAAAGGCTCTGACGTCGTGGTGATTACCTCCGGTTTGCCCCGCAAACCCGGTATGACCCGTGAGGAACTTATTGGAGTGAACGCCGGTATTGTCAAGTCTGTCACCGAAAATATCCTTAAATATTCTCCGAAAGCCATTATCCTGATTGTCTCCAATCCAATGGATACCATGACCTATCTTGCTTTAAAGGAATCGGGTGTTCCCAAGAAGCGGATTATCGGGATGGGAGGCGCGTTGGACAGCGCCCGCTTTAAAACCTACCTGGCCCTTGAAATGGGCGTCAGTCCCAATGATATTCACGGCATGGTAATCGGCGGACACGGCGACACTACCATGATCCCCCTGACCAGACTTGCTACCTACAACGGAATCCCGGTCAGCCGGTTCCTGTCGGAAGAAAAACTGGGCAAAGTAGCCGCCGACACCATGGTAGGCGGCGCTACGCTGACCAAGCTTATCGGAACTTCTGCCTGGTATGCGCCGGGAGCTGCCTCCGCTTTTATCGTGGAAAGCATCGTTCGCAACCAACGGCGCATCGTGCCTTGCAGCGTATTGCTGAACGGCGAATACGGCCAGAAGGATATTTGTATGGGAGTTCCGGTAGTGATTGGCCGCAATGGCTGGGAAAAAATCATCAGTCTGCGGCTGAATGAATCTGAAAAGGCGGCTTTCGCCAAATCAGCAGAGGCCGTCCGCAACATGAATGCGGTATTGCCCTGACGGGTACGAGTAGGGGCGATCCGCGATCGCCCCTAATGCTGTCGTCGAAAACCGTAGTAGGGCGATCGCGGATCGCCCCTACGGTTGTTCATCGTGCATCCAGCCGGCGTATTTTACATAATTGCCGGCTGTGCGGATGACAAATTCCCGCTGTTCGGGGGAAACGTTCTTCAGCAAACGCGCCGGGTTTCCCGCATAAATTGTTCCGGCCTCTATTTTTTTTCCCTGCGTCACAATGGCGCCGGCAGCAATAATGGCCCCCTCTCCTATTTCTGCATCGTCCATTACAATCGCCCCCATCCCGATTAATACATTGTCAGCGATCGTACAGCCGTGTACGATCGCATTATGACCGATGGACACATAATGTCCGATCGTCGTCGCGGCCCGCTGATAGGTACAATGGACCACTGCCCCGTCCTGAATATTCGTATAGTCTCCGATCCTTATCCGGTTGACATCACCGCGAATGACGGCATTGAACCACACGGTGCAAAATGCCCCCATTTCGACATCCCCTATCACCGTTGCCGAAGGAGCCAGCCAACAGCTGTCACCGAACTGAGGGTTAAACCCCCTGATTTTTTTAATAAAAGCCATTGTTATACGATTGATGTGCCGGTTGCAAATTTAGGAAAGTCGGAAATGAAAAGCTATCGACGGTCAGAGATCGGCTATCGGCTATCAGAGATCGGCTATCAGAAATCGGCGGTCGGCTTTAAACAAGGCCGGACGGTGATAGTAACCGGTGATGGAATACCGGATCCGTCAAAAAAGCCCGGACGGTAGGTTTTGTTAAATCAAACTATTTTTTTATTATTGACTACCATGAACAATCTATTAACCGCCCATGAATGAATTTGCTCCACCTTCGGTAAAAAAAGGGGATCTGCTGATTGCAGAACCCTACTTAAACGACCCCAACTTCGACCGGGGCGTATTGTTGCTCTGCGAACATAACCCGGAAGGCTCTTTTGGGTTCCTGCTTAACCAGTTGACGGCGCTACATCTTGACGATGTATTGGACGAAAGCTTCTACCAGGACACCCCGCTCTATGTGGGAGGACCTGTCGAAAAAAATACGCTCCATTTTATCCACAGGCGCCCTGACCTGATCCCGGAGGGGATTCCCGTCATGGAGGGTGTGTATTGGGGCGGGGATTTTGAACAGATTAAATCGCTGCTTCACCTGAATCAGATAAGCAACGAAGAGATCCGCTTCTTTATCGGCTATTCCGGATGGAGCAGCGGCCAGCTTGAAAGTGAGCTGGCTGTCAATTCATGGATCGTGGGACAGGCCTCTGCCGATTTCCTGTTCGCGACTCCATCCAGCGCATTCTGGCGGGAAACCTTGAAAAATATGGGCGGCAAGTACCGGTCTATTGCCCACTACCCGATCGATCCCCGTTTAAATTAATCCCGGGCAGTTATCCGAACAAGGAGCCGGACAAATAGCGGTCGCCCCGGTCGCAAACTATAAACACCACGACACCGGCCTCCAGGCTGTCGGCAAGCCGGAGGGCGCTCCAGGCAGCCCCGCCACTGCTCATCCCGGCGAAGATCCCTTCTTCCCGGGCCAGTCTGCGGGTGGTCCGGATAGCATCCTCTTCCGAAACCTCTATCACCTGGTCGACCCTGTTTCGTTCAAAAATCTTGGGCAGGTAGGCCTCCGGCCATTTCCGTATACCGGGGATACTGGATCCGTCGGTAGGCTGGCAGCCGACGATCTGCACCGCCGGATTTTGTTCTTTCAAATAACGGGAAGTGCCCATAATGGTTCCGGTAGTTCCCATGGAAGAAACAAAATGCGTAATGGATCCCTTCGTGTCTCTCCAGATCTCCGGCCCGGTCGTCCGGTAATGGGCCTTCCAGTTATCCGGATTGGCAAACTGGTTCAGCAGCAGACTCCCCTCCTTTTCCGCCCGTTCCATGGCATAATCCCGCGCATACTCCATAGTCTCGACCAATGTCACGCGTGCGCCGTACGCCTCCATCGTCAAGACCCGCTCACGGGTCGACGAGTCCGGCATTACCAACTCAATTTCAACATCGAACAGCCGTGCAATCATTGCGAGTGCAATCCCGGTATTCCCGCTTGTCGCTTCAATTAAGCTTCCCCCCGGCTGGAGGTCGCCCCGGTCGATTGCCCCTTTGATCATCCCGTAGGCAGTCCGGTCTTTCACACTGCCTCCCGGGTTATTCCCTTCCAGTTTGGCAAATATTTTCACATCGGGACGGGGATTCATGTGGGTGAGCTCCACCAACGGAGTGTTCCCTATCAACTCTAATAAAGTAGCCATTTATTTTATGTGCAAACACTTATTTCACCGGCAAATTTAACAGGATAAACCTGCCACCTGTCATTGTTTTGATATAAAAAACGAATAGGTTCCGAACAGGTAGTCATTCAGGGCGGTTGTATGGTTTTTTCCCGGCAGCGCTTTCAGCTCCACAGCCGTCGCTCCCTTTGCCTTCATCGCTTCATAAGCGGTCTCAGAATTAAAATAATACACCAGCTCATCGTCGGTCCCGTGGTACAGCTGCGTAGGGGTCACAGGCTTCCAGTCCAGCAAGTCATTGTCTGCTACAGCTGCCCGGAAAGCTTCATCCGTGTTCCCGTTGAGACTTTCTATAAAGGAGTCATTGAAAATCGTATGAAAGCTGACCGGAATGGAAGCTTGCTGCTGCTGCTGCGCGATTTGCGTCGCGTAGGGTTCCTTAAAATAGTAGGACATCGGTTTGTTCAGACCGTATACCGAATTATACGTCAGCAGTACCCACAAATACGAACGGTTGTAACCCACATTTCCGTGGGTGGGGTTATTGACCAGGTGCTGCATAAAGGCCGTCTTGTTGTAGGCTCCGGCCCCACAGCTGGAGGCGACCAGGTTAAATTCCGAAGCGGCTTCCTCTTCTATTTTCTTCTGTAAGCTCAGGGTGGCATACCCACCCTCGGAAAAACCGGAAATAAACAGTTTTTTATTCCACTTGAATTCTTCGTTCAATGTCAGAAATTCCTTGACCGCCCGCAGCATATCCAGGCTCGCCGAAGCCAGGCTGCTCCGGTGTTCGTACGGGTGCGGGTACTCCCGGGAAGCGCCGTAGCCGATATAGTCGGGAAACACTGCAATATAGCCGAGCGCTGCAAACAAGGAACCGTATAAGGTCATTTCCGACCCCTCATTAAAATTGGAGGGAGCAGATTCGTCGGAAAAAATAGTCCCGTGCTGCACACTCAGCAACGGGAATTCCGTCCCGGCAGTTTTCGGGATGGCCATCGCGCCTGACGCGAGGATCTCCTGGCCGTCTGTGTTGGTCGTCTTGTACGTAATTTTATACAGCAGCGCTCCGTGCTGGACCATCCCGCTGAGCACCGGGCTCAGGATGGCTGCCTGCTGGCTGATCGTCTCTTTGCTCAGTTCATTGACAAAAGTACCCTCCACCAGGTAGTCGGTAGCCGGTGGTCCGGGAGTAGCCGGTTCGTCGGGCTTACAGGAAGCAAAGAGGAAAATAAAAACAAATAAAAGTACCGGGAATTGCCGGTGGAAGCAGATGTTACGGGTGTATTTCATGAAGTTGGAATAAGGGGAAGGGTATCACCCGAACCGCCGCAAATAGTTAAGAATGGTTGAGGTTTAAGAATTGGTTATCGTCAGCAGCTTCCCCATATACCATCGGATGATCTTCGCCGAAGTATCGGTTCTTTCGACCATTCCCATGTGCCCGGAATCGGATAGGATGAAGGGGTAGGTGACCGGCGCATATTCCGCCATTTCGATTGCCTTATCAAAGGGTATCAGTACATCTTCCATCCCGACAATCAATAAAAGGGGAACCTTTAATTGGGTCAGAACAGCCGTCCGGTCGGGACGGTCACGGATGGCCTCTACCCCGATTGCCAGGGCTTTGGCGGGTAAGCGGGAAAAGCGTTCCACATGGGATTTAACTTTTTCAGACCGGTATTTCCGGTACCGCTTTCCAAACATATTGCCGCCCGTCAACCGGATAAAGTCCGACGCTCCTTTTTCGCGAAGCAAGGCGGCCATTTTATTTCGCTGCTCTTTTCTGGCGTCGTCGTCTGCGTACGCTATAGAGTGGAATAATCCGAATCCTTCGATCATTTCCGGGTATTTTTCAGCAAAAGCCAATGCGATATACCCGCCCATAGAGTGGCCGATCAGGGTAAACCGTTCAATACCGGCATTACTCAGGATACGGTGCAATTCTTCCGCATACGCCTCTATGGTGGTGCAATCGGTAATAATCGCAAGATTAGGCCGTATGACAGTAAAGGACTCATTCAACTGCGCGTCGAGCGGGTCCCAGATCGAATCATCCACTCCGTGCCCATGAATTAAAACCAGGTTTTTTCGAAACGTTGACATAAGTTAAATTTGGGTTAAGTAAATAAGGCAGACAGCCGTTCACCTAGGGCATTAACGCTGGTCTGAAATGAAGTCATCCGAACCAGCTACCCATTTTCGGAATACTAATGAGAATCGAATATACAAAAAAACAGGCGCTCCGAAACCATTCCGGAGCGCCTGTGCGGAATATATCCAATAAATTCTTGCTATATTTTCGCTAATTCTTCATCCCGTAATAAGCGTCGGAGAATTTTACCCACGTTCGTTTTAGGCAGCTCATCCCTGAATTCGATGTGTTTGGGGCATTTATAGGCAGTCAGGTTTTCTTTGCAATATTGTTTCACCTGCGCGGCCGTCAGCGCCGGATCTTTTTTAACAATAAACAATTTTACCGCCTCAGTTGTCTTCTCATCCGGCACCCCGATACAGGCTACTTCCAGTACCCCGGGGCACTGCGAAACGACTCCTTCTACTTCGTTTGGATACACATTAAAGCCCGATACCAGGATCATGTCCTTTTTCCGGTCAACGATCTTAAAAAAACCGTCTTCATCCTGAATGCCTATATCCCCCGTTTTAAACCATCTGCCATCCTTGTCTTCGAAAATCACCTTTTCCGTTTCCTCCGGACGCTGATAGTAGCCTACCATGATCTGCGGACCTTTGGCGCAGATTTCACCCCGCTCTCCGACGGCCGCCCAGGTATCGTCTTCTTTTAAGATCCGCATTTCCGTACTGGGAAACGGGATCCCGATAGTCCCCTGCCGGTGCCGCCCGTCGAGCGGGCTGACAGAGAGCACCGGGGATGTTTCCGACAGTCCGTATCCTTCCACCAGCGGGCACCCGGTCACCTTCTCCCACCGGTCGGCCACTACTTTCTGCAGCGCCATTCCCCCGGCAATACTGATTTGCAGTCCGCTAAAATCAATATCCGAAAAATCGGGTTGATGCAGCAACCCGTTGAAAAGCGTATTCAGTCCCGGGAAAATAGTCACTTTATGCTTTTTAAGCTCTTTTACAAAGCCCGGCAAATCCCTCGGATTGGTAATCAGCAAATTATGGGCTCCCCATTTGAGGCAGGATAGCCCGTTGACTGTCAGCGCAAAAACATGGTACAACGGCAATGCTCCCACCACCAGCATCTCATCATCCCCTTTCGCATGCTTCATTTTGGACTGAAACCATTCATTGACGCCTTCCACGTTGGCCACCATATTCCGGTGGCTCAGCATGGCTCCCTTAGACACGCCGGTGGTCCCGCCCGTATACTGGATAAACGCCAGGGAATCGCTGTGAAGGGCGGGACGGGTATAAGTGGAGGCTTCTCCCGTGCGCAACGCCTGCTGAAAACTCACTGCGCCGGGCAAACGATAAGGCGGAACCAGTTTTTTCACATGCTTTACCACAAAATTGACAATGTGCTTTTTAGGAAATCCCAGCATATCACCCATATCGGTTACCACCACCTTTTCGATCTGGCAATGTCGGATCACCTTCTCCAGGTTATGGGCGAAATTCGACATAATGACAATCGCTTTGGCCCCTGAATCAGAAAACTGGTGCTGCATTTCCCTGGGGGTATAGAGGGGATTGGTATTGACCACTGTCAGGCCGGCACGAATCGCCCCGAACAGGGCCACCGGGAACTGCAGTACGTTGGGCAGCTGGAGCGCAATCCGATCGCCCGGCTGCAACCCTTCCGACTGCAGCCAGGCTGCAAAGTGCCGGGACAACTCATCGAGCTGTCCGAAAGTAATCTTTTTTCCCATGTTGGAATAAGCCGTTAACGCAGTGAATTTCGCTACGGACTCTTCAAACAACTCCAGCAAAGAAGGATAAGCGTCAGGATTGATTTCATAAGGGACTCCTTCCGGATAATACTGTAACCAGGGAAATGATGGATCGGGCATATTGTTTCGGGGTAAGGTTTTCTTTCAAATAGCAATTTAAAACTATTTTCTTGAACAAAAAAACAGTCACCCGCGTCAACTTCTTATCGGTTTACGCTCAGTTCGTTAACCGCCAGCGCCACATCAACCCTTCCGTTTCATCCGCTACTTCCGACTCCTTTTCAAAGCCCGCTTTCCGCAAAACGGCGGCAGAAGGGTTTTCATAGGGCACCGTATGGGCGATTACCTGCCGGACCTCCTTTGCGGCCAGCGCATTCCGGGAAAGTGCGATAGCGGCCTCGGTGGCCAGTCCTTTTCCGCGAAACGATTCCTTAATTTCATATCCGATCTCTACCGTTCCGTTCTCATCCGGCTCTCCTTTATAACCACAGGAACCGATCAACAAGTTATCCGGGACATAAATAAGCAGGTGCATCCACCAATCACGCAGGGGCGGGTGCTCCAGCCAGCGCAGGTAGGCGGGTGCAAAGGCATTCCGGAACCCGGTCCATTTTTTAGGCACATTCGCCCCGATCACTCTGGCCAGCACATTATCCCCCATTTTGAAAGCTTCAAAAATGGTGTCATCACACGGAATTATTTTCAGACGAGGACTTTGAATCATAGGTAGCGCACTTAATCGGATTACAGACAACGACAGGTTGCCCGGACTTCGCCCATTCAACCTGTCTTATCGCGCAACATACGAACTAATTATTACAGTTGCAGTAAAACCCGGGTCTCTTTTTGCAATTACCGTCGCCCATCATTCCATGCCGTTATAACTGATAGGCCACTAACCTTGAAACCGATTCCAACTTACCTGCATGATCGTAATTCTCCTGCTTCACGACGCCGATACCCGGTGCAAACCAGGTAACTTCCGTACTTTCAGGCATCTTGTTGTTCATTCCCATCATGTTCATGGAGGTCCGTCTTACTCCTTTAATTTTCACACAGTCAAAGCTCCCGGCGGGTGTGGCCATTTTTTCGGTACCAACCACAACGCGATCACCCAATGTCGACACTACCGCCATCGAAACCTGGGGTGTAGGACTCGATTTGATCGTTACGGAAACATCATCCAGGCGCTCTCCGGTGCGCATGCGTTTGGGGAAGGCCATGAAGCCGTCGCTGAAACCGATCTCAGTATTTTCCATGGCCTTTTCTATATCGGCAGCCTGCGCGCCCGAGTCTCCGGCTTTCTGCATGGCCGCCCGGATCACTGCCCCGAAATCCATGTACATTTTATCGCCAGCACAACGAAACTGCATTTCGAACGCATTGTCTTTGTCGTCTGAGGCCAACACATCGGCGACGATCCCCAAAGCCTCGCTGCGAACATTCCCGACTGTCATTTTCGATCGCTGCATGGGCTTCATGTTTCCATCCAATGCTTCAAACTCCATCATTGCTCCGGTTTTAAACCAAATAAAATCGGAACAATCGTCAGCCATTCTGATCCATTCGCCAACGGGCTGCGAGGCGACTGCTCCTTCTGAAGGTGTCTGAGGAGCGGCGTTGCCGCCTGCTTTTTCGGTATTTTTGCTTGCCTTCTCCTTGGGTTCTTTGGCCTTTTTCGATTTTCCGGAATTATTCAGCGCGTCATCCAGCGGCTTGTCCGTTTCGCGGTCTGCCTTATCCAGTACCTTATCGACGCTCCGGTCGACCTTCCGGTCGACGCGGTCTGCCAATTTCTTCTCGACTTTTCTCCCCAGCCCCTGCAATACCTGGGCATCCGACGGAAGGCCACTACCAAACAACAGCCCGGCTAAAAGCAGCGCACTAATCTTTCTCATAGCTAGTTACATTTTTCCAATACTTCGTTGGCCATTTTTACCGCTACCTCTAAGCTCGACGCTGCGTCATCGCTTGTCCTGGACTCGATCGTAAATTGAGCCAGGCCGGCCAACACTACCAAATTCACTCCATATTCTCCCCTCCAGTTCCAGTACGCCCTGTCTCCCAGGCCCTCAACTGATGCATAGGTAGAGTTCCTGCGCGCGTCCAATAAACCTTTGGCAGTCTCCAGCGCTGAGGGATTATCGGCAAAGTTCTTCTCAAGATTTGCCAGCAGCTGCTGATATTCTTCGTCCGACAATTTTTTATAGGCCCTGTCAAACGCATCCACCGCACTTGCCTTCCCGGATGCATTCTGATCAAAATCATAAAAAGAAAGCATTTTAACTTCTACAAAGTTTTTATCCGGATACGGAGCTTTTATCCCCAACAGCTCCATTTCCAGATCAGGCCGGTCGCTGTTCCAGCTACGACGACAGTTCCCGTATGTTTTTCCAGCATTTATGTCTTCCTTATAGGTATCCTCGTCAATCGGGAGATGTTTCTGCACATCCGCTTTGGTCAGCAACTCGTCGTACCGGTAATCAAAGCCTGCGAGGCAGTTGCTCACTTTAAAACCATCGCCGTTGGGCATTTTTTCATTTTTTTCAGAGCAGGAACCCATTAAAAGAACCAGTAACGCAAACGTCCCTGCGGTGCGGACCGGCGAGCGTTTCTTCGTGCAAATCATACGCATTTGTTTTAACTTAATTAATTTACTGAATGGCAATATCGCCCCTACGCTGCCGGTACCTGCACCTACCCTATTTTTCACCGTTTATTGTTAAAAAAAAGGGTGTGGATATACGCCTGATTTTCCGGCTATCGTGCTAACTATTTTTCAGGTAAATGATACAGATATCCCGGTCTGAAAGCGGCATCCTACAAATAAAACCTTACTTTGATCCGCTACCAATAGCTAACTGGCAACGGCCTTTTGCGAACGAGTAAACCTGTCATATCAGTGAGCATCTTATCCGGCTTTAACTTCGTCTTAAAATTCTCACTGTAAGACATTAATTACTAACGCTTCATTCCTTTATACCATTTCAATGCCTATATTTATCGGTCTGGGTGAAACCTGTCGTTAATTCACCGCATGCTCCCTTACGCCAAACCTGAACAATCGTGGTAAATCCTTACAACAATGTTGACATTATCGGATGGCTCTTTTGCGGATCCCTCGGTATGCTGACCTTTTTTGTAGGATTTATTTATTTAAAAAACCGGGAAAATCTGTATGCTTATTACGCACTTTTTCTCGCTTTTATGCTCATTTACAGCCTTACCAGTATCAAGGCCGACACCTGGATAAATACACTGCTGGACGGACAATTGCGGGGAAACAAACGGCTGATCGAACCCATCACGATCCTTTCGTTCAGTTGCTACACGTTTTTCACGATCGAGCTCATGGAAGTCAGATCCCAGAGCAAATGGATCTACCACTCGTTGAAAACCTGGGGAATATGCTGTATCACCTACGCGATTCTTTACTTTTTGCTTTATCCATGGATCAGCAGTTATGAGCCGTACATTTTCGCGGTTGTCCGGGTGATTATCTTTAGTCTGAGTACCTGGCTGATCATTGGTGTTGTCCGGGAGATCGAATCACCCGTCAAGAACGAGTTCGTGGCCGGAACCCTCGCATATTATATCGGATCTGTCGTCGCGACGATCCGTTTCCTGACGACCGACCTGCCGATCCCGCTGTTTTATGAACTGAATGCCCCCAGCTATTTCGAGATGGGCATCCTGGTCGAGACCACTTTTTTCGCACTGGCCCTCGGCAAACGGATGCTCTACCTCAATAATGAAAAGCAAAAAGCAAAAGAAGAACTGATCGGGCAGATGGTAACCAACGACATGCTCATGAAGCAGATGAACCGGCAACTGGAACTCAAGATAAAAGCAAGGGAACGGGAAATACTGGCAAAACAGGAGGAACTGATGCGGCAGGAGAAGAAAATACTGCAGGTAGAGTTCGAAAAGAAGCATGTCCAGTCGGAAATGCGTTCCAGAAGCATGCAGATGAACCCTCATTTCATTTTCAACTGCCTGAATTCCATCAAGTACCTTATTCAAAGCGATCAGAATAAAAAAGCCACTACTTACCTGGTCATATTCAGCCGCTTTATCCGTGAAATTCTGGACACTTCCCAATCACACGTTATTTCCCTGAAAACGGAACTTGATATTATCGGTAAATACCTCCAATTGGAACAGAACCGCTTTAGCGATGATTTTTCATTTGGAATTAACTATAAGGACCCGATTGCCCTGCACGCTGTTTTTGTTCCGCCGCTCCTGTTGCAGCCCTTTGTGGAAAATGCCATATGGCATGGGTTGTTACCCAGTAAAAAAACAAAAAAAATGCTCTATATCAATGTCAGGGCGACAGCTTCACAAGTCAAAATAATCATTGAAGACAACGGAATCGGTCGAAAAAAATCCATGGAAATACTGAAAAACAGAATACACAAAAGTCAGGGAATAGCCCTCACGGAGGAACGGATAAAACTATTTAATCATTATTATAATAATGCTTTGGAATTTGAGATAATTGATAAAATAGCAGGCAATGGCGCCCCCGCAGGAACGAGGGTAGAAGTGACACTCAAAAATACGTATAAAACCGATATTCCTGTTGAAACTTCTGTCAGCGTTCCACTTTAATTCAACCCTTCGTAATTCTTCAATTTTCCCTTAAGCCTTTAAATTGTCCCTATGAATATTGCTATCATCGATGACGAACTGCATTCAGTTGAAAGCCTTTTACTGGATATTAATACCCTGTTTCCTCATTTCAATGTCGTCTATAAAGGGACCAAACCGAAAGCTGCCCTCGACATTTTAAAAAAAATCAAAGTGGACCTGGTCTTTCTGGATGTCGAAATGCCTGAAATGAACGGGTTTGAGTTTCTCGACCAATTCGACGAACTTCCCTTTGATGTCATTTTCACGACCGCCTACAGCCAGTATGCGATCCAGGCCTTTAAGGTCCAGGCTATCAACTACATCCTGAAACCCGTCGACGAGGAAGAGCTTAAGCAAGCGATCAGTACCTGGATGGATAAAAAAGCACAGAATGATGCCTCTGACGAGATGGGATCCTTACTGGACGCCTTGAAAAAAGAGGGGGTGCTTACCAACAAAATCGCCATTCCGGTGGCTGAAGGGTTAGAATTCCTCGAAGTCAAAAAAATCATGTATTGCCAGAGTCAAAGCAACTATAGCCTGATCTGCCTGGCAGACGGCCGGCAAATCCTCATCAGCAAAACACTCAAGGAAGTGGAAAAAGCGCTGCAATCCTTCTTCTTCATCCGCCCCAGCCAGTCGTTCCTGGTCAACCCCAATTACCTGCAAAAGTATATCCGGCGGGACGGCGGATACCTCTTAATGGATAACGGTCTGCAAATTCCCGTCAGCCATACGAAAAAGGAATTGATCGGCAACATTTTCAAAACCGTCGAACGCCAGAATGAGGGCAAGCCGTAAAACAGGTGCCTTATTCCGTGAAGCAGGTTATACCTTCAGAAACAACTGCTGTAATCCGACCCAAAGGCTTTTTTTCAGGTTCACATCGCCATCCACAGCCGCCAGCGTATCAGCCATCAGGCACCAGATCGTTGCGACCTGTTCAGGGGTGTAAGGCGAGAGCCGGAATTCCAGCTGCAACGCTGCAGGTTGAACCCCAAAAAGGATGATATAATCCGTCAGTTTCTGAGCGATAACGGAGCGCGCGTCCCGGGAAGCAAGCGTATCCCATTCCAGAATATCGGTCTGATCGGGGGTATGCGACACGGCTTTTAAGATATTGGTCAGCAGTAATCGTTCCTTTTCCGTCATTTTCTGGTTCACGACAATCAGGATCCTGTTCTGCAGCGGCACAAACTGTGAAACAGGAGCCGGAAGCGTTACAGGCTGCGCCACTGCGTCGGCCTTCACCTTATACAAGGTTTCCTTTTCAAACAGGATCTGGTAAAACACTGTGTTCGTCATGCAAAAAAGGTTTGTCCAATGCCGCAAAAGTACATGCTTTGGAAAGGGATTCCTAAAAAAACCACGTGGAGCGAATGCGATCCGGATAATTAATCAAAAAGTGGTAGCTCCCGGCGCCGGTGTATTGGTTTTATTAAATAGTTAAAAAAATAATTAAACATCCCAACCAAAATGAACAGTTTGAGTATCCTAACAGGTAAATAACCAATTGTATGAAAGCAGGAAAAAATATACCAAACAGTGTACTTGTCAACCTATCCTTGTTTGCCGGACTGTTATTGACAGGGTGTGTCTCGGATGGCCTTACCGGCGAAACAGCATGTGTGACCGGCGTTATTGTCGGACAAAAATGCAACGATTATGCCCTGAAACTGGATCGGAAGGGATTATTGGGTGCCAAAGACTGGCAAAAAAAAACATTCAAAGAAGATGGACCCTCTATGCTAACCGATTACAAAAACGTGATAGGACTCCTCGACCTGCCGGAACCTTACCGGCGGGATGGATTAAGGATTTTTGTAAAGCTCCGAAATCCTACGGAACAAGAGAGTCTTGTGCCGTGCTACCTGGATATGCCTAACCCGCCCGAACCCGTCTATATTGTATTGGCAGCGGATACCCTCACTTGTCCTGCTGAAACGCAGCTGAAATAAGAACGGACAGAGCCTTTTTCACTTTTTTACAGGGGACGCATTTTCAGCATCCCCTGTTCCGTCTGATGAAGTATAAAAGGACACGCTATTTTTTTGCTTTCAGCACCACTGAACCGAAGGCGGGCAGACTGACCACGCCATTCAGCAGAGAAGTGTTGTTTTCGGTAGCAAATACGACCGTACTGAAATCTTGTTCCGCACCGGGAAGACTGATCTGCATTCCTGACGCACCCAGGTTGTGCAGCACCAGGACGTCGCCCCCTGCGTGCGGGCGGATAAAAGCGAGCAGTCCCGCCTGCTGCAGGGTACTTTCCCGCAGGTTGGCCGGGCTCACCTGGGCCAGCGCCGGTTCTTCCTTGCGGGCGGCGATCAGGTTTTTGTAACGGTTCACCAGCGATTCCGGCTCCTGCAGCTGTGTTTCCAGGTCGGTCACCTTTCCGTCTACCGAATGCCGGGGTTTTTCCCATTGGGTGCGGTAGGTATCTTTTGCGGCATTCTTCCAGAGGAAAGGTTCCCGGATAAATTCGTCGGGCTTATCCCCGAGCATTCCTATTTCCTCTCCATAGTACAGGTAAGGCTGCCCGGGAAGGGTCAGCAAAACCGCCGCCGCCATTTTCAGCTTCCGTACATCGCCGTTGACCACGTTCCCGATGCGGATCTGGTCATGATTCCCCAGGATGGGTGCATCGATGTACTCCGGGTTGGCTGTATGGTAGCGGGCATAACCGTCCAGGAGCTTTTGCACCAGCGTGCCCGGGTGACCGGTCCGGAGCATTTCCTGGATTGCCAGGCCGGCATCAATGTTGAAATTAGCCCGGAGCCCCTTAAAGTAGGGAGCTACTTTATCCGGTGTGGTCCATACCTCCCCGATCAGGTACACATCCGGTTTTGCCTCCTGCATCTTATTTTTAAACTCCACCCAGAAGGCGACACTTTTGTCAGCCTCCCAATCCGGATAAATATGCTTGGCGGCATCGAGACGAAACCCGTCTACCCCGACTTCCCGGAGCCAGTACTGCCCGATGCTGTAGATTTCCTCCCGCACGTCGGGATTGTCGAAATTCAGGTCGGGCATCCCGCCCCAGAACAGCCCGTAGTATTTTTCGGCGTCGCCTTCACGGGCCCAGTGCCAGGGATTAATTTCCCAGGAATCACCGGTTTGTTCCCGGGTAGCAATCCCCAGGGAATCGATCACCTTGGGTGTCAGCCAGTTGTAATAGTCGCGATACGGGCTGTCTTTCCCCTTTTTTGCTTCCTGAAACCAGGGGTGCTGGTCGCTGGTATGGTTGACGACAAAGTCCATAATGATCCGCATGTCCCGGCGATGGGCTTCCCTGATCAGGTTTTTGTAGTCCGCGAGGGTTCCGTATTCCGGATCGATCTGCTTGTAATCGACGACATCGTACTTGTGGTAAGAAGGTGATTGCTGAACGGGTGTAATCCAGATCGCGTCTACCCCCAGGGCTTTCAGATAATCCAGCTTAGCCGTAATGCCGTTCAGGTCGCCGATGCCGTCTCCGTCCGAATCGGCAAAGGAACGGATAAAGATCTCGTACGCCACCTGTGAATCACCGGCCGGACTCGTTATTCCCATTTCCGGCTCCTGTTCCGGATCATTTGTCCTGCACGACTGCAGGGCAACCATCACGCCGGCAACGAGTACGATCCGACTGATATAATTTATTCTGTTCATTCGTCTTTTCTGGATTAAGTTTGGGTACCCGCCTATTGCCTGGTCAGGGAATAGCTGTAATTTCCAGCGCCGTTACCCAGATCCAGAGTAACCAGGTAGGTACCGGCCGCTTCGATTTTGATATTGGCCCCGCCTTCTTCGATGACGCCGTCTCCGTCCTCGTCACCGAAATTCAATCCCCAGTCGTCGTTGGCCCGGAACTTAATTTCTCCAACCGTCAGGGTCAGCACTGCCTGCAAGGTGCCGGTAGCCGCCTCGTACACCAGGTCCTGGTCGGCGTCCCAGCCGGATGCGGTAGCGTCTCCGATGACGCCCCAATCGGTTTTGGTCACCGAATAGGTCAGAGCTTTCACATCCGCTTTAACCTGGTAATAGCCGGCCACGGGCACTTTGAGATTTCCGCCGTCGGTGCTGAGCTTTCCGGGACCGCCGTCTCCGTAGTTCGTTCCATCCCAATCGGGCTGGCTGGTCAGCTTGAACTCCTGTCCCGCCTCCGTGAAATTGACGTAGCCTTCATACCGGTCATCGTTGTTTACAGAGGTAATTACCGGTGCTGTTTCCGGACTCCATCCCTGATGGCCTCCCGGTACGTAAAGGGACGGGAATACCCTGATGGCAAAATAAGGTGTGGCCGTCAGGGCAAGCGCTGGGGAAACGGTCGGCAACGCCCGGCCATTTCCGAGGCCTGCAACAATACGGGCCTCCACTTCCGACGATTGCCCGGGCACGAGGCCCAGGTTGATCAGCAAGCGGTTGAGTTCGGAATGCGTAAAGACCTTTTTTACCGCTGTCCCTAAATCAAGCTGCTGGGGACTGGAAAAATCGCCTCCTTTCAGATCCATTTCCATCAGGTAATTCACTACTTGTCCTTCATACCCGTAGCTCACAGGCGTCCAGTCAATCGTGACGGCTTCCTGGTCTGCCTTGTCATTTTCAAGCAGTACTGTCGTTGTACTCGCCGTTACGGCAGCGCCCGATTCCGGGGGAACAGCCACTGTCCGGACCTCGTCCTTTTCGCAGGCAGTCAACAACACCATTGCGGTCAGACTGCCCGCTATCATTTTCTTCAGGTTATTCATAATCAATCAATAATCAGGGTGATTTTTAACCAGGTTCGGATTTGCCACCAGATCCGCATTCGGGATCGGGAAAATAGTAAAACGGTCGGCCACGCCGCGTCCCGCACTTACACCTCCTTTCCAGGGCCACAGGTATTCCTGGCTGGTTAGTTTCCCGAAGCGGACCAGGTCCGTACGACGATGCCCCTCCCAGTACAATTCCCTGGCACGCTCCGCGAGCACGAAATCCAGGTCGATAGCCGTCACATTCCCTGCGCTGTTGCCATAGGCCCGTTGCCTGACGGCATTGATATACTCCAGCGCCGTCGCCATGTTTCCGCCGCTTCCGCCCCTGAGAACAGCCTCCGCATACATCAGGTACACATCGGCCAGGCGGAACATCGGGAAGTCATTGTCGACGAAATCGCCGGTTTTATCCGATCCGGAAACTCCGCTCCTGGTGATGTTCTTAAATTTGGTAATGGCATATCCGTCATTAAAACTGGCAATATCCCCGATTTCCAGCGACTGTCCGTCGGTATGGAACATGGCACGTGCATCACCCGTTTGCGGGAAGAGTTCCACAAGGGCTTTGGTAGTCCGGATACCGGCCCAGCCCCCATTGACTCCGTAGTCGGCAGGCTTCATCGACCCTCCAACCGCTGCATGCACCAGGAAGGTCATTCCCCCAAACGTTTTGGAATGGGTCCCGTCGAAAGTAACCGGGAAAATAATTTCGGGAGACGTATGGTTATCCGCCAGAAAAACAGCTTCGTAATCCGGATCCAGGCTATAGCCGGAGGTGATCACCTTTGCAGCATAGGTAAGCGCTTCTGTGTACTTCGGTTGACCGGTGTACACCTCCGCATTCAGATACAGCTTGCCCAGGAGTGTCCAGACTGCCGCCTGGTCTGCCCTTCCGTACGGATTCGACCGGGGAGCGGCCATTTCCGGCTCAATAGCCAGCAGCTCTGCCTCCACGTAATCAAACAGGTCGGCACGCCGGATCTGGTTCGGTAAAAACGAACCGGGTGCATCGTCTTCGGTCACAAAAGGCACATCCCCGAACATGTCGACGGCATGCCAGTAGCTCAGCGCTCTCAGGAACCGTGCCTCTGCCCGGTACCGGGGGATTTCAGGATTATTGATCCCCCTGGATACCAGTTTTTCAGGACTGGTTTCCCGTATAAATTCGTTGCAGAGCGTTATCTGATAATAGATCCGGTTATACATGGCCGTCACAAACACATCGGTGGAAGTCCAGCTCAGGTTATGGTAATCTTTGATCGTTTGGTCGTTCCAGCCAATCACGGCCTCGTCGGTAGGCAGCTCCTGTGCCTTCCAGTACTGGCGGATATAGGTAGAAAAACCTTCGTCGATCCCGCTGATATCCGGCTTTCCGGCCGGTCCCTGCTGACCGCTCATCGATAATCCCGCGTATACTTTAGCCAGGATCTGTATATAACTGTCCGGGTTCTCATAGACCGAGGCCGAGGTTTCCTCAATAAACGGCTTACGATCCAGGTCGTTGACACAGGAACACAGCCCGGTCAGCAGGATTCCCAGCAATAGGGTGGTTGATTTGAATTTCATAAGGAAAGAATTGTAAGTATACGACTAAAAACCGAGGTTGAGTCCGATCGCATAAATGCGAGGCCGTGGATAGAAATTGTTGTCAATTCCATTGGGAATCTCAGGATCCAGTCCGGAATACTTCGTGATCACAAACACATTCTGAATATTGGCCGACAAACGCAGACGGGCCTTTTCATGGAGGACGCTTCCAAAATCATAACCCACGTTAATATTATCCATTCGCAGGAAAGAAGCATTTTCCACATAAAAATCAGAGGTATACTGGCTGTTGACAAACTGGGTAGTCAATACGCTGCGATGTACGTTCGACAGGTAATTATTGGGGTTGTTGATGTTGTTATAAGCTCCGGCTGCAGAACTGACGTTGTTGTAAACATAGTTGCCGATATTGCCCCGGACGACCAACCCGGCGCTGAGCCGGTCATAGGTAAACTGCGGACTGAACCCAAAGAACAGCCGCGGCGCCGGTGACTGGTAGCGGTACATATCTTCACCTGTAACCGAACCGCTGTTATTACGATCTGCATAAACCCCTTCAACCGGCTGTCCGTTTTGCTGATAAACCTGCTTGTACATGTAAAAGGTATGGGTCGGGTAACCCACCGAATGGATCTGCGCATTGTTCCCTACCCCGCCGGAGATCCCCCCCACCTGGATTCCCTCAAAGGTCAGATCCGGCACTTTGGTCAGGTTAGTGATTTTATTTTCATTGTAGGTCAGGTTAAATCCTATGTCCAGGTTCCAGCGCTCCTTCCGGAAGGGCGAAACATTTACGGTCCACTCTACTCCTTTGTTCTCAATCTTTCCCACATTGGTCAATAGCTGGTTGGTCAGATTGGAACCGGCAGGAACGGGGATGGTGCTCAGCAAGTCCTTTGTCTGCCGTTGGTAAAAATCAATCGCGCCGGAAATACGTCCGTCCCAGAATGCATAATCCAACCCTGCATTCCAGGTTTGGGTCTGCTCCCACCTGATATTGGCGTCGTATGCCTCGGGACGGAACGTGTAAACGAACTGGTCTCCGAACTGGTACATGGCGGTATTCTGGCTCAGGGTATACCGGGCCAGGTAGGGGTAATCGTTCAGCACATCCTGCTGTCCGGTAACCCCGTATCCCAGGCGCAGCTTCAGGTCTGTAATTCCTTTTGCGGATTTCAGGAACAGCTCTTCCTTCAGTTTCCAGGCCAATGCGACAGAGGGGAACAAGCCCCAGCGATTTTCAGGGCTAAACCGGGAGGACCCATCCCGGCGCAGGGTAGCGGTCAACAGGTAACGGTCCTTCAATCCGTAGTTCAGCCGGCCATAAAACGAGACGAGCGTGTTTTGGGTTTTATACGGTATGTTCGACAAAACAGTGTCCCTGGCTACGGGTTCATCCTTGTCGAACCCGCTCCGCATAAAATCCTGCCAGGAGTACCCCGCCATGATATCGAATTTACTGTCAATGGCTCCCAGCTCTTTTACATAGTTCAGGTAGAATTCCAATGTCTTGTTGTTCCTGTCCTGCTCATAGGTAAAATGCTGGCCGTCACGGTAAAATACTACTGCTGCTTCGGCCGGCACGCTGCGCTCTCCGGAACTGGAAGAAACATCATATCCCAGGTTCAGGTTGGCCCGGAGGTCAGGCAGCCCGTGGACGGTATAGTCCAGCTGGATGTTCCCGATGCTGCGCTGCACCGTACTGCGGTCGTCACGGAGTTCCAGCATGGCCAGCGGGTTGCGGGTAGCGAGGGTATTGGGCTTCCCGTCGGTCAGCCACTCGAAATAGCCGCCATAGGCGGGGCTATCGGAATAGACGGGCTGGGTCGGATCAAAGAAAGCCGCGGCTCCAATGGCGCCCTGATCGGCAAACCGGTTTTTGATCAGCGTTCCTTTTACATTAATATCAACCTTCAGATGCTCCTTCAATAATTTCGGGCTGATACCGATGGCTCCCGACGTACGGCCCATACCGGATGTTTTAAGTACTCCGTTCTGGTTAAGATAGCCGACCGAAACCCGGAAAGGCATTCCTTTCAACGCGCCGGTGACACTCAGGTTGTTATCCGTACTGAAGGCATTCCGGTAAATTTCATCCTGCCAGTTGGTATTGGCAGTTCCCGGCAGGGCTCTTTGCGCCGCCGTACCCGTACTGCTGACAACGTCCCGGAACTCGTCCGCGGTCAGCACATCCACCGCGCCTGTCCGTTGGGATGACGAAAAAAGCGTACTGAAATCTACCCGTAGCCCGTCTCCGGCACGGCCTTTTTTGGTGGTAATCAGGATAACCCCGTTAGAGGCGCGCGATCCGTAAATAGCAGTGGCCGAGGCATCTTTCAGTACCGTAAACGTTTCGATATCATTCGGATTCACAAAACTCAGGGGATTGGAAGCCCCCGAAAGCTCCGAATTGTCTAACGGTACGCCATCAATGACAATCAGCGGGTCGTTGCTGGCATTCAGTGAAGAACCGCCTCGAATCCGTATACGTCCGGAGGAACCGGGCTGGCCGCCGTCCGAAGCGATCTGAACTCCGGCAATCTTACCTGCAACGAGCTGTTCGGGATTGACAATATTTCCTTGTACGAAATCGCGTGAAGAAACTGCCGTAATCGAACCCGTGAGGTCCGATTTCTTCTGCATCCCGTACCCTACTACCACTATTTCATGTAAGGTTGCATAGTCGTCATCCAGCGTTACATCGACAACGCTCCGGTTTCCTACCGGAATTTCCAGTGTTTTCTTTCCGATAAAGCTAAAAACCAATACGCCGTCCGCCGGTACGCCCGCCAACGTGTAATGTCCTTCGGTGTTGGTCTGCGTGCCGCTGACAGTGCCTTTGACCACAATATTTACACCTGGCAAATCGCTTCCGTCGCTTGCGTCGGTCACCTTTCCGGTAATGGTTTGCTGTGCATAGGAATACGAAGCGAAAACCATCCCCAGGAAAACAGCGCCCCACAGGCTCTTCCGATTCAGCCCCTTGACACTCTCAAGGAAATGCTTTTTGTAAATTCTTTCTAGCATACAACTTCATTTGGTTAAATATTATGTAGCAAAAGTACAAGCCCCAATACTACGAATCGTTCCGCTTTCGCTAAATCGCCTACATTTCACACCCCGGACCAAATTCAGCAATAAAATATTAATTATCAATTAGTTACAAAATATAATCAACCGACCACTTTATAAAATGGCACTACTTTCCGATTCGATTTATGATTTACGAGGTACGATTTACGAGGTACGATTTGCATGGGCGGCAGCAGATTGCTGAGTGCCAACTCCTTCCAGCGTCTGTTGCTTACCCCATGAGGTGTGTCCCGGTATACCGTAGGCAGTGTCTGCAAAGTCACTTACAGGCGGGGGCCGGGATGGTCTGTGAGGACACAGACCATGGTGATATGCCTGAAAGCCGATAGCTGATAGCTGATAGCCGACAGCTGATAGCCGATTTCCGACAGCCACCCATTCCCGCGTCTGTTGCTCACCATGGGTGTGTCCCGGTATACCGTAGGCAGTGTCCACAAAGTCACTTACAGGCGGGTGCCGGGATGGTCTGTGAGGACACAGACCATGGTGATATAGCTGATAGCCGACAGCTGATAGCCGATTTCCGACAGCCACCCATTCCAGCGTCTGTTGCTTACCCCATGAGGTGTGTCCCGGTATACCGTAGGCAGTGTCTGCAAAGTCACTTACAGGCGGGGGCCGGGATGGTCTGTGAGGACACAGACCATGGTGATATAGCTGATAGCCGACAGCTGATAGCCGATTTCCGACAGCCACCCATTCCAGCGTCTGTTGCTTACCCCATGAGGTGTGTCCCGGTATACCGTAGGCAGTGTCTGCAAAGTCACTTACAGGCGGGGGCCGGGATGGTCTGTGAGGACACAGACCATGGTGATATAGCTGATAGCCGATAGCTGATAGCTGATAGCTGACAGCTGATAGCCGATTTCCGACAGCCGATCGCCCGCTTCCTCAGGTCATGCCAAGCCCGCGGCTGCGACGGTCGGCCGTAGCCGTCGAACCATACTGCGTTCCGACTACTCTCCTGCGGTGCTGAAATATTCGCTGGGTGTGCAATTCATGATTTTTTTAAACGAGCGATTAAAAGCCGTTTTCGAATTGAACCCTACGTCGTAGGCAATTCCCAGCAAGGTGAAATGCTTGTACCGGGGATCGGTCACCCGGGTTTTAAATTCTTCTACCCGATAACCGTTGATAAAATCAAAAAAGTTCTTTTCAAACCCGTCGTTGATGATCCGCGACAGGGTATGCGGCGGAAGTTTCAGTTTTCCGGCCAGTTCATTAAGGCTCAGGCGCGGGTTGCTATAGGGCTTTTCTTTCTCCATGTACCGGATCAGCGCTTCCTTCAACTGGCTAAGATCCTCCGTCTCTTCCGGTAAGGCAATTCCCGGAACAGGCCGCTGCGTCACTTCTTCCACGCTGTCGAATACCGAAAACTTCAGCGGCGATACTTTGAACACTTCAGGCTGATGGATGGTATAATATCCTACAAAATAAGTAATGGTGGAAAAGGCCAGCCAGATGCCGTCAACACTCCGTTCGGCTATCAGCGATACATCCAGGGACCAAAAGTGGCCCACGGCCAGCATCAGGTAAAAGAAGACCCACAAACACAGGCAAAATCCCTGAATGATATGGACCGCCCGTAAATAGCTCAGGTTCTGGTCGTAGGAAAAATTGGTCTGAAACTGCTTGCGATAAAACCGGAGCATGTTCCGGTACAGCCACCAATAATAGCCATTCCAGGCCAGGCCCAGCAAGCCGCATCCTACAAAAACCGACAGCAGCTTCCAGTCCTGGTTGATAAAGCTCAGCTGCAGCGAGCGTTCTTGCATCAGAAAAAACGGCAGGTAGACAAAAAATTGCAGGACCACCGGTATAAAATGAAACAACTGCCTGTTAAAACTGGCCGACCGGTTAAACAGCAGCTTTTGCTGGTAGAGGTAAAACAGCGGGGCATACAGAAACAATACAAAATCCGACAGCAGCAGGATCTTGGTAAAAGCCTCCGCCACTTCCCGCATGCCTCCCAATATCCGCAGCAGAATCATCAGCGAAGCCACTGCAATGGTAACGACCAGCCATTGATTGGCAGCCCGATTGTTGTTTTGAATGGTCGGGATGGCGATGATCAGCAGGATCCCCTGAAAAACAGCAAACAACAGGATCAGATCATATAGCGAATAAAAACTGAAGGTCGCCTTCAGGTCCTCCCAGCTGTCTACCTCCACTTCGATGGACCGCGTATCTACATCCGATTCCCGGAACAATACACGGTTAGGGCGGGCCTTTCCGCTTTCCCGGCCTTCGATGGCCTTCATACTGCCCCTGGTAAACTTGTATTCGATACGGTCCAGGTCGGTATAGACCGTCGTACGGTAGGTGCCGTCCACATTCCTGTAAAGACGGTACAAGGGATTTCCGGGGTCCCAGTTGTTAAAATTCCCGGTAATGTAAAAAGACGCATCTGCCGGCGTATTCTCCGGCAGGCCGGTAAGAATAAACGTATACGAAATCTTTTTTTCCCAGCCGGCTATCCGGACACGGACCAGGCCGGGATTCGCCTCTGTCGCGGCATCGTATAACCGGTTAGCCAGGGCGCCTCCAATGGCATTTCCCTCCACCATTGTCCAGTTGCCCTGGGTGAATTTGTATTCAAACACCTCCGGGACCGTATCCAGTTCAATGTACCACACACCCGACGCATCCAACTGCATACGGTACTCCTCATTGCCCGGGTTCCAGTTATTCAGACTGGAAGCCATATACAAAGGTTTACCCGGCATCAAAAGCGGCGGCAGTTCCGCAATCTCAATCCGTACCCCTGCCGCAACCGCATGGGAGGCCCACACCAGCAAAAAAAGGAGGCACCTGTACTTCATCCTGTTAATATCCGCTGCAACCTGTTCCCGGTTACTTTACTTTCTCCCAGACTTCATGGATCGGATCTCCTTTGCTACTGGCGCCGGAATGGTCCCAGCGGCCATTGTCCAATTTCCAGTCAAAGGAAAGTGACGCCCCTACCCGGCTGTTATCGCGGGAAAAGAATTCGATATGCTCGGTGTATTTTCCGTCTTTTGCCGTATAAGTCCCTCCTCCGGTTCCATAAAACCCTTTTACGCCCGGATCAATCGCAACCCATTGGAAGCGGGTAGCGGACAAGATCTTCAATGTTTTACGGGTACCGGTCTGATGGATTTTCACCAACGCTCCTTTCCCTTCCTGAGCCCTTTCTGTAATGTGCCAGGTTCCGGCCATTTCATGGTCGCCGGCCTTATCGACACGGGAAAACACCAGGGTTCCGGCCTCCCCGGAAAGGGTCAGCGCCTCATTGGTTACCCGTACCTGCCAGCTTGACTCCTTTCCTACTTTTTCCGGGTCGCGTGTATTGAACTCGGTTAAATAGGTCATGTTTTCTCCGTTGAGGGTATATTTTCCGCCCTCGGTATAATCAAATTCTTTTGCTGCTTTGGAAAACAAACTTGCCACCAGATAGTTTTCATTGATAATCAACACGGCTGTTTTACCACCGTCATCCTGCAGCTGCCATGCGCCTTTCAGATCCTGTCCTACCGCCAATGTGCTGACGAGTATTCCTGTAATAAGTGCTACCAATTTCATACGATCTCTTTTAGAATGGAATTATAATATGACAAAGCTGAACAAAATTAACATATTCACCCCAATTGCCAACTTTCTGTTTACTTCAATACTTCCTGAAGGACCTCCAGAGACCTGATTTCACCCAGGTTCGGAAGGTGCAGCTTGTAAAAAAGCAGCATCCGCTGCAAAAGCGCTCCCCGTTCCTGGCGGGTGATTTTCAGCGGCGTACCATAAGGCCTGTTTAACAAAGCCTGTAAATGAAGGAGTTGGTCTTCGGAAGGAAGCGCGGTAGCAGGGTACTCCTTTAATTGCCCGTAAAAATCTCCTACACTCTCCAGGCCAAATCCCAGGTAGGCGGCCAGTTCCAGCAAAAATTGCAGGTGAAAATTTTCGTATCCCTCCCGGGCATCTTCAAGATACAAAACAGAGCGTTCCAGGAAATCAAACAACGCCTCGTTGCTTTCTTCTTCCCGCAGCACCCTGGTAAGCATTTCCGTCACAAAAATCGCCAGGGAGGTTTTGATCGGGTGAAAAGGGATCTCCCTGAAGGGATGGCGGTTCTGTATTTCAGACAACCGGTGCAGGGCATCCGCTTTCGGCTGCCGGTACACCACCATATCCAGCAACGTCAGGGGCTGGAACAACGCTATCCGGTTGGACCTGGAACGGCTGCTGCGAACACCGTTAACGATATACGACTGCATCCCGAAAGTCTCGGTGTATACCTTCGCAATGATGGAAGTTTCTTTGTACCGGATATAACTCAGGGCAATCCCCCGGGATTTATGCAACATAGCTGAATGATCTTTAGAACAACTGCCTGCCGGCACAAACCGGCTAATGCTTTTCGTCGTGCCCGACACGTACAATCCCCTGCGGTCCGGTTCCGTTCATCCCGGTAACCGAACCCCGGTACTGATCAGGTTGGAGGCCGATTTGGCGATAAGCTTTCCGTTGCCGGCAACAATCCGGCATTCACAGTGCACCACATTCCGGCCTTTCCGGATCACCTCTGCACTGCCGGTGAGTTCGGTTCCTACGGGGGCCGGGTTCAGAAAGTCGCAATTCAGATTGACCGATGTATGTGCGTATTCAGCACCCAGCAGGTAAACCATTGTCCCCATCAGATCGTCCATGATCATGGCTGCCACTCCCCCGTGCAGCGTTTTCATCGGATTGGTCATGTCGTCCCGGACCACATAGTGCGCCGACAGGTATCCGGCTTCCACCGCTGCCAGCACCCCACCCAGCCAGCGGGTTACCGCCGACGGCGATTCGTTCAGCTGTTTCCCTATATATCCTTTAAATAAGTCCAGGCGTTTATGGAGTACTTCCTCTTGCATCTCGCTGTCATTTAATTTCAATCAACAGGCAAAATAGGAATTATCAGAGAAATTCTCATTTATCCATCTCCAATTTATGCATTTTTTTGGTATGGTATGAAGGAAACACTAACTTTGACGCTTTGAAAAGCCATTTCATTCCCCTATGAATTACAACTTGTCGCAAATTCCAGATCGTACGCAAAAACCCCGCGAGCACGGACTTACCATGATGATGGACAAAGGTTTGAGCCTACGACAGACAGAGGACATCCTTTCGGTAGCCTCCGAATACATTGACATCGTAAAATTGGGATGGGCAACTTCATTTGTCACCCCCCATCTTCGCGAGAAGATAGAGGCCTATCAGCGGGCCGGTATTCCGGTTTATTTCGGGGGTACCCTTTTCGAGGCATTTGTAGTCCGGAACCAATTCGACGACTACCGCCGGCTGCTGGACGAATTCAACATCTTCCATGCGGAGGTTTCGGATGGTTCCCTGGAGATGCCTGCCGATCAAAAGCTGAATTATATCCGGGAACTGGCGAAGGATTTCGTAGTGCTTTCGGAGGTTGGCTCCAAAGATGAAGAAAAAATTATCCCTCCTTACAAATGGATACAGCTGATGAAAACCGAGCTGGAGGCGGGCGCCTGGAAAGTGATCGGGGAGGCCCGGGAATCGGGGAATGTAGGGCTGTTCAGGGCCAGCGGGGAGGTTAGGCAAGGTTTGGTGGAAGAAATCCTGACGGCCATTCCTCCCGACAAAATTATCTGGGAAGCCCCTCAGAAATCGCAACAGGTATGGTTTGTAAAACTGTGCGGCGCCAACGTCAATCTCGGAAACATTTCACCGGAAGAAGTAATCCCGCTGGAAACCATCCGGCTCGGACTTCGCGGCGACACGTTTTCATACTTTCTCAATAATAAAACCAAAACGCAATGGAAATTATCAGCCAGATCTTAGATTTCTTCCTTCACCTGGACAAGCATTTGGGACAAATCGTTACAGAATACGGCTCGTTGACCTATATTATCCTGTTCCTGATTATTTTTATCGAAACAGGGATTGTTTTTATGCCCTTTCTCCCCGGCGACTCCCTGTTATTTGCGGCGGGGATGCTGGCCGCCCAGTACCCGGAATCGTTAAATGTCTGGGCAGTCATCGGGCTGCTGCTTATTGCCGCCATCCTGGGGGATACGACCAATTACTTTATCGGGAAGTACTTCGGAGACCGGGCGCTGAAAGTCAAAATTTTCGGTAAAACGTTTATCAAACCGGAACACATTGATAAAACCCACGGGTTTTATGAGAAATACGGTCCCGCCACGATCGTTATTGCCCGTTTTGTTCCGATCGTACGGACCCTGGCCCCGTTTGTAGGAGGCGTAGGACACATGCATTACCGCACCTTCCTGACCTACAACGTCCTGGGTGCGTTGCTATGGGTGATATCGTTGACGCTTGCCGGATATTTCCTGGGGAGTATCCCCTGGATAAAAGACAACTTTGAAAAAGTAGTGCTGGGGATTATCTTCGTATCCGTATTGCCTATGATCTGGCAATTCGTCAAGAGTAAGTTTCTGCAATCCAAAACAGTATGACCGTCCATGCGCTTTCTCAGAAACGGCTTCCTGCTAGCAGTACTTGCCCTGGGGCACGCAATGGCCTGGGGGCAGGTTGCTTCCTATAAAATCGCCAAGCTCAAATATGGCGGGGGCGGCGACTGGTATGCCAACAAAACAGCGCTGCCTAACCTGATCCGGTTTTGCAATACCCAGCTGCGAATGAATATTCATCCGGAAGAAGAAATTGTCGAAACCGGAAGTCCCCAGCTGTTCTCTTACCCCTTCCTGTACATGACCGGGCACGGGAATGTGCATTTCACGGATTCGGAAGCCCAGAATCTCCGCAATTACCTGCTTTCTGGAGGGTTTCTGCACATTGATGACAATTACGGACTGGACCAATACATTCGTACCGAAATGAAGAAAGTTTTCCCGGAGCTCAGCTTTGTGGAACTTCCTTTTAATCATCCGGTGTACCACCAGAAATTCCGTTTTCCCAACGGGCTGCCCAAAATTCATGAGCACGACAGTCATCCGCCCCAGGGTTTCGGCCTGCTCTGGCAGGGCAGGCTGGTTTGTTTCTACTCGTACGAAAGTGACCTCGGCAACGGCTGGGAAGATCGGAGCGTTTACAATGACCCCGAAGAAGTCCGCCAATCAGCCCTGCAGATGGGCGCCAATTTACTGACATACGCCACTACTAATTTTTAAGGAGAGGTTTTTAAAGAAGTACAAAAACCGTATCTTCGTTGTAAACATTGAAATATCCAAATTCTCTCATACGCAGTCATGTATATAGTCCTTGCCGTTTTTTTGATACACTGGTACCTTTCCTTATTCTGTCAGACATTTTTCCTGCACCGGTATTCAGCTCATAAAATGTTCACTATGAACAAGTTCTGGGAACGATTTTTCTATATGCTGACCTATGTATCTCAAGGTTCGTCCTACCTGAGCCCCAGGGCATATGCCATTCTTCACCGGATGCACCATGCATTCAGTGATACCCCTAAAGATCCGCATTCTCCCCATCATACTAAAAACGTCTTTACCATGATGTGGGATACGAAGAATATTTACAATGCCGTCTTGTCCAGGAAACGGGCGGTCGAAGAAAAGTTTGAACGGAATTATCCGGAATGGAACCTGATCGAAAAAATCGGTGATTCCTGGGTTTCCCGTATCGGCTGGGGATTGTTGTATTCGGTGTTTTATATCATGGCTTTTCTTTACCTGGATATGCACTGGGCCTTCTTTTTCCTGCTGCCGATCCACTTCCTGATGGGCCCTATCCACGGCGCTATTGTCAACTGGAGTGGCCACAAATACGGGTATCAAAATTTCGACAACAACGACGAATCGAAAAACTCCCTGATTTTCGACTTTCTGATGCTTGGGGAGTTGTTCCAGAACAACCATCACAAACGCCCAAATTCTATCAATTTCGGGCAAAAATGGTATGAGTTTGACCCTACCTACCCGGTTATCAAGCTGCTGGAGAAACTGCGGATTATCAAAGTCCGGAAAAAAGTATAAACTGGTTTGCCGGTGACATTTGTGTGAAGTAACACAGAGCGACGCAGAGGTACTGCACAGAGGCTCACGGAGGTTAAAAGGTAACACAGAGCGACGCAGAGATACTGCACAGAGGCGCACGGAGGTTAAAAGGTAACGTGGAGCGACGCCGAGGTATTACATAGAAGCTGCACGGAGTTAAAAGGTAACACGGAGCGACGCAGAGGTACTGCACAGAGGCTCACGGAGGTTAAAAGGTAACACAGAGCGACGCAGAGATACTGCACAGAGGCGCACGGAGGTTAAAAGGTAACGTGGAGCGACGCCGAGGTATTACATAGAAGCTGCACGGAGGCTAAACGTTCTCTTTCCAAAGGGTATTTCTAAGGCACTATTCAATTGCGATAATCAACTGACTATCAACACATTAACTACACAAATCATTAAACTCTGTGTAACTCCGTGTTTTTCTTCTCTGTGCTTTCCTCAGTGTTTTCTTTGCTCTGTGTAACTCCGTGTTATTTTCTCCGTGTGCCTCCGTGTTACTTTTCCTAATCTCCTGTAAAAACACTTTGCCCGGCACTCCAGGTACCGGGCAAGTTGTAAATACACACCACAAAAAATGAAAAGAATATGTATGTTTTCCTTATTCTTTAAATTCTATTCAAACTAACACATAACTCCTTAGAATCAGGTTAAAATCAAATTAGAATCTACTTAGCACCTGTAATTATTTCAGAAGTTCCTCCCGCGTGCCCTGCAATTTACTTCCTCACCGTTCAAAACGGACTGAAAAAACAGTTTCCTCTCCTTGAAGGGAATGCACGCCCACAGTACCTCCATGCAGCCGTACGATGCGTTCTACCAGGGAAAGCCCTATTCCATAGCCTTTCACATTGGCCGTGCTGTCGCTCCGGAAAAAAGGCTGGAACAACAGCGGCTGGTCCTTTTCGGGGATACCAATGCCACGATCCGAAAAATCGAGCTGTATGTAGAAAGGTGCGGCCATTAGTTTTACCGTTACCGACTGGTCGGGGGAAAACTTACAGCCATTATCCATCAGGTTCAGAAAGGCCGTTTTTAAGAGCGCTGTATTGCCGGACACTTCCAGCCAGCTGTCATCCTCCGGCAGTTCCTCCAGGTCAAGCTGGATCGTGTAATTTTTTTTGACATCCAGCAGCATCCCCCTGACATCGAAGAGGATTTCATCTACCCGGACTGTCTCGGTCAGTAAATCACGCCGGTCTTCACTCACTTTGGCCAGTTCCAGCAGGGAAGCCGACAGCGTGGAAAGATCCCGGATATCTTCCAGCACCGACGCAATCGTCTGCCGATAAACCTCCGGTTCCCGTGCTTTCAGCAGACTGACCTCCAATTGCGAGCTGATCTTGGTCAGCGGGTTTTTCAGTTCGTGCGACACATTGGCCACAAACGTTTTCTGGACCCGGAAAGTGTTTTCGATCCGGTCGAGGAGCTTATTGAACGTGGCCGTGAGCCGGCCGATTTCGTCCTTGTTGTTGGACATTTTCAGCCGCACATCCAGCTTCTGGGGGTGAATCCCCTCCAGGTCATTCATGACCTTCGAAATCGGGCTGATTGCCCGTTGGGCAAAAAACCATCCGGCGATCGCCACCACTGCAACGACTACGCCCAGAATAACCAGTAAGACCGTTCTCAGGTTCGCCAGATTCGCCTTTCCATACAGGTCCTGCCCGGCGAACAATACCACCGCCCTGTTGAACGGATACCGGTAGTAAAGTCCCACGACATAGTAGTCTCCATCGGTATACCGGATCTGGCCCGACCTCCGTATCTCATCCAGCCAGTAATTGGTTACCTGGATGGCAGCCCTGGAGGGAGGTGTGATATTCGTATAAATCAACCGGTTCTTTTCATCGAAAATCAACATATTATCGTTGAAAATCTGATCCCGGTTCGTGCCCTCGATAATCTTCAGGAGTTCGTTATCAATTTCCTTTACTTTCAGCAGCAAAGAAGCAGTCCCCTCAGCCTTTGACTTCAGGCGGTCATAAAAATCGGCCTCCGTATTGATATAGGAAAAGTAGTAGATTGCCATAAACGAAACCAGCAGTATTCCGCTCACCAAAATGGTAAATTGCAGCGTCAACCGGGTCCGTATTTGCATTGTTTATTCCGTTTTCATGACATATCCCATTCCAAACTGCGTATGGATCAGCTTGACCGGGAAATCGCGGTCCACTTTTTTCCGCAGGTAATTCACATAGACCTCTATCACATTAGTACCCGAATCAAAGCTAAGATCCCATACCTGTTCGGCGATCTCGGCCTTGGACACCACCCGGCCCTGGTTGCGGATCAGGTAAACCAACAGGTTAAACTCCCGCGCGGTGAGCTCTATTTTAATCCCGGACCGGTGCACTGTTTTGGCATCAAGGTTAACTTCCAGGTCTTCAAACCGCAAGGTGTTCGTGGTTTGCACCACCCCTGCATGCCGTTTGGTGAGTGCCCGTACCCGGGCCAGCAACTCCCTGAACTCAAATGGCTTAACAAGATAATCATCCGCCCCCACATCCAATCCCGTCACCTTGTCATCGATTGTCCCCAGTGCCGACAGCATCAGAACGGGTGTCTGGTAGTCGGACTGCCGCAGCTCCCGGCACAGCTCCAGGCCGTTGAGGCCCGGCATGATAATATCACTGATAATTAACTGATAGCCGCCTCTTTTTGCCAATTGCAGTCCCATCAGCCCGTCGTAAGCAATATCTACCTCATACCCATTTTCCTCCAACCCCTGCCGGAGGGATTGTACCGTCTTAGGCTCATCTTCTATCAGGAGCAATTTCATAAGCTGTGATTTATCGCGATTACAGCGGACCCGGATCTTTTCCGGCAACCTGCTGCCGTTACTTTTGCGGCAAAAAGAGCTCCCCTATTTCCCGCCAGTTGGTTACGCGGTGAAACCTGCTTGCTTGTTGGTTATTCGGAGAGTTATAAAGAATCCCTTTCCCCTGAAATCCCTCCAGGTTCCTGACCTGATCATCCACCAGGTAGTCTGCCTTCAGAATGCTCTTATCACCGCATAATACCCTGTTTCTCCAATGAATAACCGGGAAATGTTCGTCAAGCCAGTCGAATTTATCGATCAGCGAGTTCCGGAATTCCATTGCCGCGCTGGCAACAAAAATTTCATAGTACTTCGATAACGCCAAAACGGTCTCTTTAGCTCCCTCCATCACCGGAATATCCCTGAAAAACCCGGGGGCGTTCAAAATTTCGGTTAACCGTTTGTATTGTTTCGGGTGCAGCAATCGTCTTAACGAATCTCCATGAAGGTCAGCCTCGGTCAGACTTGTATCAAATTCATTCAGGATAATGGTAACCAGCTTTCCATGCGTGTCGGCCATCACATCATCCATATCCAGGGCTATTCGTTTCATAGCTTTTGCGGGCTTTTCTTCCCTGTCTGTCTTATAGAGCGGTGTTGACATCAAACTGTTCCAGGTAATCGGAAACTCTTTTTACGAACATTCCCCCCAACGCGCCGTCAACCACCCGATGATCGTACGAATGAGAAATAAACATTTTATGCCGTATTCCAACAAAATCCCCGCTGGGGGTCTCAATAACTGCCGGTTTCTTCTGAATAGCCCCGAATGCCATAATAGCCACCTGCGGCTGCAGGATAATCGGCGTTCCCATGATATTGCCAAATGTCCCGATGTTGGAAATGGTGTAGGTCCCGTTAACCAGGTCGTCGCCGGTCAGCTTGTTGTGCCGGGCCCTTTTCACCAGGTCATTTACCTTCAGCGCCAAGCCTGCCAGGTCATACTGATCGGCGCGATGGATCACGGGTACAATCAGGTTGCCGCTGGGCAAACTCACCGCGATTCCGACGTTGATTGCTTTTTTAACCAGGATATGCTCTCCTTCCACCGACACATTAATCAGCGGAAAATCTTTGAGCGCCTTCACGACTGCCTCCACCAAAAGCGGAGTAAACGTAAGCCCGTGCCCCGTTTTATCCATAAAGGCCTGTTTGACCCGGTCGCGCCATTTCACCATATTCGTCATGTCCGTTTCTACAAATGACGTCACATGCGGGGAGATCTGCTTGGAGGATACCATCCGCTGGGCAATCATTTTCCGCATCCGGTCCATCGCAATGATCTCCACCTCACCCGTAGCTTCCTGTACCGAGAAACGCTCCACGGTCTCCGGCATATCCTTCCCCCGGTTAGCCAGGTAGCCCAGGATATCCTTTTTGGTAATCCTGCTTTCGGCCCCGGTTCCAGGGATATTCGGCAGTTCCTCCAGCGGAATATCCTCTTCCCGCGCAATGCTCAGCACCAGGGGTGAATAAAAGCCGTTGTTTCCTTCGGTCCCTGCGGCGGCCGGGAGCCGGTTGCCGGTATAGGCTGCCGAGACGGTTTCAAGCTCTCCCTCCAACTGCCGGGCGATATCCTCCACCGGAGGCTGCTCCTCTTCCGCCTCCTCTCCGTCCGTCTCTATCAATGCAACCTCTCCTCCGATCGCCACGACGTCATCCACTTTCACCAGCCATTCCCTGATTATCCCCGTATAGCGGGACGGCACTTCCGTATCCACTTTGTCCGTCGCTACCTCCATGATCGAGTCGTCTGTTTCCACCCGGTCGCCCACTTGTTTCAACAAGGTAAGCACGGTACATTCCAGGATACTTTCCCCCATCTGGGGCATTAACATTTTTACTATTTTCATCGAAATATGCTTCGCTTTATGTCTACTTCATCCATCAAAGTCGTGCTTCTTTCCGAGGGCACGTTCATTACCGGCTTTCCTGCCTGTCACGCAATAGTGTTTCACGCAACAAATTTAACACATGCATGGCCGTGAGTTCAATATTGACCTCCCGGAGTGTACCGAGCTTCAGCAGCCGGGCCGTCGTTCCGGCAGGACCTGCACAAGCGATCCACACGGTCCCCACCGGCTTTTCGGCAGTCCCTCCTCCCGGCCCCGCTACCCCGGTTGTCGCGATGCCGTAGGTAGTATCGAGGTGCTTGCGCACCCCTTCAGCCATTGCCCGGGCAGTTTGCTCGCTGACGGCGCCGTGCGTCATCAGTGTCGCCTCCGGAACTTCCAACACCCGCATCTTAACGGCATTGCTGTAGCTTATCACGCCTCCCATAAAATAAATCGAAGCACCCGGTATGGTCGTGGTCCGGTACGATACAAAACCTCCGGTACAGCTTTCGGCAACCGCCAGGGTCGCCTTGCCGGCCTTCAGCAGGTTTCCGATAACTTCTTCAATATCGGTATTATCGTAACCGTACACAAATGTGTCAATCAGCGGCAGCACCCTGGCTACTTGTTCCTCCAGGAGGGCCATAAGCTGCGGGCGGTCTTCCCCATAGGCAGTCAGCCGCAGCTTCACCCCGCTGAATGACGGCAAATAAGCCAGCCTGACTCCTTCCGGCAGGGTATCTTCCCAGGCGCTCACACGTTCGGCCAGAAACGACTCCCCAATTCCCACAGTCCGGATTGTTTTATGCAGGATAACCGGTAAGGTGAAATGCGCCTGCAGCCGGGGCAGTACTGCTTCGGTCATCAGATTTTTCATTTCAAAGGGTACTCCCGGCAACGATACCAGCACTTTTCCGTCGCGTTCAAACCACATGCCCGGAGCGGTTCCCCAGTGGTTGGCAAGGTATGTACAGCTCCGGGGCAAGGCTGCCTGCAGCCGGTTGCTTTCGATCATTTCCCGTCCTCTGTGCCTGAAAAATGCCGTCACCTCCGCCAATGCTTCTTCGTGTATGGCCAGTTCCGTCTCAAAAAATGCACATAATACCTGCTTGGTAATATCATCTTTCGTCGGCCCCAGACCTCCTGTAACGATCACCACCTCGCAGGCCTCCATGGCCTGTTTTAAAGCCGTGAGGATATCTCCGGCCCGATCGCCTACGGATGTTTTCCGTACCGGGAGTATCCCGGCGGCAGTCAGCTCATTTCCAATCCACTGGGTGTTCGTATCCACGATATGACCGAACAAAATCTCATCTCCTATAGTGATAATTTCTGCTTTTACAGCATGGTGCATACAAACCGTCCGGTTAGCGTTCTTTTTCAGATTTCCCCCAAATTTAAGGAAATATTCTGGTTCACCGGGTCAAAAGCGGGCGCGGGTCTTTTGGTTGCAACCTGAAACCCTGTATCTGAAAAGTCCCTGCCGCCGTTTTATCAGCACGGCAGCTTCCGCATTCAGGGGCATCGTTACCAGTTATGGATTAAAGTTTATATTTTCGCAACCAATTACCGTGCGAATGAAACATACCTTTTCATTATTTCTGCTTGTAGTACTGGGCATTGGAGCTGTTAACGGGCTCTCTTCGTTCTTTTACGCGCGTTGGGACCTCACGGCCGACAAGCGCTATACCCTGGCGCCTGCCACCCAAAAATTAGTACAGAACCTGGAGACGGACATTCATGTAGAGGTATTGCTCTCCGGCGAATTCCCGGCGGCCTTTGAGCGCCTGGAGAACGCCACCCGGGAAACGCTGGAAGAATTCAGGGCCCTGTCTAACGGCCGCCTCTCTTTTCAGTTTACGGACCCCTCCCAGGCTGCTACAGAAGAAAAACGCCAGCAGAACTACCAGGACCTGGTGGACAGGGGGATTGCTCCCACCAACCTCTTTGCGAATGAAAAGGGAAAACGGACCGAAAAAATCATTTTCCCGGGAGCTATCGTACAGGGCGACAGCCTGGAAATCCCCGTGCAGCTTCTCAAAGGAAACCGCAGCAAAAGCGAAGAAGAACAATTGAACCAGTCGTACGAAGGCGTCGAGTTCCAGTTGGCCAGCGCCATCCGCGAAATCGTACAGCCTGAAAAAAAGAAGATAGGGCTGGTGGTCAGCCATAGCAAGGTCCCCCCTTCCCGGTTATCCGACCTGATTGCCACCCTCCAATTGCAATATGAAGTTTTCCTGGACCTGAATGAACCGGGATCGTATGACGGGCTTGACGCGCTGATGGTATTAAAGCCGGACGATCCGTTCTCGGAAGCCGAGAAATTCAAATTCGACCAATACCTGGTAAAGGGCGGACGGGCGTTGTTTTTTGTGGACGGCGCGCGGGTAGACAGCGTAGCACCGGAAGGCTCTTTCGCGCAGCCTATGGAGCTGAACCTGGGCGATTTGTTTTTTAAATGGGGAATCCGTGTCAATCAGAACCTCATCAAGGATATGAATTGCGCCCTGATCCCGCTTAACGTCGGCAATATGGGCGAAAGAGCCCAGATCCAACCCCTCCCCTGGCGGTACTATCCCTTGCTGAACCGCTTCAGTGACCACGTAATCACCCGGAACCTGGAGGCTGTTTACAGCCGGTTTTTAAGCAGTATCGATACCCTTGGCGGCGGGCCGTTGGTGAAAACACCGCTGCTGATGACCTCCCCTTATACCCGCCTGGTGAATGCCCCGGTACTCGTATCCTTTAATGAAGCCAGGCAACAACCTGCCCCTGATGAATACCAGGGCGGGGTCCACCTGGCGGCAGTATTGGTGGAAGGCCTCTTTACCTCGCTGTACCACAACCGGATACTCCCCTCCGACCCCCGGTATGACGGCTTTGCGGCAAGCGGCGAAGGCGGGAAAGTTATTGTCGCGGCAGATGGCGACCTGGTGGTGAACGATATCGATTACCAGCGGCAGGTCCCGCTTCCACTCGGCTACGACCGGATAACCCGTAACCTGTTCGGCAACAAAGACTTTGTTTTGCTGGCGCTTGATTACCTGACCGATTCGGAAGGGTTGATTACGGCCCGCAACAAGGAGATCCGCATACGCCTGCTGGACAAAATCAGGATTGCGGAAGAAAAAACGTTCTGGCAGGTAATTAATGTATTGATACCTATCCTTTTAGTCGGTCTTTGCGGCGGGATCGGTTCCTGGTTGCACCACCGAAAATTTAACAATAAATCAGCCTAAGATTCTTATTTTTCCCTAAATTTGCCCGACATCCAATTAATCCGTAACTAACCTATGAAGTTTGTAGTCTCGTCTTCGACACTTCTCAAACAATTGTCTGCCATCAACGGCGTGGTTTCCACAAACCCTATTGTGCCTATTCTGGAGAATTTCCTGTTAACCCTGGAGGGGGATGTGCTTACGATGACTGCTTCTGATTTGCAAACTGTAATGATCACGGAGGTGGGAGTCGAATCCGGCGACCAGGGGGCCATTGCCATTCCGGCCAAGCTCCTGCTGGATACCTTGCGGGGCCTTCCCGAGCAGCCGGTTACGTTCAATGTGGACCATGAAACCTTTGGAACCGAAATCATTTCGGTAAACGGTCGCTATAAATTATCGGGTGAAAACCCTATCGATTTCCCCAAAACTCCGGTCGTGAGCCGTGGTGAATCGGTTGAAATTGCCGCCTCTTCTTTGGGTGTGGCGATTGCCAATACCATTTTTGCCACCAGCACAGACGACCTGCGCCCGGCAATGGGCGGGGTTTTCCTGCAGCTGGGTACGGAGAGCACTACTTTTGTCGCTACCGATGGCCATCGCCTGGTCCGGTACCGCAGAAAGGACATCAAAGCCGAAACGGATACTTCGATGATTATCCAGCGGAAAGCGCTCAACCTGCTGAAATCTACGCTTCCTTCGGATGATACCCTGGTAAAAGCTGATTTCACTGCTTCCAATGCTTTCTTCAGCTTTGGTAACATCCGGATGATCTGCCGGCTGATTGATGAGCGGTTCCCGGACTTCGAAAATGCCATTCCTACGAATAACCCCAATACTCTGACGATCGAGCGGGCTGAAATCGTGAATTCCCTGCGCCGTATTTCGATTTATTCCAACCGCACCACGCATCAGATCCGGTTGAAAATGACCCTGAACAACCTGGTCATATCTGCCGAAGACCTCGATTATTCCAACGAAGCCAACGAGCAACTGATCTGTGAATACAATGGCGACGATCTGGAAATCGGGTTCAACGCCAAGTTCCTGATCGAGATGTTGAGCAACCTTACCTGTAAGACCATCACATTTGAGCTTTCCCAGGCCAACCGTGCAGGGTTGATTATCCCGGTAGAGCAGGAAGAAAATGAAGATTATTTAATGCTTGTGATGCCGGTGATGTTGAATACCTATGCATAATTGTTAAATTTGCATCACCAGTCCGCGGAAGTAGCTCAGCTGGTAGAGCGATAGCCTTCCAAGCTATAGGTCGCGAGT
>JBEBSD010000026.1:0-74757 GCA_040394475.1 Telluribacter humicola | reverse complement strand
GTAACACGGAGCTACACGGAGGGAGAATAACACGGAGTTGCACGGAGGAAAAATATCACGGAGTTGCACGGAGGGAGAATAGCACGGAGCTGCACGGAGGAAAAATAGCACGGAGCTGAACGGAGGGAGAATAATACTGAGGCCGCGCGGAGGAAAAGTTACCTGGAGAGACACGGAGGAAAGGCATCCAGGTATTGCCCTTCTTTTACACATTTTTTGAGATATCGTCTCAATAACACGTGCAACCTCCATGTCCGGAGCTGTAAACCCGCCTCTCCGCTAATTTTTACAACTCATAATTCATAACTCATAACTCATAACTAAAACCCCTCCACCAACGCAATTTTCCCCGGAAACTCGAAGTGTTGCGGTTGGGTGACATGCAAGGCAGCACCCAGGGAAGTGGCTTGCGGCAATTCGGAAGTATGAACCTTGTGGTTCGGATAACGTTGAGCAATCAATCTGGTAAATATCGGGTTGCGGGCAAAGCCGCCGTCTATATACAAAGAAGATACATCCTGAACCCCTACAAGCTCAAGGGAAATGAAAAGCAATTCGGTGAGTCCTTTCAGGAGTCCGTGATACGCGGCCTCCGGAGAGGTGTAGGCTGTAATGTCCCAGAGGTGTTCCTGCTTTTCCGGACGCGGCCCGTTACCCTCCATACAGGCCGGGTAGAAAGGCGTATCGACGGCAGCCAGCAGGTCCGCATTATAGGGAACAGCCTTGTAGAAATTCCGGTCCACTCCGAAGTACTGCGCGATTCGTTCCACCTGGTGATCGTGCTCTCTTCCCAGGAATAACCGGGAAGCCTTTACCCCACTCCCTTCCGTGTTCATGTAGTGCAGACAGTCGCTTGCCAACTGGTCGTACGTGAGTGGCCGGGCATTGTAGGGGTTGAAATTGATACACCAGGTCCCGGTAGAGATCAGGATAAATGAATCTTTAAAGGAGATCCGGTAAGGTAGCAGAGCCGATGAACTGTCGTGCAGGCCAAATCCCGATTGAATCGTGGCCTTATCCCTTCGGTAAATAAACGAAGAAGCGGCAATGGTGGGGGGGAACAGCCGGTGTATGGCTTCCGTTGTTACCCAGTTGTGATACCCCATCATTTCAAAGCTCCAGAGAGCGGTATGACAGCCCAGAGACGTATATTCATTGACTTTCCGTCCCGTCAGCAGGTAAATAATATACTGGGGCAGGTGCAGGGAAGTTTTGATCTTTTTAAAAACTTCCGGGTGCGCGTACTTCAGCCAATAGAGCTGCAGGCCCGAATTCAGGAAGCCCATACTGGGGGACCCGGTTTGAATGGCGATATCTTCCGGTTTTCCGTGGGTGCTGTAGAATTGTTCCGCAATGGCTTCCGGCATGGGTTTCAGATAAGAGTACAGCGGAGCCACCGGCTCATAATTTTCATCCAGATGGACAAAACTTGCACCGTATGCAGCGGCATTCACCGCTTTAACCGTATACCGGGGATCACTCAGGATTTGCTGCCAGTTGTTTTTTACCCACTGGGTGAGTAATGACAGGTTTTCGGTAGGGAATCCGTCTTCATCTATCGTTTCGGGCAGGTTTTCAGAAAACTCCTCCACTACCTGATAATTCTCATCAAAGAGGACGTACTTTTTGTTCGTACGCCCAATGTCAAAAACAACCGTTATTTTCATTCCTCTTTCGTTTCTGTTTCGTCTGGTGGAGTTCCGGACGACAATATACTAGGTTCTGTTAAATATGGTGACGGTAATTTTAATAAATTACACGGATCAGAGTCCGGTGGCAACAGCAAATTTTCCACGTTTGGCAATCAATCCTTCCCTTACTTCCAGCTGACGGTACAGCGCAATGGGGTCGGCTGCGCCTCCGGCCTGCAGGCGGGATTGTGTGATCAACGGCCTTACATCGGTATTAAAAGCGTCGTTAAGAATCTCCTGGGCCAGTGCTACCTGGTTATTGTCCTGGGCGGCAAAGAGCGCTTCTGTGTCGACCAGCAGCGCTTTGGCATACGCCATTTTAATGCTTTCGACCGACTGTAAAAGGTCCTCAATGGGGTCTTTGGTATTATGACTGGCGTCGATCATCCAGGCCAGCGGCGGGTTCGTGATTGTTTTATCCGCGATTCCCTGGACCAACTCGTTGAAAATCAGGAACAGCTGATAGGGCTTGATCGATCCGGTGGTCAGGTCATCGTCGCCGTACATGGAGCCATTGAAATGGAATCCGCCAAGACGGCCGAAAAGCATGAGCCGGGCTACGATCTGTTCGATGTTGGTATTGGGCAGGTGGTGTCCCAGATCGACCAGCACCTGCGCCCGATCACCGATCTGCTGACAGAGGCTTAAAGAGGTACCCCAGTCAGGGATCAGCATTGAGTAGAAATAAGGCTCATACGGTTTGTATTCCACCAGGGTGGTCCAATCAGACGGAACGCCTTCATAAATTGCTTTTAAGGAGTCGAGGGTTCTTTTATAAGCGTTTCTGAAGTGATGTTGTCCGGGGAAATTGGAACCATCTGCCAGCCAGATGGTAAGGGTCTTGCAATCGTCGCCGAGCTGGCGCCCGATCGCTGCTACTTCGATATTGTGGTCGATCGCCTGAGTGCGTACTTCCGCCCGGGTATGACAAAGCGAACCGAACTTATACGAATGCTCCTGGTCTTTCTGATCCTGGAAAGTGTTGGAGTTTACGGAATCAATGATAAGCGCATGCGCCTTCAGTGTGTCTTTGATCGCATTCACATCACTCGGGATATCCCAGGGAATATGCAGGGAAATGCTGTTGGACGACCGGTTGAGCTGATGGATCAGGCCGACGTCTTCGATTTTTTCCTCCAGTGTGCGGGGTTCTCCTCCGGACGGGAAACGTCCGAACCGGGTACCGCCTGTGCCCAGCGCCCAACTCGGAATGGCTACCTGGAAGTCGGCTATTTTCCGGGCGATCTCTTCCGGGTTCTGCCCTTTGCGGACCAGTGATTCCGCCAGGTAAGCCCATTGGAACTCGTGCTGAGAGGTATTGTTACGGTTATGTTCCTGTAATTGCTCTGATGTTACCATTGTAATCGTATTGCTTTGTTGGTTAATTTAATTTCAATGCAGGACAGGCTCACGGTTATGGGGCCAGGATGGGCTTCATAACGGCCGTCCAGCGTTTGTAACCTTCTGCATTCATGTGCAGACTGTCCTTCAGGAAAATACTCCCGTCCGGACGCCCGTCCGAAAGCATTACCTGTGTGATATCGATGTATTCCTGGCGACGGTCCCCGCGGATGAACGCGTGAATAAGGTCGTTTACTTTTTTCACCTCTTCCCAGCGGTTCCACCGGGAGGGGGAAGGCTTCATCGACACGTAATAAATGGTGGCTTTGGGCAGCTTCTCTCTGATTTTCTGTACCATTTTCACATATTCATCCCGGGTTTGTTCCGGTGTTTTAGGCGTATTGGTGAACAGATCGTTTTCACAGTACACCACTACCGCTTTGGGATGGTACTTAAATACCGTCCGGTCGAGGTAATGAACGACTTCGGGGAAGGTGGAGCCACCGAAGCCCCGGTTAATAACCGGCAAAGGGGCCAGGTCATCGGGGGCATTTTTCCAAAGGGTAAAACTGGAACTTCCGATAAACACAATACCGTCGCGGGGGGGCTGGTTTTCCTGATCCAGGGTTTCGTATTCCTGTACAGTTTTTTCGTAACGGTCGAGTGCGTAAGCGGGCTCCCAGGGGGGAGCGATGGCCTGATAGCTGACCTTGTTACAGGCGACCGTTGTACCCGCTATTACTATCCATAGGGCTATTTTGCTTACTTTCGTCATGGTTTTCCAGGTGAGCGGCGTGATGAAGATGGGGTTCGTCAGGGCATGAAGAAAACAGGCTGCAGCGGTGTACTTACCGGCGAATTATCCGGATTGCTGGCCATGATGTCCTTCATATAGGCCCACCAGCGCTGCATGACAGGGTGCTGTGGCAGACCGGCCTGCGCTTCTTCGTCGGCAACATCCATTACTCCCCATAGCGTGAGCGTTTCGGGGTCGAGAAAAATGGAATAATTACTGATTCCTGAATTTTTTAATAATTCCTGCAGCTCGGGCCAGATCGTATCGTGCCTGCGTTTGTATTCAGCCTCAAAACCAGGATAGAGTTGCATTTTGAACGCTTTTCTGTGCATATCATTTGTTGTAAAAAGGTATAAGGCGATAACGACCAGGTCACCGGCATTGGTTTCATGACCGGCCGCTGATAGCGGACAACCGGAAGCTGACCGCTAATGTATCACTCAAATTTGATTAAATAGCCTTTTTTTTGTGTCCTGTGCTCTCCTGTTGTGACTAAAATTGCCATCGCAACCGGAAGGCAGCGGGCAGGTGCGGGATTCCCTCTCCTGCGTGCGATTTTTTGCCCGAAAAGCGTGAAATTTAGATGATCCCGGCCGTTTTCCGCTAAAAGCGTCGGTCAAAGAATTATCTTTGCCATTCTTTACTTAACAGATTTCCATGAGTACCTCTGTAATAATCGGTCCATTGACAGAAAGCTTACCCGGCTTTCTGGAAACGCATTCGTATTCCGGCATTTTTGTGATTGCCGACACCCTGACACGGCGCCATTGCTATCCCCGGTTAAAACCATTGCTCCCCAAACACCGGCTAGTCACTATAGCGAGTGGAGAAGTGCATAAAACCCTGGCTACCTGTGAGGAAATATGGAGCGCCATGACAGAGGCCGAACTGGATCGTCATGCGCTGGTGATCAATCTGGGAGGAGGGGTAATCGGTGACATGGGCGGGTTTTGCGCAGCTACCTATAAGCGCGGGATCGATTTTATCCAGGTTCCTACCACGCTGTTGTCGCAGGTGGACGCCAGTGTCGGGGGCAAACTGGGAATCGATTTTAAGGGACTTAAGAACCACCTGGGGGTATTTACATTGCCGGTACGTGTGCTGATTGACCCGTTGTTCCTCCAAACCCTGTCGCAGCGGGAGTTGCGGTCCGGGTTTGCCGAGATTATTAAGCATTGCCTGATTGCCGACGGAGCCAAGTGGGACGAGGTCCGGAAAAAGGACATGGAAGAGCAGGATTGGGCGGATCTGATTGCACACTCGGTGGCGATCAAACAGCGGGTAGTGGCAGAGGACCCGAAGGAACGCGGTTTGCGGAAGATTTTGAATTTCGGTCATACGCTCGGACATGCCGTTGAGACCTGGTTTCTCGGAAAACCCAAACCGGAGCAACTGCTGCATGGAGAAGCCATCGCAGTGGGGATGATCATGGAGAGTTACCTGGCGTACCGGAAAAAAATGATCACGAAGGCGACGTTGATGGAAATAGAAGAGTTTCTTTTTGCTGTTTATGGCAAGGTGACGATCCGGCCGGAAGATATCGAACCTATTATCGGGTTGACCCGCCAGGACAAAAAGAATAGGGGCAGGGAAGTACGGTTCTCTTTGCTGGCCGGAGCGGGGAACTGCACGTACGATATTGCGGTAAGCAAGGCGGCGATAGCGGCAGCGATTCTGTATTATCAAAATTGATGCCAGGTGGAAGTTTTTCGAAATAATCTATTGAATGATTGACATTTGCCTTGAGTTTGTTTAGTTTTACTCTGTTCCGCAGTCCAGTTTGAAACAGTGTCTAAATTTTTCGTATGGTAAGGTCAAAATTACGCTATGTTGCATTTGTAGCTGCCCTGTTTGTAGTGGCGGGTTGTTCCAACGCCAGAAAGGTTTTTGTCGAACATGATTATAGCTACGAAACCAATTTTAAAAGTTACACCACCTACACCTTTTTGGAATGTGAGAGGGATACCAACAGTCTGTGTACGGAGATTTACGAAGCCATCAGGCGTCAGATGCAGGCACGCGGTTACAAATTAACGGCGGACGGCCCGACGTTGCTGGTCAATTACGGGATTTTCTATGACAACCTCCGGTACCAGGGGTACATGCAGCCCGTCATTAAAACCTGGGTGGATACCGAAAACGATAGTTTCCGCTATGAACCCGTGAAATATGCACTGGAGAAGGGAACACTGATTGTTTCATTGATTGATGCCGGCTCCGACCAGGTGGTGTGGAGAGGATATGCTTCGGGTATTCTCGGGGAGCAAACCAATCCTAACAATTACTACCGGAATGTGGTCCGGAAAATTTTTGATCAATACCCGCTTTTTGCAAAAGGATACGATCCGCGCCGGTATACAGAAGATATAGGCAGGTAAATCTGGTTGCTACAGCCCTGTCAGGATTGTTTGCAGGACTGCCTGCGCCGCCCATTCCCGGTTGGCCGCCTGTTCAATGACCAGTGACCGCGGACCATCCAGGACTTCGTCCGTAACTTTCAGATTACGACGAACGGGAAGACAGTGCATAAATCTGCCGTTATCGGTCAGCTTCATTTTTTCTTCCGTGACGACCCAGTCTTCCCCGGTTGTCAGTACCTGCCCGTACGTGTCATATGAAGACCAGTTCTTGCCGTAAATGAAATCGGCTCCGCGGAAGGCTTCGCGCTGGTCGTGGAGAATGGGTGTATCGCCCGTAAACTCTGGGGAGAGGTTATAGCCTTCCGGGTGGGTGATTACAAATTCCACATCCGCCTTCTGCATCCATTCAGAAAAGGAATTCGCAACGGCCTGCGGCAGCGGCTTGAATTGCGGTAGCCAGGTAAGCACCACTTTCGGCGTTTTCCGGGGTTTATACGCTTCGATGGTCATACAGTCGGCAAGCGATTGGAGGGGATGGCGCGTGGCCGATTCCAGGTTGACGACCGGGACGCCTGCATATTTTTCAAATTGACGGAAAACCACCTCGGAATAGTCTTTTTCGCGGTCTTTCAGGCCCGCAAATGCACGAATGCCGATGACATCGCAGTACCGTCCGATAACCGCCGCGGCTTCTTTCACATGTTCGGCCTTATCGCCGTTCATCACCACGCCTTCTTCCATTTCGAGGCCCCAGCTATCCTGGCCGACATTGAGGACAATGACATTCATTCCAAGGTTCTGGGCCGCTTTTTGGGTGCTTAAGCGGGTTCTGAAACTGGCATTAAAAAAGAGGAGCCCGATGGTTTTGTTCTTGCCGAGGTGTTGGTTGCCGAAAGGGGCCTTCTTAGCTTCCAGGGCACTCCTGACCAGGTGATCCAGGTTGTTTACGTCGTGTATTGAGAAAAAATGATGCATGCGGGTTTTAATTTCTTTTAAAGTAACAAATCAAAAGGATCTTTTACTTTGGTGAAGAATGGGCGCTAAATTAATAAGCAATCCTGGTTTTTGCATAAACAAATGCAGAGAGGGGGGCAGATTGGGCTAACTTTTTTGAAAGTCTGCCCAATCCGGTCAGGCCGGCTGCAGTTCCCGTTCCTTGGAAAGCGCCTCCAGAAAACGATCGGCTTCCGTCTTCTGAAGTGCTAAAGAAGGCAGCAAACGGATGGTGTGCGCTCCGGCAACCCCGGTAAACAATTTATGCGTAAACAAGAGGTTATGGCGTAAGGCTTTTACCGGGAAATCGTATTCAATCCCAATCATGAGGCCGCGGCCCCGTAGTTCCTTGTATCCGCCGATTTCACGAATTCCGTTCATAAGGTATTCTCCCATCTGTGTGGCATGCTCCAGCAGGTTTTCATCGCGGATCACCTCCAGTACGGCCACTCCGGCGGCACAGGCCAGGTGGTTTCCGCCAAACGTCGTACCCAATAATCCGTGGCTCGCTTTGAATTTAGGTGAAATGAGCACGCCTCCGATCGGGAAGCCATTTCCCATTCCCTTGGCCATGGTCATCAGATCGGGATGGATGCCGCTGTATTGATGTGAAAAGAATTTTCCCGAACGGCCGTACCCGCATTGTACGCTGTCCAGGATCAGCACGGCCCCGGTTTCATCGCATTTGCGGCGGAGCGCCTCCAGGAAGGGATCCGATGCTACCTGAATCCCGCCGACACCCTGAATTCCTTCAACAATCACTGCCGCGATTTCGTCTGTGATCGCCTGTCGGGCAGCTTCGGCATCGTTAAAGGGCAGGAAGGTCACATGCTCGTTATAATTAACGGGCGCCACAATGGCAGGGTTGTCGGTGACCGCCACCGCGCCGGCTGTCCGGCCATGAAATGCATTTCGGAAAGCGATCACTTTTTTGCGGCCGGTATGGAAAGAGGCTAATTTGAGGGCATTCTCATTGGCTTCCGCGCCCGAGTTCACCAGGAAAAGGCTGTAATCAGGATAGCCCGAAAGCGCTCCCAGCTGCTCCGCCAGTTCCTGCTGAAGCGGAATTTTGACCGAATTGGAGTAGAAACCAATCGCCCCGAGCTGCCGGGTGAGTTTGGATACGTAATGAGGATGGGAGTGCCCTATGGAGATCACGGCATGTCCCCCGTACAAATCAACGTACTGTGTTCCGTCCTTGTCCCAAAGGTAGCTGCCCTGGGCCTTTACCGGTTCAATATCATAAAGGGGATAAACATCAAATAAGGATGACATAAGCTGTTCGAAATAAGAGTGGTTAAAAGGCCGGTGCTTTCAGACGAAGACCGGTGGTTTCAGGTAAGCCGGATAAGAGGTTCATATTCTGAACGGCCTGTCCGGAGGCGCCTTTGGTCAGGTTATCGGTAATTGACGAAATCAGCAGCTGACCCTCATGTACCTGGAGGTGCAGGAGGCATTTGTTCGTGTTCACTACCTGCTTCAGGTCAATCGGGGTTGGACTGACATGGGTAAACGGATGCGAAGTATAGAAGTCCCGGTAAAGTGAAACCGCTTCTTCCACGGTTCCGGAATAGCCGGTATAGACGTTGGCCATAATGCCACGGGCGAAATCACCCCGGTAGGGAACAAAATTGACCGGCTGTTGGAAACCCTGCTGCAGCTTGCCCAGCGTCATGTTAATTTCGGTCAGGTGTTGGTGGGTAAAAGCCTTGTAAACAGACAGGTTATTGTTCCGCCATGAAAAGTGGGTAGTGGCGCTCAGGGCCTGGCCGGCGCCGGTACTTCCGGTAACGGCACTCACATGCAGGGGATGGTGCAGCAGTCCGTCAGCAGCCAGCGGGAGAACGGCCAGTTCGATGGTGGTCGCGAAACATCCCGGATTGGCAATTTTGTTTGCGGGGCGGATGAGGTCCCGCTGCAGCTCCGGCAATCCATAGACGAATCCATGCGATTCATCCCGAAAATCGGTACTGAGATCAATAACGTTAACATCTTCCGGGAGGCTGTTTTCTTCCAGGAATTTTTTCGAAAGCCCATGGCCGGAACAGAGAAACAGCACGCCGCCGGGCGAGAGCAGCGTAACCAGCTCTGAAAAAGGAGCTGCCGTAAATTCAAGTTCCGTATCGCCCAGGAGGTCGGTGTGGGTCTGGTAAATTTTCTTTCCGCCCTGGCTGTTGCTATGGGCAAAGGCCAGGGAAGTATTGGGGTGATTAAGAAGTATCCGGAGGAGCTCGCCACCCGTATACCCGGCCGCACCAATAATACCTACCCGGACTGTTATATCATCTGCTTTCATTTCTATCAAAAAGGTTTGAACTATTGGGCATTAGCCGCCCGGCGGGCCGCCTTATTCATCGGCCGGTTTGTGTGCTGCTAAAACCTAACAGCTTCATGGTCATTTCATCTTTAAAAAGTTATCAGCGATCAGCCGCCCGGCGTTGGCTTATGCGTAATCCGACAGCCGATTTCCGATAGCTGATTTCCGATAGCTGATCGCCGCCACCCTCACACCCCGGCCAGCTTCGTTATCTTTTCGTAAATCATCGGCTGGTTCGAGGCTATTTTCGAGAAACCGCGTACATCGTCGCCGCTCCAGGCATTGTTCATCTCCCCATAACTTCCGAATACCGGAGACATCAGGTCGTAAGCCGATTGGATCCCCTCCACATGGAAGCGATAGGGCGCAAGGTGCACATGGACCGTACCGGAAACATGGTGCTGGGTATCCGTCAGGAAGGTTTCGATATTCCGCATCACGGGCTCCACGAACTGTCCTTTGTGCAGGAGGCTTCCGTACCAGTTGGCCAGCTGTTCTTTCCAGTACAACTGCTGTTCGGTAAGCACGTGCTTTTCCAGGGTATGGTGCGCCTTGATAATAATCAGGGGCGCAGCGGCCTCAAACCCGACACGTCCTTTGATGCCGATAATCGTATCGCCGACATGGATGTCGCGCCCGATCCCAAAAGGTTGTGCGATTGCCGTCAGTTGCTGGATCACGGCCACGGAGGAAGGATACTGCTCCCCGTTCAGCCCCGTCAGTTCTCCTTTTTCAAACTGAAGCGAAATGGTTTCGGGCGTTGTTTTCGATACCGGGGTGGGCCATGCGTCCTCCGGCAGGTACTGGTCGGAAGTCAACGTCTCTTTCCCTCCTACAGAAGTGCCCCAAAGTCCTTTGTTAATACTATAGGCTGCTTTGTGCCAGGCCCTGTCGACTCCTTTCCGGGTCAGGTATTCGATTTCGGCTTCACGCGATAATTTAAGATCGCGGATAGGCGTAATGATTGCTGCATCAGGGGCGATGATCCGGAAGGCCATATCGAAGCGGACCTGATCGTTGCCGGCGCCCGTGCTGCCGTGCGCGATGGCATTGGCGCCGATCTCTTTGGCATATTCTGCAACCGCTACTGCCTGAAAAATACGTTCTGCACTTACGGAGAGCGGATAGGTATTGTTTTTAAGGATATTGCCGAAAATCAGGTATTTGATGCAATCCTCGTAATATTCCTTTGTCTTGGAAACAGTGGTGTGATGTTTGACTCCCAGCGCATACGCATTGGCTTCAATGGCCTGCAGTTCTTCCGGCGAAAATCCCCCGGTATCTACCAGAACGGAATAGACGTCGTAGCCTTTATCTTCATTTAAATATTTGACACAAAACGAGGTGTCCAATCCCCCGCTGAACGCTAAAACTACTTTTGGTTGAGACATTATAATTGAATTTGAATTACCGGTGGTTGCGGGTAATAGCCGCATAAAACACTCAAAATTAAAAAGACCCCGCCAAATTACTGAAAAAACAGTCGGCGAGGTCATGAATTAGTTGATAATGGGATGTGCTGCAGGGTCCTGCTTAATGGACCAGCGTTACCTCGTCGCTTTTTTTCTTTTTGGCCTGATCGCTCCTTCGCAGCATAATGCGTTGCTTAATACGCATCCACCGCTCGTATAAAGCGGACTCCTTCAGGAAATTCCAGGAGCTCTGCTTGGCTGTTTTTTTCTCTTTTTCCGGATCATACAACATCCCGGTACACAAACAGTTTTTCCGGTTGGTACGGGTGAGTACGTCGTAATTGACACAACTCGCACACCCTTTCCAAAAGGCGTCTTCCACCGGCAGCTCGTTAAAAGTGACGGGCTCATAACCCAGATCGGAGTTAATTTTCATAACGGCCAGACTTGTGGTGATCCCGACAATTTTAGCCTGGGGATATTTGGCGCGTGAGAGTTCAAATGCTTTGGACTTAATCGCTTTCGCAATTCCGCTTTGACGAAAATCCGGGTGTACGATTAAGCCGGAGTTGGCAACAAACTTACCGTGCTCCCAGGTTTCAATATAACAAAAGCCTACCCAGTCGCCGGCCACGTTGGTGGCGATGATCGCTTTCCCTTCAATCATTTTCTCCATCAGGTAAACCGGCGAACGCTTGGCAATGCCGGTACCACGCATTTTAGCGCTTTCCTCCATTGCCGCACAGATGGTTTCCGCGTAGTGGAGGTGATCTTCGTTAGCAATCTGAACGATAAACTGGCTATCGTGAGTTTCCGTACTTTTCATGGATTGATTAACAACAGGATAAAAAAACCCATCCGTAACCAACGGATACTTTGTGAATTAAAAAAATAGATCAGGATGAAAAAATTTTACCGCGTAGGTAAATGAAAGTAGTATGGCCTTACGGCCTGAATCGGAAGGGAGTAGTATGAAAAACGCTATGTGAGCAATTGTTATTCATCGGGTGGTTTGTCTTAAAAACAATACAAAGTTCATAAAAAAATCAGTATATCATACCATCTTGCCGAAAATATTTTTTGTAGCCCTTAAAAATTGTACTTTCGAAGGTCGGTTGGCGTGAAGCATGTGTGGGTAAAATCGATTAAAATGGCAGCAATAGATCCGGATGACCTGTTTTATGGCTATAGGAACGGCCTGTTTCCGATGGCGGAAACGGATGGTACTATTTATTGGTATTCGCCCGACCCCAGAGCGATTATTCCCATTGATTCGTACCGGCCGGTACGTTCTCTCCGACCGGTGCTGAACCGGAACGTTTTTGAAATCCGGGTGGATACCTGCTTTGAAGCCGTGATCAGGAACTGTGCGGCCCCCCGGGTATATGAAAGAACTACGTGGATCTCGGAGGATCTGATTGAGGGCTATACGCAATTGCATGAACGGGGATATGCCCACAGCGTGGAAGTCTTTCGGGACGGTCTGCTGGCGGGCGGACTGTACGGGGTAGCGATCGGCGCCGCATTTTTCGGGGAGTCGATGTTTCACAAGGAAAGCAATGCCTCCAAGGTGGCCTTTCATTACCTCATTGAAATTCTGAGAAAGGGGAAATACCAGCTGCTGGATACTCAGTTTATCAATGATAATGTGAAGCGCTTCGGAGCCATCGAAATCCCGAAATCCGACTACCACAAGCGTTTGCAGCGTGCGTGTGCAGCACCGGCGGTATTTCGCTTCTGAAGCCGGTGTCGGAAAGGCCGGCTCACCAAGACGGGCTCACCACGACCTTTATTTGTTTGTAATAGATTGGTAAACAGGTGTTTAATATACGAGTCCCGAGAAGTTAAAATAATCGCAATTATAAACGAAAACCTGAATTTTCCTTCTCTACCGGCTGCAGGTAGCCGTAGAGAGAAAGGGAATCCTTATTTTTGCCAAAAGCTTGCGTTAACGTGTCAAAACCAATTATTGTCATCAAGTTCGGAACAGCGGTTATCTCCAATCCTTCAGGAGAGCCGGATGCGTCCGTAATCGCGGAAGTGGCGCGTCAGGTGGCCATCCTGCATGCCGCTTACCATATTATTATTGTCTCTTCCGGGGCAGTAGGGGCCGGTAAATCGCTGATAAAGCGTTACAAAGGGACTATTTCCCAGCGCAAGGCAGCGGCTTCTGTCGGAAACCCGCTGCTGATCGGGATGTACGCAGACCAGTTCAGGCCGTACGCTATCCACATCGCGCAGGGGCTTTGTGAACGACAGCATTTTGCGAACCGGAACCAGTTTTTGCAATTGAAAAGTACGTTCCAGGAGCTTTGGAGTAACGGGATCATTCCGATCGTGAATGAGAACGATGTCGTCAGTGACCGGGAATTGCGCTTTTCGGATAACGATCAGCTTGCTACGCTGCTGGCGGCGGGTTTTGGGGCGAAGGCACTGCTCTTATGTACGTCGGTGGGGGGGCTGCTGGATGAAAACGGACAGATCATCCATAAGGTGAATGACGTCAATGAGGTGTTCCGGTTTGTCCATGAGACCAAGTCACCCCTGGGATTAGGAGGGATGGCCTCGAAATTGACTTTCGCAAAATTAGCAACCCGGATGGGGATCCGGGTCATAATATTCGGAATGAAGGAAACGGATGGCCTGCTAAATGCGTTGAAAGGGGAGACAGGGACCGAATTGTTTCCGGAGAAAAGCACACTTTCGGCCTGGAACCGCTGGTTGGGGAGCGGCGGCCTGATAGCGGGTAACCTGGTAGTTGACAGCGGTGCGGAAATAGCCATCCGGAAGCGCAAAAGCCTGCTCGCAGTCGGGATAACCGAAGTGACCGGAGGGTTTGAAAAGGGAGAAATATTTGAAATCCGTAACCCCCGGGCCGAAACAATAGCGGTAGCGCGCGCACGGGTGAGCTCGGCCGTGCTGCTCCCTAATCTGAAAACCACCAACTTTGAGGTGGCGCATGCAAATGATATTGTAATTCTATAAAAAGTTAAGTAATTAAATTAACGAGACATGGGTACCCAATCAGAACTGTCAGAAGTGATCGTGGAGGAATCTATTATACCCTTGCTAAAGGAAACGAAGAAAGCAGCCAGGACGGTTCGCGACCTGACCGATCACGAGAATAAATCATTGCTGGGCTATCTGGCGGATAAGGTGGTGGCGCGTATTCCGGAAATCCTGGAGGCGAACCGGAAAGACCAGGAACGGATGGACGACAGCGACCCGCGCAAAGACCGGCTGCTGCTGACAGAAGACCGGTTGAACGCACTGGCCCAAAGTGTCCGGGAGATTGCGCTTTTGGAAAGCCCTTCAGGTCAGGTGTTGCTCGAACGGACCATCGAGCAGGGGCTGCAGCTAAAAAAGGTGGCCGTACCGCTTGGGGTTGTGGGCGTTATTTACGAATCACGGCCGAATGTTACCCTCGATGTGGCGGCCCTTTGCCTGCGCTCGGGGAATGCCTGCGTTTTGAAGGGGGGCAAGGAAGCCGATTCCTCCAACCAGGCACTGGTAGCTGTAATCCATGAAGCGCTGTCCGCGTTCGGCGTGGCTCCTGCTGCGGTGTTATTGCTGCCCGCCGACCGGAAGTTTGTGGCTGAGCTGCTCCGGGCTGAAAGGTATGTGGATATTATCATTCCGAGAGGATCGGAAGGACTGATCCGCTTTGTGAGGGAGCATTCACGTATCCCAACGATTGAAACCGGTGCGGGAGTCTGTCATACGTATATTGAAAAGACCGCAGACCTGGAGCAGGCGGCAAAAATAGTGGTCAATGCCAAAGTATCCCGTCCGTCGGTTTGCAATGCCCTGGATTGCATCGTGGTGGATAAGGAAATCGCGTCTCAGTTTTTGCCGCTGCTTACAACCGATTTTACCCGGTGGAACGTGGAAGTGTTTGCCGATGAGGAGGCGTACCCGATCCTGGAGCAGGCGGGTTACCCGCTGTTACAGCATGCCGCAGAAGAGCATTTCGGAATGGAATTCCTGGATTATAAATGTTCGGTGAAGGTAGTAAGCGGACTGGAAGAGGCTATTGATCACATTCAAACGTTTTCTTCCCGCCACTCGGAAGCGATCCTGTCCAAAAATGCCGGGGCTATCGACCGCTTCCTGAATGAAGTGGACGCCGCTGCGGTCTATGCCAACGCTTCCACCCGCTTTACCGATGGCGGTGTGTTTGGGCTGGGGGCGGAAATCGGGATTTCAACGCAGAAACTCCATGCAAGGGGACCGTTTGCGCTGGAAAAGCTGGTAACCGAAAAGTGGATCGTAGCAGGAGACGGACAAATCCGATAGCAGATGTGCAAAACCCCTTGTCGCGCTGTACAGGGTACCCTGATGAAAGCCGGCCTGGGCCTGCCGTTATTCGCCAATACTATAATTTTCGTTTCGCTGCTCTTTTATTCCGGTTGCAATATGGCCCAGTCCGATCGCATAGCCTCCCGTTTGTTTGAAGCCTATCCCATTTTCAAAGAACCGTCCCTCACCCATCGCCGCTTCAAACAGAAAGATATCCTGCCGCTGATTGAAGCCCGGAAAAAGGGGCTTTTTGAAGTGGAGCAAGTAGGTGAATCGTTCGAAGGACGCCCGATTCAGCTGTTAAAAGCCGGAAAGGGGCCCAAAAAGGTCTTGCTGTGGACGCAGATGCACGGGGATGAGCCGACGGCTACAATGGCCAGTTTTGATATTTTCAATTTTCTGGAAGCCACTGATGACGGGTTTGATGATTTCCGGAAAGCGCTGCTGGAAAATACAACCTTGTATTTTGTCCCCATGCTCAATCCTGATGGCGCCGAACGGTATCAGCGCCGTACGGCCCAGGGAATCGATATGAACCGGGATGCGGTGGCCCGGCAGACGGTGGAAGCGCAGCTATTGAAAAAGCTCGTGGACGAACTTCGCCCTGACGTGGGATTTAACCTGCATGATCAAAGTCCCCGGTATTCCGCCGGACGAAGCCCTAAGGTAGCAACGATCTCTTTCCTGGCTACCTCCTACGACTTTGAACTGTCGGTCAATGAAGTCAGGACCCGTTCGATGCAGCTGATTGTGGGGATGAACCGGGTGTTGCAGCAGTATATACCGGGGCATGTCGCGCGGTATAGCGATGATCATGAACCGCGTGGGTTCGGCGATAATATTCAGAAATGGGGGACTACTTTGATCCTGATTGAAGCGGGCGGTTATCCGGGCGATCCGGAAAAGCAGTTTATCCGGCAATTGAATTTTGTGGCAATTCTCTCTGCATTGGGGGCGATTGCCGATGACAGCTATACCCGGGAGAACCGGGACGAATACTCGGAAATTCCGGTCAACGGGCGGTGGATACACGACCTGATCGTACGGAACGCAACAGTCCGCCAGGCGGGAAAATCCTTTGCCGTAGATCTGGGGATTAACCGCAACGAGGTGAATTATGCCAATGCGGACAAGTTTTTCTATTATAGTAAAATAGAGGATTTTGGCGACCTGCACCCGCTTTACGGGAGCGAAGAACTCGATGCGGAAGGCCTGGTCCTGGAAAAAGGCAGGATTTACCCCACTCCCTTTAAAAACCTTTCTGAAATCGGAAAGCTCAATGCCTGGCAGTTATTAAAAGAAGGCTATACCTATGTACGGTTGTCCCCGGATGCCAATACCCGGGCGCTGGGACTTTATTTTACCGCCATGCCCCTGCATATTTTGCGCAGCCGGCAGCAGCCTGCTGTACCGGGACTGGGCGAAACGGCTACCTTTATTCTGAAAAAGGCGGGAAAAGTACGGTATGCGGTGGTCAACGGATTTGTGTTTGACCTGGAAACAGCGCCCCGGAACCAGGGAAACGGAATCATAGAATAATCAGGACATACAGGACGGTACGGGATATTGGCTTGGCTTTTATCCGGTTATTTCGTGGAAATAGCCTATTTAAGTAATGCTTTATCCTATATAGGACGTACTGAAAAAACTGTTGAAATCCTTAATGTCCATGAAAAAAAGAAAAACAATTGCAGGAAGTTTGCCCCTGGCGGGCTTCTTACTGGCTGGTATTTTATTAGTATCCATGTGTACCCGGGATTCCCCTCCCGCTGGAATCGAAAAAGATCCGGACACTACCCGGCAATGGGCCGGGGATCACCCGGCTGATTTTAAGGCAGAAGGACTGAATGTCAGTAGTGCAGGCTCTGGAATCTACCCAAGGGTCCCTTACGAAGAACGTCGTGTAGGAATTGCATACACAACCTGGCACCGCAATGAAATGTGGCAGCCGGAGAGCGTGTGGACGTTTCCGCAATTGGGAAAATACCTGTCCGATAATCGTGAGGTAATCCGGCAGCACGCTGAATGGCTGGCAGGGGCGGGTGTTGATTTTATCTGGATCGATTGGTCCAATAATCTGGATTATGAGGTAAGCATGGAGCAGGTCCTCACGGATAACGTCCGCCCGGATTTCGCCATGATCGAGCGGTCGACACTGTTTATTTTTGAAGAGTACAGTAAGATGCGGGCGGAGGGAAAGAAAACACCGAATATTTCGATTTTCATTGGAAATCCGGACCCGAATCAGCGAACGGGGGTCTCGGATGGGCGTCTTACCCGGAAGGCCGATCAAGTGGAACGCTGGTTTGTGAACAATGCTGACCATCCTGAATACAGGGACCTCCTTGAGTTGTACAAAGGAAAACCGTTGCTGGTTTCCTACGCCGGGACCCCTACCCCCTGGCAGGAGTCTGTCCCGCCCTGGGATGACAGCCGGTTTACCGTCCGGTTTATGACCGGGTATGTGACGGAACAGTCGGCTTTATTTGATTCGAAAACAAGAGAAGGAAAATACTGGAGCTGGGAGGAGCGGGGAGCGCAGACTTTCACCGTGGACGAAGGCTTGCCCGAAGCCATGACAGTAGTAGCGAGCTGGCGGCCGCAAAGTACCGAAGGGAAGAGTGACTATATTCCGGCAGGTAAGCGCGAAGGCGGAAAAACCTTTAAAGAGCAGTGGGCCCGGGCACGCTTGCTGGGCGTCCGTTTTGCGATGGTCGGAACCTGGAATGAATACGTGACGGGAGAGCAGCATAGCGCAGAAGTAAGCAAAGACATTGAGCCGAATGCAATCTGGGGAGACCAGTACCTGCAGCTGCTGCAAGAGGAAATCAGGAGGTTTAAGGGGGAATAGGCATTGGGGAACGGGAATGAGCGGGCTGGTCGCTGTTGCTGGGAAATGTGAACCGGGCCGGTTGTTTTTTGGGCATTGGGGAATGGGCAACGGGCGGGGAAGTAAAGTGCCTGGCCCCGGGTTCCCTGTCTCTGTTGCTGGGAAATGTGAACCGGGCCGGTTGTTTTTTGGGAACGGGGAATGGGCGGTTGGCTGTGGCGGCGGTCGGTGAGTGGAGTCGAACCCCAATATAGCCGGCTCCCATCCGGATTTTCCCGCCCATTCCCCATTGCCTGTTCCCCATTCCCATTTACCGGGATCATAGGTTCGACTCCCCCCAACCCACCGCAACCTATCACCTATCACCTAACACCTACAACCTAACACCTAACAACCTATTTTTATACCAATGATGCGTTTTAAACAAATGTTTGCAGGATTTCTGACCTGCATGTTGTTTCCGTCGGTTCCGGAGGCTCAATCCGTCCTGAGTGATCACTGGGCCGGAACCGATGCACTGGGCCGTAAGGTGCGGGAGCACAAACAGGCAGGGCCTGAAAAAAAAGACAAGGTAGTAGCCATGTTTTACTGGACCTGGCACCAGGGGAACGACGATACTACCTATGCTGTGAAGAATATTACAGAGATCGTCCGGCAGCATCCGGAAGCAATGAAAGATTATAAGCATCCTGCCTGGGGTAGCAAAAGACCTGGGTTTTTCTTCTGGGAGCAGCCGCTTTTGGGGTATTACAAAACGACCGATCCCTGGGTATTGCGCAAGCATGCCGAAATGCTGGCGGATGCAAAAGTAGATGCGGTTTTTTTCGACTGTACCAACGGAAGCATCACCTGGCAGGATTCCTATGAAGCACTGCTGAAAACCTGGGACCAGGCCGGGAAGGATGGCGTCAATGTCCCGAAAATCGCTTATTTGCTCCCATTCGGTCCGGCACCGCATTCCCTGGTCTCCCTGAGGCAGTTGTACCGGGATGTCTATAAGCCGGGGAGGTACCAGCATCTGTGGTTTTACTGGAAAGGAAAACCGTGTATTATGGGGTATCCGGATAATCTGACTGACTCGGAAGAAGATAAGGAAATACGGAATTTTTTCACATTCCGCCCGGGCCAGCCCGACTATGTAGATGGACCCAAACGGAATGACCAGTGGGGCTGGCTGGACAATTATCCGCAGCCGGGATATGCGAAAACTCCCGGTGGAAACTATGAGCAGGTAACGGTCGGCGTGGCACAAAACGCAGGACCGTCGACCAACGGGCATTGCAGTGCGTTTAACCTGCCCGGTACGTTTAGCCGCAGCTACAGTAAGACAAAAGGGTTCGATCCGCGGACAGACGGCTACCTGTATGGCTGGAATTTTCAGGAACAATGGGACCGTGCGGTTGAAGTAGACCCGGAATTGGTTTTCATTACCGGATGGAACGAATTTATTGCTGGACAATGGCTGCCGGAACATGGCTGGACGGGCGATCCTTTTTCGTTTGTTGATCAGTTTGACTGGGACCGCAGCCGGGATATCGAACCGAATAAGGGTTGGGGCGACAAAGGGGATGTGTATTACCTTCAGCTCATTGATAACGTCAGGAGATTTAAAGGAATGGCGGCTCCGGAAAGTGCATCGGCAGCAAAAAGTATCCCCATCGGAAAAGCCGGCGGATGGGCGGATGTGTTGCCGTATTACAGGCACTATAAGGGGAATACCGGGCACCGTGACCATCGGGGACGCTACAATATGTATTATACCAACACGACCGGGAGGAATGATATAGTAGGGGCAAAAGTAGCCCGGGACGCAGAGAACGTTTATTTTTATGTCGAAACGGCCGATGCACTTACCGCTAAAAATGACAAAAACTGGATGCTGCTGCTGATTGATACCGATCGTGACAAGTCGACGGGATGGAACGGTTACGACGTTATTGTAAACCGGGTAAGTCCGAAGGGAAACAAGGTCATCGTGGAGCGGAACATCGGCGGCCGCTGGGAATGGGAGCAGGTGGCGGCATCCAAATTTGCGGTAAACGGCAATAAACTGGAGTTTGGCATCCGGAAAAGTGTCCTCAGCCTGCCGGGAGGAAAAGTCGATATCGAATTTAAATGGAATGATAACATGCAGGAGACCGGCGATATTATGGATTTCTATGTGAACGGGGATACTGCGCCCGGAGGCCGGATGAACTTTGTCTATACCGCAGATTAGAGATGTTATTGTAAAAAGGTGCTGGAACCGAAACCGGTTCCTGTTTAACTAAAATAGTATGAATTACTTACAGGTTGGCCTGTTGCTCGCGCTGCTGGGAGGATGTAACAGCCAGGAAACAACCGGGCCTGCAACTTCGCCCGCGCAAATGCCTTCTGCAGAGCAGGGGTGGGATATCTATAACGGCGGAGTTTACCGGTACGGACCTTCCATAATCGTGAATGACGATGGGTCGATCGATGCCTGGTTTGCTGCAGAAGGCGACCGTTACGGAGAAAGAAGAGCCTTGTTTGAAAAGGAGGATGCTCATGAACCTATCCGGTTGACGGGTGATGACAAAGCGGCACAGCGGTTTGTGATGGACCGGCCGTTTTATGGCCTATCGGTTATATGCCCCACCTGGCATTCCGCCTCCAGTAACCTGACACTCAGTCTGTACCAATGGAACACCGATTATGGAACCACCGTAGCAGCCGCACCGGTGGCGGTGAAGGACTATATCGCCTTTGAGGACAATGCAGAGCTGCTGATTACCATGGGCGAACATATCCCGGCCGGAGAGTACCTCTGGATGCTGAGTAATCCGAAAGATACGCCAGGCGTGTGGAAAAGAAGCCAGGCGGTGACCGGTGTAACCAGCTACCTGAATGGGGTGGTGACCGAAGGCAGCTTTGAGGCCTGGTGCCTCCTGGAAGAATCGGGTGGCGGACTTTACTGGGACCAGGCTGCCTACAGAAGGTCAGTGGACGGCGGAAAAACCTGGACGCCGGACCAAATGGTACTGAAGCCTACGGAAGGGACAAGAGATCATTTTTCGATTTGTGATCCGGGTGTAGTCAAATACGGGGATTATTACTACATCGGATATACTTCTACAGAAGACCCGGGGATGGTGTACAATCATTTGTACATGTGTCGCGGTACGTCGCCTACCGGCCCGTGGGAGAAGTGGGACGGAGCGGGCTGGGGCGGATCACCCGAGCCGATTGTAACATTCAACGGAACTCCCACTGCGTGGGGAGTCGGAGAACCGTCGATGGTGATCGTGGACGGAACATTGTTCCTCTACTACTCCTGGAATGATACCGGGGACGAAAGTACGACAACCCGCGTGGCCACTGCTCCCATTGACCGTGAGGACTGGCCGGCTCATCTTACCCAGCACGGTACCGCGATTAATAAGAGCAGTATCCATGCTGCCGATCACTGTGATGTGAAATACCGCAAGGACCTGGGCCGCTTCCAGGCGATTCATACCGCTTCGCGGATTTCGGCCCAGAGCCACATACTACTATGGGAGTCTGAAGACGGAATCACCTTTAAAAAAGTAGGCGCCTTACCCGGAAGCTTGAAACCCTATCTGCACAACAGTGGCTGGAGCGGCGATGCCCAGGGCCATATCGACCCGGCCACGCCCCAGTTTATTGCCTATGCGTACGGGCCGGACTGGGGGGCATGGAAAACGGCCTGGCATCCGCTTAAATTTTAGAGGCAGCAACAATAGCAGGTCCATGGTCTGTGTCCCCACAGACCATTCTAAATACCAGCCCAGCGCGCAAGTGGACTGTAAAAACACAGTCCACGGCGCCACCCACGACATTTTATACTTGACACGACACTAGGAAAGTTACTTGAACGTTAAAAAGAAAAGGTATCAATAAAGGATTAATCCTGAACGACATCCGACCAGCTCCCGGATATCGTTCAGGCATTTTCGTACCCAGCTGGCTACTTGACCCGATTACAACCATGCCGATGCATACAACGAACTATGTGAATACATTTATTTCGGTAGCGGACGATTGTCCGGTTACCGGCGCGGAGATCCCGGCCGACAGGGGCATTTCAAAATCCATTGCCAAATTACAGTTTGAAATGATCCGGGATCATCCCTACGAGTTTACTTCGGATGATGTATTGTTTCATATTTATGCGTTACGGAACGGGATTGCTCTTCCTGAAAGGAGGGCGGCTCGGGACTTGTTTTTTTCGAAAGGACAGGCCTGTTTCCGGGCATCGCCCTTACCCAAACGCTACGGGTGGGGGGTACATAGCGATGCGGAGGGCAAAATTGCGCTCTATCCCATGGACTCAGAGGAATATCGGCAGCTGCTGACAGATCCGGGCCTCAAGCAGGTGAAAGCCATGCGGTCAAAAAGGAGCTGAACGGGAAGCTATTTTTTGAATTGCAGCCTGAGGGTCACCGGCCGGGCGACAGCCGCCTGATGTTGGGAAGCCGCTGTCCACGGTGGCCCCTCCTGAATAATCCGGATGACTTCCTTTTGGAGAGAAGCTTCTCCCTGTACCATGAAGCCGGTCAGGCCGCCGTGTTCCAATACGGTAAAGGTCACCGTCACCTGTCCGTCGAGGCCTGCGGATTGCGTGGCATTCTCCAGATAGTCCGAGTAATCTTCCCACCCTGATGTGGGCGTAGGATCAGTTCCGGACGCTGTGACAGGTTGTACAACCGAGTGGTAGCCGACAACGATAACTTCATTGAGGTCCCTGGTATCCTCTGTCAGTATCATGGTTCCGAGGTCAGGCCCGTCAATAGGAACCGACTGGGGTTGAAACCCGATATACATCAGTTGTAAAGAGTCCGATGCCGGTTGGCGGAGGGAAAATTCTCCGGCAGTATCGGTGCTGGTAACCGGAATGCCTGCCTGCAGAACGGTAACGCCAGGTAACGGAAGCCCGTGATCATCAACCACCCGGCCGCGAATGCTGTCGGGAATAAGAGAGGCGACGGGGGCAGCATCCGGTTGATGTTCGATGGCGGGTGTAAGGGCCGCCGCTTTCGGGATTGTGTCTGTTTTGGGGATATAAACCACCTGCAGCTTTTCCTGCAATACCGGCTTTGGTGCAATCAGCCAGGAAATGAGCAGTCCAAGAACCACTACCGCCGCAGTGCCGTACAGCCAAACCAACGGGCTGCGTGGTTGAGCAGCGGGAATGACCTCCTTAAGCTTTTGATGCAATTCTGCTGTGGCCGCTTCAATGGCAACTCCGTCTGCCATTAGTTGCTGGAAACCTTCATAGGCCTCCACCAAAAAGGGATCGCTGTCCAATTCAGCTTCAAAGCAGAATTGCTCTTCATGCGACATTTCACCGTTGTAATAGCGGCGAAATGTCTTCTGGCCGTCGGACGTACTATTGTTACGTTTTGCCATTTTTACTCATGCAAATTTTCAGGTTCCTTTTTCCATTCTGGATATAGCTTTTTACCTTATTCAACTCATATCCCGTAAGCTCGGCAATTTTCCGGTAACACTTTTCCTCCGTAAAAAAGAGTTGAATGCATTGCTTTTGCGCGGGGGATAAGGTTTGGAGGCAGCCGTTAAGAGCCGCTACTTGCAGATCCAACGAAACGCTTTCATCGGCGTCAGGGGGAGCTTCGGTCAGCGAGTCCTGTTCAATGAATACCTGTCTGGCGGCCCGGAGCTGCATGAGACAATGATTCCGTGCTACCCGGTGCAGCCAGCTTTTAAAGTGCTGCACATCATGGAGCCGCAATTCGACCGACAATTTTTCAAAAAGCTGCATGACAGCGTCTTTGGCATCTTCTTCATCGCGTAAATATTTGTAGCAAATAGCAAAAAGCGGCTCCATACAGGGCTGGAAAAGCTGTCCCAGATAGCGTAGCTCTCCGGATTGGCGGTACAACCGGAGAAGCTCGGCTTCCGGAAGGACTTCTTTTCTCCTGCGGGTAAAAAGCGGTAAAAACTTCACTAGCCTTAGGTTGGTAACAGCAGCGACCGGGCTGTCTCAAATTAAATAGGTACTCACTAAGGATGTTTATTTTCGATAATTCCATAAAAATGAGAAAAAAATTATGGAAACAGCCGGATGTTATCATCTTCTATGCGTAACTAACCAACCGAATCAAGAATGAAATTACTTAGTGGATTGTTCGTATTCCTCTTCCTGGGCGGGAGCTGTCCGCAGGAAGGAAGGGTTGTAAGCGGCCAGGTAACCGATGGACAGGGATGGCCGCTGGCAGGCGTTTCAGTGGTGGTAAAAGGCAGCAATACAGGCTGTATTACGGATAAGCACGGGAATTATCGCTTTGTGCTCGAACCAGATCAATCGACGCTGTTATTCCGTTTTGTCGGTTTTATACCCAGGCAAGTGACGGTAACATCACCGGTTGTAAATGTAAAGCTTTTCGAGGCTCCAACGGATCTTGACGAGGTGGTAGTGGTCTGCCGGCAATCCCGTTCCTATGATCGGAATTTATTCCACAACCTGCTGTATGTAGTGCCCCAACCGGAAGTTTATGTGATAAGTAAACTCAGGTAGCCTACGTGTAACAGGCCGGGTTGGTGATTTCACCCCTTACGGGGTTGGTACGGATCCTACACCTAATCCCAGTCCCGGAGGGGATGGCGCAATCGGGCATTCTGCCGGCAATGCCGGTCTTAACCTTAAGTTGACGGTTGTGGTGTCTTTGTAGTCCACTTTAGAAGCAGCGTGTCTGGCTGGTATCCAAAATGGTCTGTGGGGACACAGACCATGGTTGGTGCAGCGCAATCGGGGAAAGGGTTATTCCCGAAAACTTTTTACCGTGATCCGGCCTCCCGGTGTTCCTGTTAATTCCAGCAGGCCGTTCTCCATTTTTCCGGCTTGTATTCCCTTTCCGGCAACGACTTCCCAGCTATTAAACGGGAGTTTTAAAAGAACAGTCCCCCCTTTTTCCGATTCAATAGTGATTTCAGCGCTGTCGGGATGATGCAGGGCGGCGCTGACAAGAAAAGCTCCTTCCGCGCGTAGCTGCTGAAAGGACAATGTTTTCCATTCACCGGGAATGGCCGGAAAGACTTCAATAAATCCGGCATGGCTCTGGAGGAGCATTTCCTGCAAACCGGCTGCAAAGGCAAAATTGCCTTCCAGTGTAAAGGGGCGGTACGTAAACTTGGAATAGCCGGATTTGGTTTGATCGCCATTGGCGTGGAAGCTGTTGGGCAGGCAAAAGGCGGTTGCAAAGGCGCGAAGCGCGGCGACGGCGGCATCGCCGTTTTTGGCCCTTGCCTGAAGGTTGGCCAACCAGGAATAGGAATAACCCACCCAATAGTCCGGTCCTGTTTCTTGCAGAAGGTTCAGGGAGTTGCGGATAATGGCCTGGGAAGCCTCGCCGTCTTCCCATCGGAGGAGTCCCAGCGGATGAATGGCCAGCAGATGAGAAAAATGCCGGTGTGATGCCGTATAGGGGGAGCCGGGGGCGAACATCAGTTCCTTATTTTCGGTTAAAGCATATTCGTCAAAGGAGGAAAAGACTTCCTGCCAGCGGCGGGCTTCTTCGGAAAGGTCAAGCACCGCAGCCAGTTCCGCGCCGGCTTTGAAAGCGAATTTCATCAACGCCAGATCGTAATTCGTATTTTCGTGAAACCAGGCGTTCAGTTGATTGTCATTGATTTCCGGGCTGGAACTGATGGGCAATTTCCGAAACCCCTTCGCGTCCGGCGCGGTAATGGCTTCCAGAAAAGTGCAGACTTCCCGGATCCAGGGATAAGCGCGCTCTTCCAGAAACCGGCGGTCCATGCTATACCGCCATTGTAAGTAATAATGCTGCGCCAGCCAGGCCGATACGGTGGGAGATAAGGAGTACTGGATCCAGCCGCCCATTTCGGTGCCATCCAGGGTCGTTACCCCAGGAACGGCGATGCCGTCCACACCGAAGTACCTTTTCGTATAGCGCCGGTAATTGGCTTTGTTGGCATCCAGATGATCCAGGTAGCCCATTGCCTCCTCCAGGTGGTTGCCGCTGTAGGCCGGCCAGTAGCTGAGCTGGGTGTTCAGGTCGTGGTGATAGTCGCCTTTCCAGGGCGGAATGCGTCCGTTATCGGCCGTCCATACGGCTTGCAGGGAGATGGGCGGGGCTCCTTTCCGGGCAGTAGCCCCGAACTTGTATTGTTCCAGGTACCATTGTTTTTCCAGCAAAGCGTCGGGAATCCGGAGGGATGATTTACTCCAGAAAAGATGCCACCAATGCCGATGATTTTCCAATTCCCGGAAGAATCCTTTTCCGGCAGAAAGGACTGCTACGGCTGCCGCTTCCTGCGTCGCGGCCTGACGGGGAAAATGAGAAGAAATACTCCAGACACCTTCCCAGGTGTTGGCAGCTACCCGGTTCCATACGACACAAATCTGGTAGCGGAATCCTCCCCACCCCTCCTGGGTATAGACCGTCCGGTTGGGATGTTCTTCCACTTTTCCGGCCGTATACCCCAGCCGTGCCAGATCGTCTCCTTTCAGTGAGTTGACTTCCTCACCCGATAACGGCCCTTCGTAGGGCGGCGGGACCACTACCGGTGACGGATCGCCGGGCCAGTTTTCGAAGCGGAACCATCCCACAGGTTCGGTGGCATGTACAAAGGATTTCAGGACAGCGCCATTTTCCCACTGTATTTCGCAAAGGGCATTTTCCAATTGCAAATGAACGGATTTTACCGTTGTATTGGAGGGTAATGCAAATTCAAGGGCGCCTGCCGGAATTTTGGAAGGGGCAGGTTCCCGGTCATACGGCGCATCGAAATATTCCTGAACCGGTTGGTAATCTTTTTTTACTACCTGATTATAAACCCACTGGTAAGAGAATTCTTCCCGGTGAAGGCCTTTCATGGGACGCAGATCCCAGATGTCGGACCGGTCGAGGGAAAACCGTAACGCGTCGTCTTTTTGCCAGATCAGGGCGCCGACTGTTCCGTTACCCAGTGGGATGGCTTCGTCCCAAACGTTCGCCAGCCGGTCGAAGCGGAGATCGTGTCGGGGCTGGGAGCGCAGCGTACCGGGTAACAAGGTTATTGTCAGGGTTAATGCAAGGCTGATCAAACGGGGTATCGTCATCGTTTACAACGGGTAAATGCAGGTATTAAGTAAGAAGGAGTTTAACGGATAAAAATAATGCTTTTCATCCGGGAATCATGCGGTAAGGCGCGAAATGGCAGCCGGGCTGACCGGTTCAGGATGTTATTTTTGCCGGAATCTTACGGTTTGGTTCGAAAAACCGATAGTTTTGAAAGAAATAGCCGTTAGCAGTGGTCGGGATAGAAGGGCCTGCAGCACGGTGGTACGCTGAAAACCGGGGTTCGGCTTCGCTCGCCCCTCGGTGGCAGTAAAATGAAATTTATAGTTTGTTCCCGGATGAATAGCCGTGAAAATTTCCTTATTGTGATCGCGGGCCCCACGGCGGTGGGTAAAACAGCGTTGTGCCTGCGACTGGCGGAGGAGTTGCAAACGGAAATTATTTCCGCCGATTCGAGACAGTTTTTCAGAGAACTGACTATCGGGACCGCCAAACCTTCTGCAGAAGAGCTGGTCCGCGTGCCGCATCATTTTATTAACAGTCATTCAGTTGCGGAATCGTATAGTGCGGGAGACTTTGAGCGGGATGTGCTCACATTGCTGCCCGAACTTTTTAAACGGCGGAATGTTGTCATGATGACCGGAGGCTCGGGGTTGTATATCAAGGCTGTGTGCGAAGGACTGGACGCCCTCCCCCGGCCGGCCCCGGGATTGCGGGAGCAACTGACCCGCCGGTGGGAGTCGGAAGGGCTTGAATTGTTGCAGGAAACGCTCCGTGAAGTGGACCCCCGGTTCGCGGCAACCCCGGAAATCCATAATCCCCAAAGAGTGATCCGGGCTTTGGAGGTGTTTCAGACGACTGGTATACCCATTTCCGGGTTTCAGCAGCAACAGCAGGCAGTCCGACCGTTCCGGCAAGTGCTGATCGCACTGGACCGGGACCGGGCGGATTTGTACGAGCGTATTAACAGGCGGATGGATGCAATGCTGCAGGCCGGATTGGTGGAAGAAGCAAAAAGGGTGGCCTCCTACCGCGCACATCATGCCTTGCAGACGGTGGGATACAAGGAGGTATACGGTTATCTGGACGGCGTGTATGATGAAGCGGAAATGGAGCGTCTCCTGAAACAGAATTCCCGCCGCTATGCCAAACGACAATTGACCTGGTTTCGTCATCAGGGAAATTTTGCATGGTTTCATGCTGCAGATTTTGAAGGAATAACAAGCTATATCGAAAAGCAACTTCCATGACAAGCTATTCAAAGGGGGTAATCCTGCTATTGGCACTGGCATCAGTAGCTGTGCGCATGGTCTTTTCCCAAAACCTGGAATACCACCGGGACGAGCTACTCTATTATGCGCAAGCGGCGCATCTGTCCTTCGGCTATGCATCTGTACCGCCGGTTGCTGCCTGGTGTGCTGCTTTGATGCAGGCAGTGTTCGGGAATGCGGTATGGGCCGTAAAATTGCTGCCGGCTGTTTTGAGCGGAGGAATGGTGCTGGTATGCGCGGGAATCGCTAAGGAACTGGGCGGTGGAAGCTACGCAAGGGTGTTGGCGGCAGCGGGGTTTGCGGGAGCCTTGTGTATGCTGCGGACCTTCTTTTTGTTCCAGCCGGTATTCCTGGATGTCTTTTTCTGGACCGCGACGTTGTATGCTGTCATCCGCCTATGCAACGAACCCGAGGCCCGCAACAACTGGATACTCCTGGGCGCTGCGGTAGGATTGGGCTTGCTGACCAAATACCTCATCGGCATACTAACGGTGTGCCTGCTGCTGGCGATTCTGGCATTTCCCCAAAGGAAGTGGTTGGTTTCCAAGGGGTTTATAGTTGCGCTGGGAGTGGCTTTCGCACTTTTTTTGCCCAATATCTGGTGGCAATATCTGCACGATTTCCCGGTTTTTGACCACATGAAAGCACTCCGGGAGCATCATCTGGTGCATGTTGCCGCCGCCGATTTCTGGTCGGAACAACTGCTGATGCCCTTTGGTGCGACGTTGTTGACCTTGCCGGGGCTGTATGGCCTGTTAAAGTCGGAAAAATACCGCCCTGTCGGCGCCGCGATCATCGGGGTACTGGTGGTCCTGTGGGGCCTCCAGGCGAAAAGTTATTATACGCTGGGAATTTTTCCGGGCTTGTTTGCGGCCGGAGCAGTACAGTGGGAACGATGGCTGAAAGGGGTGGTGACGCGTACGGCGGTGGCGCTGTTTGTCCTGTTCAGTGCCTGGCCTTTGCTTCCGATCGGGCTCCCGGTGTATCCCGTACCCGCATTGGTGGCCTGGTTTGACAACCTGTACCGGAACTACGGTATAGAAGCCGGCCAGCGCTTTGAAGACGGTAGTATTCATGCGTTGCCGCAAGATTATGCCGATATGCTGGGATGGGAAGAATTGGTGACATTGGTGAACGAAGCCTACCGTCAGGTGGAAAAACCGGAGGAAACCGTGATATTTTGCGGTAACTACGGGCAAGCCGGGGCTATTTCGGTAATCGGGAAGAAATACGGGTTGCCGGAGCCTGTTAGTTTCCATGAAAGTTTTCTATACTGGTTGCGGGCGCATCCCCCGGGTCCTGTTTCCGAATTCATTAATGTCGACGACCGGGTCAGCGAAGAAGTGAAAGCGCTCTTTTCGGAGATTACGTATATAGGGGAAATACGGGAGCCCTATGCCAGAGAAAAGGGGACGAAAGTCTATCTGTGCCGGAAGCCGGTCGGCGATGTCTCGGGGGTGATCCGGAAAGAAATGCTGGAGCGGGATCCGTTCTGAGGAAAACCCGGCGGCTGGGGAGTGCACAGTAAGGGTGATGACCGGGCATTTATGCGTTTACGGTGGACGGTGTCTTCGCGGGCAACTTCGTTTCAGGCTTGGCGCCCCCGGCTGGTATCCAAATTTCTGGCTGGTATCCAAAATGGTCTGTGGGACACAGACCATGGATCACTAGTACGTTTCTTTTTTGAGGTACAGCTCCCAGTCCTGCGGATCGTGGACATAGACGTTGAAATCGACGAACCCGCGGATGCCCTTGATCCGGCCCTTTTCACTGTGCTGCCAGAAGAGCACGTGCGAATCATTGGCCAGGTCGTTGATGTGCTTTCGTGAATAACCGGCTATCCAGAGCGGATAATCGTCAAAATTGCCGGCGATATACTTTCTATAAAAATGCTCATTGATATAAATGACCGGCTTCACCTGGTAATGTTCTTCGATAATACGCAGCCAGTTTCGTACTCCCCGGATGATGATATCATCGGGTTTCCCACCGTAGGTCTCCAGGTCCAGCACCGGTGGAAGATCCCCTTTTTCCATCCGGACCGTACTGATGAAATTCCGGGCCTGTTTCTCTGACAATACACGCGGATTGTAAAAATGATAAGCTCCCCGCCGAATACCGGCCTTTTTGGCTTTCTCCCAATTATAGGCAAAGCGTTTATCGCGGTGAGTCGCCCCTTCGGTTGCTTTTATATACGCAAAATCGATTTTAATGCCCTCGTGGGCTACTTTTTTTAGCAGGGTCCAGTCGATGGCGGCATTATGATGGGACACATCCAGGCCATGAATGGGGTAACGCATCGGGAGGTTAATCCCGAATTCCGGAACAAAGGTCCATTGGTTTTGGTTAGCAGGTTTGAGCCAGATCAGCAGGAAAATCACCAACCCGACTCCCACGGCAGCCAGGAGCCAGCCGCTGGCAGGAAGCGGCTTTTTACGGGGGACGGTCCTTTTCCCGGAAGATTTCTGTCGGATTGATTTTGCCATAAACCGGCAGCAAATATAAAGGGAAGTTTTGTCCGGACAAGGGGTGTTCCGTGGGGTTGCCGGCAGTCAATTAACGGCTGGCAGCTAAGGGCTATCAGCTGTCGGCGGTCAGCTAACAGCCGAAAGCCGATTGCCGAAAACCGATTGCCGACATCTGAAAGCTGATCTCCGAAAGCCGATTGCCGAAAGCCGATTGCTGATATCTGAAAGCCGATCTCCGAAAGCCGATTGCCGACACTACTGCTGCGCAAGCAGGTACAATACCGCCATCCGGATGGCTACCCCGTTTTCGACCTGGTTGAGAATGATGGAATGCCGGGAATCCGCCGCGTCGGAGCTTAGTTCGACACCACGGTTGATCGGTCCCGGGTGCATCAGGATGATTTCCTTATCGAGTTCATCCAGCATTTGTTTGGTAATGCCGAAATACATCGCATACTCCCGCAGAGACGGGAAATACTTGATCTGTTGCCGTTCCAGCTGGATGCGCAGCACGTTGGCCACATCGCACCATGCCAGCGCCTCGCGGACATCATGTCCGACCCGGACCCCCAGATTGGAAATGTATTTGGGGATAAGCGTATTGGGTCCGCATACCATCACATCCGCTCCCAGCTTTTGCAGACAGAAAATATTGGAAAGTGCGACGCGGGAGTGCGTGATATCCCCGATAATGGCAATTTTTTTACCCGTCAGATCGCCCAGGCGCTCGTGCATGGAGAAGGCGTCGAGCAGGCCCTGGGTAGGGTGCTCATGGGTGCCGTCGCCCGCATTCACGATATTGGCCGGGATACGGTCGGCCAGAAAATGAGGCGCTCCGGGACTGCTGTGACGCATCACGATCATGTCTACCTTCATTGCCAGGATATTGTTTACCGTATCCAGCAAGGTTTCTCCTTTTTTTACAGAGCTTCCTGAAGAAGAGAAATTAATGGTATCGGCAGAGAGCCGTTTCTCTGCAAGCTCGAAGGAAAGGCGTGTCCGGGTGGAATTCTCGAAAAATACGTTGGCAATGGTAATATCACGTAGGGAAGGAACTTTCTTAATAGGGCGGTTGATAACCTCTTTGAACTGTGTGGCGGTTTCAAGAATCGTCTGAATATCGCCCTCGGTGATGTTTTTGATCCCGAGCAAATGCCTGACCGAAAGTTTTGTCATACGATGGAACATGTAATAACCGCGCAAAGATACGTAGAGAAAGGGAAAGTGCCGAAAATATTGCGGGAAATCCCGGTGGGGCGGTATGGGGTTGCTGACCACGGACACCGTCCGTGGTTACAGACCGCGGACGCCGTCAGTTGTTACCTAGGTTTTTCGTTTTTTCTTTTTTGCCGAAGGAAATAAAACATTATTGAGGATCAGCCGGTAACCCGGAGAATTGGGATATAGGTTGAGGTCCGTGGGCTGGCGCCCCCGGCTGCCTCCGCGGCGGCTCTCAGGGTCATGGCCGCCGTAGAAGGTCCATTGTCCGCGACCGATTTCGCCGTAAATATACCGGTCCGACGTTTTCCCCTTCCCCATCACCAGTACATCCGGTTTGACGGTATGCTGGTTGAAGGCTGTCGTCTGTCCGAAAAATTCCCGGATCAGGTATTCATGGTTCTGTACCAGCATCGCAGGAATAATATCCCATTTGGCAGAAAAGTCGAACAATGAGAAATAGGATTCTGCGCCGCTGCCCCAGCCGCTGCCGTAAGACGAATTGATATCGGAAAAGGTCATGCCATTATAGCCGTCGGTGTCGATTTTGAAATGATGGAAGGCAAAGGTTTTTTCAAAGTCCAGCCGGGATTGGGCATTGGGATCGACCCCATCGCCATCGAACATGCTTTCCACAATATCCACCCCTTCTGCCGCCAGGGCGATATCGAAGGTTTCCGCCCCCGAACACATAGCAAATAAGAACCCGCCGCCCATGCAATAAGCTTTGATGGCCTTGGCTACGGCCAGTTTCATGTGCGACACTTTGGTAAATCCGTAACGGTGGGCAATGGCCTCCTGAGCCCGGATATCGGCTTCCGAAACCCGGCGCATGCTGCGACCGAACTGCCCGGTGAAATCTTCATGATGGAGGTGGACCCAATCGTATTCGCTCAGGTCGCCACGCAGGATTTCTTCATCGTAAATGACCTTAAACGGGATTTCCGCATATTTCAGTACCAGGAGTACGGCGTCGGTATTTTCAAATTCGGACGGACTGATTTCTATGGGAGAATACACCGCAATCCGGGCGGCTTTATGGAGTTTTACCATGTTCATATTGACTTCGTCCTGCTGAATCTGATGAAGGATCTGGTTATACGCTGCATCGGAAACCACCTGGTAAGAGACCCCCAGGAGCCGACACTCCCGCTCCACTGCCTGAGTGTGGGCAATGCCAAAGCTTCCTCCCCGGTAATTGAGCAGCCAGTCCACCTCAGCATCGGCAGTCAGTACCTGGTAGGCCAACCCATACGCTTTTAAATGATTGGCTTGTGTGTCATCCATAGGAAGCAGCAGATAGTTTCCCCATCCGGGCTGGATGTGACAACAGAGCAGAACCAGCACCGAAAGCAGGCTTTTCATAGCGGTAACGGGTTGGTAAAAAAGAGCAATAGTAAAGGAAAGTTACTAAAAATGACGGACATAAACATGCGGCCGACGCTTTTTATCTTTTTGGATGTTTGCACGGAGAGGGGGTTGGTGTGAGGGAAAAAGGGTGTAATTTCGTCTTTATAACGATAGCAGTATTCTATTTAACTAATTCTATATGAGTCAAAAGGCTGTTAGGGGCTGTTTCCGGGTTATAGGCCTGATCCTGCTGGCCTGCATAGAAGCGGCTGCCCAGCGACAGATTACATTCAGCCATCTGTCAATCGATGAAAACCTGTCGCAGAGCAGCGTGTATGCTATTGAGCAGGATGCGTATGGATTTATGTGGTTCGGAACCCGCGATGGCCTCAATCGCTATGATTCCCATAAAAATATCGTCTACCGGAGGGAGCCGGAAGACAGCACGTCGCTTTCTTCAAGTTCAATAAATGTTATTACAAAAGATAAGCAGGGAAACTTATGGATAGGTACCAGCGGCGGACTCAACCTGTACAGGCCGCGTACCGATGATTTCCGGAGAATGCGGCATGACACCTCAGGTCATTCCATCAGTTACAACAATATTTCTGCCATCGTACAGACGGCTGACGGGAGTTTGTGGGTGGGCACGCGCAGAGGCTTAAACCGGTTGAAGGCCCCCGGGACAGCAAAGTTCGAGCAGCTGATGATGGAAGGAAATACAGCGGACGAATCGGGCGCTTTTGATATAAAGTCGTTGTACGAGGATACAAAACAGAACCTGTGGGTAGGAACCACCGTTGGGCTGTCGCGGGTCAGACGAAGGCACGACGGTGTGTATGAAGTCAAGCATTTTTACCTGCATCCGGAAGATTCGGTCTGGCACAATACCTCCAATTGGGTGAATACCATCGCTGAAGACAGGCAGGGCCGGCTTTGGATCGGCACAGAGACCAAGGGGATAGCTCTTTTTGACCCGGCGCAGGGAAAGGTGACCAGCTGGCATCCCATCCGCGGACTCGACCTGTCCAATTTTGCCGTACGGACGATTCAGCCGGATGAAAGCGGACAGTTCTGGATCGGGACCATGTCGGGCCTGCTTATTTGCGGACAGGATGGAGTGAATTTCCGCAGGTTCGTGAATGCGCCAGATCAGCCAGGTTCTCTGAGTGATAATTCCATCCGTGCCATTTACCGGAGCCATGAAGGAACAGTCTGGATCGGCACGTTTTATGGGGGAGTGAATCACTACAACCCGTTTTCACAGCAATTTGGTTCGCTGAGGCTCGTCAACGGGGCGGGACGAAAACCGTTCAAAATTGCGGGGCCGATGATGGCGGCTGCCGATCACCACCTTTGGGTCGGATCCGATGATAAGGGGTTGTTTCTGGTTGATGAGACTGATAAAATAGTACAGCATTACCGGCACGACCCGGAGAATCCGAATTCGCTGTCGAACGATAAGATCAAATGTCTCCTGCGGAATGGCACCAGGGGATTGTGGATCGGAACCATTAAAGGGTTGAATTACATGGACTTCGCTACCGGTACCATTACCCGGTACTTGAGCATCCCGAATGTTCAGGGGTCGCTCCCCGACGACCGGATCTATGGGCTCTCCTACGACAAGGAAGGACAGCTGTGGATTGCCACTTTCCGGGGAGGGCTGTGCAAAATGGACCCGGAGACGGGAAAGTTCGAACAATTCAGTTACCAGGACCGATCGGAAAAGGGCCCGCCTTCTAATAGCATCACCTGTTTGCTGATCGACAGCAAAGAGCGAATCTGGCTGGGAACGACTACCGGGCTGGCTCAGAAGGTCAGAGGAGAAGGACGGTTTATTCACTACAAGGCGGGGCCGCAAAATGCGATCAGCGGCAATTATGTTGTCGGACTTTTTGAGGACAGCCGCGGGCACATATGGATCAGCACGCGAGGTGCCGGACTGAACCGGTATGATCCGGAAACCGGGCAGTTCATCCATTATTCAAAGGCAGACGGATTGGGAGGCGATAATGTTTTCGGAGTGAGCGAAGACAGTGCCGGGAATTTCTGGATCGCCACCGACGATGGTTTGTCGAAACTGGATCCGGCATCGGGGGTGATCATTACCTACGACAGGAACGACGGGTTGGTGTGCAAGGAGTTTTTGCCGAATTCAGTGTTCGACGATCGCCAGGGGAAGTTGTATTTCGGTGGTTACAATGGAATTGTACGCTTCGCACCGGACAGCATCCGCATCAACCCCATGCGGCCTTCAATCGTTTTTACAGGATTGAAATTGTTTAATAAACCGGTCGAAATAGGGGGTACGGATGGTATCCTGAGGGAACATCTGCTGCTTACCCCGGCACTGGAGTTTAACCACCGGCAGAATGTGTTTTCTGTTGAATTTGCTTCGATCAACTACATCGACGCCCAGAAAAACCAGTATGCCTATCTGCTGGAAGGGTTTGAGGAAGAGTGGAACTATGTGAAGGAGCCCGTGGCGACTTACATGAACCTGGAGCCGGGTACCTACACCCTCAAAATCAAGGGCAGTAACAACAACGGGGTATGGAGCAATGAGCCGCTGGAAATGAAAATAACCATACTGCCGCCGCCCTGGAAGACCACCTGGGCTTATATAGGGTATGTCGCGGCTTTTCTGGGGCTGCTTTACACCTGGTCGCGCTACCACCGGGAACGCCTTCAGCTGGCACATGACCTGGAACTGGAGCATATGGAAAAAAAGCAGCAGGAGGAACTGCACCAGACGCGTATTCATTTTTTTACCAATATTATCCATGAGATCCGGACACCCCTTACACTCATAATGGGGCCTATGAAAATTCTGGAGGAAGATCCGGATGCCAACGGGATCCTGAAAAGGCAGCTGGAAGTAATGCAGGGAAGTACCAACCGGCTGATGCGACTGGTGGAGCAACTGCTCGATTTTCAGAAGCACGAAATGGGGACCGTGCGGATCAAAGCCCGGAAACTGGATTTGGAGGAGTGGTTGGAAGAAGTGCGGGCCAGCTTCCAGAGTTATGCCATTGCCCGTCAAATCCGGCTGAAGGTCATTTCTCATGGCCGGCCTTTATGGGTTTGGTTCGATCCGGAGGAAATGGAGAAAGTATTTCACAACCTGCTGATCAACGCGTTTAAATTTACACCTACCGGGGGGGAAATACGGATATCAACCCGTATTTCGTCAGATGGCCAGGTGAAGATAGCCGTGGAAGACAATGGGATCGGGATTGCCCGGGAGGAGCTGGATCGTATTTTCCAACGGTTTTACCAGACGGGGGACCGACAAAATTCCGGATTTGGTATTGGCCTCGCATTGAGTAAAAATATTGTCGAATTGCATCAGGGGACTATCGAGGTAGAAAGTGAAGAATCAGGGCTCCGGCAAAATGGGTTTACCCGGTTTGTGATTTCACTGCCGCCGGGCGCGGCTTCCGAAATGGCGGGAGCACCGGAAGATATGCCGTTGAGGACCACAAGGCTGCTGACGGACGTATCTTTTTCAGAAAATGAGGCCGAAGAAAGCCGGGAAACCGGGAAAGGGATGAAAAATCCACTTATTTTATTAGTGGAGGACCAGGATGACCTCCGGAATTATGTAAAAGAGCTGCTGGCCGGAGCGTACGAAATTGTCGAGGCCTCCAACGGCGCCGCCGGCTGGGACCTGGCTTGCCGGATTTTGCCGGACCTGATCGTCAGTGATATCTCCATGCCGATCATGGACGGGGTAACGCTCACCGGCCGGATTAAAACCGATGAGCGGACCAATCATATCCCGGTTATTTTGTTAACGGCCTATGATTCGGTACAGCAGCAGGTGAAGGGCCTGGAGCAGGGCGCCGACGACTATGTGCCGAAGCCTTTTCATCCGAAAGTACTGCTTACCAGAATCCGCAACTTGCTGCGGGTCCGGGAAGAACTCAAAGAAAAATACAAGCATAAGGTAAGCCTGGAGCCCCTGATACCGGAGCAGGCGACACATCCTGATGCCGTATTTCTTCAAAAGCTCATGAAGGTGATTGAGGAGAATATCAGCAATCCCGAGCTGAACCTGGCGGATCTGGTACAGGAACTGGGAATGAGCCGCCCGGTATTGTTCCGTAAGATCAAAATGCTTACCGATTGTTCCGTGATGGACCTGGTACGCTCTGTCCGTATGAAAAAGGCGGAAGCGTTGTTAAAACAGAAAACCATGACCGTATCGGAGGTTGCATTTGCCGTAGGCTTCAACGATCCCAAATACTTCAGTAAATCGTTCCGCAGTCAGTTCGGCAAAGCCCCCAGTGAGTATATAGCGGGGTGAACGGGCCGCCTCCGGGGAGGAACCTATAAAAAAACCCATTCAGGAGCTCCTGAATGGGTTTTTTCTGAAATGATCTGGTTGGCCGACAAGGACTCGAACCCTGAATAAAACAACCAAAATGTTCTGTGTTACCATTACACCATCGGCCAATTCTGTTATGGTGGTGCAAAAGTAGGGGAATAAGCGTTATATGTCAAGATTCTATTGAAAAATTATTTTCGGGACCGGGTCGGACAATTCCTTCGAGGCGTCCATTTTCAAATAAACACCGTTCGTCCAGCCGAAGCCGTCCTGGTTGGGGTATTCGCCTCCCTTCGCTTCCGAAAGCTTATTCATGACATTGTATTTCTCGGTGAGCTTCCCGGTGAGTTCATAGACCTTCCGGTTGGTATTCAACCAGCGCTCCTTCCCTTTTTGGGCAAGCTCGTGAAAACCGTAGTTGCAAAGCCCGATGTAGGTAAGCCATTGCAGGGGCGCCCAGCCGTTTGGGGCATCCCATTGCTGCCGGCTGGTATGGAGGGTCGTGAGGTAACCTCCGGGCTGAAGAAATTCCTTTTCCAGGCGGGTGACCATTGTACGGGCCTGCTTGTGGGTGGCAACATTGACAAACAAGGGATAAACGGCAGCAAGGGAAAAAACATCGGTGGGGGCCTGCTGAATCCAGTCGTAGTCAAAGTAGAAACCGCTTGCACGGTTCCAGCAATAGCGCTGTATCCCTTTTCGTCGTTGTGCAGCGCGTTGCTCCAGAAGAGGAATCTGATCGGACGAAGGTGTTAACCGGCGGTATTGTGCCACCAAGGTTTGCTCGATGTGCAGGAGCAGGCAGTTCAGGTCTACCGGAATGAGGTCGGCGGTATGGATGCTTTCCATGGAGTGCTGGTCGCGCAGCCAGCGACTGCTGAAATCCCAGCCCGATTCAGTGGCGGCACGGATGTGTCGGTATACCTCCTGCGGATTGCGGCGAGAGGCTACGGCTACTTCGACGTCTTCCCGGAACGATTCGGGCCGGGGCTCGTCAGATGCGTCCCAATACCGGTTGAACAGGGTACCGTCGGGGAGTTGCACAACCCGGGCACTGGCGGGGTTTTCCGTTGACACTGTTTCGGCGCCTGTCATCCAGAATGCGTATTCTTTTTCAAGGGCCGGGAGGTATTGTTCCCAGACCGCGTCGCCTCTTTCGCTTTCAAGGAGCTGGATCATTAATGCCAGAAACGGCGGCTGCGACCGGGTCAGGTAATAAGTACGGTTGGCGTTAGGGATGAAACCCAGCTCGTTGATGCAGAATGCAAAATTGTCGATCATGTGCTGAATCAGGTCGGTGCGCCCGCTTACCTGGAGCCCCAGCATCGTAAAATAACTGTCCCAGTAATACATTCCCCGGAACCGGCCGCCGGGTACCACATACGGATGGGGGAGCGGGATCAGGGAGCTGCCTGTTTCCTGGTAATGTTCCCGGGTAAGAATGTCCCACAACCCGTGAATATGTTCTGTAATCGGTTTGGAGGGATCCGTCTCATATTTTGCCGGCTCAAAATCGGGAAGATCAAAATTTTCAAAAACAAATACCGTCAGGTCAAAAGTAGGGATTTCTTTTTCGGCATGATACCGCTCAAGAATCTCTTCATACGGGTATTTGGGAACACAGTCATTGAAGGTAATTGAATCCGCAAAGATGCCGTTCAGCTGCACTTCGGGAAACAACGGGCCCAGGTCCTGCGAAAAATTGGTGAGGTGTGATAACATCATGGGGTAATCGGGTAACAAAGGAAGTGGGTAAAAATCAGCCGGCCGGAGAAACCGCCAGCAGCTGCAGGAAGGATTGTACGTCCCGCTGGGAAGGGAGGTGGTTTCTGGCGACCGATATGGCCTCTCCTACTTTAATGGAAAAAGCCGTAGGCGGCAACACTTCGAACATGTCTTCATCGGTGGTGTCGTCACCCATTGCCAGGATGAAATCATACCGGCTGCTTTCTATAAATTGCAGGGCGGCCGTCCCTTTATTGTAGTGGGTTTTCTTGACTTCAATCACCATATTGCCTTTAATGATCTGAAGGTTGAGCTCGGGCTGCAGAAAATTGTGCAGCTGCCAGGCCAGCTCGTTGGCACGGCGCTGGGCATACAGTTTATCGGACGGGATGCGGAAATGCCACGCGAGCGAAGTTTCCTTTTCTTCGACAAAAGCGCCCGGGCAACGCTTGACATATAATTCCATGATGGGCCGGATACTGTCTTTCCAGTCTTCCTGGTTGACATTGGTAACGGTCCAGTTGCCGGAGTCGCGGTCCTTGATCAGGGCGCCATGCTCGGCGACCAAGTGAACCGGGAGCCCGGTCAGTTGTTTTTCCAGAAAGGTGCGGTCCCGGCCGCTGATAATTACAACCGTACTCCGGGCGGCCAGGCTGCGCAGCAGGTCCTTCATCTCTTCAGAGAGAATGGCGTCTGCGGGATTTTTAACAAGCGGCACTAAAGTACCGTCATAGTCGATCAGCAAAAGGGGATCGGATGCCCGGAAGTATTCCTCCCGGATGGCGCTCCTGTCTTTGGGGCGGAGGTAGGTTTGGCGCAGTTTTTCCTGCTCGTGTTCTAGTCGGCTCATTTGTGAAAAAAAATCGTTTGTCCAGGTATGGATATCATACGCTTTCAGGCGGAGCCTGAGGGCTCTCATACGGGTTTCCTGTTCTGCTTCAGACATTTCCAGCGCCTGTTTAATGGCGAGGGCGATCGCATTTTTATCGGTAGGGTTAATAATCAGCGCTTCCGTGAGCTCTGAAGCTGCTCCTGCCATTTCGCTCAGGATCAGCACCCCCCGGTTGTCGGTACGGCTGGCTACATACTCTTTGCAAACCAGGTTCATGCCGTCGCGGATAGGGGTAATCAGTGCGACATCACTGGCGCAATACAAGGCACAGAGGCGTTTAAAAGAGAGGGAACGGTAATGGTAGATAACAGGTTGCCAGTTGATTTGTCCGTAGGTAGCGTTGATGCGGCCTACGTGCTGGTCAATGTCCATTTTCATTTGCTGGTACTGCCCGATGGTATCGCGGGAGGGGACTACCACCATGTGAAAGGTGACGCGTCCATGCCATTCGGGGTTGGAGACCAGGAAAAACTCATAGCCGAAGAGCCGGTGAAGCAGGCCTTTGGAATAATCCAGGCGGTCGATCGAAAAAATAATCCGGTGCGGTATGTATTGCTGGATTTTCAACCGTTTCCGGATGACCCCCGGGTCTTTCGCCGCTTCCGAGAACTTTTGGAAATCGATGCTGATCGGAAAGGAATCGACCTTTACCAGGCGGTTCCCCAGGTTGATAAACTGAAGCTTGTGCTCATAGGTGGGGTACAGCCGGTGGACCGTTCCCAGGAAATACTGTACGTAATCGTTGGTATGGAATCCGACAACATCGGCCCCCAGCATCCCATCGATCAGGTAGGTCCTCCAGCTTACCGGCAGTAGCCTGAAAATCTCATAAGAAGGGAACGGGATATGGAAAAAGAATCCTATCGATAAGTCAGGGTACTTTTCCCGGAGAAGCGCCGGCAGCCCCATCAGTTGGTAGTCATGTATCCAGACGGTATCTCCCGGTTGCAGCAATTCGGAGAATTTCTCACAAAACAGCAGATTGGCTTCCTGGTAGGCCTCAAAGGCGGCTTCGTCAAAATTGGCTTCCGAAGGGAAATAATGAAAAAGCGGCCAGATCAGGTCGTTGCAAAACCCTTCGTAATACAGATGGTTCGTGTGTTCCGGCAGGTGTACGGGGTGCGCGGTAAACGATTCGTTTTCCGAAGCCACTTCTGCGAGTTCTTCCCGCGTGTTTTCACTGCAGCCTACCCATTGGATCTTTCCGGAAAAGTGATAATCCGATTGCTGGTTTTCGGTAAGTGAAAGCACAGCCGAGACCAGCCCGCCCGAATTCTGAAATAGTTCGGGGCGGTCGTGTTTATGAATAATTTTGAAGGGCAGCCGGTAGGCTGCAATAAAGAGTCTTCCTCGTGGTGTTTTCATAGGTATTAAAATGGTGTGCCTGAGCGCGACCGTGATTGCTTTGGATGAACCAGAAACCGGTGATGATGCAACTATCCCGTCCGGCGGGCCGGATCGAACCGGCCAGGCAGCACTTGCAGGAACGGATCCTGCCGTTGTGTTCAGGAAGCCGCCGGACAAACCTTTTCCGGAGACAGCTTTCCATACTACTTCAGGAGTAGAACGTATAGGGAACGCTATTTATTGCCGCTTTCGGATAAAGGGGGCCTGGCGGGCCGGTAATGCGGTGAATCCGGAACAATAATTTCGTATCGGCGGGTAAAATGTATTTCTTTGCAGTTGAGAAACTAATAGGAGCCGTCAACAATGAAAAAAGTTCTTTGGGTGATCGCATGTTTGATTCCTGTTTTGGGAATTACATACGTTCTGGGCCCTCAACCTTCCGATGCCATGCTAACACCTGACCTACCGGTCGTCACTCAAAACCTGATCGCGCTGGAAGCCGAGATCCGGGATGCCGAAGCAACTGTCAAGGACCTTAAACCGGACAATGAAGCCCGCATTATCTGGGCGGATACTGTTCAAAAGCAGAAAACACCGTATAGCTTTGTCTACATTCACGGGTTCGGGGCCAGCTGGGCAGAGGGCGAGCCGGTGCATCGAAACCTGGCCCGGAAGTACGGTGCCAACCTGTACCTGGCCCGGTTGGAAGACGCGGGGCTGGATAATCCGGATGCTTATGAAGATCTGACGCCTGAACGTTTTCTGGCAGGCGCTAAGCGTGCCCTGGCGATCGGAAAGGTCCTCGGCGATTCGGTAGTGCTCATAGGGACTTCGGCGGGCGGGCTGCTGAGTGTCTACCTGGCTGCGGCACACCCGGAACTGAAAGGGCTTATTCTCTATTCTCCTTGTATGGACACTTATAACAGTGCGCTGAAAGTAGCCACAGGGCCCTGGGGAGAGGAGGCCGTCCACGCCGTGGTAGGGAAACGGATGCTCAACGACTATACTCCGGAGCGGGCCCGCTATTGGATGAGCAGCTATAGTTCCAGGGGACTGATTACGCTGCAGCAGACCATTGACGCTGTCGCGCGGCCGGAAGTGTATGACCGTATCAGAATGCCCGTATTCCTGGGGTATTATTATAAAAATGAGGAAGAGCAGGATAAGACGGTTTCGGTGGCGGCCATGAAAGAAATGTTTCCGCTGCTGGGGACCCCGGATGCGTTGAAAGTGGAACGGGTATTCCCCGAAAGCGGACATCATGTGATGACCAGTTACCTGACTTCCGGGGATTACGAGGGCGTCCAGCGGGAAACGGAAAAGTTTATAGAAGAAATCCTGCAGATCAGGCCGGTGACGCGGTAACGGTTTGGAAGGTGTGTCGGGTTATCGCGGCCTCATTTTTTCATTAGTTTTGCAGTAAGATAATTATTTTTTGAAGTATGTACGAAATAACAGCAGATAACCGGTTGAGACGTTTGATCGTGGTGGGGGACCGGGTGTTGATCCGGCCTAAAAGTCCGAATGACCGGACTTCCAGCGGGTTGTACCTGCCGCCGACAGTGACGGAGAAGGAGCAGGTACAGACCGGTTATGTCATTAAGGTAGGGCCGGGTTACCCCATTCCGACAGGAGCGGAAGAGGAACCCTGGAAGGAAACAGAGGAAAAGGTAAAATACATGCCGCTGCAGGCGCAGGAGGGCGATCTGGCGATTTACCTGCATCGGAATGCCATCGATCTGGAATATGACGGGGAAAAGTACGTGATTGTACCGCAGTCGGCAATTTTGCTGCTGGACCGGAGTGAAGACCTGGCTTAAAGCCTTTCCCCCTATTACGAGAATGCCACTGCTTTCGTCAGATTCTTACCGGCCGCCCGTATGGCTTCCCAACGGGCACCTGCAAACGATTTTTCCGGCACTTTTCCGGAAAATAGCGCCGCCCGCCTATCACCGGGAGCGGATGACGACACCGGATGACGATTTTCTTAACCTGGACTGGGCCTATACGGATGGCGCCGGCAACCGGACGCATAAACCTCCTCTGGTGATCTTATCGCACGGCTTTGAAGGAGACAGTACCCGGCAATATATCGTAGGAATGGTCCGGACAATGGTGCTGAATGGTTTCGACTGCCTGGCCTGGAACTTCCGGAGCTGCGGCGGAGAAATGAACGTCCAGCCCCGCTTTTACCACAGCGGGGCCACCGATGACCTCGATTTGCTGGTACGCCATGCGGTGGCGAAAGGATACGGGCGGATCTGTCTGATCGGCTTTAGCCTGGGTGGAAACCTGACTCTCAAGTATTTGGGAGAAAAGGGAAAGTCGCTGCTGCCGTTGATCGGCAAAGCGGTGGTTTTCAGCGTGCCGATGGACCTGATGGCTTGCAGCCGCCACCTGGGATTATGGGAAAACCGGGTATACCAACAGCGGTTCCTGGCTTCTTTAAAACCCAAAATTTTAACTAAAAGCAAGCATTATCCACACCTGATCGATAGCAGGCATTACGATCGGATTAAATCGGTGTACGACTTTGACGATGTGTTCACAGCTCCCTTGCACGGGTTCAAAAATGCGGAAGACTACTACACGCAATGCAGTGCGCAGGGGTTTCTGGACCAGATCCGCGTCCCCACACTGGTGGTAACGGCGGCCAACGATCCGATGGTCCCTGTTCAAAGCGTCCCCACGGACCGGATTGCCGGTCTGTCTGCTGTCTACCTTCGCCTGACCCGAAAGGGTGGGCATTGCGGCTACCGGCAGGCAGGCATGCAGGGAGGTGCTTACTGGTCGGAGCTGGAAGCGTTGGCGTTCTTAAAAGGGAGTGGTCAGTAGGTGGTGATCGGCTATCAGCGATCGGCAAATACGATGGGTGGATGGGTGAGCGGAGCCGAACCCAGGAGTCGAACCCAGGAAGCTGAGCCCACAGCTATCAGCAATCGTAAATCGTACTTCGTAAATTGATGTAGCCAACCGGAAAATAAAATCGGCCGGGCGCATCTAGGCTCCCGGACGATATCGCACCCCGCAAACACCGGACTTCCCGGTGTTCAGTATTTTTATCAGGAACCTGTACGGGTCCTTATAGTAGTGTTCATGACTAACAGATTGACTATAGGAGTAATCAGGTGATCAAATGGTTGGAATGATTCCCAAAAAATCAGGGATTCATAATCCGCCCGGTAAACAAAATCGTATTGGAGGTCTTTTCACTGATGACAAATACAAATGGTTTGTCGGCAACAATGAGCCGAGGTCCGGACGGAAGAGACGTTAATTCCATCCCGATGGTGGTCACGGCAGCGGCCTCAGTCCCTTTTTCATCGATCGATAAAAAGGTGTTCTGTTTCACGAAGTCAACGGACAGGCGGGCTGTTTCGTGAATACCGTCAAATTCGGCCTGACCGGCTACAAAAGCTTTTTCCATTCCCATTTCCTGAAGCGTTGTATTGAGGAATACCTCATATTCGAGCTTAAATTTGGGCAGGCCGATCTGGATAGACTGCTGTTGCAAACCCTGTTGCAGGGCTTCCCAGGCGGTATTGTCGAAGGAGGCAGTCAGTTCGCCCACAGACTGGTTGCCTGCCGGCAGCAACAAGGTCATGTTAAACTGGCCAGAGGCATAGGGCAGCTCTACAGCTTGGTAAGCGGCCGTGGTATAGGCGCGCAGGTCGGTCTTGGTAAACATCATGGGCACCTGTTTTTCTGAACCGTCAGCCAGGGTAAAAGGCCAGTTTTTTGTTTGTTGGGTGTCGAACTGGTATTTCCAGTCTCCTTTAAAATAAAGGGCATTCATCAGGAACATGACATGATCGGGACTGATACTATCCAGCACTTTGGGGATTTTGCCCTGGGTATGATCACTGGCCCATTTATTGATCTTGTTGAGGGTAGCCGGACTGCTGAAGTCTTCCCCGTTGACAGACGCGTTAAACACGTCGGCCAGCACCGTTTTGAAATCAGGTTTTACCTCGAACCCGGTCCTGTACCAAACGGCGTTGGCGATGGCAAGGGCAACATGGCTGTCGGCTAAAGGCAGCTCTTTTAACAGGGTAGAATAGGCCTCGTGCAATTCTTCCTGCGAGATCCCTTCCAGATGCAAGGCCGTCAGAATCTCTTCCGCAGTGGTGCCGGTTGCCCCGTTGTGAAGCATGCCGAGCGCAATGTGTAAACTCAAAGGGGAAACAAATACATTGTCGTCAGCGGGTTGCGTCGCCTGCAGTGTCCGAAGCAAGTCAAAGGCGAAATCGGAGGTCGTCCGGGCAACACGGGCAGAAATTTCGACCGGGTTACCGACGGGTTCCGGGCCAGGCCCTCGTTTGGGATCTGAGCATGACGGTAAGAAAAGAACCGTCGTGAGCATAATAAACAGGAGCTTTTTCATGGCAGAATGGGTATTTGGTGAGAGGTTTTGGATTTTAGTTATGAGTTATGAGTTATGAGTTATGAGTTATGAGTTATGAGTTATGAGTTATGGCGTGAGGTGTGTCATAGTCCTGGTTTGTGAGCCGATAGCTGCCCCCCCGATAGCCAACCACACTATCACCTAATACCTATCACCTATCACCTAACACCTAATACCTAACACCTAAAAAAACTCAAAAAGTATAGCGTACTCCCCAGGAGATTCCATACATCCGGGGATACGCTTTCAGGTAATCATTGTCCTTGAAACTGGTCATTAAAGACTGCTGATAGGAGCCGGTCAGGTTGGCATTCCATTGACCTGACAATTTGTAGCTGACCCGCAGGCCGGTAGCGGCCGACCAGCTCAAAGTATTGTAGACCTGATTTTCCGGTTTGGTGGTCAGGGTATAACCGGAAGTGGTTTCCAGTTCATTCTTCAGAAACAAATTGGCTATGCCTCCACCCAGCAGGGTATAGTTAAGTTTCTTATCCGGATTGATTGTATAGCCTACGTATGCCGGAACCTGCAGGTACTGGTAACTGTTGCTCACATCCTTATCCATGGCTATGTACACCGGACCCATCGCATTTTTATTAGGGCTGAGCATGACATTGTCTGCCGCTTTTTCCGAATAGTTTGAGTTCCCGGCGAGAAGGGCATTGGCCAGCAGGTCGGCACTCTCGTTGGTGGCAAGGTCTACAAAAAAGCCGTTCGACCGGTAGGAAGAGTTGCCCTGCAGGTACGTAACACCCGTCTCGATGGACCAGTGCCGGGAGAGGGTCACTCCGCCCTGAGTGGCAAGGGCATACGACAGCCGGGACCTGCTCCCGGTGCTGCTCTGCGTGTTTGGACTACTCATACTGGCGTAGGAATTCGTCATGTTCATGTCCATCTGGTAGACCGGCCCCGGCTGAAATTTCATATTCGGGTTAAACGATGCGGGCATCAGACTAACGGCTGCCCAGTACGCATTTTTGTTGAGCTCAGGTGCAGGGAAGGCCGGCTCGTCGTCTTCCGGATGCGGGTTGAAGAAAACGTAACGTTTCTGGATGTAAACAGGTTTTTCGCGGAATGCCGGCGGTGACAGCAGCGCGAGCTCCTGGCGGGCGGGCGACAGGCCGCTTTCTTCCGGTTCGGCCGTTGCTGCCGCGAAATCCGTCTTCAACCCGGGAGCCGGCGAAGGGGCCGGCCGGGTTTGATAGGCCAGTTGCTCCGAAGGCTTTGCCGTCGCTTTTGGGAAATCAGGCATCCTGGCCGGTGCAGCGCCGGTTTCTGTATTGGAGGCAGTTGTTTCGGGTAAGGTAGCCGGCGAACCGACCGTTGTTTCGGTCAGCGCCGGTGTGTTGGCAGGCTGGCTGCGTGTGGCCGTCGCTTTATCGGGCTGACCGATCGTAGCCGCTGTATCGCCCTGCCGGCTGAACGTAGTCGAATTCCGGGACAGGAAAAGCGTACCGACGGTGGCCAGCAGCAGAAATGATGCCGCCGCATACCATACAGCAGCCTTCCGCCACCAGGGAACCAGCGGCAGTTGTTTTTCGGTTTCATCCAGATGCTTTTCAATGGCATCCCAGATGGAAGGCGGCGGGGTTTCCGAAGCCCTTTCGAAAGCCTTACGCCATTGTTCGTTTGATTTATCTTCCCACTGACTCATCATTGAATCGTTGTTCTTTATTCAGTTTTTGTTGCAGAAGTGTCCGTGCACGTGAAAATTGTGATTTGGATGTCCCTTCCGAAATATTCAGCATAGTTGCAATTTCATGATGTTTATACCCCTCAATGGCAAACAGGTTGAACACGGTCTGACATCCGGTCGGTAACTCTTGTATAAATGCCGTCAGCTGTTGCCATTGAAAATTGGCCAATGGCTGTTCGGCAGCCGCTATTTCCTCTTCTTTCTGGTAAACATCATCCAAATCCACCCATATTTTTTGCTTTCTCAACTGTTTTAATGCCGTATTCACTACAATCGAGCGTATCCAGAATCCCAGAGGAGATTCTCCTCTGAACGAATGGATGTGCTCGTAAATCTTAATAAAGGCGTCTTGTAGGACATCCTGTGCATCGTCGCGGTTTTTCATATACCGCATACATATGGCGAACATCTTCCCCGAAAAAGCCTCATAAAGGCGTTTTTGAGCAATCCGGTCACCTGCACGACAGCCGTCTATCAGTTCTTTTTCATCAAATGTCATTCCAAGAAAGGGGTGCTTCTTTCTGTTTTTATACCGTAATACTGGCAAAGTACCGGTTTTTCGCTCATTAATCAGCGATCAACAACCATTTACCTGCATCCGGATCATCTTGTCATTCAATAAGAGTAGCTGCGGGCTGGATTGGTTGGAAAGAGGGGCTGTTTTTTTTAGAAAGCAGGGAAGGACCGGGGGGAATCGGGGTGATGATTTGTTCAAGACTCGCCATAAAATGCGAGGGGGCCGACCGGACCCACTCCCGGGCTTCTCCGGCACGGGAGTGATGGAAGGGCAGATAGTCCAACAGGGCGGAGAGGTCAAAGTGATCGTGAGAAATGCCCAGCCGGTGATTGCGGGCATCGGCGGCATTGCATTGCTGCTCTAAATGATTGGGAACAGGTACCATCAGGATGGGCTTACCCAGGTACATTGCTTCACAGACCGTTTCGAACCCGGCTGTGGTGACGAGGGCTTTGCAGGTTCGTAAGGATTCCAGAAAAGTACTGGGATCCGGTCGGTGCCAGGTAAGCGTGTCGCTATGGCTGTCCGTATCGTCCAGGTGCGGATCATTACAGAAGCAGCGGATACGGATTTCCGGGTGTTGCCGGTGCCAGCGGATGATGGCGTTCCGGAGACGCGGCTGGGTGAGGTACACCAGGAGGTGATCTCCCGTTTCGGGCTGCAGGTCCAGGACCTGCTTCCGGAGCAGCGGCGGGGCGACGGTGACCGGGTGTGGTCCGTAACCCGGATCTAAAAAGGAAAGCGCCTGCACAGCGCTGGCCCCGTATGCCGTGCCCCTGGACAAGGTGTTGAGGATGAAGCGGGACAGGCGGGGCTGATGGGAAGGAAACCGGAAATCAGGGTGTAGAAAGAGGTATTGATGCGCAATACAAACCATGGGAACCGTGTCCCGGAACAACCATTTGTACAGACCGCCGCAGAGATCATAAAAGTTGAGGATAAGGTCGGGCCGGGAGCTCCTGACAACCGTATGAAGCGTGTGCGCCGATCGGTAATAATCCGGAAGGTTGCGCAGAAAGCGGGTAACGGTTGCGGGAGCGTCGAGACGGCCGCTCCGGGAATAACGTAGCGCCGGGCTTTTGAAAGGGATTACCGGGGCAGGTACGTCTTGCTGGAAAAGGGCAGGGATTCTTTCCCCGTTGTCCGAACCGATTAAGACCGCTTGTACCGAATGCCCGTGGTCGTGCAGCTGCTGGGCCATGGAAAGGGCTTGGGTAAGATGCCCGTTCCCTTCACCCTGGACGATCATTACAACGTTCATCGCAGCCGGGTTTTGCCGGATAAGAAGAAAAAGCTGGAGAACACCGTTTGTTGGCGATCCCTGCCGGTAAAAAGATTTTCCAAAGGATCCGGAACTGCTTCGAGCGGGTCTTGTTCCTTCATGTCGGGGTGGTAATAGAGTAAGCTCCAGTTTCCGTTAAAATCTTCTACGAGGGCGCTGAGCGATTCCACCCAATCACCGGAGTTCATATAGGTAATGTCTTCCAATTGACGGATGGACGGCTGATGGATATGCCCGCAGATAATGCCGTCGCACTGCCGGGACCGGGCCAGTTCTGTCAGCTTTTCTTCGAAGTCGGAAATATAATTGACTGCCAGTTTTACCTTATTCTTGATTTTACCCGAAAGGGAGTAATACGGCAGTCCGTACCAGGTGCGGTAGCGGTTGTAAAGCTTGTTGATCCAGAGCAGGAAAGTGTAGCCCATATCGCCCAGGTAGGCCAGCCATTTCATATGCGTAGTGATGGTATCGAACACATCGCCATGGGTTACATAGTAGCGTTTGGAACCGGAGGCCAGGATATAGTCTTTACTGATTTGAAAATGAGGGCCAAGTCTTAACGGAAGTACCTGGTCGAGAAAGTCATCATGATTTCCCCGAAGGTAGATCACCTGGGTTTTGTGGCGGGCGATCATTTTAATGATCACTTTGAAAAAGAGGGTATGCTTCCGTTTCCATTCCCCGTATTTTTTCAGCTGCCAGCCATCAATAATATCCCCATTGAGGATCAGCTTTTCGCAGGAATAGGTTTTCAGAAACCGGGTTACTTCTTTGACCCGTGAACCTGCGGAGCCCAGGTGAATGTCGGAGATGACAATGGTGCGGAATTGCGTTGAGAATTGCATATTCCAAAATTGCAACCTGAAAATTACCAGGGGATTACCGGAGCATTATTAATTTGTAAAAGTGCGGGGAGAGCCCGCACGGAATCACCGCATGGCTACCAGGCTGCTCCCGCGCAATACAGGAACGACGTCGTAGAGGTCGGTCTGGAGCGAATAGGCGATATCGCGGTGAATCCCCAGTCGTTGCAGCCGCCGGACGTGCGAAGAGTTGGAAACAAACGAAAGGAGGTTGTCTTTTCCCTGCAGGAACAGGCGTTGTGCCATCAGCGCCCCGTCTTCCTGGATCATGTATTCATTTTTCAGGGATTCTGCCAAAGCGCCGGCAAAGAGAGTGTCTTCGAGATTGGGTTTGCCTTTCCAGCCGGCACATAATACCAGCACGTCATACGGCTCGGAACGCAACTGCGCGGCAAGGGCGCCCAGGTTGAGGAATGCGCCTACCATTACCTTGACGGCACCGGTACGGGCTTTGGAAATGGCGAGGGTCCCGTTGGTGGTAGTCATCGCGATCTTAGAACCCATCAGCCGCTCGTCCATATAGCTGAAAGGCGAATTATCCAGATCGAAGCCCTCCACTTTTTCGGCATTGCGTTCCGCAGCGGCAATGTAGCCCTGATGCTGCAGCCGCCGGCATTCCTCTACGGTGGCCACCGGCGTGATGCTTTCTATCCCGTGGGCAAGTCCGGTCACCATACAGGAGGTAGCCCTGAAAATATCGGTGACCACAACAATGCTGTTGTCGAGTTGATGTAAGGGTAGCAGTTCGGGGGTAAGGCAGACATCGAATAAATTCATAAAACAGGATAGCAGGCGTGTCTGCTGATGCACATGGGTTAGAAAAACGGAGGAGGTTATTTTACAAAAGGTAGCTTTACGACCACAGCTTTGAGCAGCCGGTCGCGGACTTTGACGCCGATGGCGGTGCCGGGTTTACTGAAAGCGACCGGGACATATCCCATGCCTATCCCTTTTTGCAGGGTAGGCGATTGCGTCCCGGAAGTGACTTCCCCGATACTGTTTCCTTCCGGGTCGGTAATTTCGTAGTGCGGGCGGGGGATTCCCCTTTCGGTCATTTCAAAGCCGACTAATTTACGCTGCAGGCCGGCCTCTTTTTCCCCCTTCAGCGATGCTGAATTAATAAAGGGTTTGGTGAATCTGGTCACCCAGCCGAGCCCGGCCTCAAGGGGTGAAGTGGTATCGGTAATATCATTTCCATACAGACAGTATCCCATTTCGAGCCGGAGGGTGTCGCGGGCCCCGAGTCCGATGGGTTTAATCCCGAATTCGGCTCCTGCTTCAAACAGGGCATTCCATAAGGTTTCCGCCTGATCGTTGGGAACATACAGCTCAAAGCCACCGGCTCCGGTATAGCCCGTGGCCGACAGGATCACGTCGGGAATGCCGGCAACAATTGTCCGTACAAATGAATAATAGGGGATTTCTTCGAGGGCTGCAGCGGTCAGTTTCCGGACTGTTGCCAGGGCTTTGGGACCCTGCACGGCAAACAGACAAAGCGTATCCGACAGGTTTTCCATCGAAACTCCTCCGGTATTGTGCTGCTGCAGCCAGTTCCAGTCTTTTTCAATATTCCCCGCATTCACTACCAGCAGGTAGGCTGCTTCGCTGATACGGTAAACCAGTAAATCATCTACGATGCCGCCGGTCGCATTGGGGAAATAACTGTACTGGATTTTGCCGTCATAAAGCTGAGCGGCATCATTGGCGGAGACTTTTTGAATCAGATCCAGCGCCCCGGGACCTGAAAGCAGGAATTCTCCCATATGCGAAACATCGAATACACCCACTCCTGTCCGTACCGTGTGGTGCTCTTCCAGGTCGGAGGTATAGCGGACCGGCATTTCAAAACCGGCAAAAGGAACAATTTTACCACCGATACCGGCGTGTAATGCATGTAAAGGTATCTGCTTCATAGGGGTCACTCAGATTTGTGGGATGATCCGGTTGCAAAGGTACTAATTTGATATGAATTGAAAGGGGCTAATAAACGACAGGGGCCGTCCATTGGAATTGGACAGCCCCTGTTAAGGAGGATTTACCCCGGTAACCGTCTTAATGCTTGGCCCACCAGAGCGGTGTGAAAACGCCATCCGGGCCACCCAGCAGCGCAACCGCTTTGTCGTACCCCGCGCGGTTACTGTTCGGCAGACTGGACGGGTACGGCAGCCGCTGCGGGAAAAATGTCAGCTGACTGGTCATGTAATTGCCACTGTTCAGGGTGGGCATGTCTGTGATCGGAATCTCAACAGCCGGGTTTTCAAAGAAGGGCAGCCCTAACCTGCGGTGATCGTTCCAGGTTTCAAGGGGCAGCCATGGCGTTTGCGCCAGGAATTTTTGGGTAATGATCTTCGTCAGATGATCGTTTTTCACGTTCCCGTCTTTATACAAGCCATTTTTGGGATAGGTATAGGTGCCGCTCTGGCTGGCATTGGTGTACCCGTTTACGAAGGTGACCGGCAGGGTAGCGGGAGGTTCGGCCGTATGGTCCCAGCTCGCCGACGTACCGGTCCGGCTGTAGGTTTGGGAAGCCAGGTAGGCGGTGGCAAAGTTCTCCACTCCAAAATACTGAAAACTGGCTTTGACGCCGTTCTCGTAAGCACTTTTTGCCGTAGCAGGACTGGACCAGCCGCGTACAGCACCTTCTGCCAACAGGAAGTAGGTTTCCCAGTTTCCAAAGAAAACCCGTTTGTTTTCACTGCTGCGATAGCGTTGCGACAACCTGGGATTGGTGCCGATGTAGGTATACACCTGATTCCGCGCTCCCTTATCTCCCCAGGCCCCCAGAGAGCCGGCATTCCAGGTATACCGGGCATCGATTTCTTTGAGGGTACTTCCGTCGGCATTCAGCAGGTTTCTTTTCAGCACCCGTGCATCCGTTGTGTAGGAAGGATAAAAGCTATAATCCGGATTCCATAATTGACCGGGAATAATAAAAGTTTTATAGGCCCTTGGGTCAATGACAGGCTGCAGCCCGTCGTACCAGTACCCCGCACCCGGATCGTTAGTCGCGGTAGCAATGTGGTTTTCATAGCGTATACCCATATAGCCGGCCGGTTTGATGTGGAGGTGCAGGGAGTCGTCAAGCTGCTGGGCAGAGGTAATTCCGCCAAGTCCTATATATAAGTTATTGAGTGTAGCGGATAGCTGCTGCTGGTTCCATTCCCGGCTCATAACCCCGCTCAGCGGATCCCATCCCCCTTTTTCCTGTACCTGGAAAATGTCAGCGGCAGTAGTGATCAGATCACCTTTCGCGGCATCCTCAAATTCTTCTTTGGCCTTGGCAGCGTCTACCTCCGAAAGACGCATTGCCAGACGAAGACGCATGGAGTTGGCGTATTTCCGCCATTTTGAATAGTCATACGAATACGCAGGATCGAGGTTTTTAGCATTGTCAGCAATCAGGACGCTTTCGTCGATTTCAGCCGCCGCCTCTTTTAGCTCTTTCAACATGAAATAATAAACCGTTTTTACATCTGCAAATTCAGGGTTGACCCCCTGAAAGCCATCAATGGGGATCGGCCCGAAGTTATCGGTCAGTTCGGTCATCAGGTAAACCCTCCAGATGCGTGCGGCCTGTAACGTATTTTTGGTATAAAGCTTCGCAGTTCCGGCTTCCAGCTGATCGGTGGCCGTCTGAATGGCCATGTTAGCTGAATTCAACCATTTGGAAAGATAACCGCCGCCGTAATAGTCGGAGCTCCAGCCATCGTCATAGGTGCCGGTAGACAGGCCGTTGTTGCGATGCTGGCGGCCGGCTGTTTTCCAGTAGAGTACAAACGCCCGTTCGGCAACGTGCGGATCCTGCTGGGCATCGATGATGGAGCCGTTCAGAAAATACTCTACCTGTACCTGGTCAATGCTCGCAGCTTTGGGATCAATGTTTAACTGTTCAAAATCGTCACAGGCCGGGAGCAGGAAGCCGGCGATCAGCACCAGGCTCCATTTTTCTAGTATATTTTTCATAGAATGCAATTGCTGGAATGTTAAAAACCAAGTGTAATATTAAATAGTACGGTCCGGGACGTGGGTGGGCTCATGTTCTCAAAACCGACCGCATTGGTTCCGGTAGCGAATACCGACTCCGGATCCACTCCGTTTAAATGGCTGGAAATCAGCCAGACATTGTTACAGCTTACACCGATTTTGGCACGTTGAAAAGGTGTTCTTTCAAGTGTCTTGGCTGCGAGATTATAGCTCAACTGGACATTGCGCAACCGTATATTGGAAGCGTCATAAATATTGGCTTCTATGATCCCCAGGTTACCGGTAGTAGTCACCCTGTTCCAATACCGCTGCGGAGTAACGCTTTTGGTGTTGACCGCATAGCCGTCTGTTGCATTACCGGTGACGCCGTCTACCACGATATTCTCGCGTAATCCTCCCGGAGCGGTTTCGGCGGCAATTCCTGTGTATTGCAGCGAATTGTTGGTCGCCGAATAGATCTGTCCGCCAAAACGGGCATCTACCAGGAAGCTCAGCAACAGGCCTTTATATTGAAAGCTGTTTCCTATACCCAGCAGGCCTGTCGCCTGTTGATTCCCGAGCCGCTGGTTGTCCGGGTCGCGTAGGGGGAGGCCATCGGCATCCACGATGAGTTTGCCGTTGTGCGGACTGGTGGGGTCTTCTACACGAAAGAATTTGCTTCCCCAGATTTCGCCATAGCGTCTTCCGGTTTCTGCCAGTATCGCCAGGTTGTCAAACCCGCCAATGCGGTATTCGGTGATCTCCTCCCCTAGCAAGTCCTCGATTGTATTGTTGTTGTGGGAATAATTGACGGTCATTGCCCATGACAATCCATTTTTATCTTCCAGGATACGGGCATCTGCCATCAGTTCGATTCCTGTGTTCTGGATATCTCCCGCGTTGATTTTCCGGGAGTCGTAACCGCTGAGCGGGTCCATGGCAATATCGATCAGCTGCCGGGTGGCGTTGGATTTGTACCAGGCGAGGTCAAAGCCCAGGCGGTTGTTCAGGAATCGGGCTTCAAGTCCTGCTTCCGTGGAACTGATAAGCTCATTCCGTACATTGGGATTGAAAAGGACCTTTCCTCTCGATGCGGTCGTATTCCCATTGGGATCCTTGGCGATTGAGTAAGTATTGTACAGCTGGTAGGGGGAAAGATCGTTTCCGACTTGTGCATAAGAAACTCTTAACTTACCATAGGTGATCCATCCGGGGAGGTAACTCCCTGCAGCCTGAATCCAATCGGTGAAAACCAGTGACGTGCTGACAGAAGGGTACAGGAACGAACGGTTGGCTTTGCTCAGTGTAGATGTCCAGTCGTTCCGCAGCGTGGCATCTACAAACCAGAAATTATCGTAGCTCAGCTGCAGCGTTCCATAGATAGAATTGATTTTCTTCTGACTAAGCCCTTCGTCTATAGTTGCAGGGTTTTTACCGTTATTCAGGGAAAACAGGTCGGGAACCTCCAGTTCCCCTGCGTTGGCCCGTAACCAGCTTCTTTTCTGGTCCATCAGGTTTCCGCCCAGTGCCCCGGCCAATCCGAATTTTCCGAATAAATCGTCTTTACGGGCGTTGATCATCGCACTGAGATTGGTCTCGCCAAAGGTTTCTTTACCGCTTCCGTACCGACCGTTGGCAGCCAGCGGGCTTCCTGCGTAGACGAACGATTCGGTGTTGGTGAAATACATATCATTTCCTGCTCTGATTTCGGCATTCAGCCAGTGGGTAAACTCGTATTTGAGAGAGGCGTTCATCAGGAATCGGTTGCGGACATCCTCGTTGGTGTTGTACCGGTAGTTCCAGTAAGGGTTGATGTCATCGCCCGATCCGTACCATAGCATGCCGCCTGTCTCGTTGCGCGCATTGCTGAAATCGGTAATATTCAGAGAGCGGGGCAGCAGGTACAGGGTGCTGAAGGAATTGGAGGTGTTGGCACCGCTCAACGGACGGTTTTTGACGGTGGAATTAATGTATTGGATTTTGGTGTCCATCGTCCATTTTTCCTCCACCCCAAGTTTACTTACCGCGCGGGCAAGCATGTTCATCCGCTTGAGCGCCGATCCGGGAATTTTGCTTTTGTCATCCAGGTAGGTCAGGGAGGAATACACGGAGGTATTTTTGATCTGTTGCTGAAAAGAAAGATTCTGATTGACGCTGACCCCGGTTTTGAAGTAATTGTCGATATTGTCATAAGCCTTCATCGCAACGGAACGCCCATCCCAGTTGGGAACAGTCTGGCCGGTAATCTGAGGACCCCAGTTTAAGGTCTGGATATTGTCGTAAATACCCTCGGTTCCTTGTCCGTAAGCACTTTGAATGTCGGGAGTCGTGAAAATTGTTTCCAAACCCACTGTATTTGAATAGGTGATCCCTAATCCTTTCATGCTTTTTCCGCTCTTGGTTGTAATAAGGATCACGCCGTTGCCTGCCCGGGAGCCGTACAGGGCGGCGGCCGAAGCGCCTTTCAGCACCGACATCGATTCGATATCATCGGGGTTGATATCTCCCATTCCGTTGCCGCGGTCAGTAGAAGGGTTCCAGTAATCGTTATTGGAAGCGCCGGTAAAATTGTCCAGCGGAATGCCGTCTACAACGATCAGCGGCTGGTTGTCGCCCGTGAGGGAGTTGTTTCCCCGAAGTACGATTTTGGAAGAGCCAGCAGGCCCGTTGCTGGAGCGGATGATCTGTAAACCGGCTACCTTACCGGACAAGGCATTGGCGAGGTTGTTTTCCCGGGCTTCCAGAATGGTTTCCCCTTTTACTTCCTGAAGCGCATAACCCAACGATTTCTTCTCTCTTTTAACCCCCAGGGCCGTGACGACGATTTCACTTAGCTGGGTGGCATCTTCCTCAAGAGCGAGTTCGATAAAACTGCGGGTTCCCACCGGTTCTTCCTTTGTAACAAATCCGATAAAGGAAAAAACCAGTGTACTGCTAGACGAAGCATTGATACTGAATGTACCATCGCTTGTGGTGGTGGTTCCCTGGGTGGTGCCCTTTAGGAGTACCGAAACCCCGGGGAGCGCGGTCCCGTCAACCGAAGACGTTACTTTACCGGTAACCGTCTGGGCCCACACTGAGGTGCAGCCGGCAAGACAGAGGACAGTGAATAGGATAAGTTTTTTAAGCATAGATTGGATGTTGTGTAATTAAGTAAGGTAAATGATTAACAACTAAAAGAACTGTTCGCTGTCTGGGACAATTCCGGAAGCCGCGAAAAGCGGGTTATCCTGAAGAACCGGGAGCAGAACAAAACCAGGCACTCAATTCGTTAACAGGGGTACTGATTGTTAAATAGCATGTAAAGTTAAGGATTGTTAAAAAAGTAAAACCGCTTTTACCTTATTTTTATTAAAAAAAATTAATAAATAATGCTAAAGATGCTGCTGACTGTAGTTAAGAAGAGTCGCAAAGGTACAGGAGGAAGAGGCGATTGCCGCTGTCACGGGCTGCCGGGATAAAAGATGCTTTCATGCTGTACCCGGGAAGTGGCGTAACCCGGGTTAATTGTTTAGCAGCGTACCGGATTTTCCCGCCAGGGCGTCATCCAGATTGTCTGCGTGGCAAATAATAACCTGCTGAACACCTGAAGCCAGGGCCTGGAAGGCGTTGTCGAGTTTAGGGATCATTCCTTTCGTGATGACGCCTTCGTTTTTATACCGGATATAGCTGACGGGATTGAGGGAGCTGATCACACTTTCATCGTCGTCGGCGTTGGAGAGAACCCCCTTCTTTTCAAAGCAATAAACAAGTGTAACCGGATAGTGCCGGGCAAGGGCAACGGCGGTGGCAGAGGCGATTGTGTCGGCGTTGGTATTCAACAGCAGCCCTTCGTCCGAGCAGGTGAGGGGGGCGAGTACGGGAACAAGGTCATTGTTAAGGAACGTCGTAAGGGCGTGCTCATTGACCGCTGTGATATCCCCTACAAAACCGTAATCAATTGCTTTCACAGGGCGTTTCACTGCCCGGATAATGCCGGCGTCAGCACCGGTAAGCCCGATGGCATTGCAGGCGAGCGACTGGAGTCCGGCGACCAGGTTTTTGTTGACGAGCCCGCCGTATACCATGGTCACAACATCAAGCATGGCTTTGTCTGTGATTCTTCTGCCGTCGACCATCCGGGTGGGGATTTGCAGTCTGGCGGCAGTTTGTGTAGCAATTTTGCCCCCTCCGTGCACGAGGATTCTGGGGGATGTAAGCGCTGCGAAACGCTGTAAAAACCGGGAGCAGCTTTCGGGGTCATCCAGTATATTTCCGCCGATTTTAATAACGGATACAGTAGCAGACATGTTCAGGTAATAGAATAGTTCACCCGCGAAGGTACACATTCTGATTACCTGAAATGCAGGTGCTGCCTCAAAATTATTAACCTAGCTTAGTTGCCGGGACCTCTGCCGCCGGGAAATCCGCCCCCTCCCTGAAATCCGCCGCCGCCGCTGCGTTGATAACCGCCCTCCCGTTGAAAGCCCCCTTCACGCATCGGACGGTCCCCGTCGCCGCGGCCGTTGTTCCCGTTGTTGTTGCTTCCGAAGTTGCGCAGGTTATACGTAAAGGTCAGCATCGCATAACGGGTCAGTACCTGGCTGATCACATCCTGCTGGTACGTTTCGGTGACGCTGCGGCTGATACTGTTGTTTTCTCCCAGAATATCAAAGACGGTTATTTTCAGCTCGCCGCTGTTATTTTTAAACATTTTCTTCCCGAAGGAGGCGTTCCACAAGGTAAAATTTTGGTTAAACCCTTCACCCAATCCGCGGTAAGACTGGTTGCCGATATCCGTTTGCAGGAGAAATCCTTTGCCGAACAGCCAGTTGACCCGTCCGCCCATGTTTTGGGTGAAATAGTTATTATTGGCCTGGCGCCGGATCGAGTTGCGGACGATATTGTAGTTGCCGCTATAGGAAAGTGTAAAATCAAGCTTCGTGCTGATGTTGCTGCTCACGACAACCCCCTGGCTGAGGGCATAGGTATTGGAAAGGTTGCGGACCTCATTGATGAGTCCGGGTGAATGGCGGTACGTGAGTCCGCTGTTGAGGTTAAGGTTCATTTTGACCGGCTTGATAGGCATTCCATAGGTGACAAAGCCACGCATGTCCCAGTTGCCGTTAATGTTGACCGGAGAGGTGAGTTGTGCACCCTGCTCCAGCAAGAGGCCGTTCGGCAGCAAAATGGGTTCCTGGGCGATAATGGTGGAGTTGGTAATGGTATTGTTGGTGATATTCCCGGAGATCATCGCAAACAGGTTATGGCCCGTCTCGGCGCTGGATTTGTTATAGCGGAGACTCAGACGATGGCTATATGACTGCTTGAGATCGGGATTACCGGAGGTCATAAACAGGGGATTGCTGTTGTCAATCACATCCTGAAGCTGATTAATAGAGGGTTCCTGTGTGCCTACCCGGTAGAAAAACCGGAGATTGGAACGGTCGGCCCCCCGGTACGAAAGCATGGCGTTGGGAAGGACGTTGAAAAAGGTCTGATCAACCTTATTATTTCCGGGGAATACCTGCTGGCTGTAAAGCCCGGCGCTTTGCAGGTCAAAACCGGATGAGAACATCCAGCCGCTCTGCGTACGCACCCGGTAGCTCATCCCGGCACGCTGGGTGAGGTAGCGGTTTTCAAAGGTATTGGAAAGCAGGGAGTCCAGCAGTGTGTAGTCGTTGCTGGTTTCCGAAAAATGATTGGTCTCGCTTTTGGAATTGTTGTTGCTGAGCGAGAAGTTATAACCGAATTGCAACTGACCGGTTTTACCGACCGGCTCGGTGTAATTGGCGTTAGCCGAGTATCGGATACCCCTGGTCAGGCTTTCGGATTGCTGGTCAATGGTATCTCCCGGATTGACAAGGTTGGTATAATAAATATTCCGCGACCGCAGGGATCCGTCGCTTTCCCGGTTATTGATGCTGTTGGAGAAATTGACAGAGAATGTCCTGCCGGGTTTTACAAACTGATGGCGCCAGAGCAGGCTGTTATTGAGGTTGTAAGCAGATGTCTCATTCAACCGGTTGCTATTGGTCAGGTTAATGGGTGTTCCGTCCTCGTAACGGGTAGCTCCTGACCGCATGGTATGGCTCTGATTGTTCTGGAAGCTTACGCTGGGGGAAAAGATAAGAGAGTTCCGCTTGTCGAGTTTGTGTTCGATGCGCAGGTTAAACCGGTGATTGTAGTTCGTATTGGCCCTGGCGCTGGTATCGTTATAAAGTTGCTTCTGACTGGAAAGAAAAGTTTCCCTTTCTGTAATAGAAGAATTGGAGTTGCCGGAGCGGTTGAAAAAATAACTCCCGGTAACCTCTGTTTTGGGGCCCCAGTTTCCGGTATAGTTAAGTCCTAATGCGGTGGTATTGGTGATGCCGTTCTGCTGTCCGACCATAAAATTCCCACCGCCACCGCCCCCGCGTCCACCCCCGCCTGAATTTCCCAATACGCCTGCCAGGTCTTGTGAGCCAAAGTTTTGCTGATTGATATTATTGGTTAGCCCGATAATGGAAATACGTTGCCCTTTCCCGAAAATATTCATATTTCCCCCCGCCAGATACCGGTTGTCGGAGCCGTACCCTGCAAAAAGCTTCCCGAACTGTCCCCGGTTACGATCCGGTCGGGTGACGATATTAATGGTTTTCTGGCTGTTCCCGTCGTCGAACCCGCTGAATTGCGCCTGGTCGCTCATCCGGTCAAATACTTCTATTTTATCCACCACTTCAGCCGGAAGGTTTTTCAGGGCGAGGTTGGGATCATCTCCGAAAAAGGGTTTGCCATCCACCAGTACGCGTTGCACTCTTTCGCCCTGCGCCTGTACCTCGCCGTTGGTTACCGTGATTCCGGGCATTTTCTGGATAAGGTCTTCGGTCGTAGCATCCGGGTTGACCTTGAATGCAGCGGCATTAAACTGGGTGGTATCTCCTTTTTGCTGCGACTGTTGTATCTGCCCGATTACCTGCACTTCCTTCAGCAGTTGATTGCCCTCGGTCATATAAATGGTCCCCAGCTGCAGGTCGGCATTCCTTACAACCAGCTGTTTTTCGACGGTAGTATAGCTTAAGTTGGTAATACTGACCCGGTAGCGCTGCGGGGCTACTCCTGAGAAATGAAAGTTCCCGTTCACATCCGAAGCCGTATAGACCGCCTTGGTCGTGTCCCGTACAGGCATAAGCTTGACATACGCACCTATTACAGCCGACCGGCTGACAGAATCCGTAAGAACTCCGGTGATTTTATAAGTTTGCGCGGTAGCCGTGAAGGCAGAAAAGAATAGCGCCCCGGATATCAGGAGTAGCTGTAGGGTTTTCATAAGTAAGCTGGTTGTTCTTCTTGCATTAGAGAAGATAGAGGGCCGCAAGTTTAACCGGAAAAAAAAGAAACACAAAATAACCGACTAAACCGGTGTTTTTCCCGATGGGTCGGGTAAAAAGATCGATTAAGGAGGAAGGCTGCCCTGAAAATGGCAAGAGACGTCCGGAGAGCAGGCGTCAGCCTTTTATCAGCCGGTTGTTGCTGTCCGGAAAAACGATTTTGGGCTGGTGAGCGATCGCCTTTTCCTGAGAAAGGGTGCCATAGGCAATAATGATGATAATGTCGCCGACGGCTGCCTTCCTTGCAGCGGCCCCGTTAAGGCATATGATACCCGTGCCCCTTTCTCCCTTAATGACATAGGTAATGAGGCGTTCTCCGTTGTTGTTATTAACGATATGCACCTGTTCATTCTCCATCAGTCCTGCGGCATCCATCAGGTCTTCATCGATTGTAATGCTCCCGACATAATTCAACTCCGCCTGGGTTACTTTTACCCGATGGATTTTGGATTTCATTACGGTTATTAACATCCGGTTGTTGTATTGGTTTCAAAAGCTGTCCGCGTGCAAAAGTAGCAGCTCGGGCATAATTTACAAACAACGGGATAAAGGATTCGGTTCCGGACTTTTTTTTATAAATCCCGCCTTCTCTTTACCGTTCTGTTTTGTATTTTAGCGAAATAATGCAAACTTTTAGCAATTGTGTCAACCAGGCTTGCACTGAAATCAGTGACAGGCAATCGGATTCACTAAATTTTCACCTGTTCTAAAATGAAAAAAAAACAACAATTACAGGGCGTTAGCCGGCGGGATTTCCTGCAAAAAAGTGCAGTCGCTGCGGTAGGAAGCTTTTTCATTGTCCCCCGTCATGTGTTGGGCAAGGGATTTATCGCGCCCAGTGACAAATTGAATATTGCCGGTGTCGGAGTGGGAGGGAAAGGCAACAGCGATGTGAACAATGCGTGGAATAATGGAAAGGAAAATATCGTTGCGCTATGCGATGTTGACTGGGCCCTGGGGGCGAAATGTTTCGATAAGCATCCGAATGCCAAAAAGTACAAGGACTTCCGGAAAATGCTGGATGAGATGGGCAAGGACATCGATGCGGTTATTGTGTCTACTCCCGATCATACCCACGGGGTGGTAGCCCTTACGGCGATGGAAATGGGAAAACATGTATACGTGCAGAAACCCCTGGCGCACAGCCTGCATGAAACACGGGTCCTGACCGAAGCGGCGCGTAGGTACAAGGTGGTTACCCAAATGGGGAACCAGGGCGCTTCTAACCCGGGCCAGCGGCAGCTTATTGAATGGTTTGATAAGGGACTGATAGGGCCTGTGCACGAGGCGCATATCTGGACCAACCGGCCGGTCTGGCCTCAGGGAATTCCGTTTCCGACCGATAAACAGCCGGTTCCCGATACCCTGGACTGGGATTTGTGGATTGGCCCGGCCGACTGGGTAGATTACAGTCCGGCATGGCATCCGTTTAAATGGCACGGATGGTGGAATTTTGGAACGGGAGCGTTGGGAGATATGGGTTGCCACCTGATCGATTCGGCTTTCCGTACCCTGCGTCTGGGGTATCCGACGGAAGTAGAGGCCAGTGTAGGACAGGTATTTATCAAGGACTGGACGGCCGAATATATCCCGGAAGGCTGCCCGCCCTCTTCCACAATACAGCTGAAGTTCCCGGCAAATCAGCATAACAAGTCGGACGTGAAAATGAACTGGTACGATGGCGGGATCCGCCCGTTCCATCCGGATCTGGTACCGGCGAACGATCCCCTCGGAGAAGGTGACAGCAGTAATGGTGTCATGCTGATCGGTACGAAGGGGGTGATTATGTGCGGTACCTATGGCCGTGAGCCGAAATTATACCTGAAAAACGGGGATAAGCTCACCATGCAGCAGGACGCGTTTAAAACCGGGTACACCGATATGCCGGAATTCGGACACCAGGTAGCCTGGACAGACGCCTGCAAGGCCGGCTTTAACAGCAAGCCGCATAAGGAGCTCACTTCCTCTTTTGATTATGCCGGACCCTTGAACGAAACAGTGATCATGGGGAACCTGGCCATTCGCAGTTATACCTACAGGGAACAGCGGGCAGACGGCAAAGGGTTTACCTTCCCCGGGCGCAAGAAACTGCTGTGGGATGGCAAGAATCAGAAAATCACCAATTTTGAACCTGCCAACCAGTTTGTGAAGCGGAAATACCGCGACGGCTGGAAACAACTATAACCGCCTGTTACACCGGCCTCCGGAAGCCAAAAGATTCCGTACCTGCCGGTTGCACCGGCGCCTGTAGGCCACCGCTTCCACCGGAAACTCATTTTGGCAGCACCCGTTAAGGGTACTGCCAAAATGATTAAAATACCAGATTATCGATCAGCCGCACCTCTCCTAAGTACGCTGCTACACAGATGGCAGTAGTTTCCGGTGCGCCCCGGCGGGTAAGAGGCTGCAGGGACACCGCGTCGACAATCTCCAGATATTCCAGCCGAAAGCCCTCCATGGCCGCAAATGCGGCGTCTGCATGTTGCCGTGCTGTTTCGACCGGTATCCCGGCCAGCAGTTCTTTTTTACAGGTCTTGAGTACCTGGAAAAGCTGCGGGGCTATCGTCCGTTCCTGTGCCGTCAGCCGGGTATTCCGGGAAGACATGGCCAGCCCGTCGGACTCACGCAGCGTAGGGCATATACGGATGTCAACCGGGAAGGAGAGATCCCTGACCAGCGCCCGGACCACTGCGGTTTGCTGGAGATCTTTTTGCCCGAAGTAGGCCTTATCCGGCTCGACGATATTGAAAAGTTTGGCTACCACAATCCCCACACCGCTGAAATGGCCGGGCCGGAAAGTGCCCTCCATGACCGTCTCCAGCGGACCGAATCCAAAGCTGACGATTGGCGCCTGCGGATACATTTCCGTTACCTCCGGGGCAAACAGCACATCGCACCCCGCTTCCTGCAGTTGCAGGGAGTCGGCTTCCAGAGTACGCGGATATTTTTGTAAATCGTCCGGATTGTTAAACTGTACCGGGTTGACAAAAATGCTGCAGACGGTCAGATCGTTTTCACGGACGGCGGTTTGGATCAACGCAATGTGCCCGTCATGAAGGGCTCCCATTGTCGGAACAAATCCGATGGCCGCTTTTTCCAGACGGGCCTGCTGCAGGTAACGGCGTAAACCCGCAACCGTATTGAATGTTTGCATGAGAGATGGGGTGATTTTTTGGCATAGGATCCGCCAAATTGGGTGCAATATTACAATTATTGTGGAATCTACCTTGATTTTGGCAAAAAAATTAGGTATTTTTGCACATCTTTTCTTCACATATAGCTTTATGACACAAATGGACAAACTACGAATTTTGTATGTAGCGAGCGAAATCAACCCTTTTCTTCAGATAACAGATGTTGCAGAATACGTCAGGAGGCTGCCGCAGGCGATGCAGGAACTGGGAGCGGAAATCAGAATTTTAGTACCACGTTTCGGGCTTATTAATGAGCGTAAAAACCGGCTGCACGAGGTCGTCCGTTTGTCAGGAATTAACATCTCTGTGGGAGATGAGGAGAAGCCGCTGATTATCAAAGTGGCCTCTATTCCCAATGCCAAATTGCAGGTTTATTTTATCGACAATGAAGATTATTTTCAGCGCAAATCCGTTTTCTTCGATAAGGAGGATAACTTTTACGATGACAACGACGAGCGGGCCATTTTCTTCTGTAAGGGCGTCCTGGAAACGGTAAAAAAACTGGGCTGGGCTCCTGATATCGTGCATTGCAACGACTGGATGACGGCATTGATCCCGTTATATCTGAAGACCACGTATCGGAATGATCCGATGTTTAAGGATACTAAAAGTGTTTTCACGGTTTACAATAATGGATTCGATTACAAATTTGACCATGACATTGTCAACAAGGCGAAAGCAATGGATGTCAGCGATGAAGCACTTTCGCATTTGCATTCGGCCGATTTCGAAGGATTTATCAAAATAGGTTGCGTGTATGCTGATGCCGTCATCAAAGCGGATGACAACATGAGCGCCAGCCTTCAGGGAATTATCAATGAACTCCCCAAGCGGGTTAACCTCGACGAAGAGGATGAAAATCTTTCGGAAGCGTATTATAATTTGTACAACAACCTGGTAAACTGAGCCCGCTGGAGGAATCCGGCTGGAAAACACAATTGGTTGGAAGCCTAAAAATGGGGGTGTAGCACAGCTACACCCCCATTTTTAGGCCCTATCCGGAAGCAGTGTTCTACAGTACGGTTATCAGGTGGTTTTTCTTCCCTTTTGAAACAAGCAGGAACCGGTCCTGAAGCAACGTAACGTCCGCTAACGGCTGATCGGGATGAGTGACCTTGACCTTGTTGATACTGACGGCATTCTGCTGAATGGCCCGGCGGGCTTCTCCCTTCGAAGGGTAGATTTCATTACGGGTCGCCGTCGAAACCAGGTCCAGGACTGTTTGACAGGACGTCCAGGTCTCCGATGAGATGTCGGTTTTAGGCACTCCTTCGAAGATGCTTTCAAAATCGGCGGCCGGAATGCTTTGCAGGGTTTCCAACGTTGCTTTTCCGTACAGGACTTCCGAGGCTTTCACGGCCAGCTCATAATCCTGCGCGGAATGCACCCGGGTGGTTACTTCTTTTGCCAATGCCTTCTGCATGATGCGCAGATGCGGAGCCCCTGCGTGTTCCGCCTCCAGCGACGCTATTTCCGCCTGGTTCAGAAGGGTAAATACCCGCAGCAGGCGATGACAATCTTCATCTGACTGGTTGATCCAGAATTGGTAAAACTGGTAGGGGCTGGTGCGGGCGGCATCCAGCCAGATATTACCCCCTTCGCTTTTTCCGAATTTGGTGCCGTCGGCTTTGGTAATAAGAGGGGTGGTGAGGGCATAGGCTTTGAAATAACCTTCGTCATCTCCTTCTTTCCGGCGGATTATTTCAGTACCCGTAGTAATATTCCCCCACTGATCAGATCCTCCCATCTGCAGCCGGACATTTTTCGTTTTGTACAGATGGTAAAAATCGTACCCCTGCAATAACTGGTAAGAAAATTCAGTAAATGAAATACCGGTTTCCAGCCGTTTTTTTACCGAATCTTTCGACATCATATAATTGACGCTGAGGTATTTTCCGGCATCCCTTAAAAACTGGAGAAAGCCTATGTCTTTGAACCAATCGTAGTTGTTTACAATTTCAGCCGCGTTGCTCCCGGCATCAAAATCCAGGAACCGGGTCAGTTGCCTGCGGATTCCTTCCTGGTTGAACCGCAGGGTTTCTTCCGAGAGAAAGGAGCGTTCGGATGCCTTAAAGGAGGGATCTCCGATCATCCCTGTGGCGCCGCCGATCAACGCGATAGGCTTGTGCCCGGCTCGCTGAAAATGAACGAGCAGCATGATGGTAGCCAGGTTGCCGATATGCAGAGAGGGAGCGGTAGGATCAAATCCGATGTAACCGGTTGTTACCGCGTTGCGAAGCTGCTCTTCAGTGCCGGGCATCATGTCTTGCAGCATGCCGCGCCAGCGTAATTCTTCAATGAAATTAATAGCCATACAGGTTTAAAACAAGGGCCGTCGGGCCCGGATGATAAGGGGGTTATTCGGCGTCGGCATAGGCATCGACCGGGATGCAGGTGCATACCAGGTTCCGGTCGCCATAGGCGTTGTCGATGCGGCTGACGCTTGGCCAAAATTTGTTAAAACGTAAATAAGGGAGCGGAAAGACCGCCTTTTCACGGGAATACGGACGATCCCATTGGTCCGACAGCGCTACACGGCTGGTATGCGGCGCATTTTTCAGTACATTGTCGGTCCGGTCGGCACGGCCTTCTTCCACTTCCCGGATTTCTTCCCGGATGGCAATCATCGCTTCGCAGAACCGGTCCAGTTCGGCTTTGGTTTCCGACTCGGTGGGTTCGATCATCAGGGTTCCCGGTACGGGGAACGACAGCGTAGGAGAATGGAAGCCATAGTCCATCAGGCGTTTGGCCAGGTCTTCTGCCTCAATGCCCGCGGCTTTGTAGGGCCTGCAGTCGAGGATCATTTCATGGGCACAGCGCCCGTTGATCCCGGTATATAAAATCGGATAATGCGGAAGCAGCCGTTCCTTGAGATAGTTGGCGTTCAGGATCGCCATTTGCGTGGCATTTTTAAGGCCTTCTGCGCCCATCATGACAATATAGGCATAGGAAATCGGCAGGATACCGGCGCTTCCGTAAGGGGCTGCCGATACCGCGCCGAATGCTTGTTTCCGCTCCGCGGTGTCGTCAAGAAAAACATGACCGGGAAGAAAAGGTACCAGGTGTCCGGCAACACCGATCGGCCCGACGCCGGGCCCGCCGCCGCCATGCGGGATGCAGAACGTCTTGTGCAGGTTGAGATGGCAGACATCCGCTCCGATCAGTCCCGGACTGGTCAGGCCTACCTGTGCATTCATATTGGCGCCGTCCATGTAAACTTGTCCGCCATGCTGATGGATCGTCTCGCAGATTTCCCGGATGGTTTCTTCAAAAACGCCGTGTGTGGAGGGGTATGTAACCATGAGTGCGGCGAGGGTACTGCTGTACTGTTCGGCTTTGGCTTTCAGATCGGCCATATCGATATTCCCGTTTTCGTCGCATTTCGTTACGATTACTTTCATGCCGGCCATTACCGCCGATGCCGGGTTGGTACCGTGTGCGGAGGAGGGTATCAGGGCAATATTGCGATGGCCCTCTCCTCTGCTCTGGTGCCAGGCCCGGATGGCCATCAGGCCGGCATATTCTCCCTGAGCGCCTGAATTCGGCTGGAGGGAAACTTTGGCAAACCCTGTAATTTCAGCCAGCCAGTCGCTCAGTTGATCGGTAATCAGCCGGTAGCCTTTGGTTTGTTCCCTGGGGGCAAACGGATGAATGTTTGCCAGCTCCGGCCAGGTGACCGGGATCATTTCTGCGGTGGCATTCAGCTTCATCGTACAGCTTCCCAACGAAATCATGGAGTGTACCAGCGAAAGGTCCTTGTTCTCCAGTGATTTGAGGTAACGGAGCATTTCGTGCTCGGTGTGATAACGATTAAAAACCGGGTGCGTCAGGTAATCCGTGCTGCGCACGAGCGTTTCCGGAAGATCGCTTTCGATGACCTCATCTATAACGAGTTCCCCCTGAAAAGCAGCGGCATCAGCAAATAAATTCAGGAGGTTAATGACGTCCTGAAACGTTTTGGCTTCGTCGAAAGAGACACTGATACGGGTATCGGGGAACGGGTAATGACGCAGGTTGATTCCCCATTTTGCCGATTCCTCTCTGATCCTTTTGGCGAAGGGAGTCTGAACGGTGACAGTGTCGAAGTAGGCGTCGGTCAGGACACGGTAGCCGAATTGTTTCAGTGTTTCGGCAAATACCCGGGTCAATCCGTGCACCCGGGCGGCAATTTGCCGCAGCCCTTCCGGCCCGTGGTACACCGCATAGGCTCCTGCCATTACGGCCAGCAATACCTGAGCCGTACAGATATTGGAGGTGGCCTTTTCCCGTCGGATGTGCTGTTCCCGGGTCTGAAGGGCCATGCGCAGGGCGCGGTTCCCTTCGGCGTCGATCGAAACACCGATAATCCGTCCCGGCAGGTATCTTTTAAAGGACTCTTTGGTCGCTATAAACCCGGCATGGGGGCCTCCGAATCCCATGGAAACGCCAAAACGCTGAGAGGAGCCGACGGCGATATCGGCGCCCATCTCTCCTGGAGATTTCAAGAGGCTGAGCGCCAGCAAGTCGGTGGCTGTTACGACCTGTATACCAGCCTGATGTGCTCTTGTGATAAAGTCGGTATAATCATACAAAGATCCGTCGGAGCCGGGGTATTGCAGTAATACGCCGTAGCAGTCCCCGTCGGTAAAATCAAACGTTAAATGGTCGCCCGCAACTACGTCAATTCCCAACGGGTTGGCACGGGTGCGCAGGACATCAATGGTTTGGGGATGTACGAGACGGGAAACGAAAAACCGTTCCGCGCTTTTTTTGGGCGCCGGGCGAAGACCGTACAGCATCGTCATGGCTTCGGCGGCCGCGGTGGCCTCGTCCAGCAACGATGCGTTGGCAATCTCCATTCCCGTAAGCTCGCTAACGACTGTTTGGAAATTGAGCAGCATTTCCAGGCGTCCCTGTGCGATTTCCGCCTGATAGGGGGTATAGGCCGTGTACCAAGCCGGGTTTTCCAGGATATTGCGCAGGATAACAGGGGGTGTCAGCGTATCGTAATAGCCGGTTCCGATATAGGATTTCAGCGGGGCATTCAGTTTGGCGATGCGCCGGAATTCGGTCAGGAATTCCTGTTCGGATACGGCCGGCGGGAGTTGCAGGCCGGAAGCCATGCGGATTCCCTGAGGGATCGTTTGCCCGATTAATTCCTCAACGGAACCCGCTCCGATCGTTTCCAGCATGGATTGAATCTCTTCAGGGGGCTTCCCATGATGCCTCTCCTCGAACTTTTCCCTTGCGTGCAGGTTGATTTTCATTTGTTGTCTGTTGTTTATGCCACCGTTTCAACCGGTTAGGATTCTTTTCAAGCCGCAAAAATACAAAAAAAACCACCACTTTTCAGGTGGTGGTTTTGAGGGCGGATGGCTATAACTCAAATATACTTAGAGGGGCAATGAAAATGCGGACGATTAGTGTTTAGGGCAGTCACAGGAACTCTTGCGCTTGAATATCCCTAAAAACTTCTTCTTTTTTGGTTTCTTATAAGCGTTGCTTTTTTTTCGGTTGCCTGTCCAGTGTGCCTCTTGCGCAGGTTGAGCGGTGGCCGCATACACGGCAGGCGGAGCAACTGCTGTCAGCATGATTAAAAATGCAAAAGAGAGCACTGAATTCCTCATTGTTCTTGATTCTTATATAAGATCGTTCAAAAGTAAAACGTTTTTTTGAGACTTTTATTCCCTTTCGGCGGGTTTATGTTTTCAGGGCTATCAGCTATCGGCCATCGACTATCAGCTATCGGCCGTCGGTTTTCGGAAGTCAGCTATCGGCGATCGGCCATAAGCTCCCGGCCCTCAGGATAGTAAATCGTACTTCGTAAATCGGGGGATCAGGCCTTTACCAGTTCGATAATGGTAATTTCTGGCAATATGCCTACTCTGCCGGGATATCCTAAAAATCCAAAACCGCGGTTGACATACAGGAACTGGTTGCGTTCACGGTAGAGTCCGGCCCAGTGTTTATAGTTATATTGTGCCGGGCTCCAGCGGAAGCCAGGAATTTCTACCCCGAATTGCATCCCGTGCGTGTGCCCGGCCAGCATTATATCAATGTCCGGGAACTCCTGTAAGACCTGGAGATCCCAGTGGCTGGGGTCGTGGGAGAGCAGAATTTTAACGGGGGAGTCGTCGGTTTGATGACGGGCTTTGTCAAGGTTCCCGTATTTGGGGAAACGGCCACCGCCCCAGTTCTGGACACCCAATAGTTCGATCGCTTCTCCACCTACTTCAATTTTTCGATGGTTGTCATTCAGCAGATCCCAACCCAGGCGCCGATGTGCCTCGTGCATGTCGCGCAGGTTTTGCTCCTTCGCCTGCCGGGAAGGCCATCGGTAATATTCGCCGTAGTCGTGGTTGCCCAGTACGGAATACACGCCAAGGGGGGCTTTTACCTTTTCGAAAATATCGAAGTACTCCTTCACTTCTTTGGTCTGGTCGTTGACCAGGTCACCGGTAAAAACTGCCAGATCGGGCTTTTCATCGAGCAGCAGCTGGATGCCGCCTTTCACGGCGGTCTTGTTAAAAAAACTGCCCGAATGAATGTCCGATAACTGGGCAATCCGGATTCCGTGGAAGGATGCAGGGAGGTTGGCTAACGGAATTTGTATCCGCCGGATGCGGTAATCGTGAGCGCCGGAAAGGATACCGTAAATAAAGGTCCCGCCGAGCCCGCCTCCTGCCAGCATGGCTGTTTTGGATAAAAATTCAGATCGCGGAATTGTTTTACCCGAAACCCCGGACGGGGCAGGCTTTTTTTGCGGGGTGAGCAAGTGCCAGCCCCATTGGGCGCCCCGGCGCAAGTCGTCGATCAGCAGTAACAGGGCCGTCAGCAGCTTGGATAACAGCGGCAGGCCAATTGCCAGGAAGATGAGCGTGCGCGTTCTATTGGCAAGATCGCCTTCCGGTAACAATTGTGCTATCAGCAAGATTACCAGAGAAAGCAGTGTAAACCCCCAGAACAAACCGCCGATGATCCGCCGTAAGAAAATTTTCTTTTCGGGAATAAGCGGTTTAATTCCTGACCAGATATACCAGTCGATCAGGAACATAAAGGCAATAAGGAGAACAATTACAATGGGTGGCATCCTAAAGAGATTTCGGAGGGAGGGTTATACTCCTTCAGCTACAACTTGCTTTACTTCCGGCACCATACGGGTCAGCAGGTTTTCAATACCGGCTTTCAGGGTAAGGGTAGCCGAGGGGCACCCGCTGCAGGAGCCTTGCAACAATACTTTTACTTGTCCGTCCGCTTCATTAAAGGAATGGAAATTGATTGCACCTCCGTCCGATTCAACTGCCGGGCGTACGTACTGCTCTAGCACTGCCTTGATTTTTTGCACGGTTTCCGAGTCATTGGCCGACACGACAACGGAATTTTTGCTAACCGTGTCCGCCGCGAAAACCGGCAGGTCTTCTTCGAAATAAATTTTGAGGAAAGCCTTGACATCGGACAGCACTTCCTCCCAGAGCGTCTCATCGTCCTTGGTAACCGTCACGAAGTTGCTGGTGATAAACACTCTCCGGATAAAAGGAAACTGGTACAGGTCCGCCGCCAGCGGAGAGGCTTTCCCTGTCTCAAAAACGGCTTCCTGCGAAGGATAATCAAAGGAGAGCCCTTCCGGGACCAACTCGAAATTCAATACGAATTTCATCGAATTGGGATTGGGACTCAGCTCGGTGTATATGAACAAAGGACGTTTCATCGGGATATTATTTGCTTTTTCGTGTTTTCGTTTTTTGGTGTTTACGGAAATTCGTTGCGAGCGATCGCCTGAAGTCCCGCAGCTCGTGGCAAGCACAGCCGGAACGCGTGATCCGGCTGTGCCTGACAAGGTAACAAATACGGGGGTAATTGAGTTCTCCCGGCGAAGGCAAGTGGAATATTTTCCCGGCAGCGTTAGAAAACTGATGGGCTTCTGCTAAATTTGACCTCTGAACCGTTTACAGAAAGCCATTTTCACCACCAACCCCTAAAACCTAACACCTAACGCCTAAAACCTTTTTTCAAATGATTAAATTACTTACTATTCTCGGGATTTTGATTGGCGGCCATGTGATGGCCCAGTCCGATCGATTGCTGTACGAAGGGGGTTCCGGTCCCGGCAAAGGAAAAAGTATTGTTTTCCTGAGCGGGGATGAGGAATACCGTTCGGAAGAGGCCTTACCCCTGCTGGCGAAATTACTGGCTGAAAAGCATGGATTTAAAACGACTGTACTCTTTGCGACGGATCCGGAAACAGGGATTGTCAACCCGGAGAACCAAACGCATACCACAGGCCTTGAAGTCCTGGAAAATGCGGATCTGGTGGTAATGATGTTGCGGTTCCGTGAGTTCCCGGACCAGGCGATGCGTTATTTTGACAATTACCTGAACGCTGGAAAACCTATTGTTGCATTGCGAACTTCTACGCATGCGTTTAGTTACAGCCGGAATAAGAAGAGCCCGTATGCGCGCTATAGCTGGAACAATCCTTCAGGGAACTGGAAAGGGGGATTCGGCAAAACGGTGCTGGGAGAAACCTGGGTCGCGCACCACGGACATCACGGAAAGGAGGGCTCGCGGGCCCTGGTAAACGGATTGCTGGGAGACCATCCGGTTTTGAACGGAATAGACGATATCTGGGGGGAAACAGATGTGTATACCATCAAGTCGCTACCGGCTGATGCCCAGGTGCTGTTGTGGGGGCAGGTAACGTTGGGAATGGTTCCCGAATCGGAACTGACGTATAAGAAATCAATTATGCCCCTGGCCTGGGTCCGTGAGTACCGGAACGAAAACGGGAAGAGCAACCGCATTTTTGCAAGCACCCTGGGAACGGCGCTGGAGTTTGGACGTGAGGACATGCGCAGGCTTGTGGTAAATGCAAGCTATTGGGCTCTGGGGATGGAAAAGGAGATCACCCCGCAGTTGGATGTCACCATGCCCGGTGTCTATAAACCCACTATGTTCGGGTTCGGAAAACATCAGAAAGGGAAGAAGCCTCAGGATTTTGAGGTAAAAAAATGAAGAGTCCCCCCCGGAAGGAGCGTGACCTGCCCGGGGGGGCCTGATCGGACCTGCATGCATTTTTTACGGAATATGAGTATTTTGTAAAAAAATGTACTTAGACTTACATGATGTTTACAGGGGTACATACCGATCAGGAACTGCTTTGGCGTCTGGTAAACGATGACCGAAAGGCTTTTTCGGTCATCTATGACCGGTACAAGGAAGTATTGTATCGCCATGCTTACCGGATGCTGAGAGATGAAGAGGAGGTAAAGGATATTTTGCAGGAACTGTTTGCGAATTTATGGAACAGGCGCTTTGACTTGCCGCATACCGATAACCTGTCGTCGTACCTGTATAAAGCTGTCCGCAACCGCGTGCTGGACCGTATTGCGCACCGGAAGGTAGAGGAACGCTACCTGTCTTCGCTGGCCGATTTTCTGGAAGCAGGAGTTTGTATGACGGATGAGCTGGTCAGGGAAAAGGAACTGGCACAGCTCATTGAAAAAGAAGTATCGAAACTTCCGCCCAGGATGCGGGAAGTATTCGAGTTGAGCCGGCGCGACAACCTGTCGTATAAAGAAATCGCTGAAGTGCTGCAGATTTCGGACAAGACCGTCAAAAAACAGGTAAGTAACGCTCTTACGTTTTTAAAGGGAAAAATAGACCTGGTGGTCTTGTGGGGATGTTGCCTGAAATGTATTTTCAGTTAATTTTCGACGGTATACAGCAATGGCAAAAACGCAGCGTCCGATAGCGGGTCGGTGGCCCGCGACAAATCCTGTCGTTACGCAGGTCAGGAGACCTGCTTTCACCCTCCCGTCGTCTTGTAGACGAGGGAGAACGTTCCGG